>CALMPI010000019.1 GCA_937872175.1 uncultured Flavobacteriales bacterium | reverse complement strand
CGGCTCGATCTTCTGTTCGGCGTCGATCTTGGCCTGGAAGCGTTCCTCGAGGTTCTGTACGTCGGTCATGGCGGATATGCGAACGGCGAATTTAGGCCCTGCGACCCAGCTCGGGCTGATGCCGGTCAACCCGGTGAACAGAATGGCGGGCCTGGTGGTTCATGGTCGGCGGAGCGTGGAAGGGGGGCGCGGACGAGCGCGCGATCACCTGGACCCTATTTTCGCGCCCGCCGAACGGCAACCCTTCCATGGCCCGCTTCCATCCCTTGACCGTATCGCAGGTGACGCAGGAGACCCCTGACGCCATCGTGATCGGGTTCACTGTACCGCCATCCCTGCGGGACGAGTTCCGCTTCACCCACGGTCAGTATGTCACGCTCAAGCTCACCGTCAACGGCGAGGAGCTGCGCCGCAGCTACAGCATCTGCAGCAGTCCGTTGGATGCGGACGGCTTCCGCATCGCGGTGAAGCGCGTTCAGGACGGGCGGGCCAGCACGCAGCTGGTGGAGAAGCTCAAGGCGGGCATGTCGCTGGAGGTGATGGCGCCGATGGGAAACTTCACCACGGCGCTCGATCCCACGCGCGGCAGGCACTTCGTCGCCTTCGCGGCCGGCAGCGGCATCACGCCCATCCTCAGCATCCTGAAGACGGTGCTGAGGACCGAGCCCAACAGCCGGTTCACGCTTTTCTATGGCAACACGGACACGGACCGGATCATTTTCCGTGGCAGGCTGTCCGAGCTACAGGCCCAGTTCGGTGACCGGCTCGCGGTGCACCACATCCTCAGCAAAGGCCGGGAGCAGGATGCCCTCTTCAATGGCCGGATCACCGCGGAGAAGGCCCGGCAGCTTCTGACACGGTTCGTCACGGACGCGATGGACAAGGAGTTCTTCATCTGTGGCCCCGAGCAGATGATGGTGAACGTGAGCGAGGCCCTGGAGGCGGCCGGGGTGGAGAAGAAGCGCGTTCACATCGAACTGTTCACCAGTCCGGTGACCACCGAGGCGAAGCGTGAGGTGGCCCATGCCACCACCGCTGCGTTCACGGGCGAGGCCGAAGTGGTGGTGCGGCTGGATGGCCGCGAGCAGGTGCTGCACATGACCGCCAAGGGCGATCCCGTGCTCGACGCGGCCATCGATGCCGGAATGGATGTTCCATACGCGTGCAAGGGCGCCGTGTGCTGCACCTGCAAGGCGCGCGTGGTCGAAGGCCAGGTGGAGATGGACATGAACTATGCCCTCACCGACGAGGAGGTGGCACAGGGTTATGTGCTCACTTGCCAGACCCATCCCCGCAGCGCGCGTGTGGTGATCGACTACGATCAGCACTGAGGTGCCGGGAACGAAGAAGGCGGGCATCCGGCCCGCCTTTCGTGTTCCTGCCGGCCTGTTGGTGGTCGTGGCCGGGCGGGCAACATGCTTGTCAGAAGGAGGCCTGCGCGTGGCCGGCCACCTTGGTCTGGATGTGCTCCAGGTAATGCTCACTGTGGTAGAATCCGCCCATCTCGGTGTTCCAGCGCACGATGGCGCTCGGAAAGTCGGCATAGAACGGGTCGACGCCGGCGGTCTTGCCACGGGGGATCAGGTTCACGTAACAGACATAGTCCGGGTATGTGACCAGGTCTTGGGGGAGGCTGGTGTCGATCAGCACGAGCTTGTCCTCGAAGCCGTCCTTGGTGACGCGCACCAGGAAGCTCTGGTCGATGTCCAGGTCCAGGGAGAAGCCGCCCTTCTTGTCCACGGCCACCTGCCCCAGTTTCTCATCGCCCTTCCACAGTTCAACCTGGTAGTCCTGGACCTGCTTGCCGTCAGCGAGCACCTCGCCCCGCACGGGCACGTACCAGCCTTCGGCCTGGTCTCGACGGTCAACGAGTTTGCGCTTCTGGGCGTGCACGGCAGGGAGGGTGAGCAGCACGAGCAGGGGAAGGGTCATCAACTTCTTCATGGGGCAAGGGTTCACAAGGGTGGTCGTCCTGGTCGCGGGCACTGAAGGTGTTGTTCCTACGCGGGGACGGATGGAAGGGTTACGCGCGGGGCTTCAGGAGGCGAACGGCAGAGCGGCGCGGTCGGCGACCCCGGCGTTCATGCGCAGGCTGATGGTGGTGCCCTTGCCCACGGTGCTTTCGGCCCACACCTCGCCACCGTGCTTGTTCACGATGCGTTGCACGATGGCCAGACCGATGCCGCTTCCTTCGAACTGGTCGGCGCGATGCATCCGCTTGAAGGCGCCGAACACGGCCTTGGCGCCGGTGCTGTCGAACCCCACGCCGTTGTCGCGCACGCGCAGCACCTCCCCGGCGTCATCCGTGTCCAACCGCACCTCGATGCGGGGGGCCTCCACCTGGCGGGTGAACTTCACGGCGTTGGACATCAGGTTGACGAGCACCACCTTCAGCATGGCGGCATCGGCATGGAGCAGGGTGTCAGCCGGCACCATGTTCACCAGGAGCGGGGCATGGGGCGCAGGCGGCAGTTCGTCCATCACCTCCTGGACGAGGTCGCGCAGCCGGATGTCTGAACGCTGGAGGTCGCGGTTGTTGGTCTGGGAGAAGCGGAGGAGGTCATCGACCAGTTCGAGCATGCGGCCCGCGCCGCGCTGGATGCGGCTGCTCAGCTCACGCCCGTCGATGTCGGTGGGCGGCTGGTGTTCCTGCAGCAACTGGCAAAGGGCCAGCACGTTCTTCAACGGGCTGCGCAGGTCGTGCGCCACGGTGTAGGAGAAGGCGCCCAGGTCCTCCAGGGCCTCCAGCAGCTGGCGCGTGCGCACGGCCACCCGGCGGTCCAGGTCGCTGTTGAGCTTGCGCAGACGCTGTTCCTCCGCCCGTCGGTCGGTGATGTCCTTGATGATCACCTGGAAACTCCGGTGGCCATCGTCCGACTTGCCCAGGTAGCTCACGGTGAGCAGCCCGTCGATGGGATCGCCGTGGCTGTTCCGAAGGGTGAGGTCAACGTTATGGAACGACCGGCCCCGGAGTCGGCCGCTCAACGCATGGCGCAGGGCGGCCGGGTCGGTGAGCAGGTCATGAAAGCTGCGGTCCAGCAGCGCGCCATGGTCCAGGCCCACCAAGCGCTGCGCGCTTGGATTGGCATCGTGGATGCGCCCGGTCTCGTCCAGGATCACGATCGGGTCGCCCGAGGTGGCGAAGACCTGCTCGTACCGGCGGAGCAGACGCTCGCGGTCCACGCGCAGGCGGAAGACCTCGTGGGCCTGCTGGATGCGCAGCAGCAGATCGCTGGCGTCCCAAGGCTTTGTGACGTACGCATAGATGCGGCCCTTGTTCACCGCATCGATCACCGCCTGGATGTCGGCGTAGCCGGTGAGCAGCATGCGGATGGTGTCCGGATGCCGTTGCTTCACCTGGGCGAGGAAGTCCACACCCGTCACCTGGGGCATCCGTTGGTCGCTTATCACCACCGGGATGGGGGTGCGTTCCAGGATCTCCAGCGCCTGCTCGGCGGTGGAGGCGGTGAAGACCTCCAGGTCACGGCGGAAGTTGGCCCGGAAGGCGATCAGGTTGCCTTCCTCGTCGTCCAGATAGAGGACCTTGATGCGTTCCTTGTTCATGGCTTCAGGCGCGTTGCTGCTGCTGCTCTTGGTGTGCGCGCTGTTGGCGCTGGGGCAGGATGACATGGAAGGTGGCCCCCGCGCCGGGCAGGCTCTCCACGGTGATGCGTCCGCCGTGCTTCTCCACGATGCTGTAAGCGATCGACAGGCCGAGCCCCGTGCCTTCGCCCACCTCCTTGGTGGTGAAGAAAGGCTCGAAGATCTTGGCCATCACGGCCTCGGTCATGCCCGGACCGTCGTCCGCGATGGAGATGCGCACCGCATCCCCGACGACGGCCGAGCGCACGGTGATGGTGCCGCGCGGAAGGTCCTTCCGGGACGCGATCGCCTGGATGGCATTGTTCAGGATGTTCATGAACACCTGGTTCAGCTTGCCGGGGTGGCACTCCACCGCAGGCAGTTCGCCGAGCTCCAGGCGCAGGTCGGCGTGGTCCTTCAGCTGGTTGGCCAGCACCGTCAGGGTGCTCTGCAGCCCTTCGTTGAGGTCGGCCAGCTTGAGGTCGTCCTCATCGAGCCTGCTGAAGTTGCGCAGCCCGCGCACGATCTCCGCCGTCCGCCCGGCGCCTTCCTCGATGCTGCGCAGGATGTCCCCCAGCTCGTGGATGGAACCATCGATGTCCAGTTCGGCTTCGCGCTCCCGAAGGGCGGCCAGGGACGACGCGGCCTGGTCCGGCTCGAGCGTGCGATACCCGCTCAACACTTCAAGGACGTCGGCCAGGTCACGGCGCAGGGGCGGGATGTTGCTGGTGATGAAGTTCACCGGGTTGTTGATCTCGTGCGCGATGCCGGCGGTGAGCTGACCCAGTGAGGCCATCTTCTCGGCGTTCACCAGCTGGCTCTGCGTGCGCTTCAAGTGGTCGTTGCTCTCCTGCAGGGCCTTGGTGCGCTCCTGCACCTTGGACTCGAGCATCACGTTCTGTTCGCGGATGATGCGCTCGTTCTCCTGGGCCATGGACAGGGCCTCGGCCTGGCTCCGCTCCTTCTCACGCCGGAGGATGTTGATGCGGTCGGCGAGACCGAAGGAGAGCAGCACGCCCTCGATGGCCGAACCCACCGGCATGGCATGGATGGTGAGCTCGTTGTAGGGCAGGATGCCCACGTCCTTGAGCACGAAGACCACGACGGCCGAGAGGAAGACCGCCCAGGCCAGCAGGAAGAAGAACGCCTGGCGGGACCCGCGACGCAGGGCCACCACCGCCATGCTGAGGGTGAAGATGGCCGACAGCCCGGAGAGCGCCTGGGCGGCCTGGTAGGCGATGCGCGGCAGACCGGACTGCTGAGCCGCGATACACAGGGCGAAGACCAGGTAGAACACCACACTGATGCGATGCAGGCCGGGTGCGAAGCGCCGTGTGTCGATGAAGTTCCGCGCGAACTCCATGCCCAGTGTCGCGGTGACCAATGTCAGGATGAGGGTGCTGTTCGAGGACCACCAGGTGTTGCCGGCCCAGAGGTAGAAGGGGCCCACGCCGAGGAAGGCGAGCTGGGTGGCGAGCACGGCCACCAGATACAGCACGTAGAAGAGGTAGCTCCGGTCGCGGATGGACAACAGCAGGAACAGGTTGTACAACGCCAGCACGAGCATCACACCGGCGTAGATGCCGATCGTCAGGTTGCGGCCTGAACGAACAGCGATAAGCTCATCCGCGCTGCGGAGGAGCACCGGAAGCTGGATCTGCTTGGTGCTCTCCAGCCGGATCAGCAGCATGGCCTCCGAGCCCGGTGCGATGCGGACTTGGAACACGAACTCGGGATCATGGCCGGAGCGCTCGTGCAACGGCACCGATTGCCCCTTCGACCCGGCCGGGACGGGCACGCCGTCATACACCACGAAGACCGAGACGCGGTCGAGGTCCGCATAGTCGATGCACAGGTGGAAGCGCTCCAGGTCCATGCTGTTCCAGACCCGGGAGCGGAGCCATACCGCATCACCGGTGAGGCCCAGGTTGGGGACCGGGGCTTCGAGCGGTTCGAACGAGCCCCGGGCAAGCACCGCGTCCACCGGAAGGGCACGCGTCGTATCGTGGAACACCTCCAACCGCCCGCCCAGGTGCACACCCAGGTCGCTTTTGTGCAGCGACCACGCGGTGGTCCGGTCCGCACCCAGTGCAACACAGGGCAGCAGCAGGAGCGCCAGCAGGGTCTTCATCCGGCGCTCCTACGGCGTTCCGGCCGCAAGGGTTGCCCGGCTCAGGCCGAATTGCGCAGGCGCTCTTCGAGGATCCGCTCGTAGGCCACGAGGTCGAACAGGCCCTTCGTGAGGATGAGCTGATAATGCACTTCGATGCGCGTGCGACCAGGGTTCTCCACGCGCACCTGGTCGGGGCGGAGCCTCAGGCTGAAGATGGACTGGCGCTGGTCCGTGGTCGTGCAGGGCAGCAGGATCGCATCGGGGTTGACCATCGCGATGGACCGGAACTCCGGCGTCGGATAGTCGAACTCCCCCTGCTCTCCGACCCCGGTCATGGCCACGAAGCCGTTGCGTTCGGGGTGCCTGCGGGTGTGACTGCCCACGAAACAGACCATCCTGCGCGCTCCCACCTGCGGCGCGATCGCCGTCACCGCCTTGCTGAGCAGGACAGTGACGCCCTTGTTGGCGTAACGGCTCGCGCTCCACAGGCCGCACACCTCACCGTTGCCCTCGGCACGAAGATCCTCCAGCATGGCCGCGATGCGCGGGTCGCGACCCGCGATGGCCGCCTGCATGGGAAGACGTTCCTGTCCGCCATGGTCCATCTGCAGACGGATGCCACCCACCATGCCCATCGTGGGATGAACGGCCACGATCACATAGCACTGCGGGTCGCGGGTCCAGCGCGTATCGCTCTTGATGACCAGCGGAATGCCCACCTCGGTGAGCACGAGCTCATGTTGTCGCACGAACTCGTCGTTCAGGTCGGGACGGTCCGGTGCGCTGTAGGCGATGAGGTCCAGCTGCTCGTTCATGGGGTGACCGTGGCTTGGGCGTTCGACCAGAGCATCTCCAGCGGAAGCCTCAGGCTCCGTTCGGAGGGGGCGGGGGCGCGGAAGATCCGGAGAAGGAAGGCGGGTCTGCGGTCGCGCGTGGCGAACAGTTCACGGATGCCGGCGGCGCCGTGCTCGATCTGCCCGCGCTCCGAGGCGTCGAACACCGGAGATCCCGCCATCAGGCCCAACAGGATGGGCGCGGAGACCGGGTGTACGGCCAGGCCCAGCGCGGTGGCCCGCAGCCAGACCCGCTCCATGGCGCGGCCGGCCAGAAGCACATGCTCGCGGTCCATCCGGGGCACGCTGATGCACAGCACCGCGGAACTGGACCGGATGGCCGGCCCGGAAAGGTCGGCGAAGGCGCGCCCGGCCTTCCACCGCCGCACCAGGGCGATCGCCTCGGGGTCCGAGGCCACCTGCATGCCCAGCACCTCGGCCGCCCCCATTTCGAAGGTGGCCAGGTCCAGGCCGTCCCCCGTCCGTCGGGCCTCCTCCGTGGTCCATCGCACCTCCTTGGTGAAAAGCTCGTGGTGACAGGTGGCGTTCAGGAACCGCAGGCGCTCAGCGGCACCGCAGTGCTCCGCGACCCGGTCGAGCGGCCCGGAGCCCTCCGCCAGATGGGCCATGGCCCCGGGCACCTCCTGCGCTGCGCGCAGCAAGGCCGCCTTCGTCGCATCCTCCAGGGTGCTGCCATCGCCTTTGCGCCGGTTCGTGCAGCGCTCGAACAACCAGCGTGACAGGCCATCCCGGTCGGGGTCGATGGTGCCCGCGCCCTCGAAGACGGCCACGAGCCGGGGCTCATCCGTGCTGTCGAGCAGCCGGTAGGTGAGCGCGATCCCCTCGCCGGCCGCTTTCACCAGGATGTTCTCCACACAGGCACCCAGGGATAGCATGGGGACCACCGCGGCAGGGTCGGCGGCGCTGTGCGATCGGGCCGCCTCGTGGAAGAGGTATAGACGCCCGTTCTCAAGCAGGAATCGCCAGGGCTGGTCATTGCCTCCCGAAGGGGCCCATGCTCCGGCCTCCACGAGCAGCCTGGCGGTGGGCTCGTCCATCGGGTGCGTAGGCACACCGATCCGGTGCGCATCGGGCAGGGCATCGCGCATCACCTGTTCGGTGAGCGGTGGTGGGGGAGCGCTGGCGACCACCTGGGTCACCGGTCCATCGGCACCCGGGATGAGGGTCTCGGGATCGATATGGAATCGTCCGCTCCCGGTCAGCTGCCCCAGCAGGATGCGGCGCACCGCATCGCAGGCCAGCGCGCCCCCGAGGAAAACAGAGGAGGCCAGCTGGGGCCAGCTGACCAGGCCGTGGCCCACCTCGATCATGCTGGCTTTCATCCGCTTGCTCAAGCTGTCAAGACCGGCCATCGGCGCCACGAATGGCAGCTTATCCTCCGCCGTCCGGGCCATGGCCGCAGCGTCCGGATCGAGGTGGTCGATGAGCCCGTGAAGCAGCGGCCGGTCGGGCTCCAGGTCGAAGCGCTCCACGTCCAGCATGCCCCGGTCGCTGGTGTCCATCACCACCGGGATGCGGTGGGCCTTCGCCCGCTGTCGCGCCAGGATCTTGATGTCCACGCTGTCGCATTCCTCCACCAGCACATCCAGCGTGCCGCCCTCCGTCAGGAACCGGTCGATGTTGTCGCGGGTGATGCCGTCGTGGAAGCAGGTCACTTTCAGGAAGGGGTCGATCTCGGCGATCTCGCGGGCCACGTTCACCGTCTTCGGCAGCCCCAGGTTGTGGACACCGCTGCGCAGGCGGTTCAGGTTGCTCAGGTCAAGGGTGTCATGGTCGGCGATCCGCAATTCCCCGAAGCTGCGTTCCAGCGCGAGTGCCAGGCTCACGCTTTGGCCCACGCTCAGCCCGATGACGCCGATGCGTTTGGTGTAGAGGACCGCCTGCTCCTCCTCGGTGATCTTGTTGCGGTTCCGGTCCGTTCGGACGCGGGCGAAGTCGGCCTCGTCGAGCAGGTGTACAAGCCGGCCGGTCCACGGGTAGAAGACCCAGACCCCCTGGTCCGCGGCCGGGCCGCCGGCCAGATGTTCCTTCACCGCAAGGTCCAGCTCGTGTGCGCTGAACCGACGGGACGGTGATTGGATACGGACCAGCTCCCTGACCTGATCCACAAGGCGGTCGTGCACCTGTTGCACCCGGCCTGAGCCGAGCAGGGCTTCCAGGTCGGCCCGATCGGCCTCCACGGTCGGCCTGAACAGCAGGGGGGCGCAGGTGAGCGCATCCACGCCCTCCCCGCGCGTTCGCACGTGAAGATCGATGTCCATGGTCCTGAAGAGCCCGCCCGTTGCGCGTCCAAGTTCACCGGGCGGGCCAAAGCTAATCAACGACGGGTTATTAACAACTTATGAACACCGGTGGTCCCCAAGGCAGCGTAACCCCCTGGGCCGACGTTCCGTATAGGCGAACGCCGGATGAAGCCAGTTCCGGACCCTTCCATGGCCACACGCGTGTTCAACCTCGGCACCGATCCCGATCGGCCCGTGGTGCTGTTCGTGGACGACGACGCGGGGAACCGCCAGGCGTTCCACGCCACGTTCCGCCGCTCCTTCGAGGTGCTCACGGCCAGCGGCTTCGAGGAGGCCTGGCAGTTCCTGTCGAACCGGCCGGTGGACGTGATCATCACCGATCAGCGGATGCCGGGCACCACGGGGAGCCAGTTGCTCTCCCTGGTCCGTGAGCGCTTTCCCCAGGTCCGGCGCATGCTGGTGACCGCCTATTCGGACATCCAGGCCGTGATCGATGCGGTGAACCTCGGTGGGGTCACCAACTACATCGCCAAGCCATGGGACCCGGGCCGGCTGGAGGCCTTGGTGATGGCGGCCCACGCAGAGGTCCAGGCGGAACGACAGCGCGAGCAGTTCACCCAGCAACTGGTGGAGGCCAACCGCCAGCTTGAGTTCGCCCTGCGCCAGCGGTTGCTTTCCTGACCAGGCGTTCGCCCGGTGGGCTGCGCGAGGTCCAAGAGCCTGGACGCTGCGCCATCTTTGGCGCCCATGAACACCAGCTTGCGTTCCGCGCTTCTGTGCGCGGTGCTTCCCATCGCCCTTTGGGGCCATGCCCAGTGCGGCCGATGGCAGCAATGGATCGAAGTGGACCTGAGCGTCGACCTGGACGTTCGCACACACCGGTTCACCGGTCACGAGCGTCTGGTGTATCACAACCAGAGCCCGGACACGCTCACCGAGGTCTGGTTCCATTTGTACTTCAACGCGTTCAGGCCCGGCAGCGAAATGGACAGCCGCTCCCGGAGCATCGCCGACCCCGATCCGCGCGTGGGATCACGCATCGCCGCCCTGGCAGCCGGGGAGCAAGGCGAACTGCGCTGCACGGCGGGCACCCAGGAGGGGCGGCCCGTTGAGCTGGAGCACCTGGGTACGGCCATGCGCCTGCGTCCTGTGGTGCCCATCGCACCGGGCGCCCGCAGCACCTTCGAGCTGGATTTCGCCGGGCAGGTGCCCGTGCAGATCCGCCGCTCGGGACGCAACAACGCGGAGGGCATCGCCTACAGCATGACCCAGTGGTACCCGAAGGTGGCGGCCTATGACGACCGCGGCTGGCATGCCGGTCCCTATGTGGGGCGCGAGTTCTACGGGGAGTGGGGCGACCATACGCTGCGCGTCACCATCGATAGCGCCTTCACGGTGGCGGCCACGGGCGTGCTGCAGGACCCTGCCTCCATCGGTCACGGCTATGCGACGCCGGACCCGGCTCGGGCCGGACGCAGCGCCCGCAACACCTGGGTCTTCCGGGCCGACAGCGTGCATGACGTGGCCTGGGCAGCCGATCCAGACTACGTGCAGCTCACCGCCCAAGTGCCCGGTGGTCCGCTGATCCGCTGCTTCTTCCAGGACGATCCCGAACTGCGGACCGCATGGGAGCAGCTGCCCGGGTACATGGTGCGCAGCTTCGAGTTCATGAACACGCATTTCGGCCGTTATCCGTGGCCTGAGTACAGTTTCGTACAGGGCGGCGACGGGGGGATGGAGTATCCCATGCTCACGCTGATCACCGGCAGGCGCAAGCTGGGCAGCCTGGTGGGCGTCAGCGTGCATGAGAGCGTGCACAGTTGGTACTACGGTGTGCTGGCCAGCGACGAGGGCCATTACGCCTGGATGGACGAGGGCTTCACCGAGTACGCCAGCTCCAAGGTGATGCAGCACCTCTTCGGGGGCGACAAGGATCCGCACGCAGGCAGCTACGATGGCTATCGCATGCTCCTCTCGCTTCCGGACAACGAGCCGATGACCGTGCATGCCGATCACTTCCTGACCAACCGGGCATATGGGATCACCGCGTACAGCAAAGGGGAGATGCTGCTGCACCAGCTCGGCGCCGTCATCGGCGAGCGCACCGTGGAGCAGGGTCTTCGCCATCTCTACGACAAGTGCCGGTTCCGCCACCCGCGTCCGGTGGATGTGGAGCGCAGCATGGAGCAGGTGAGCGGCCTGGAGCTCGACTGGTACTTCGATGAATGGCTGAACACCACCCGCGTGCTCGACCTGGCCGTGGACAGCGCCATGGCCGAGGGCGACGGCACGGTGGTGGTCCTGCGCCGGGTGGGGGAGATGCTGATGCCGGTGGACCTTCGCATAACCGCCCGCGACGGTCGCGTGGAGCATGTGCACGTTCCGCTCAGCCTCATGCGCGGCGGCAAACCCGAAGGCTCGGAGGCCTACGCCTTCGTGGTGGCCGCACCCTGGTCATGGCCGGAGCACACGCATCGCGTGGTGGTGGACCTGCCGTACAAGGAGGTGCTGAGCGTCGAACTGCTGACAACGGGCCGGATGGCCGACATGGATGCGACCAACGACAGCTGGGCGCCCGCCATGCCGCAGGAGGAGGTTCCGCAGAAGCGGAAGGCGAAGCGCTAGGGCAGGGGGCGGCCGGTGTTCAGCACTTCGGCCTCGTCCCGAAGGCCCGGTGTTCCGTTCAGCAGCTCGGCCAATTGCCTCAGGATGCGGTCGTGCCGCGCCACGAACGGGTTCTTGCGGTCCCACACGTAACCGGCCAGGACGGAGATGATCTGCTGCTTGACCCGTGGTTCCACACGGGGGCTGAAGAAGATGGTCTGCAGGTCGCCGTTGTACCAGCCATCGATGTAGCTGCGGAACACCGCGGCGCCCCAGCGGATGTGATCGCTGTAGGAGCGCTCCCAATCCACATCCTCACCCTTCAGCACGCGTTCGGTGAGCTTGGCGGCCAGCAGCCCGCTCTCGGTGGCCAGCATCACGCCGCTGCTGAACACCGGATCGAGGAAGCCGGCGCAGTTGCCGGTGAGCACGTAGTTGCGCCCATACAGCTTCTCGTTGTAGTGGGTGTAGTCGTGCAGCACATGCGGCTCCCAGAGCGGGGTCTGGTCCACGAATCGCTCGCGGAACCGGATGGACCGCTCCACCATGGTCCGCCAGGCCTCGTTCAAGGGCCGCCCTGCCGTGAAGGGATCGAAGTGGCGCGGATCGCCCACGAATCCCAGCGAGGTGGTGCCATCGCTGAAGGGGATCACCCAGAACCACAGGTCCACCGCCATCACCTCGAAGGTGATCTGCATCGGCTCGGGCCACGCGTCGCGGTCGCGTTCACGCACGTGCGTGAACACGGCCATCCGCGGGTTCGGGCTGCGGTCGTCGCGCAGGCCGAGCAGTTTCACCAGTGTGCCGCCATAGCCGCTGCTGTCGATCAGAAAGCGGCCTTCCACCTCCAGCGTCCCATGGGCGTCCCGCGCGGTCACCCGCACACGGTCCTCCCGGGAGAGATCCACTTCCTCGGCGCTGACGCCGTACCGGATGTCCACCCCCTGCGCGGCCGTGGCATCGGCGGCCACCTTGTCGAAATGGGCGCGGGGAGCTTGCCAGGTGCGTGTCCAGCCACTGGTGAAGTTGTCGTCGAACTGCAGGTCGATGCCTTCGTCCGTCCCCCGGATGAACCGGGCTCCCAGCTTGGGCGCATAGTTCTGGGCCTGGAGCGCGGGCAGCAGACCGGTCTCCTCCCAATGCTCCATGCTGCGCGGCAGCAGGCTTTCGCCGATGACGAAGCGGGGGAACACCTGCTTCTCCAGGATCATCACACGCCGGCCCTGCCGGGCAAGGTGCGCAGCGGCCACACAGCCGCTGGGTCCGGCACCGATCACGATCACGTCCACCTGTTCCATCGCTGCAATGCTAGTAAAGCTAGCGCTCACGGCCGCCGATCCCTGTTGGAAAAGCACGGCACCCGGGCCAGGGGCCCGGGTGCCGTCAGCTGCGTGATGAGCGGTTCAGGCCTCGACGGCTTCATCGCGATGCGCGCCGATCAAGCGGGCCTGCACCTCGTGCGGCACCGGCTGGTAGGCATGGAAGCGCTCCATGTGGGTGCCGCGTCCTTGGGTGAGGCTCCGAAGGGTGGTGCTGTAGCGGTCCAGCTCGGCCTGCGGGACCAGCGCCTTCACCACCTGGAAGCGGCCTTGGGCCTCGACACCGAGGATCACCGAGCGACGCCCCTGCAGATCGGTCATCACGTCGCCCATGAGGTCCTCGGGCATGCGCACCTCCAGTTCCTGCACCGGCTCCATCAGCAGGGGGTCGGCCTGGGTGAAGGCCTCCCGGAAGGCCTGAAGCCCGGCGATCTTGAAGCTGATGTCGTTGCTGTCCACCGGGTGCATCTTGCCGTCGGTCACCAGCACGCGGATGTCGCGCGCGGGACTGCCCGTGAGCGGGCCCTTCTCCATCTTCTCCATCACGCCCTTCAGGATGCTGGGCATGAACTTGGTGTCGATGACGCCGCCGACGATGCAGTTGTAGAAGACCAGGTTGCCGCCGGTGGGCAGCGGATGCACCTCCTTGTTGCGGACGCTGACGCCGGCCGGTTCGGGCATCCCTTCCTGCCAGGGTTCGATGCGCAGGTGCACCTCGGCGAACTGGCCCGCGCCACCGGTCTGCTTCTTGTGCCGGTACATGGCCTCGGCGGCGCGGCGGATCGTTTCCCGATACGGCACCTTCGGCGAGCCGAACTCGGGCTCCACCTTGTAGTGGTGCTCCAGTTTCCACTTCACCAGGTTGAGGTGCAGCTCACCCTGGACGCCCAGCACCTGTTGGGCGCTTTCGCGCAGGTAGTGCAGCTCCACGGTGGGGTCCTCGCGATGGATCTCGAGCAGGGCGGCGTGCAGCTTCTCCTCCAGCTTGGCATCGCGGGCCTTCACGGTCACCCGCAGCCGCGGCTCGGGAAAGGCGATCGGCGCCAGCTTCACGGCCTGACCGGGGGCGTGCAGCGTGTGCGCGGTGCCCGTGTCCTTCAGCTTCAGGGTGGCCCCGATGTCGCCCGCGGCCAGACGGTCCACCGGCTTGCGCTCCTTGCCGTCCACGATGAAGAGCTGGCCGATGCGCTCCGTGGCCCCCGTGTTGTCGTTCACCAGTTCGGTGCCGGCCTTCACCTCGCCGCTCATCACCTTGAAAAAGGTGATCCAGCCGGTGCGCGGCTCCAGCACGCTCTTGAAGGTGAACAGCACCGGCGGGCCGTCCGCCCGGCAGGGAAGGCCGCCCTCGCCCGCCAGCGGGGCCGATGGCATCTCCACGGCGCTGGGCGCCACGTTGTCGATGAAGGTCATCAGGCGCCCGCTGCCCATGTTGCGCAGCGCGCTCAGGCAGAACACCGGGTAGCAGGTGCGCTTCATCATGCCCTGCTTGAGGCCCAGGCGCATCTCGTCCTCGTCCAGCTCGCCCTTGTCGAAGTAGTGCTCCATCAGCGTCTCGTCGTTCTCCGCGGCCTTCTCCACCAGCTCCTTGTGCAGGGCTTCGGCGCGGGCCTTCTCGCTCTCGGGGATGGGCTGCTTCTCCGGCTTGCCCCCGGCGTCCTTGAACACGTACATCGTCATCTTCAGCAGGTCGATGATGCGGTGGAAGCCTTCGCCCTGTTCCACGGGATACTGCATCACCGTCACCGCCGGACCGAAATGCTCGCGCGCCTGCGCCACCGTGGTGTCGAAGTCGGCGTTGGGATGGTCCAGCTGGTTCACCCCGATGATCACCGGCCGGTCGTACCGCTGCATCTGCTCCCACACCAGGTCGGTGCCCACCTCCACCCCGTGGTGGCCGTTGAGCAGCAGCACGCAGGTGTCGGCCACGCGCAGCGCGGGGATCGTCTCGCCCACCAGGTCGTCCAACCCCGGCGTGTCGATGATGTTGATCTTGTAGTCGCGCCACTCGGTGTGCAGGCAGGTGGCGAAGACCGAGCTGCCGCGCTCGTGCTCCAGGTCCGTGTGGTCGCTCACCGTATTGCGGTCCTCCACGCGGCCCCGGCGTGTGATCAGGCCCGCCTCGAACAGCATGGTCTCGGCAAGGGTCGTCTTGCCGGATCCGTGGCTGCCCAGGAGGGCGATGTTCTTGATGTGTTTGGCATCGAAGACGGTCATGGCGAAAAGGGTTTTGGTCGGACGGGAAAGAACGCATGGAAGGTAAGGCCACGACCCGCGGAAAAACAATGCGCCCCGCCAGGGGGCGGGGCGCGGTTTTTGCTATCGGCGGCGCTCAGTTCATCACCTCCCAGGCGCGATCGCCCTGCAGGCGGTTGAACCGCTTCACCACCTCGTCGTAGGAGGTGGGCAGGTTCAGGTCCTTGTGCGGACAGAAGTCGAAGCGCTGGCCGGCGGGTGCCGGTGCGGCCTGGGCCGCCGGCTCCGAGGTCTCCGACATCTCCTGTTCGGTCTGCGCACGCTCGGGCTTGGGGCTCATCGGGGACGAGGCTTGGATCGGCAAGGGGGCAAAGGTAGGGGCGTCCGTCGCCGGAACGCAACGATCGAAGAACACCCTTGGGCTCCCAACGGTTCGTTCATCCACCGCCGCCTGTTCGCCGAGCGGTCGGCACGGCGGTCCGCGTACCGTGCCGAACACCGCACCTTCGCCTCATGCGCAGCTCCCTTCTTTCCGCAGTGGTGGCAACCTTGGTCCTGCTGCCGATGGCCGTCCATGCCCAATGCAACCAGCCTGGCGCGATCCATATCAGCGCGGGTGCGAACCTCGGCATCCATGCCACCAAATACCAGGAGACCACGCCGCAGTACTCCAACAGCGACCGCGACGGGGCCATCTCCTACGGCTTCCCGCTGAAGGTGCACGTGGGAGTGGTGAAGCCGCTCAGCATCGGTGTGTATGGCGAGTTCGGCGGCTACGTGGACACCGCCGGCACCCGCAGCAACCGCACCGGGGTCATCGGCATCGAGCCGCGCTTCTATCCGGTGAACACCGACCACTTCAACCTGCGACTGTTCATGCAGGGCGGCTACAGCATGCTGCGCATCGAGGACCGCTACCAGTTCGCGCAGGTGGGCGTGGCGCGCTACGCCGGACCGCACTTCGCCTTCGGCACGGGCCTGGGCTTCTACGCCAAGAAGGTCTTCGGCATGTACTTCGACCTCAAGTACGTCCGCCACTGGCTGCCTCTGCGGAGCTTCGAGGCCAACGGCCAGGAGGTGGACTTCGAGGCCTTCAACTACGAGGCGAAGCTCACCACCGGCGGCATCCAGCTCGAACTGGGCTTCAACGTAAGGTTCTAAAGCACGTCGAAATCGGTGGCGTGGAAGCGCACCGCGCCGGCTTCCAGCTGACGGCCGCGCCCGCTGAGGTCCTTGAAGATGAAGTTCAGCGGTGCCGGTCGGAACCTCATGGGCACGTTCCAATAGGTCGATCCCGACCAGCGCAGCGCGGGGTCCAGGCCGATGAAGGCCTTCAGCAGCGGTGCCGATCGCAGCGGTAGCTCCTCGGCGGTCCGGGTGCCCGGCTCCACGCCCAGCACGAAGCGGAAGCCCTTCATGCGGCGGGCGCTCAACAGCACGGTGTGGTCGCCTTGAAGCGCACGGCCGTAGCGGTAGGCCGGATGCGCCAGCCGCCACGCCAGCTTCCCCGCATCATGCACGGGTGCGAAACGCGGTCCGGGGGCATGGGCGCGCCAGGGCAGGGGGCCGGCCCCAAGGCGCGCATCCAGTGGGGAAACCAGCTGGAAGCCCAGCTTGCGCGTGAAGCCGGGCGTGCTGTTAGCGTTCGCCACGCCCACCACGAAGCCGCAGCCCTGTTCTGCTCCGGCCGCGTAGGTGGCCTCGGCGAGCCGCGTGAACAGGCCCTTGCCCTGGTGCTGCGGATGTGTGGCCGTGTTCAGCGACAGCAGCCCGGCCTCCTCCACACCGTCCACGCGGGCCCGCATCGGGATGGTGACGTAGTGCGCCGCGAGCGTGTCGCCGGCCCACGCGTTGAAGCCCACGGCGGGGCCGTCCGGGTTGTCCACATACTGCCAGCGCAGCACGTCCGCCGTGAAGTGGGCCGCCTCCGGGAACACGGTGCGCAGCAGGGCGTTCACCTGCGCCAGGCCCGCGTCGGACAGGTCCAGCGGGCGCAGCTCGTACGGGGCGCTCATCGCGGCCAAGATACCGTTCGGCCGCTGGGCCTACCTTCGCCCCCGCAAGCCGGTGCGCCGGTGCCGCAAGGCATCGGACACAGCCCGGAAGGCGCGGTACCGCCCGGTGCCGTACCCGAAGGAGCAAGAGGGAATCCCGTGCGAACCGGGAGCTGTTCCCGCAGCTGTGAACCACCGAGGCCCCGGGCCAACGCCACTGTTCCGCTCCGGCGGAATGGGAAGGCGCCCGGGGTAGGGGGGTGAGCCAGAAGACCTGCCGGCCTGCACTGTCGATCGGCCCCCGGACCGGGGTGGGTGCTTGCGGTACAGGCCCCGTCCCGGATCGATGGGTTTCACGAAACCGCCGCGCGGTGAACGCGGCACCAAACCATCCCGTCCATGTACCGTTCCCTTTGTTCAGCCGCGCTCAGCGGCTTGGTGGCCGTGGCCACCGCCCAGTCGTTCGTGCACCAGGTGTTCGTGCTCAACGAGGGCTACTACAACATGAACACGCAAACGCAGGAGGTGCCCGTCTCCCTCGGCAGCTACGACCCGGCCTCGGGCACCTACCAAACGGTGGCTACCATCGCCGGGCAGCGCTTCGCCAGCGATGTGGACGTGGCCGACGGCGTGGTGTACGTGGCGGCCGATGGCCAGCTGCTGTCGTACGACGCCGATACGTACGCCCTGCTCGACCAGGCCGCCGTGCCGGGCATCCGCAAGCTGGCCCTGTGGAACGGGCAGGTGCTGCTCACCCGCGGCGAGCTCGGCGGGCTGCCCCACTACTTCGAGGCCCGCGACGCGGCCACGCTGGACCTGCTCTACACCCTCACCCCGGCCGACGGACTGCTGCACAGCGCCGAGGACGTGCAGGTGGTGGGCGACAAGGCCTATTTGGCCGTGGGCAACGCCTTCGACTGGGGCAACCTGGTGGGCTTCGTGGGTATCGTGGACCTCATCGCGCAGAGCTACGTGCAGCAGGTGGACCTCGGCCCCGACGGGCGCAACCCCGAGCGGATCATGGTGTCCGGCCAGGACCTGTACGTGTTCTGCAACAAGGACTTCAGCGGCAGCGCCATCAGCAGGGTGGCCACCGATGGCGCCTTCAGCTACACGGCCAACGTGGCCCTCAACAGCGGCTGCGGCGCCAGCGAACTGGTGGCGGACAAGGTGGTCTTCAGCGAGTATGCCGTGGGCCGCATGGCGCGGTTCGACACCGGCACCGGCGGCGTGCTGGACACCCTCGTCAGCCCGCTCTTCCCCTACAGCCTGCTGCACGATCCGCTCAACGGGGTGCTCTACGCCACCACCACCGACTTCCTCACCAGCGGCACCCTGCATGTGCTGACGCCGGACGGCACCGAGCTCAGCAGCACGGCGGTGGGCGTCAGCCCCGGCCGCCTGGCGCTGGACGTGCGGGCCTTCACCGGCATCGCCGAGGTGGCCGCCAGCGGCCTGGAGGTCTTCCCCGTGCCTGCGACCGACGCGCTCAGCGTGGTGAGCGATGCGGTGGGTGAGCTGCTCACCCTGCGCGATGCCTCGGGCCGGGTGCTTCGGCAGGAGCGCCTCAGCACGGCCCGCCTGGTGATCGACCTCACCGGCCTGGCCCCGGGCGTCTACAGCGCCCAGCTGCCCGGCCGTGCCGCCGTGCCCGTGGTGAAGCGCTAACGTCTACATTTGCAGCCCCGCCGACGGAACGGTCGGCGGGGACCGGCCTCCTTAGCTCAGCGGTAGAGCAGCTCATTCGTAATGAGCAGGTCGTCAGTTCAAATCTGACAGGAGGCTCCACGAAGGGATCGCGCAAGCGGTCCCTTCTCCGTTCCGGCGGGCGCTCGGCCCACCACAGGGGCAGCCCGCCGTTCTGCTCGCTGACGCTGAAGTCGGCCGGGTCGTGGAGGGCGGTGGAGCGGGGGCGGAGGTGGGTGATCATTTACCCCTCCAGCAGCCCCACCGCCTGCCGGGCCACGCGGATGCCGATGGCCACACCCATGCCGCTGAGGCCGACGGCGGCCACCACGCCCGGCCGCACGGGGGCCACCACCGGCGTTTTGCCCTGGGTGCGGAAGCCCATCACCCCGCTCCACCGGTGGGCGATGGCGGGCCGCTGGCCGGGCAGGATGTGCCGGTGCAGGAAGTCCTCCAGCGCGGCCTGCAGATGGGGGCTGGTGCCTTCGTCCCAGGTGGTCTCCCCGGCCTTGTCCAGGTGGCGCGCTCCACCCAGCAGCACGGCGCCGCCCAGGTCGCGGAAGTAGTAGTAGCCCTCGTGGGCGTGGAAGGTGCCCTGCAACCGCAGGCCGGGGATGGGCGCCGTGAGCAGCACCTGGCCGCGCGCGGGCTGCACGTCCACCTCGGGCAGCAGCTGGCGGGCGTAGCCGTTGGTGGCCACCAGCACCTGGCGGGCGCGCAGGGCGGGGCCGTGGGCCGTCACCAGGTCCACCCCGTGGGCCGTGGGTTCCAGCCGCTCCACGGGCAGGTCCCAGCGGAACTCCACCCCGTGCTGCCGGGCCAACTGGAGCAGGGCCTGCATCAGCCGGCCGCTGTCCACCGGGCCTTCGAGGTCGGTGCGGGCCATGCGGGTGCCGGGGGCCAGGCCGAAGCGGTCGGCGCCGTCGGGCAGCCAGTGGAAGGTGCCTGGTCCGGTGATGGGGCGGAGCAGGTCGTTGAGCCGATCGAACCCCTCGGCCACGCGGGTGTACAGCGGGTCGTCCGCGGCGTACACCTCATGACCGCCCGTGGGCTCGAAGCCGATGACCGCGTCCCCCAGTTCCTTGCGCAGCTCCTGCAGCCCCTGCCACCGATCGGCCACGCGGGCCAGTGCGGCGTCGGCGCCCTCGGCCTCCAGGTCGGCGAGCAGTTCGCTGGGGCTGCCGAAGCAGGCGAAGCCGGCGTTGCGCACGCTGGCGCCGGAGGGATGGGGGCCGCGTTCCACGACGAGCACGTGGCGGCGGGGCCAGCGGCGGCGGGCGTGCACGGCGGCCCAGAGGCCCACGAGCCCGGCGCCCACCACTGCCAGGTCCACCGGCGGCCCGAAACTGCGCTGTTCCCAGATGCTGTGCACGGCCGATCGTGGATGGGAGGGGAGCGGGTGCGGACGGCCGCAGCGCCCGGGATGTCGTACTTTGCGGGGTCGTTCAGGACATCCGCAGCGCATGCGAATCCCTTTCGGAACCCGTTGGCAAGGTAGGCTGCTCGGCCTGCTCTGTGCGTTGGTGCTGCTGGCCGGCGCCGCCCACGCCCAGGTGGACAACGTGTACGTGTACGGCACGGTGAAGGACTACACCAGCGCCAAGAAGATGGACGGCGTGATCGTGAGCGTCTTCAAGAACGGCGCGAAGCTCACCGAGACCACCACCAACGCCAGCGGCAAGTACGAGTTCAACCTGGACTACGGAGCGGACTACAAGATCGTGTACTCCAAGCCGGGCATCGTGAGCAAGAACATCACGATCGACACGCGGAACATCCCGGAGGAGGAGCGGGTGGGCGGCCACGGGATGAACATCGAGATGACCTTGTTCCAGGAGCTGCCGGGCATCGATTTCACGGTGCTCAATCAGCCGATCGGCAAGGCCAAGTTCGACCCCACGAGCAGCGAGGTCACCTGGGACCTGCAGTACACCGAGCAGATCCGCAGCGAGATCGCGCGGTTGATGAAGGAGTACGAGGACAAGAAGCGGCGCGAGGCCGGGGCCGATGCCGAGTTCGCCAAGCTGATGCAGCAGGGCGAGGCGGCCATGGGCGCTGCGGACTTCAAGAAGGCCGTGGAATCGTTCACCGGTGCGCTGGCGATCAAGGCCGGCGATCCCATCGCCACGGCCAAGCTGAGCGATGCGCGGATGAAGCTCGACGAGCTGGAGGGCCAGAAGAAGCGGGAGGAGCAGTACGCGGCGTTGATCAAGGAGGCCGATGCCCTGTTCGGCAAGAAGGACTACGAGGGCGCCAAGGTGAAGTACAACGCGGCGCTGGACGTGAAGGACCAGGAGGCCTACCCGAAGCAGAAGCTGAAGGAGATCGACACCCTGCTGGCCGACCTGGCCAGGAAGGCGGAGGAGGAGAAGAAGGCCAAGGAGCTCCAGGCGAAGTACGACGCGGCCATCAAGGCGGGGGATGAGGCCTTCAAGGGCGGCAAGTTCGAGCAGGCCAAGGCCCCATACACCGAGGCGGCCGGCTTGAAGCCTGACGAGAAGTACCCCAAGGACCAGTTGCTGGCCATCGACGCCAAGCTGGCCGAACTGGCCAAGAAGGAGGAGGAGGAGCGCAAGCGCAAGGAGCTTGAGGCGCAATACACCGCACTGATCGCCGCGGCCGATGCGGCCTTCAAGGCGGCGAACTACGACCAGGCCAAGGGCAAGTACACGGAAGCCTCCACCCTGAAGCCGGAGGAGAAATACCCCAAGGACCAGCTGGCGGCCATCGAGGCCAAGCTGGCCGAGCTGGCCAAGAAGGCGGAGGAGGAGCGGATGGCGAAGGAGCTTCAGGCCAAGTACGATGCGGCCATCGCCGCCGGTGATGCGGCCTTCAAGGGGGCGGACTATGAGGGCGCCAAGGGCAGGTACAACGAGGCCCTCGGCCTGAAGCCCGCGGAGAAGTATCCGAAGGACCAGCTGGCCGCCATCGACAAGAAGCTGGCCGAGCTGGCCGCCAAGGCGGAGGAGGAGCGCAAGCAGCGCGAACTGAACGAGAAGTACCAGGCCGCCATCGCTGCCGCCGACGCGGCGTTCCAGAAGGATGGGTTCGACGAGGCCAAGGCGAAGTACACCGAGGCGCTGGCGTTGAAGCCGGCGGAGAAGTATCCCAAGGATCAGCTGGTGGCCATCGACAAGCGCATCGCCGAACTGGCTGCGAAGGCCGAGGAGGAGCGCAAACGGAAGGAGCTCGACGCGCGCTACGGCGATGTGGTGGCGCTGGCCGATGCCCTGTTGGGCAAGAAGGAGTATGACCAGTCCAAGGCCAAGTTCATCGAGGCGGCCAACCTGAAGCCCGAGGAGGGCTACCCGAAGCAGAAGATCGCCGAGATCGACGGCATCCTGGCCGAATTGGCCCGCAAGGCCGAGGAGGAGCGCAAGCGCCAGGAGTTGGAGGCCCGCTACGCCGAGCTGATCGGCAAGGCGGACAAGGCGTTCGCGGGCGAGCAATGGGCCGCTGCGCTGAACGACTACAAGGATGCGCTGACACTGAAGCCGGCCGAGGAGCATCCCAAGGCGCGCATCGCCGAGATCGAGCAAAAGCTCGATGCCGCGGCGCAGGCCAAGGCCGAGGAGGAGCGTCTCGCCCGGGAGAAGGCCGACCTGGACGCGCGCTACCAGGCCTTCCTGGCCAAGGCGGACAAGGCCTTCAGCCTCAGTAAGTACGACGATGCGCGCATGGCCTACACCGATGCGCTGGGGGTGAAGCCGGACGAGCAATACCCCAAGGACAAGCTGGCGGAGATCGACCGGATCCTCGCTGACCTGGCGGCCAAGGATGAGGCCGCCCGCCTCGCCGCCGAGAAGGCGGCCCGCGACAAGGCCGCCGCCGATGCCGCTGCGGCTGAAGAGGCCCGGCTCAAAGCGGGGGCAGAGGCGCTGGAGCGTCAGTACCGCGAGCTGATCGCTGCGGCCGACCTGGCCTTCGACGGCGAGCAGTTCGACCGGGCCCGCGAGAAGTACACCGAGGCCCTGACGGTGAAGCCCGACGAGCAGTATCCGAAGGACCGGCTGGCGCTGATCGAGAGCGAACTGGCCAAGCGTGCTGCGGCCTTGAGCGAGGCCGAGCGGCTGGCCGAGGAACAGCGCCGGGCGGAGGAGGAGCGTCGCCGCCGCGAGGCCGAGGCCGCGGAGGCCGCCCGCCTGGCCGCCGAGGCCGAACGCATGAAGGGCGAATCCGCGCGCCTGCTGGAAGAGCGCTACCGAAAGGCCATCACCGAGGCCGACCTGGCCTTCGGGGCCAAGAGCTGGGCGGAAGCGCGTGGCCTCTACGCCCAGGCCCTGGACATCAAACCGTCCGAGACCTATCCCAGCGACCGCATCGCCGAGATCGACCGGTTGGTGGCCGAGGAGGAGCGCCGCCGCCGCGAGGCCGAACTGGCCGCCCGGCCTGTGGTGAAGGAGGAGCCGCCGCCGCCGCCCAAGCGCAGCAGCACCACGATCGATATGCGCAAGGAGCAGGAGGCCGAGGAGTTCATGCGCGAGGCCCGGTTGCGCGAGGAGGCCGAGAAGTATGAGCGCATCAAGAAGCTGCGGCGGGACCTCACGGACGAGGAGCTCGCCAACCAGAACGAGGCGTACACGCGCCGGCAGGATGGCGTGACGTACAAGCAACGCATCGAGGAGAACGACCAGCAGTTGTACCAGGGCAGCGAGGAGCAGCGCAAGGCCTACGCCGAGCAGATGCGTGCCTATCAGGAGTCCCTGGCGGAGGCCGAGCGGGCGCGGCAGGAGCGCTCAGCACAGGCCCGGGGAGGTGCGAAGGGTACGGTGGACGCCACTCGGGAACAACAGGCCGAGGCCGCACGCCGGCGGGATGAGGCCCATGCCGGACAGGTGGCGGCCCAGCGCAATGCCGTGGAGCAATGGCAGGCCAAGCAGGAGCAGGACGCCCGCATGGGGCTGGACCGCAACCAGCGGGCACGCGATGAGGTGACGGCCCAGATCGACCGGCAGGTGGCTTTGCAGGAACGCGGCGCCGAGCTGGCCCGAGGCCAGCGCGACCAGGTGCAGGAGACCAAGGACGTGCAGGCCCGGGTGGGGCAGCAGTTCAGTCAGCGCGCCACCGATCAGCGGCTCGCCGCGCAGGAGCAGCTGGCGCGCACGCCCCTCAATCAGCCCAAGGACTTTGCTGATTACAACCGCAGCAAGCTGGCCACCGAGTACCCCCCGGGCGTCACCGAGGAGAGCTACACCGAAGGCAACAAGGTGATCATCCGCCGCGTGGTGGTGAACGGCAACAAGGCGGACGAGTACAGCAAGGTGATCGCCAAATGGGGCACCTTCTACTTCAAGAACGGCCAGAGCATCACGGAGATGATCTGGGCCAACGAGACCGAGCGCGACTGATCCGCGCTCGAACCTTCCCCCGTTCCCCGGACAGGGCGCTCATCGTCACGACCTGTCCCGCCTCTGCGGGAAGCGCACGTGCTCGTCTGGCGAGATGACCACACGCCCCGATCCGCTCCCCCGATGCCGGTTGAACGCCCCTAGGGCTTCGCCGCCCCCTTGTCCCGTTCGCGCAACCGCTTCACCAGGTCGGCCACCTGGGTGGGGTTGAGCTGCTTGCCCACGATCTTCCGGTCGGGACCGATGAGGAAGTACTTGGGGGTGGCGTACACGTCGTAGGTGTCGGCGTAGTTGAGGCTCTGCAGGGTGGTGAGCTTGGGGATGTACTTGTACGGGTCCTTCTTGGCCTCCTCGTACACGGTGTGGGTGAGGCCCACGTTCACCCAGTCCATCTTGTGCTCGCGGATGAAGGCCTTCCAGTCGTCGAACAGCTTCTTGTCGGTGGCCTTGGCCACGCTGAAGACCTCGATGCCCATGGGGCGAAGCGTGTCGCGATAGCTGGTGTACAGGGCGGGCAGCTCCTTCTTGCAATGGCCGCAGTGGGGGTCCCAGAACACCAGAAGCACGTAGTCGTTGGGCAGCTTGTGAAGGCTCTTCCACATCTGTTCGGTGGTGTCGGGCAGGATAAGCTCGGCGGACTTGGCGCCGATGACCAAAGGGGCCTGCTTCTGGGCGCGTTCACAGAGCTTCTTGAGCTTCTCCTCGCTCATCCAGAAGGCCTTGCTGTTGCCGCCGGCCTTGGGGCAGTAGTAGGTGAGGGCCATGTGCACGAACACGGCGTCCATGCCCATGATGTCGCTGGTCTCGTACTTGTAGGTGATGCCATGCACCACGAAGCGGAACAGGTCCTCACTGGGGCCGAGGCGGCCGATGAGGTCGTCGGCGAGCTTGATGATCGTGTCGGGGATCTGGGGCACCACCGCACCGATGTACTCATCGAACTTGTTCTGGAAGACCGGCGTGTGGATGATGCGCGGGTCCTTCAGGTCCACGTGGTCCCAGTAATGCTCACGGTACTGATAGTAGGCGGCGATGCTGTCCACCCGGCCGTCGGGCAGCTTGGGCTTGTCGAGGTCCACGGGCATGCTCATGCGCACGATGGCGGCCACCAGGGAGCCCGGGGCCTTGGCCACCAGGTCGGACTGGTAGGCACGCACCTCCTTGTCCAGTTCCTCCAGGCGCCCTTTCAGCACGCTGCGGCGGAGGGGGTCGGTTGCGCCGTTCAGCAGGGTGCGCAGGCTGTCGCCCTGCTGCTTGCGCTCGTTCAGGAAGCGGATGTAGCCGAAGAACAGGCTGTTCTCCTGGCTTTTGTCCACGGCCATGGCGCCCATCAGGTCGGCAGCGGAAGTGCGCATGCGCACCTCCGGTTCGTTCACGATGAACTCGAAGTACTTGGGGCCTTTCACCACCACGGCATACACGCCGGCCTTGTAGCCCTCGGGGCGGTCGAAGAGGACGGCACCTTTGGCGTCGGCCACGGCGGTGTCGGCGTAGTAGAGCTTGTTGCCGTAGTAGTTCGCCAGGAAGACCGTGTCCTTCTCGGCGCCGGCGATGCGGAACTCCAGTCGGCGCTGGTCCTGGGCCGGCAGGCCGGCCAGGGGCAGGGTGGTGAGCAACAGTGCGGAGGGGATGCGCATGGGGCAAAACTAGCCGGGCCCCAGGGGCGGGGACCGGGCGTTAACAGCCGATCAACAAACAGCGGGCCGGGGAAAAGGATCCCACGTGGGGCTGTGGGCAAGGCAACGTTCGGGGCTTCCGTGCGTCCATGGGGTTGAGCTATCTTTGAACCTCACAACACCCAGGACATGCGCAGGAGCATCCTTACCCTTTCGTTCGCCGCGTTCGCTGTGCTGGCCTCCGCCCAGGAGCGCCAGGTGAAGGTCGCGGACACCCCGCAGATGAAGGCCAAGGCCGAGGAGCGCACCGAACTGGTGCATCGCACGGTGAACCTGTCGGAGGCCCAGCGCACCCAGGTGCTGGATGCCTACCTGGAGGTGGAGCGGTACCGCGACGCATTGCGCCAGCGCTTCGAGGGGCAGCCCGCCGAGGTGGTGGAAGGTGACATGCCCGGCCAGTACAAGGTGATGGACGAGATGGTGGAGACCCGCTTGAACGCAGTGCTCACCGAAGAGCAGCTCAAGGTGTGGCACGAGGCCGCCAAGTGAGCGACCGACCCGGACCTGTGAAGGCCGCCTCAGGGCGGCCTTCCTCATTTCAGGAGGCCACGGCCGTCTTGAACTCGCTGGTGGTGTGGAAGGTGATGGCCGGGTTCTCGCGCCGCTCCAGGTCCAGGATGTAGGCCGTGGGCGCCATGAAGACCGGGTTGCCGTCCTTATCCTGCACCACCTGCTGGGCCTTCACCCGGATGAAGCGGTCCAGGGCCTCGGGGTCGGTGGCCGTGAGCCAGCAGGCCTTGTGCGCCTGGATGGACTGGAACGCGCACTTCGCGCCGTATTCGTGCTCCAACCGGTAGGCGATCACCTCGAACTGCAGGTCGCCCACGCAGCCCACGATCTTCTTGTTGCCGGGTTGTTGCACGAAGAGCTGGGCGACACCTTCATCGGTGAGTTGGCGGATGCCCTTCTCCAGCTGCTTGCTCTTCATGGGGTCCATGTTCACCAGCTCGCGGAACAGCTCGGGAGAGAAGGCGGGGATGCCGCGGAACTGGAATCGTGCGCCGTCCGTGAGCGTGTCGCCGATCTTGAAGTTGCCCGTGTCGAACAGGCCGATCACATCACCGGGCCAGGCCTCGTCCACGATGGTCTTCTGCGCGGCGAGGAAGTTGGTGGGCGTGGCGAAGCGCAACTGCTTCTCCAACCGCACATGGTGGTAGTAGGTGTTGCGCTGGAACCGTCCGCTGCACACCCGGAGGAAGGCGATGCGGTCGCGGTGGTTGGGGTCGAGGTTCGCGTGGATCTTGAACACGAACCCGCTGAAGGCCTTGTCCTCCGGGGCGATCTCCCCTTGGTCGGTGGGGCGGGGCTGTGGCGGTGGGGCGATGCGCACGAAGGTGTCCAGCACCTCCTTCACCCCGAAGTTGTTGAACGCGCTGCCGAAGAACACCGGAGCCCGCCGCCCGGCGAGGTAGTCATCGAGGTCCAGCGCACCATATACGCCCTCCACGAGCTCCACGTCCTGCCGCAGCTGGCCGGCGGCATCGGCGCCGAGCTGGGTGTCCAGCCGCGGATCGGCCAGGTCGTCGATGTGCACCGCAGCGCCCTCCACCTTGGTCTTCACCTCCTCGAAGAGCCGCAGGTCCTTGTCGTACAGGTCGTAGACCCCCTTGAAGGTGTGGCCGATGCCGATGGGCCAGCTCAGCGGGGTCACGTTGATGCGCAGCTCCCGCTCCAGCTCATCCAGCAGGTCGAAGGGGTCGCGGCCCTCCAGGTCGAGCTTGTTGATGAACACCATCACGGGGGTGTGGCGCATGCGGCACACCTCCATCAGCCGCCGGGTCTGTTCCTCCACGCCCTTCACGCAGTCCACCACCAGGATCACACTGTCCACGGCGGTCAGGGTGCGGTAGGTGTCCTCGGCGAAGTCCTTGTGGCCGGGGGTGTCCAGCAGGTTCACCAGCTTGCCGGCATAGTGGAAGGTCATCACCGAGGTGCTGACGCTGATGCCGCGCTGGCGCTCGATCTCCATGAAATCGCTCGCGGCGCCCTTGCGGATCTTGTTGTTCTTCACCGCGCCGGCGGTCTGGATGGCGCCACCATAGAGCAGGAACTTCTCCGTCAGGGTGGTCTTCCCGGCGTCGGGATGGCTGATGATGGCGAAGGTGCGCCGGCGTTCGATCTCCTCGTGAAGGCCCATGGGGCGGCAAAAGTAGACGCCGGGTCGCGAGGCGCCGTCCATGGGAGCCCAAGGTGGTTCCGTCGGATCGCATCGACGGTCGGCAGCGTGCGCCAGTACCTTGGCGGCAAACCGAACGCGAACGAATGGACCAACGATCACTCCTCGCCGGCGCACTGCTGCTGGCCTGCCTGCCCATCGGGGCCCAGAACCCGGTCGAATTGCAACTTGTCCCCTGGGCCACCGGCCTCAGCCAGGTGGTGGACCTGGCCCACGCCGGTGACGGCCGCCTCTTCGCGGTGCGCCGCCAGGGGCTCATCACCATCATCAGCGACAGCATGACGGTGGTGTCGCAGCCCTTCCTGAACATCACCAGCGCGGTGAACGACCAGGGCGGTGAGCAGGGGCTGCTGGGCCTGGCCTTCGACCCGGACCACGCCAACAACGGCTTCTTCTACGTGCACTACACGACAGGCACGGGCAATGGCATCAGCCGCATCAGCCGGTGGCGGGTGAGCGCTGATCCGGATTCGGCCGATACGGCCAGCGAAGAGGTGCTGTACGAATGGCCCCAGCCCTTCAGCAACCACAACGGCGGTGATCTGGACTTCGGGCCGGACGGGATGCTGTACATCACCTTCGGCGATGGAGGCGACGGGGGCGACCCGCTGAACAACGCCCAGGACCTGAGCGATCCGCTGGGCGACATCATCCGCATCGACGTCAGCGATCCGGACACGACCTACACCATCCCTCCGGACAACCCATGGGTGGGCCTCAACAACGATACGTTGCCGGAGATCTGGGCGAGCGGGCTGCGCAACCCGTACCGCTTCGGCTTCGACCGGCTCACGGGCGACCTCTGGATCGGCGATGTGGGGCAGAACGCCTGGGAGGAGCTCGACTTCTGGCCCGCGGGAGACAACAGCGGCCCCAACTTCGGCTGGCGCTGCTACGAGGGCGACTCGCCCTTCAACACGGGCGGATGCCAGGGCATGTCGAACTACGAGTTCCCGGTGAGCGTGCATGAGAACATCGCCACGGGCGGTACGTGGTGCAGCGCGATCGGCGGCCGGGTGTATCGTGGTGCGATGTACCCGCGTCTGGTGGGCCGGCACATCTACACCGACTACTGCGCCGGAGAGTTCTGGATGCTGTCGCCCGACGGACAGGGCGGCTGGGTGGATGAGCTGGGCTTGGCCAGCGGCTCACAGGGCTATGTGGTGATCGCCGAGGATGTGAACGGCGAACTCTACGCGGGCAACACGAGCAATGGTCAGGTCCGCAAGATCGTGGACCGCTGCCCGATGGACCCGCCGAGCATCAGCTTTGACGGGGCCGTGCTGAGCAGCACCGCCGCGAACGACTACCAGTGGTACCTGGACGGCAACCCGATCAACGGGGCCACCGGGCAGTCGTGGGCCCCGACGACCAATGGTCTCTATTACGTCGTGGGAGGTTTTGCGAACAACTGCGAGCTGCGCTCGGACAGCGTCCAGGTGATCACCATTGGCGTGGAGGAGGGTGTTAGCGCCGCGGACCTGCGGATCTACCCGCAACCGGCGGAGGACGAACTTGTGGTGGAGTGGACGCCCGAAGCGGCCGGTGATCGCTGGCAGCTGGTGGATGCCATGGGTCGCGAGCTCATGAGCGGTGGCTGGCCCGCCGGTCGCACCGTGGCACGGATCGATGTGCGCGGGATCGCCCCGGGTCCGGCCGTGCTCCGCCTCATCGACGCGGAAGGCCGCACGCGCGCCAGCCGACCCGTGCTGGTCCGTTGAGCGACGGTCGTTCAACGAAGAAGCCCCCTTGGCACGCCAAGGGGGCTTCTTCATGCTGAGCGGTCCGATCAGCGGCGCACCACCTGGCGCTCGGTCAGCACACGGTCACCCGCCGTGAGGCGCACGAGATAGAGGCCGGTGGGCAGGTGCTGGTCCATGGCGATGGTCTGCTCCACATGGCCGGCATGCACGGCGATCCCGCGGGACAGCACCAAGCGGCCCTGTCCGTCGATCACATCAAGGATGGCGTTGGTCGTGGTGGGACCGAGGTCGCTGAGGCGGATCGCGAAGCTGCTGCCGTCGTTCGGGTTGGGGAACACGGCGAAGGCAGGTGCACCCGTCGCGCTCATGCTGCGGGCCTGCGCCGTGGGCGGATCGCTGATGCTCACGGTACAGAGATCACCTGCAGGACAGAAGCTGACGGCGTTGTCCAGGCTGGCCTGTACCGTGACGTCGTAGGTGACGCCGTTCTGCAAGGGCAGGGTGGCCCAGTTCAGCAGGAGGTTGGTGCTGCTGATGGTGATCTGGCGCACGAAGCCACCGCCGTCCGCCTCGAACCGGAAGCGGTAATGCGTGGCGCCCGCCACCGGATAGCAGTGCACCTTGTCGGAGCTGCCGAACGCACGCGTCACGCCGCAGGAGAAGTTGGCGTTGTTGGGGTTGTCGATGAGCTTGGTGGCCGGGCAGGTGACGGCGGGGCTGGGGATGCGGAAGCGACAGGCCGGGCCGAACTCGTTGTCCACCCCGTTCACGCGGCTGCGGATGCGCACGTTGAGCAGGCGGTTGGTGGGCAGGGGCAGGGGGACCATGCTGCTCAGTTTCAGGTGGCAGGCGCGGGTGGCGTTGGCCGGGCCGAACCCGCCGCTGGTGGCATGGCTGCGGAAAATGCGGCGGCTGAAGCCTCCATCGGCATCGAAGAACCAGAACTGGTAGCCATCGTCGGTCTGGTCGCCCACGGTCCACTCCGCGCTCACGGCCGGGTTCTCGGTGGCCACGATCACATCGTTGGGCAGCCAGTCCTCCTTGTCGCACTGCTGGAAGATGGGACGGTCGAAGCCCACCGGCACGCAGAAGGGATTGTTGGCCGAGCCGGAGGCGTTGTAGGTGCCATCGCTGTCCAGCACGCGCTGACCCGCTGCGTCGGCCAGGATGTAGCCGCCGGGTGCATCGATGCCGTCGCCGAAGCCGTCGAACATCACCAGTTCATAGCAGCCGTTGGGCAGGCAGCAGGCCTCGGTGATGGTGCTGAGCTGCTGGAAGTAGGGACCGCCGGAACACACCGTGGGGCCTCCGCCGGCCTCCTGGATCACCCAGGTGATCTCGTCCGGGTAGGTGTCCGTGCTGATCGTCAGCTCCATCTCGTTCTCCGTGCAGGGCGGGGGAGGCGTGCAGTCCTCGGAGATGCTGCCGATGGTGACGTTGCATTGGGCGTAGGTGTCGTGCGTCACGGTGATGGACACCTGATCGAGGTTGTTGAAGGTGCCGATGGTGTACACCCCGGTGCCGACGGCCGATTCGAAGTCGAAGTTGAGGTCGTTGAAGATGTCCACCGCGGCGCTGCTGCCCAGATCGGTCACGTTCACCACGATGTCCCACGTGAAGTCATCCACGCACACCGGGTTCACGGTGAAGCTGGGCGGTTCGCAGAGGCAGAACTGGTTGGTGGCGATGTTCGCCTCGCCCGGGGTCACGCAACGCAGGCTGAAGTCCACATTGTTCTGGTCGGTGTCCACCCCGTCCGGGAAGCGGGACAGACCCTGCTGCTCGTAGCTGGGGATCAGGGCGGGGTTGTCCTCCAGCCCCACGCCGCTTCCTTCGGTGTAGCCGACGATGTTGCCTTCATAGGTCATGGCATCAATGAGCGCATCGGTGGGGTCGAGCAACGCCACGCCGTCCGGGGCGCCGTTCTGGATGAGGTTGGTGGCCGGGCTCACCTGATGATCGCAGTTGGCCACGGCACTGCCGGTGCCGCAGATCACATAGTAGTCACCGGCGGCGAGGGAGAAGCTTGGTAAGGTGTAGGTGGCGTAGGGCAGGCTGTTGGAGCCGTTGATCAACTGCACTTTCACACCGGCCAGGTCCAGGGCCACCGCGCCCGTGTTCAGGAGCTCGATGAACTCCAAGGCGTCGGTCCCGTCCTGGTCGTAGTCCACCTCGTTGATCACCAGCACGGTGTAGTCCAGCGGCGGCTCGCACGAGGGCGCTGCACCGCTCACGGTGATCGCATCACACGGTGCGGTGAAGGTCACCGAGTAGGCGTCCGCGTCGCTGATGCCGCTCACCACGATGGTGCCGTTGGACACCACGGCAGGGTCATCACCGCCCACACTACCGGAACCGCTGTTGTTCACCACGGTGGTGCCGACCTGAACCCCCGTGTAGGTGATGCTGAGGTCATAGGTGTCCCCAGGGCCCGGGTTGGTGCTGTTGCAGGTGGTCGTCACCGTGCCGATGGTGATGCCGCACGCAGGGACCGAGAAGGTCTGGCCGTTGTTGAAGGCGCCGGGGGTGGCGGTGGCTTGTGCGGCCCAGGTGAAGTTGCCGTACACGGTGCCGGTGCCGGTCAGCTGGAGCGATTGGCCTTCCACGTTGCCGGGTTCCGAGACCCCGATGTCCGTGCTGGTCTGGCCATTGGCCGCGCCTGCCGTGGCCGTGAAGCTTCCCTCGTAGCTCAGGAACTGGATCACCACGTTGCTGCCGTTCACCAGGGCCACACCGTCGGGCGAGCCGTTCTGAAGGCCGCTGATCGGGGTCCAGACCACGCCATAGCCGCCGCCCAGATCGGGGATCGTCCCGCTCAGCGTGCCGATGGGGGTGTAGTTGGCACCGCCCGATCCATTGTAGGGGATGATCGTCCAGCCGGTGAGGTCGGTGCCTGCCGGGCCGGCGATCTCCACGCCTTCACCGCTGTCGCCGCTGGCGTCGTCGTAGTGGATCTCGTTGATGAAGACGGTCTGCGCCGAAAGCGCTCCGGCCGCTAGTAAGGCCGTCAGCAACGGTACCATCCGTGCCGGTCGGGTCATGTGGCTCATGGGTGGGGGGTTTGGGGTCTGGGGTGCAAAGCTCGAACGGGAAAGTTAACCGGGATCTGGGGAACTGTTAACCCTGCGCGGCGGGTCGTGGATCGGGGCCAACCGCTATTTTGCACCATCACCCGACCCCATGCGCATCGCCATCGCCCTTGTCGCCTCCCTGCTGGGGGCCGCCGCCGCAGGCCAGACCGTGCTCTACACGGAGAATTTCGAGTCCGCACCCACCTTCACATTGAACACCACGGACGTCGGCTCCATCAGCGGTGGGGCGAACACGTGGCTCATCAACAGCACGTACGCGGGTGGCAATGGTGACGTGGACTGCAGCGGGTTCACGGTCACCTTCACCATTCCATCCACTGCGGGCCAGCCCGGGGGGATCCAGCCGGCCAATGGGAACTATCTCCACACGGCGAGCACGGAGGCCGTGGCCGATGGCATCACCTGTTGCTCCTTCGCCGCCGCCGATGGGTTCTGCACCGACCCGGGCAACCACTTCGCCCGCATGAGCACGGACATCAGCACCTTGGGCCAGACCGATGTGACGCTCTCGTTCTGGTGGCTCTGCAATGGGGGCAACCAGAATTATGGTGAGGTGTACTACAGCACCAACGGCGGAAGCAGCTGGAACCTGATCACCACGCCCATCGGTCAGTACCGCAACCAACCGACCTGGACCCAGCAGAGCATCATGCTGCCGGCCTTCGACAACCAGGCCACGCTGCGGTTCGGCTACCGCTTCGTGAACGGCACATCGTTGTTCGGTGGACAGGACCCCGGCTTCGGCATCGACGACATCCAAGTGAGCGCGGCGGGTGCACAGCCGAACGCGGTGACCACCACCACGGTGAGCCCGGTGCAGGTGTGCGTGGGAGGCACCGTACAAGTGGTGTACACGGCCACCGGGACCTGGGGGGGCGGCAACGTGTTCACCGCGGAGCTCAGCGATGCGTCCGGGAGCTTCGTCGCTCCGGTCGCGGTGGGCAGCATCGCCTCCACAACCCCGGTCCCCATCACGGCCACCATCCCATTGGGCACGCTGCCGGGCACAGGCTATCGCATCCGGGTCACGGCGAGCACACCGGCGACCACGGGAACACCGAACGCCCAGGACATCAGCATCTCCGTGGGCAACAACGCGGGTGCGGGCGGCAACATCTTCATCTGCAAGAACACAGGGTCGTACGTGTTGCTCAATGAGCTCACCGGCACACCGGACAACTGCGGCACCTGGACCGGTCCGAACGGGAACCCCTTCAGTGGCGTGTTCGATTCGGCCAGCGACCCGGGCGGCTGTTACACCTACACGGTGGCCTGCAGCGTGGGTTGCCCGGCGGATGACACCGACCTGTGCATCGCGCTCATCGACGGCGCCAATGCCGGGCAGGACGCCAGCGCGGCCGTGTGCAACGCCGACGGGGCCCAGAGCCTGTTCCCCTTCGTGGTGGGCGGCGACCTCACAGGTCTCTTCTTTGATGGGACGACACCCCTGGTGGAGACCCCGCAGGCGGCCGGCACGTACGACCTGACGTATGTGGTGTATGGTCAGGGGCCATGTCCCAATGACACGGCCGCACTGGTGCTGGTGGTGTCGGACAGCGCATGGGCGGGTTCGGGAGGAACGGTCACGTTCTGTGCGGACGACCCGGCCACGCCGCTCTTCGGCCTGCTGACCGATGGTCCTGATCAAGGGGGCTCGTGGACGGACCCGAACAACCTGTCGTTCGGTGGGGTCTTCGTTCCGGGAGTCTCTCCGGTGGGGCTTTACACCTACACGGTGAACGCCGTGGCGCCGTGTCCGGCGGACGAGGCTGTGTTGGCCGTGGTGGTGGACCCGTGCCTTGGAGTGACCGAGGCGGATGGAGGTCAGGCCGGCCTTCGGTCGTGGATGGAGGGGAACGTGCTCACGCTCTCGTGGTCGTTCGCAGGGGAGCCGATGATCCGGATCCTGGACGCGGGTGGGCGGGACGTTCCTGTTGAGGTGGAGGCCGTTCACCCCGGGCAGGCCCGGGTGGGTGTCGGCTCCCTCTCCGAAGGGGTCTACACCGTGGTGCTTACCGATCGCGGGGTGCGGGGTGCGGCCCGCTTCGTGATCACGCGCTAGCGTGTCGACGATCGTGGATGGATCGTGGACAACCCACGGTACTTCGTCTCACGGGCCCCGGATAACTTGCCCCTGCCTTGGAGCCGAGCGCCGAGGTCGTGTTCGGGACGTGGGCCGGAAGGCCAGCCTGGTAAGAGGTGCGGACCGGACGGCATGAGCAGGCCAGCCAAGCTTATGCGGACCAAAGCAGTACCGGGGAGCCCGATCGCAAGAACGGTCCCGGTGGTGTGAAGCGCAGGTGAAGAGGGCGTGAACCGGGGATCAAGGTCCACGGGGCGCGTGAGCAGGGGTCGCCGAACGGGCGACCCCTGCTTCGTTCCTGCCGGCTGCGATCGGCGCGGGAAACCGGCACGCGACGCGTATTCCGACACGATCGATCGTGGATAAGTGCGCCGCACCGCACCGGGCCGTGGGGCTGAAGGGGCGGATACATTTGGTCAGCAACGTTCCTTGATCGGATGAAGAAGAAAGACCGGAAGATCTTCGTGCTGGACACCTCGGTGATCCTTTACGACCACTCGGCCATCGAATGCTTCCAGGAGCACGATGTCGCCGTCCCCATCCAAGTGCTTGAAGAACTTGACACCTTCAAAAAAGGCAACGACACCATCAACTATGAGGCGCGGGAGTTCATCCGGCACCTCGACGGCATCGCCCAGCGCGACCTGCTGACGGATTGGATCCCCCTGAACGGACCCACCAAGGGCAAGTTCAAGGTGGTGGCCAAGCACGACCTCAACGGGGTCGATGCCACCAAGGTGTTCCAGGACAGCAAGAACGACCATCAGATCATCAATGCGGCACTGACCCTTCAGCGACAGCATAAGGACCGGAAGGTGGTGCTGGTGAGCAAGGACATCGCCCTGCGATTGAAGGCCAAGAGCCTGAACATCGTGGCCGAGGACTACCTCACGGGCAAGGTGCAGGACATGCAGCACAAGCTGTACACAGGCCGGACGGTGCTGGACGATTACAATGAAGGCCTGATCGACACCTTGTTCGAGCAAGGCAGTCTGCCGGTGGACGACCTGGGGATCAAACGTCCGCGTGGGAACCAGTTCTTCATCCTCCGTCATAAGAAGAAGAGCATCCTGGCCAAGTTCGACCCGCGCACGGGTCTGGTGGGTCGTGTGGAGAAGCAGAACGTCTTCGGTATCGGCCCCAAGAACGCCGAGCAGGCGCTGGCCATGAGCGCGTTGCTCGACCCGGAGATCAAATTGGTGACCATGCAGGGCGCCGCAGGAACGGGAAAGACGCTGCTGGCCCTGGCGTGCGCCTTGGAGCAACGTCGGATGTACAGGCAGATCTATGTCACGCGTCCTGTGGTGCCGCTCAGCAACAAGGACATCGGCTACCTGCCGGGGGATATCCAGAGCAAGCTTGATCCCTACATGCAGCCCTTGTGGGACAACCTCAAGCTCATCAAGGGGCAGTTCGAGAAGCACGACAGCACTCCGAAGCGCATCGATGAGATGCTGGAGAACGAGAAGATCGCCATCGCGCCGCTGGCCTACATCCGCGGTCGCAGCCTGAGCAACATCTTCTTCATCGTCGACGAGGCCCAGAACCTGACACCGCTGGAGGTGAAGACCGTGATCAGCCGAGCGGGGGAGGGCACCAAGATCGTGTTCACCGGGGATGTCCATCAGATCGATTCGCCCTTCCTGGACGCCGAGAGCAATGGGTTGAGCTACCTGATCGACAAGGCGAAGGACGACCCCCTGTTCGCGCACATCACACTGGAAAAAGGGGAGCGCAGTCCACTGGCCAACCTGGCGAACGAATTGTTGTAGAGGCGGTATGTGCCCGCGCACGCGCCCGGTCCACGGGCTCGCTGCCGGGACATTTGGTCAGTGCAGGTGCAGCTGCTGCGATCGATACGACGGACCCGGCCATCGCGACGCCAGGCGTCTGGCAGCACCCGTGCAGGACACGGCGGAGCGCCTCAAAAGAGCTCCTCCACTTCGATGAACTGGAAGTCGAGGCCGAAGAAGCGCTGATAGTCCTTGCCGGTCTCGGCCATCTCCTCGTCCCCGGACTCGAAGTGCCAGTTGACGTGCACGCGCTGTCCGCGTTCGTTCACGGCGTTGAGGCGGTCGAAGATGTTGTAGAGGTGTTTGCTGCTGCTGGTGTCGAGGTAGTCCAGCTTCATGTTCACCGTGGTCTCCTCCCGAGGGGCACGGAGGTACTCGTCCAGCCAGCGGTAGACCCTGCTGTAGAACTGCTCGGAATTCGCGGGTAGCGAACGACCCACGAACTCCATGGTGCCCTGCTCCAGGTCCATGTCGATCTGGGGAGAGGTCTCAGTGCGGTCGATGTGCAGCAGCTTGGTGGCCATGGGATACGCCACGAAACTACCTGCCCCCTGACCGGGCCACCCGGTGGATCCCGATGTGATGCCAACAATGGGGCGTGAACAGCGGTCAGCGACCGCGGTATTCCGTCAGGATCTCCTGGTCGCTGGGAAGCACGATCTCCGTATCGTTCACGCGCCGCACCCAGTAGAGGTACTTACCGGTCCCCTGGCAGGCGAAGGCGTCCATCGTCTCGTTCGGTGCCAGGGCCTTCACAGGAAAGGTGCGCCAGGTCCCGTTCTTCTCCTGCATGGCCACCTTCACCTCCACGAGCTGCGTACAGGTGTTCTGCAGCTCGATGAGGTAGGTGCCGCTGAAATCGCGCTTGTAACCCTCCTTATAGAACTCGCACTTTTCGCAGGGCTTTCCCCACGCGGAGGAGGCCTTCACGATGCAGTCGTTGGCGTCCATGTCCTGGGCAAGTGCGCGGACGGCCAAACCGAGCGCGAGGAGGATGGTGTAGAGGCGGTTCATTTGCAACGGTTGTTGGTGAGGATGATCCGGGCCTCGGCGTTGCCCATGCGCTGGCTCGTTCGCCAATCCTTGCACGCACCGGCCGGATCGCCCGAGCCCTTCCTGGCCCACCCCCTGTTGTTGAAGGCCTCCTCGTTCCTGGGGTCCAGGGTGATCACATGGTCGAAGTCGAGCATCGCCTTGTCGTAGCGCTGCAGTTTGTTGTACGCGCTCCCCCGGCTGGTGTAGGCCCAGAGGTGGTCCGGTTTCCGGGCGATCACGGCGCTGAAGTCGGCCACCGCCAGCTCGTACCGCCTCGTGAGGGAGTGGCAGAAGCCACGCTGGAGATAGGCGTTGAGGTGCCCGGCGTCCTGGTCGAGCACCTTGGTGAACAGGGCGATGGCCTCGTCGTAGGCTCCGCGTTGATAGGCTCGTTCGCCTTCGGCGTAAAGGGCGTCGATGGCAGCAGCATCGGACCCGCCGGCCAGGGCGAGGTCCTGCGCGTTCGCCGACTGTGTCAGGACGAGCGCAGCGGAGAGGGATAGCACGATGCGGTTCATGGTCACGGTTGAGCGGTCACCTTTTACGTTGCGGACGGGCATGGGTTTCAGCCGCCTTCCGGGCGATCTCCTGCTGGGCTTCGCTCACCAGGGCCGCGAGAAGCCCGATCGCCCTGGCGCCTTCGGCGTCACCGGCGGCCAGGGGGAACACACTGCGCCCGGTGTGCCGGATGACGTTCATGCGGAACACCTCCTTCTCGATGCAATTGGCATGGTCAGCGGCGCAGGTCATCACCACGGCGGTTTCCTCCTCCGAGAATTTGAACCCGTTCGGGTCGAGGAACTCGATGTAGACCACATCCTGCCGGAAATGCCCGGTGCGGTCGAAGAGGTCGGTCACAAGGCGGTCCTCCTGATCGAGCCTGAACCGGACCGTCCCTTCATAGAGCGCATTGAGCTCCTGAAGAATGACGCCGGGCGATCGGGCCTGGAGCAGGACCGCAGTACAGAGCAACCACAGACTGAACAGAGTGCGCATGTCAGGGAACTTGGGTACGCCCTCTTACGTACACGCGGCGACCGGGTTCCCTGTCCGGACCATCCGCATGCCCCACGCATCGAAACCCCTCCTGTTCCTCTGCGGTGTTCTCCTGACGTCCATGGCGTTCGCGCAGCGGGCGTTCACCATCACCGGTCGGGTGAAGGTGGAGGGCGGCGGACTGGAGAACACCAAGGTGGTGGTATACAAGAACGGAGAGAAGGACCGGGTGCTCACCAGTGGTCTGGGCAAGTTCAACCTGGACCTGACGCTCAACGCGAACTACGTGCTGAGCTTTGAGAAGGACGGCTTCGTCACCAAGAAATTGGTGTTCGACACCAAGGTGCCTGCGGATGCGGCGGCCAACGGGTTCTCCCCATTCGAGTTCGCGGTATCGCTGTTCAAGCAGTACGACGACATCAACATCGTGGTCTTCAACCAGCCCGTGGGCATGATCCGGTACGAAGCGTCCGTGGACGATTTCGACTATGACACGGACTACACCAAGAGCATCCAGTCCCAGCTGCAGACCGTAATGGAGCAGGTGGAGCAAAAGCAGGCCGAGGAGCAGCAGCAGGCCAAGGAGCAGGAGAAGCAGGCCGCGGAAGCGGCGAAGGCGAAAGCCCAGGCCGAAGTGGAGGCGAAGAAGGCCGCGGATGCGGCGAAAAAGGAAGAGGCCAAACGGAAGGCCGCCGAGGAAGCGGAGGCCGAACGACTTGCCGCCGCCGAGCGCAAAGCCGAAGAGGAGCGCAAAGCAGCGGAGGCGCGCAAGGCCGAGGAGGACCGGAAAGCCGCGGCCGCAGCTGCCAAGTCCGCTCCGCCGCCGCAGCCGGCCGCTGCCGTGGTGTCCAGGGAAGAACCGCCTCCGCCACCACCCATGCCCCGTGTCACCCGTAACCGACTTGCCGCTCGCGTGGTGGAAGGGGAGGATGGACGCCGCACGCAGGACCCGGTCGCTGGAGATGAGCCTTCACCTGTGCGACCGGCCCAAGCCCAACAAGGTTCCGAGGACCGTCCGGAGGAACCGGTAATCCTGGCCGAGGTGGTCCGGGAGGAGGAGCTGATCGTGGAACCCAACAAGGTGATGACCGTCATCCGGCTGGAGCGGGAAGGGGTCAGCACCGAGTTCAAGCGGATCGTTCATAAGTGGGGCGGTGTGTTCTATTTCAAGAACGGCGACAGCTGCACGCGGGAAGTGTACGAGAGCGAAGCCCTGGCGACAGCCGAATGACCTCGGTGCCCGGGCGGTGACGCTGGTAACTTCGCCGGGTGTTCGCTTGGTTGACGCTGCTGTCCGCCTTGGCCGTGGGTTATGCGGCTCTCTGCCTGGTGTACTATCTGCTGCAGGAGCGGCTCATCTTCGTGCGGCATCCGCTTTCGAAGCGGTACCGATACCGGTTCGCTCATGCCTTTGAGGAACGCTGGATCACCGGGTGCGATGGAGCCGAACTGCATGGGCTCTACTTTCCCACTGAGAACGCCGTGGGCGTGGTGCTTTATTTCCACGGGAACACCGGCACACTGAAGCGCTGGGGCAAGCGGGCGCCGCGGTTCACCCGCTCGGGACATGCTGTGTTGATGCCCGAACCACGGGGGTACGGAAAGAGCAAGGGCCCCTTGAGCGAGAGCGCCATCCTGGCGGACGCCTTGCTGTGGTACGATCAACTGTGCACCGAATGGCCTGAAGATCGGATCGTGGTGTACGGCCGTTCGCTGGGCAGTGGATCGGCGGTGCCTGTGGCCGCCCAACGCAACCCGAGGTCCCTCGTACTGGAGTCACCATTTGCCCGGCTGATCGATCCTGCGCGGAACTATTTCCGTTGGTTGCCCTACGGACTCCTGCTGAACTACCGGTTCACCAACGATGTCGCCATCAGGAGGGTGCGCTGTCCGGTCTGTATCTTCCATGGCGAACGGGACGGCGTGGTGCCCGTAGCAAGTGCATTGAAGCTCTACGCATCCATTCCCAACTCCGTGGAGCGCCAGATGATCGTCTTCCCGACCGGGCATCACAACGACTTGGCGCGGTTCGCCCGCTATCACCGGGTTCTTCGCGCTCTTCTGTCCCGACCGGAACAGAGGAGGGAACGTGGAGGTCATGGGGTTCCGGGGCGACCCTGAAGAAGTGTTGCCGGGGGCCTGTGAGCGGTCGAGCGCACGGCGGAGTGGGGCGTGGTGGCGATCCATCGATCGTTCAAGACGGAGCTTCCAGCTTTCCTGGCTGGAACGGGTGTTGGTGCATGCGATCGATCCAGGTGGCGGTACGATGAGGGGATGACCCGCTGGATATATGTATGGCCATACATACTTCACGGGGATGGGACGTCGAGTTCATCTGATTGGACATCAGGTGGTTATGGTTGTGAAAGAGCCTCTGGATCTCTTCTGTCATTTCCTAGGCCCCAGTTCAGATAACCTCAACAAAGCGTGTCAGGACGCGACCATCCCGTGGTTCAACCAGCGAGGAGAATGAATGTATGGCCATACATAGGTCAGTGATGCTCCCGGTCGGAGCCTCCCTACGATGTCGCAACGGACTTGCGGTTAGCAGGGTCAGGGGGGGGGGGCGCCCCACTCGTGCGGGACCAGCATCTGAGAGCTGCTGTCCTGGATCTCGACCCTAAGGGTGAGGCCCATGGATCCGGGCATGGTCATGAAGGGAATAGACGCTCTGACCGACCTGACCGGAGCGGGCAACCTATCTTCGCCGCCCATTCGAACCCACCTATGATCATCCGATCCCTGTTGACGGCCCTTGTCGCCGTGTTGCTCACGGCCTGTTCCAATGAGGTCACCGGCCAGAAAGGCCGGAACGCCCCGCTGCGGTCGAATATCGATTCGGTGAGCTATGGCATCGGCACGGACATTGGCCACAACATGAAGCTGAGCGGACTGGATTCGCTCAACGTGGACGCCATGGCCATGGGCATTCGCGATGGCTTGGACAGTGCAGAGCGGATCAACGCGGACAACGTGCGGTCATTGGTTCAGGCCTACATGCTCGCCGCCCAGAAGAAGGTGATGGAGCGTGAACAGAAGGAGGGGGAGGAGAACCTGCGGAAGGGCGAGGCCTGGCTTGCTGAGAACGGCAAGAAGCCCGGCGTCACCACCACACCCTCCGGACTCCAATACGAGGTGCTCCAGGCCGGCACGGGACCGAAGCCCACGGCGGAGGACGTGGTGAAGGTCAACTACAGGGGCACCTTGCTGGACGGAACGGAGTTCGACAGCTCATACAAGCGCGGTCAACCGGCCATGTTCGGCGTGGGCAATGTGATCCCGGGCTGGGCGGAGGCCATTCAGCTGATGTCCGTCGGTTCCCGGTACAAGCTTTTCATTCCCGCAGGTCTGGCCTACGGCAACAGCCGTGGTCCCGGAGGCGACCTGCCCCCGAACAGTACGCTCTTGTTCGAAGTGGAACTGTTGGAGATCGTTCCGCCGGCTCAGGGTCGCTAGGTCACGGGTGCGGGAGGCAAGGGTCGCCAGTGGGTGACGGCCTCGAAGAACTGGTTGCTGGAGCCTTCGCCCGCCCAGAGATGGGGCGAGTTCGTCCTTCCGGTCTTGCTGGGGTTGTGTGTGAAATGGTCCCGCAGGAACCGAAGGATGACCAGCTCGCGAAGTTCAGTGGCCCCGCTCTTGCCAGGCAGGTATACCTGATGCCCGGGCACCCAGCAGAGCACGCGCTCCCCGCTGCCGGGCAGCCTGTCCGTGATGCTGATCCACCCGTCGTTCACGGGGGCCAAGTTAACCGGGGTTCAGCAGTGGCTCAGACCACCTCGGGGTGGTCCGGGCCAAGGACGACGCTGATGAGCTTGTCGCCGGCCGACCGCAGCGCGCTCAAGGTCGGAGCGTCAGGACGGGCGGCCAGTTTCTCCACCTCCTTCTTCACCAGGAAGGTGATGAGATCGTCGTGGATGTCCAGCCCGGAGGCCGTGACCCGACCCTTGTCCGCCACGACCCACTGCCAGAGCAGTGCGAGGGCCAGGCGGACGCTGCTGCGGTCATGGGTGCGACCGTCGAGCTCGATCCGCGAAATACCGACCGCCATGGCCGATAGACCGAGCAACCCGGTGCGCACGGCGCGCACCAGCCCGTCAACCGAGATGTCCCCGTCAGGTCGGCGCACCAGGTCGCTCACGGCGATGGCCTCGCGCCGTTGCACCCCGAGCTGATGGCTGGCACCCATGTGCTTGTTGAACTCGGTCATGGCCGCGTTCACAAGGCCGGGGTGGGCCATCAGGGTTCCATCCATGCCCAAGGCGGCCTCGTGTTCCTTGTCGTGGAGCATTTCCAGCAGCGCCGGCTTCGCACGTCCATGTCCAAGGTGCGGCAGCCCATGGCCGGGCGTGCCCAAGGCGTGTGCACCGCGCCGATGACAGGTGCCGATCACCATGCGGGCCAGCGACTCCAGCAACCCGCAATCCATGCCGAACCGCTCACGGTCGGGGAACACGCCGCTTTCGCGGCTTGTGAACAGGGCGATGTGGTCCGCCACGTAAGCCGCGTTGTCAAGCGCCAGACCGCCGGCATGGGGTGCCAGTTCGAACAGCGTTTCCTCGGCCTCCAAGGCCCCGGACACGGTGTCCACGAAGACCGTGGCCCGGATGCTGCCCCTGTCAAGACCGAGGTCCTCCTCCACGGCGTCGAACAGGTCGTTCCAGAGCCTGGCCTCCAAATGCCCTTGGACATCGCGCAGGTACACATGAATACTGCGCTGACGCTCCAGGAGGGTGCGACCGTGATGATGGACGAGCATCACCAGATCGAAGAGCCCGGCCCGGACCGGGCGACCGCCGTGGCGCACCATGGATTCCAGGGCGCTCAAGGGGCGCACGGCCACGGCCAAGCGCGTGGTGACGGATGCATGAAGTCGGATGCGACCGTGCTCAGTGCTGATGCAACTGAGCCGCCCCCGGGCGGCGCGCCCGAGGGCCCGATGGCCGCGCAGCACGCTGGCCTTATGGCCCGTGGCCAGGTCGGAAAGGTCGGCGATATAGGTCTTGGCCCCGGTGTGGAGGCCTTCGATCATGCGCTGCCGGTCAGCCGGGCCGATCACCTCCACACGGCGCTCCATCCAGTTCGCGGGCAGGGGCTCCACCGACCAGTCCGCCATCCGGATGTGCCGGGTGTCCTCCGCACGTTCAACCATGCCGGACGCCAACCGGTCACGACGGGCCTTGCGCTCCTCCATCAACCGCTCGATGCGCGTGGCGAAGCGCTCGTCCAGGCCCGTCAACATGTCCAGCAGGGCGGGAGTGAGGGCCGGGTCGTGGGTCGCTACGCGCTGAGGAGGCATGGTGAGGATGGCGGGATGACGCATGCTGTCGATGAAATGGCGTTTTCTGTCGACCAAGCTATTCCATCGGCCGAGCGGATGTCAAGCGCTGCCACCGATGAGAGCTGCGGCTCCACAGCGTGGACGGCCGTGCTGATGGCCTCCGGTGCAGCCTGTGCACGTACTTTTGGCCGCCCCGCGCGTTGCTCTTGGCAGCGATGCGGGCACCCAAGCCGAACGGCATGCGGACAACATCCACCCTTCTTCTGGCCCATATGCTCGCCATCCCGCTCGCAGCGCAGAAAGGCGCCATCGCGTTCACGGAGTTCGACCTCGACAACGGTCTCCATGTCATCGTTCACGAGGACCACGGCACCCCGATCGTGGCGGTGAGCGTGATGTACCATGTCGGAAGCAAGGACGAACGAGCCGACCGGCGAGGGTTCGCCCATTTCTTCGAACACCTGCTCTTCGAAGGCTCGGCGAACATCGGCCGAGGTGAATTCAGCAAGCATGTGGAGAAGGCCGGCGGCGTGCTGAACGCGAACACCAACGGTGACCGCACCTACTACTATGAGGTGCTGCCCAGCAATCAACTGGAGCTCGGGCTTTGGCTGGAGAGCGAGCGCATGCTGCATGCCAAGGTGGATCAGAAGGGGATCGACACCCAGCGTGAGGTGGTGAAGGAGGAGCGCCGTCAGCGGTACGAGAACCAACCCTATGGCAGCATCCTGATCGAGGTGCTGAAGCGCGCGTACACCGTGCATCCGTACCAGTGGCCGACGATCGGATTCATGGAGGATCTGAACGCCGCGAGCGAACAGGACTACATCGACTTCTACAAGACCTACTACGTGCCGAACAACGCCGTTCTTGTGATCGCCGGCGATGTGAGGACCGAGGAGGTCCGCAAGCAGGTCGAGAGGTACTTCGCGGCCATTCCCCGCGGGAAGGAGATCGCGCGCACCACAGCCGAGGAACCTCCGCTCAAAGGTGAGGTCCGTGATGTGGTGTTCGATCAGATCCAGCTGCCGGCGGTGGTGCAGGCGTACCGGATCCCGGCGTACGGCACGGCCGATTTCTATGCGGTGGACATGCTGAACCGGCTGATGAGCAACGGCAACAGTTCGCGCCTGAACGTGGAATTGAAGGACCGGGCCCAGAAGGCGCTCTATGTGGGCGCGTTCAGCTTCCCGTTCGAGCATCCCGGCCTCGCCATCGCCTTTGCCATCGCCAACATGGGCGTTTCGGCCGAACAGTTGGAGAGCGCCATGGACGCCGAGTTCGCCAAGGTGCGCGACGGGTTGGTCCCGCAACCCGAGCTCGACAAGCTCAAGGCGCAGGTGGAAACGGAGTTCGTGCGCGACAACAGCCGCGTGGCCGGTGTCGCCTCGGATCTGGCCACCGCCCACACCTTCCTGGGCGGTGCGGAGATGGCCTCCCGGGAGCTGGAGCGCTATCTGGCCGTGACCCCGGAGGACCTGCAGCGGGTGGCCAAGGAGTATTTCTCACCACAAGCGCGGGTGGTCCTGCACTATCTCCCGAAGAACCAGAAGCCGTGATCATGCGCCCTGCCTTGCTACCCACCCCCGTGGCCGGCCTGCTTCTGGCCGCCTTCACCCATTCCCTGCCGATGAACGCCCAGGTCGATCGCAGCAAACCGCCCAGACCGGCGCCGGCCCCCGCCGTGAACGTGGGGCAGCACGCCACCTTCATGCTGGAGAACGGCATGCGGGTCATCCTCGTGGAGGATCACCAGCAGCCACTGGTGAGCGTCCAGGTGCGGTTCGACATCGAACCTGTGATGCAGGGGGAGAAGGCCGGGTACATCGACCTCATGGGAGAGGTGCTCGCCTCCGGCACATCGACGATGGACAAGGAGACCCTCGACCGGACGGTGGATCAGCTCGGGGGGGATCTGAGCACGTCCAGCGACGGGGTGTATGCCTCCTGCCTGAAGAAGAACTTCAGCGCACTGTTCGATGTGGTCCATGCCGTGGTGACCACGCCCACCTTCCCCGAGGCCGAGTTCGAAAAGGCGCGCAAGCGGATGCTCAGCGGCCTGCAGAGCCGGAAGGACGATCCCGACGCCGTCGCCGATGTGGTGGGCCGCGTGCTCACCTTCAGCAAGGGCTACCCCTATGGTGAGGTGCCCACGGAGAAGAGCGTGGGGCGGGTGGAGCGCAAGCACCTTGAAGCGTACTACCGGCGGTTCTTCCGGCCCGAAAAGGGCTACTTGGTGCTGGTGGGCGACCTCACCGAGCAGGAGGCCAGGCTGGCCGCCGAGAAACGGTTCGGCCCCTGGCGGCCTGCGCCGACCCCCGCCTCCTTGGATGCCAACGGGCATGAGCAGGTCGAGGGACTTGGCGCGGTGGTGAGGCCGACCAAGACCCCCAGGCCTTCGCGCGTACGGCGCGTCGCGATCGTGGACCGTCCCGGTGCGCCCCAATCCGTGGTGCGGGTGCTGTTCCCGGTGGACCTCAAGCCGAACGACCCCATGGCGCAGGCCGGTCAGGTGATGAACACCGTTCTCGGGGGAGGCGTCTTCAATGCCCGCCTGATGCAGAACCTGCGGGAGGACAAGGGGTACACCTACGGAGCGTACAGCAGCCTGGATGCGGACCGGTATTGCGGCCATTTCAGCGCCGGGGCGAGCGTCCGCACCGAAGTGACGGACAGCGCCGCCAGCGAGATGCTGTTCGAGCTGGAGCACATGCGCTTGAACGGCGTGAAGCCGGACGAACTGGCCCTGGCGAAGAGCTACATGGCCGGAAGCTTCGCCCGTTCGCTGGAGGATCCCCGCACGGTGGCGCGCTTCGCGCTGAACACCTACTTGTACGACCTTCCCAAGGACCACTACTCCACCTACCTCAAGCGGCTCGACACGGTGAGCGCCGCAGGCGTGATGGCCGCGGCCGAACGGTTCCTTCATCCGGACAACGCGGCGATCCTGGTCGTGGGCGACATGGAGCGGGTGGGCAACAAGCTTGTTCCGCTCAGTTTTGAGCGGGGCGTGATCCAACTGGACGAGAACGGGGACCCCTACAGGGAGGAGCTGGGGCCCCTGCCTGCCGGGGTCACCCCGCAGACCGTGCTTGAGGCCTATTTCAAGGCCATCGGCGGTCGCGAGGCCGTGGAAGGTGTCCGCAGTCTGAAGCGCAGCATGAGCACATCCTTGATGGGCATGCCGGTGACCGTCACCGAGTGGAACGCGGAGCCTGATCGCTACGCCATGGAGATGCGCAGCGGTGCGGCGGTGCTGCAACAGGTGCGATGCGACGGCACACGCGCCACGCGGTCGAGCCCCGAGGGCGTGGAGGAGATCATCGAGATGGAGCTGGAGGAGATGGAGATGAACGCACCGCCCTTCCCCGAGCTGCACTATGCGAAGATGGGCCGCCTGGTCCTGCCGGGCACCGCTCAGGTCAACGGGGAGGAGGCGTACAAGCTGATGGTGATGACGGACATGGGGTCGACCTTCTCGGAGTACTACAGCGTGGCCTCGGGTCTGAAACTGCGCAGGGAGGAGATGAAGGCCACCCCGGAGGGCACCCTGAAGGTCTCCTCCGAGCTGAAGGACTATCGCGCGGTGAAAGGGGTGCTGTTCGCGCATCTCATCGTGCAGAAAGGCCCGGTCGACATGTCCCTGTCGGTCACGGAAGTGGTGGTGAACGGAGCCTCCGACCCGAAGCACTACGCCGTCGACTGAGGGTCGGCCACGAAGGCCGGTGGCGCCACGTGCGCCTTCAGGGTTCGCACCGTGCCCATCATGACCATGGGCCGGCGACCCGGTGCGGCAGGCGATGATCACGTCCCGATCGTGGATAACGTGGTCCTCGCGACTGGACAAGGGCCTGATGGCACGGGTACCTTGTGGGACCAAGCCCAGCGCCATGAACAGAACGATCGTGATCATCGGCACCGTGCTCATCCACGGTATCGTGTTGCCGCTGTACGCCCAACCCGGATGCAGCGAGGAGTTGACCCTGACCCTGCGCACGGATGTGGATGCCTCTCAAACGTCCTGGGAGATCACCGATGCGGGCACGTCGAACGTGCTCTGCTCAGGTGGCGGATACACCCCGAACACGCTGTTGAACCTCAGTTGTTGCGTGGACCCTGGCTGCTATACCCTCCGGGTCTTCGACAGCTTCGGGGATGGCCTGAACGCCAATGGCTACTACATTCTGTACGATGTGAACGGTGAACGCATCATCGACAACCGGAACAACGGTGATTTCGGATCGGTGAGCACCGTGGCCAACAATGCGCCGTTCTGCGTGCCCATCGGTCCCGACCGGTTGATCGAGGCGTTGTGCGACCGGAGCGACCTGATCTACGGCAATCTGTTGATCGCGCATCCGGAACCTGCCGTCGTGGCCGCCTACCTGCCCGGGGTGCAGCTGGCCTTGCAGAACGCCAATTACGGCTATCAGTTCTGGCTGTTCGATCCGAACGGAAGTTACTCCCGTCGCGTGTACATCCACAACGGGACCTACACCGGTTGGGATTCGAACGATCCGGAGCGGGCTTCCTACCTGAACTACGCCTGGCTGCAGACCCTGCCGGTGCCGATGGAGCAGTGGCTGAACGTGCGGATCCGGGCCCGCATCGCCGGCGTCTACCGTGAGTTCGGTCCGGCCTGCCGCGTGTACCTCAACCCGGTCAAACCGCCCTGCGCCACCACCCGGCTGGTCGACCGCCCGAACGACCCGAAGTTCTCCTGTGGGGTCACGCGGATCTTCGGCGGAAGCGACCGGCTGTATGCCTTCAAGCGGACGAGCGCTGACCGGTACCAGTTCGAGTTCAGCAACACCGGTGCGGGATACCTGCGTCGCATCGCCCTGCCCACCTCGGGTGTCATCCTCAACTGGGTGACCCAGCCACTGGTGGCCGGAACCACCTACAACGTTCGCGTACGGATCAGCTACGACACCGGACAGAGCTGGTGCAACTGGGGGCCGAGCTGCTGGGTGGCCATCGGCACCACACCGGGGGATGACGCTCGGGACAAGGCGCTCACCACGGGCGAGGCCCTGTTGTGGCCGAATCCCACCGCCGGTGAGCCGGTGCGCGTCGCCCTCGAAGGGGAGTCCTGGTCACGAGAGGTGCCCGTGGATGTCCATGTGCTCGCGAGCGATGGACGGCTGGTCCTGCGGCAACGCTTCACCCCCGCGATCGACGGCCAGGCCGCGGAGCTCGATGTGTCCGGGCTGATGCCGGGCACCTACGTCGTGCAGATGCTTCAGGGGGAGCGGCTCGCGCAAGAGCGGCTGATCGTTCGCTGAACAGCCCTTCCGAACGAAGGCCCCCGGGATCCCGGGGGCCTTTGCGTTCCATGGCATGGCCGCATCGTTGGAGCCGGCCCAGGGAACGGGGCGGTCGTTCGGTTCGGGACCGCGGTCGGGCGACATGCGGGTCCGGGTCGTGCTTTTCACCACCTTCACCGCATTCCATCCACCCATGATGCGCCCCCTGCTCACCCTTTCCATCCTGTGCGCCACCGTCCCTGTGCTGGCCCAGCGCAGTTACCCGTACAGCGCGGTGCCGGGCGATCCCACGGACACGCGCATCTACACCCTGGGCAACGGGCTGCAGGTGTGGCTGAGCCGGAACGCGGACGCGCCGCGCGTGCAGACCAACATCGTCGTGCGGGCCGGCAGCAAGAACGACCCGGCCGACGCCACCGGATTGGCCCACTACCTGGAGCACATGCTCTTCAAGGGCACCTCGCACATCGGCACGTCCGACTGGCCCGAGGAACAGCGGCTGCTCCAGGCGATCAGCGACCAGTACGAACTGCGACGCAACACCAGGGACGAGGCCCGGCGCGAGGCCATCTACCATGCCATTGACAGCCTCAGCCATCTGGCCGCGGCCCTCGCCGTACCCAATGAATACGACAAGATGGTGAAGAGCATCGGCGCACGGGGAACGAACGCCTACACGAGCACCGAACGCACGGTCTACATCAACGACGTGCCGAGCGACGAGCTCGAGCGCTGGATGATGATCGAGAGCGAGCGCATGCAGGAGTGCGTCCTGCGCCTCTTCCACACCGAGCTGGAGACCGTCTACGAGGAGTTCAACCGCAGCCAGGACAACGACGGCCGGCTGGCCTACTACAAGAAGAACGAACTGCTCTACCCGCACCACCCCTATGGCACACAGACCACCCTGGGGACCGGTGAGCACCTGAAGGACCCGAGCATGGAGAAGATCCACGCCTTCTTCAGTACATGGTACGTTCCGAACAACATGGCCGTGGTACTGGCGGGCGACATCGACCACGACCGGACGATCGCGCTGGTGGACAAGTACTTCGGCTCGTGGGTCCCGCGCGAGGTCCCTCGGTTCGAACACGCCCCGGAACGCCCGCTGAACGGGCCGGTGGTGGCCGAGGTCACCGGACCTGACCGGGAGTGGGCCACGCTGGCCTGGCGGTTCCGGGGCACAGGAAGCACCGACCCCGGGATGCTCGACCTGGTGGCCGGCCTGTTGAGCAATGGTCGGGCGGGCCTGTTCGACCTCAACCTGGTGCAGGCGCAGCGGGTCCTGGACGCCTCCGCCTATGCCCTGGAACAGGCCGACCACAGCGAGTTCAACATCCGGGTCGAACCCCGCGAGGGCCAGACCCTGGAGCAGGCGCGCGACCTGGCTTTGGAGCAGCTCGATGCGCTGGCCAGCGGCGGCTTCGAGGACTGGCTCATCGGCGCCGTGGTGAACGACCTGAGGGTGCGGCGCATCCGTCAATGGAGCGACAACAACGGCCGGCGTGCTGCGGCCATGACCGATGCCTTCATCCTGCGCAAGGAGTGGGAGGAGGTGCTCACCGAGCACGACCGCATGGCCGCGATCACCAAGGACCAGGTGATGGCCTTCGTGAAGGAGCGGCTGGGCGACGACCATGTCTGTGTGCTCAAGCGCTCCGGCGAGCGCACCGGCGTGCACAAGGTGACCAAACCCCGCATCACGCCCATCGACATCAAGCGGGAGGGCATGAGCGCCTGGAGACGGGCCTGGGAGCAGGTGCCCGGTGCGGAGCTGGCCCCCGAATTCGTCGACTTCGCCACGGCCATCGAGCGGCGCGACCTGGGGAAGGGGGTCGAGCTCGCCAGTGTGCGCAACCCGTCCAACGAGCTGTTCAGCCTGCGCTACATCCTGGACATGGGCACCGACCATGACAAGGCGTTGGAGGTGGCCGTGAAGTACCTGCCCTACCTGGGCACCTCGCGCTACAGCGCCCCCGAACTGCGCAAGGAGCTCTTCAAGCTGGGCCTTTCGCTGGACGTGTTCGTGGGCAACGACCGGTGCTACGTGACCCTCAGCGGCCTGGAGCGGAACCTGCGGGAGGGCGTCGTGATGCTGGAGCATGTGCTGGCCGGGTGCCGGCCGGATGAAGCAGCCCTGCGCGGGCTGATCGCCGATCTGCGGAAGGAGCGACAGGACCAGGCGCGCAACAAGGGCGTGTTGCTGTCCGGAGCGCTCTACAGCCAGGCCCGCTACGGTGCGCGCTCCCCGTTCAATGATGTGCTCACGGACGCCGAGCTGAACGCGTTGAAGGCTGACGACCTGGTGGCGCGCATCCACCGGCTCACCTCCTACAAGCACCGGGTGTTCCACTATGGAAGGCAGGGCATCGATCAGGTCGAGGCCCTGTTGCGTGAGCTGCACCCCACACCCGCCGCGCTGATGGCGTTGCCCGGTGAGCGGGCGTATCCCGAGGTGCCGACCACACGCAATGAGGTCCTCTTCGCCGAATACGACATGGTGCAGGCCGAGATGTTGATGGTGAGCAAGGCCGGTCCGTTCGATGTGGAGAAAATGCCCTACGCGGCGCTCTTCAATGAGTACTTCGGCAGCGGGCTCAGCAGCATCGTGTTCCAGGAGATCCGCGAATCGAAGGCCCTGGCCTATGGGGCGAACGCGAGCTACACCACCCCGGCCGAGAAGGAGGAGGCCCACTATGTGCGCGCCTTCATCGGCACCCAGGCGGACAAGCTGCCCGATGCGGTGGACGCGATGCTCATCCTGATGAACGACATGCCGATGGCCGAGGCCCAGTTCGAGGGTGCACGAACCGCGGCGCGCAAGGTCATCGCCAGCACCCGCATCACCCGGGAGAACATCTACTGGCAATGGGATGCGGCCCGGCGTCGGGGCCTGGACACCGATGTCCGCAAGCTGGTGTATGAGCGGATCCCGCAGATCACCCTGCAGGACATGAAGGCCTTCTTCGACCGGGAGATCAAGGGCCGGCCCTACACCTACTGCGTCATCGGCAAGGAGAGCACCATGGACATGACCGCGTTGGAGCGCCTGGGACCGGTGCGGAAACTGGAGCGCTCGGAGCTGTTCGGGTTCGAGGTGAACCCCTGAGGCAGCGCCATGCGCGTACCGAACGTCCGTAGGTCGAAGCACATTCCATGAAACGCACCCTTCTCGCAGCATGGTCGGTCATGGCCTTCGCCGCACAGGCGCAGACCTATTTCTATATCGACCAGATCGCGGTGACGCCGACCGCGCCCACCCCGCAGGACAACATCACCATCGCCTTGTCCGGTGGGCTGAGCAGCACCGGCGCTTACGTCGTCAGCGCTTCGGCCAGCGTCACCGGTGGCACGGTGACCCTGGACGTGGTGGCCGCCGACCCTGGTGGCTTCACCGTGATCGTGCCGCATACCGAGCTGATCCCGCTGGGTCCCCTGCCTTCCGGCACGTACACGATCGTCATCAACGGCACCTTCGTGGGGGACTTCGCTCCGCAGCCTGAGCACACCTTCGTCGTGTCCGGCGGGTCGTTGTCCACGGCCTGCGACAGCCTCGACGTGCTCGGCGTGCAGTGGTCGCCGTTCAACACGGACCTCATTGAGGTCATGGTGTCCAATGGCAGCAGCGACCTGTTCAACTACCCGGCTTTCGTGCTGCTTGATGGCCAGGGAGATACCCTGGCGGTCGAACAGCCGAACTTCTTCGGCATTGGTGGAGGGCCCCAGATCCATACGCTGGCCGTACACCCAGGAGGCCAGGTGCCGGCCGATCCGTTCCAGGCCACCCTGCATCTGTGGACCTGGTTCTTCGATACCCTGGCCTGCGAACTGCCCGTCACCGTCACCCTTTGCCCCTCCGTGCCGTGCGTACCGGTGCAGGTCCATCTCGGCAACTTCGGAGGAGCGATGGTCACCGGCCTGTTCGATTGGGACCTGCTGGACGATGGCGGGAACACCGTGTTCACCGGCACCCTGGAGCTGGGGGCGCAGGAGTTCGATACGGCCACCGTATGCCTGCCGCCCGGGTCCTACACCCTGTCCATGGTGCAGCCTCAACCGGTGGGCGGTCAGTTGCAATACGGGGTGAGCGCGGGCCCGATGGGCACCTCGACCTTGTCCGAACCCTTCGTGTCAGGGGGAACGGTGAACGAACTGCCCTTCACGCTGTACGAGGCCTGCATCAACACGGGCCAGTCCGTGAGCGCCCCTCCCGCGGGCCAGGACATCACCGTGCACCAGGAGACGGGGCGGGTGGTGGTGAGCGCGCCGGAGCCGTTGGGCTTGGTGGAACTGCTCGACATGCGGGGCCGGCTGTGCGCCCGGGTCCGTGAGGCCGGTACCCGGTGCGTGCTCACCACCCATGGTACCGCATCGGGCGTGCATCTGGTGCGGGTCGTTGGCGACGGCCGGGCACGCACGCTTCGGGTGGTCGTCCCTTGAGCGCCACAATTGCGACCTTCGGCGCATGAGCGCGGAGGTGCACGAGATCACGGCCGGGATCATCAACATCGGCGACGAGCTGCTGATCGGCCAGACCATCAACACCAACGCCTCCTGGCTGGGTGAACAGCTGTCCCTTCAGGGCATCCGGCCCATGGAGGTGCGCACCATCGGCGATGACCGGGACAGGATCCTGAGCACGCTGGCCGCGGCCACTGCGGACGTGGTGCTGATCACCGGCGGGCTGGGCCCCACCAAGGACGACATCACCAAGCATACCCTCTGCACGTTCTTCGGCACCCGGCTGACGCGGCGGCCGGAGGTCGAGGCCCGCATCGAGGGCTTGTTCGCGCGGATGGGAAGGCCGCTGCTGGACATGAACCGGTCGCAGGCGGACCTGCCGGAGTCGTGCACGGTGATCCCCAACATGCATGGCACGGCCAGCGGCATGTGGTTCGAGCGCCCGCGCGACGACCGCGGAGCGCCCCGCGTGTTCGTCAGCCTGCCCGGAGTGCCCTACGAGCTGAAGGCGATGATGGAGGTGGAAGTGCTGCCGCGGCTGCGTGCCACCTTCGCGCCCCCGGTGATCGTGCATCGCACATTGCTCACCACCGGGGCCGGGGAGAGCCAGGTGGCCATGCGGATCGCGGCCTGGGAGGAGGGGCTCGAAGGCACGGGCATCAAGCTGGCCTACCTCCCCAGCCCGGGCTTGGTGAAGCTGCGGTTGAGCGCCTATGCCAACCGCGAGGCGAAGGAGGCCCGCGAACGAGTGGATCGCAAGGCGGACGAGCTGCGCGCCTTGATCCCCGACCTGGTGTTCGGCGAGGGCACGGCCCGGCTCGAGGAGGTGGTCGGCGGCCTTTTGCGGCGGGCGGGCCAGTCGCTGAGCCTGGCCGAGAGCTGCACCGGCGGCTACCTCAGCCACCTGATCACCAGCGTGCCCGGCAGTTCGGCCTACTACATCGGCGGGGTGGTGAGCTACGCGAACGCCGTGAAGATGGAGGAGCTGGGCATCCCGGCGGGCATGCTCGAACTGAACGGTGCGGTGAGCCGGCCGGTGGTGGAGCAGATGGCCTGCGGTGTGCGCCAGGCCCTGCGGACGGATTGGAGCATCGCGATCAGCGGTGTGGCCGGCCCTGACGGGGGTACGCCCGAGAAGCCCGTGGGCACCGTATGGATCGCGGTGGATGGTCCCGATGGCGTGCGGTCCACACAGGTCCTCTTCCCGGGCGGCCGCGACCTGGTGATCAAGCGCAGCGCGATCGCGGCGCTGAACATGCTGCGCAAACGCCTGCTGGCGTTAGACCCTGAGCCGACCTAGGCCAGGGGTTTGCGGACCACCATGCTGTAGCCCAAGGCATAGGGCCCCTTGGTGCGTTCACGGTTCCGGCGCGGCCACCCGGTGGCGATCACCGCACGCGCGAAGGCCCAGTACACCCGGTTCATGAAGCCGACCGGAAAGAACTTGTTCACGCAGTCCAGCAGCACATCGGCGTGGCCACCGTAGGCCATGATGTGGCGCGTCTCCAGCCCCGCATCCTTGGCCAGGTGCTTCAGGGAGAATTCCGAGAAGTGCATGTACTCGTGCGGATACTCGCCCATCCAATAGGCGAACGGCGCGGTGATCACCATGTGGCCGCCGGGCTTGAGGATGCGACGCAGTTCGGCGAGGAAGACGTGCGGCCGGGTGATGTGCACCAGCATGTCCGACGCGAGGATCGAGTCGAAGTGATCATCGGGGAAGGGCAGGCGCGGTTCGGCGTTCAGGTCGATGAAGTGGTCGAGCACGTCCTTCGCATGCGGGCTGCCCGCCCAGTCCACACAGACGACCTCGCTGGTCCTGGGCTTGTACAGTTCGTAGTAGGGCACCGGTCCGCAGCCCACGTCCAGCACACGTCCGGAGATGTGCTGCTCGATCAGGGGCAGGTAGTGGGCGTGTTGAAGCTCCGCGATGTAGAGGGAGCCTCCGAAGATGCCACGCCGGTTCGTGACAAAGCGTCCCGACCGCGGATCGCGAACGATCCGGGAGGGGCGCCATTTCTCAGGGTCGCGCATGAGGGGGCCCCGCACCGGCACACCGGGAGGCGCGGCGAAGATATCGGGAGGCGGCTCCTCCGCACAAGGGCGGCGGCGATCCACCTTGCCACAGGACCCTCCGGGACCCCGGGCGGCATGCCGGGCACAAGGGCCGTGCAGGGAGGGGCCGGACCGACCGGCAGGGGTCTTGGACCGTGGATGCCAGGAAGATCCTTATATTTGCGCCCCCGAAACTGCAACGCCATGTCCAAGGTCTGCCAGATCACCGGCAAGCATGTGATCACCGGTCACAAGGTGAGCCACTCGAACGTGAAGACGAAGCGCACTTTTGCGCCGAACCTGCAGGACAAGCGCTACTTCGTGCCCAACGAGAACAAGTGGGTGACGATCCGCGTGAGCGCGGCCGGCATGCGCACGATCGACAAGCTGGGCATCACCGAGGCGCTGAAGCGCGCCCGTGCCAAGGGGTACTACACGGCTTGATCGGCCCCATAACCAACGAAGCATCCAGTCATGGCCAAGAAAGGGAACCGCGTACAGGTGATCCTCGAGTGCACCGAGCACAAGACCTCGGGCCAGCCGGGCACGTCCCGCTACATCACCACCAAGAACCGGAAGAACACCTCGGAGCGCATGGAGCTCAAGAAGTACAATCCGATCCTGCGCCGGATGACCGTTCACAAAGAGATCAAGTAACCAGCGCCCCGGCGCGTGAGACATGGCAAAGAAGGTCGTTGCTACCCTGAAGAAAGCGGACGCCAAGGTGTTCACCAAGGTCATCCGCATGGTGAAGAACGCCAAGACCGGCGGCTACCAGTTCCAGGAATCGGTGATGCCCGCCGACGAGGCGGACAAGTTCCTCGCCCAGAAGAAGTGATCCACCGCTGCGGCGGACGTGCAAAGGCCTGCGCCACCCGGCTCGGGCCTTTGTGCATACCGGCATGATCATGGCGCTCTTCGGACTCTTCGGCAAGGACCGACCCCAGGCTTCGGCCGATCGTGCCGCCCTGAGCGCGGGGCTTGAACGATCGCGGGGCGGACTGCTGGGCAAGCTCGGCCGGATGCTGGTGGGGCGCACCACCGTGGACGATGCCGTCCTCGACGACCTGGAGGAGGTGCTGGTGAGCAGCGATGTGGGGGTGGACACGACCCTGTCGATCATCCGCCGCGTGCAGGAGCGCGTGGCCCGGGACAAGTACGTGGGCGCCGCCGAACTGGACCGCATCCTCAGGGAGGAGATCATCGATCTGATGAAGGACCCTCCCCCGGTCCGGACGGACGCCAAGCCCTACGTGATCATGGTGGTGGGGGTCAACGGTGTGGGCAAGACCACGACCATCGGCAAGCTGGCCCATCGCTTGAAGAAGAGCGGGCTGAGCGTGATGCTGGGTGCCGCGGACACCTTCCGCGCCGCTGCGGTGGACCAGTTGCGGATCTGGAGCGAGCGCGTGGGCGTACCCATGGTGTCGCAGGGCATGGGGGCCGATCCCGCCGCGGTGGCCTACGATGCGGTGGAGAGCGCCAAGGCGCGGGGCGCCGACGTGGTCATCATCGACACCGCCGGCCGCCTGCACAACAAGGTGAACCTGATGCACGAGCTCACCAAGGTGCGCAACGTGATGCGCAAGGTGGTGCCCGATGCCCCCCACGAGGTGCTGCTCGTGCTGGACGCCAGCACCGGGCAGAACGCCATGGAGCAGGCGCGACAGTTCACCAAGGCCACGGACGTGACGGCGCTGGCGCTGACCAAGATCGACGGAACGGCGAAGGGTGGGGTGGCCATCGGCATCAGCCACGAGTTCCAGGTGCCGATCCGCTACCTCGGGATCGGGGAGGGGATCGACGACCTCCAGGAGTTCGATCGGCGGACCTTCGTGGAAGGCCTCTTCGCGCGCGAGTGAACGGGGCTCAGACCGCCCGGCGCTCACCGGAGCCGCCGTCGCCGGTCATCTCGATATCCATCTTCACCCCGAGGAGCTCGGCGAAGTAGCTGCTGGACTCCAGCATGAACTCGTCATCCTCCTCCACCACCCAGATGATGCGCACAGGGGTCCCCATGAGCTGGGCCTCGCGCACCCTGCCCAGCAGGATGTAGAGCGCTTTCAGGGAGGAGGAGTTGAAGTAGGTGAGCGCGATGCGCAGGGTCACGGCGGCGCGGTTCACCGATAGGAAGATGTCCAGCCACTGGACGATCGGCTGGTAGAACTCCTGGGCGTGCTCGGGGATGGATACCCCGGTGATGGAGCACTGGCCGGACGTAGGCTCGAAATGCACTTCGGGCGTGGTCCGGGTGGCGGGGATGTGAAGCGGATGCATCGGTCGGGATCAGGATCGGAGGAGCGTGGTCACCTGACTGGTGCAGCGGTACACACCGTCGGGTTCAGGGCGGACGTTGGCGGTGATGCGGTTGCCCACCTTGCGGGCGATCTGCAGCATGCCCAGGCCGGCGCCGCCCTTCTCACCGAAAGCGGGGTCCTGCAGCTGCTGCTTGAAGGCATCGGCGATCTGCTCGGAGGTCATGCTCTGGATGGAGGCCACGATGGCCAGGAGGCGCTCGGCGTCGGCCTTGTCCGCCAGGTTGCTGATCTCGATGACCAGCTCGGGGCCCTGGATGCGCCATTGGAAGGAGACGCTGCCGGCCGAGCAGTAGCGCTGCGCGTTGTCCAGCAGTTCCACGGCCACGCCGAAGAGCTTCTTCAGGTCGCCGCGCGAGCCCAGGTTGGCAAGGGCGATGGCCATCAGCAGGTCGGTGAGCTGCACGCGCACCTCGCTGTTGATCAGGCCTTCGTACCGGATGAGGTTGCTGTTGGGGGCGTTCATCGCAGCCGCTTGAACGCACCCCGGCGCCGATGGGTTACGCCGATGGCAGGGCCAGTTCCACGGTGGTGCCACCGGGCCCACTGTCGATCGTGGCCCTGGCATGCAACAGCCGCATGCATTCGGAGATGATCACATAGCCCAGGCCGAGGGCGGTGCCACCGGCTCGGCCGTGCCCGTCGTCCAGGCCCTCCAGCTCCTTGCGGATCCGGTCCAGCTGTTCAAGGCTCATCCCGGTCCCATCATCGCGCACCCGCAGGACGATGCCCGGGTGATCCGCCAGATCGAGGGTGATGCATCGGGCCCGGCCATGCACCACGGCGTTCATCAGCAGGTTGTTGAGCACGATGGCCAGCACATCCGGGTCCGTCGTCACCTGTGTTCCGGCGGACACCTCGTTGCGCAGGTCGATGGTGCCGCTCAGTTCCGCGATGCGGTCGATGGCCCCACCCACGAACCGATGGAGGTCGACCTGCACACGGCGGTCGGGGTCCTGCACATGGCGTGAACGGACCCAGCCGAGCAGGTCGCTGGCATTGGTGAAGAGCTTCCGGGTGGCCCCTTCCAGGTCCTGCAGCGTGAGGCCGAGCTCCCCGGGGTCCTCGCGCCGCTCGTGCATCACGCGGGCATCGCGGGCCACGCGCGACACGAAGCGGAGCGGGTGCACCAGGTCGTGCGCGATGATGGCGATGAGCTTCTCCTGGTGGTGGAGGGCGGCCTTCAGGTCTTCATTGGCGGTGGAGAGCGCCTGGGTCCGGGCCTTCACCAGGGAGCCGAGCCTCGTGTTGGCCGCGCGCAGCCGGAGCAGGTTCCAGCGGTGAAGGGCGAGGCCGACCAGGGCGCCGAGGCTCACGAAGCCCAGCCCCGCCCACCAGCTGCGGTACCAGGGCAAGGGCACGGAAAGGAGCACGGCGAAGGCCTCGGGCTCACCGCGCAGCGCCCCGCCCACCTTGCGCAGCACCAGGCGTGTTTCGCCCGGGGGCAGCAGACCAAGACGGACCTCATCGCGGTCGCTGGCCAGCAGGGTCCAGCCCTCCTGCAAGCCCTCCAACCGCAGTTCGAGCTGCACCTGCGAGGCGTTCCCCCAGTGCGCGAGGGCGTACTGAAGCACCACCTCGCCATGGTCGGCGGGCAGGGTCACACGCTCACCCAGGGGAATGGCCACACCGTCCACCTTGAGCGCGGTGGCCTGAAGGGGAGCGCCGGGCCAGGGGTCGGGCACGGTGGCGGGATCGAAGCGCACCAGGCCGCGCATGGACGGGAAGGACAATTCGCCGGTGGACAGGGTGAGGTAGGCCGGTACGCAGCCTCCGTTGAGCTCGGAACCCATCAGCCCGTCCTCCTCGTCGAAGCGGCCCATGAAGGGCCGTTGCGTGCTGTCCGCCACCCAGGCCTCCAGGTCGCGCCAGGTGGTCCGCAGCAACCCGTTGTTGGTCGAGATCCAGAGGGCCCCGAGGGCGTCGGGAGCGAAGGCATGCGTGTGCATCAGCGCGCCGCGTTCATCCATCGGCAGGCGGCGCAGGGAACGCCCATCGTGAACGAAGGCCCCCTGTCCGTACGTGCCAACGAGCATGAGGTCGCCCCAGCGGTGCAAGGCCCGCACACAGGATCCCATGAGCCCCGCGACCGGGACGGGTCGTTGAACGGGTTCGGAGCCCAGGACGAAGGCCCCATCACAGGTGCCGAACCACCATCGCCCATCGGAAGCACGGCAGAGCGTGACGGGGTCGTGGCCCGGCTCCAACCCTTCGAACACCACGGACCAATGGATGCTGTCGTTGCGCACCAGGCCGAAGGCGGAACGGCTCACGGCCCAGAGCGTGTCCTTCTCCAGCACCATGGTGGTGCGTCCGTCGGTGCTGTTGGCCACGGCGGTCGAGCGGCCGGTGGCGGGATCGAAGCGCTCGATGCCGACGCGGCTCTTGATGTACAGCCCGCCCGTCCGGTCGCGGGCCAGGGAGAATGGGTCCAGTCGGTTCAGCGGTGCCGGTGCCGGCCTGCAGCCCGCACCATCCAGAAGCACGCCGCTGCCCTGGTGATCCACCGTGAAGGTGAGCCCGTCCGGCAGCTCGGCCTGACCATAGAAGGAGTTGCCGCCGAGGAGGTCGGGGTCCGCACAGGACCGTGTGTTGAACCACTGCCGGTGATGCAGGAAGAGGCCCTGGGTGACCGTGGACGTGGCGAGCACGGTGGCCGTTCCATCGAAGAGCATCTGGGCGACGTCCGAAGGCGGGGCCGGATCCACATCGATGGGGGTCCCCTGCAGGCTGATGGCCCCGTTCGCAGCGACCTCCCGGTAGAGCTGGAGGCGACCGTCCCGCAGGTGAAGGACGAAGGGTCGGCCGGCCTGCTCGAACCAGCGACCACCTGGAGGGACCGCAGGATCCAGGGTGACGGGCAGGAGGGTGCCGGTGTCCGGGTCGAACCGGGAGACCGAGCCGTCCGCGCTCACCACATGAGCGCCGGAGGGCAGGCCGAACAGGGCCAGGGGCGGTGCTGGCAGTTCGAGCGTGCCGGCCTGCACCGTGTCGGTCCACCAGCTGAGCCTTCGGTCCTGCACGAGGAGCCACGATGCGCTGTCCAGCGCACAGGTGCGCAAGCCGGTCCAGCCGTTCCGGGCCGCGGTGCGCAGCAGGAACAGGAGCTGGCGCTCGGAAGGCATGGTGCCGGAGGGGTGGGGGGGCGTGGTCGCCGTGGTGGTGAGCGGAAGGGGCCCTGCGGTCCGCAACCGGTGGACCTCGCCGGAAGCGCCGATGGTGAACAGCCCGCCGGTGGTGGTGCGCAGCAGGTGCACCAAGGGGCGGGGGGGCGAGGCCCCGTTCATGGGCACGGCGCGCACGAAGCGCCCGTCGCACCGGGCCAGGCCACCCTGCGTGGTGAGCCACAGGAAGCCATGCTCGTCCCACGCCATGTCGCCCACACTGCTCTGGGGCAGGCCGTTCCTGTTGGTGAAGTGGCGCCACCCGGCGTAGCGCTGGGCGGGCGCGTTCAGCGCCGGTCCGAGCGCGAGCAGCAGACCCAGCAGGCCGATCAGCCGCTGTGAGGCCATCAATGCACGCCCTTGCGATGCAGCTGCACCACCGTCTGCAGGTCGAGGATGTTGCTCACCCCGAGCTTGTCGTAGATCCGGATCTTGTACGTGCCCACGGTGGAGATCCCCAGCCCGAGCGTTTCGGCGACATCCTTCACCCCTGCACCGGTGAGCAGCAGATCGAGCACCATGAGCTCCCGGGCCGAGAGCCGCTCCAGCGGGTTCGTGTCCAAGACCATGGTGCTTCCCGGGCGCGGGGTGCGCACGGCGAGGTCGGGGTTCAGGTAGGGCTTGCCGGACAGCACGGTCCGCACGGCGGTCACCACGTCCTCTTCAGCGGCATCCTTGCTCACGTAGCCCATGGCGCCCATCTTCATGGCCTTCGTCCCGTAGAGGCGCACAGGGTTCATGGAGTACACGAGCACGGGAGGCTGCGCCGGGTCGTTGCACAGCTTCGGCAGGATGTCCATGCCATTGCCGTCCGGCAGTTGAAGGTCCAGCACCAGCAGTTCGGGCCTCGGCGACCGGGCCAGTCGGATCCGTAACCCGGCCATATCAGCCACTTCCTCCACGTTCACATCCGGCAGGCGGAGGGCCATGAGGTTCTTGAATCCACGCCGCACGATGGTGTGGTCGTCGGCGATGAGGATGAGGGGGTGGTCCTTGGACATGGTCCGTGCAAGGTACGCGGTCCTGACCGGCGCACCAATGCCAGCGGGCATCCGGCATACCTTCGCGGACCCGTTCCCGGCGCCACCGCATGAAGGCCCGCACCCGCAAGCCCACCAAGGTCAACGTCGTCACCCTCGGCTGCTCCAAGAACACCTTCGACAGCGAGGTGATGATGGCCCAGCTGAAGGCCAGCGGCATTGCCGTGGAGCACGAGGCCCGGCCCGACGGGCACAACGTGGTGGTGATCAACACCTGCGGATTCATCGAGAACGCCAAGCAGGAGAGCATCGACACCATCCTGGGCTGGGCGGCGGCCAAGGACCGCGGCGAGGTGGAGAAGGTGTACGTGACCGGCTGCCTCAGCCAGCGGTACGCACCGGAGCTCAAGGAGGGGATCCCGCAGGTGGACGCCTGGTTCGGCACCCGCGACCTGCCCCGGCTGCTGAAGACCCTCAAGGCCGACTACAAGCACGAGCTGGTGGGGGAGCGGCTCCTCACCACCCCCGCGCACTTCGCCTACTTCAAGATCAGCGAGGGTTGTGACCGCAAGTGCTCCTTTTGCGCCATCCCGCTCATGCGCGGCAAGCACGTGAGCACGCCCATGGAGCAGCTGGTCGCCAGCGCCAAGGGCCTGGCGGCGCAGGGCGTGAAGGAGCTGATGCTCATCGCGCAGGATCTTACGTACTACGGCCTGGACATCTACAAGAAGCGCAACCTCTCCGAACTGCTCGCCCGCCTGAGCGATGTGGAGGGCATCGACTGGATACGCCTGCACTACGCCTTCCCCAGCGGCTTCCCGATGGAGGTGCTGGATGTGATGCGCGAACGGCCGAACATCTGCAACTACCTGGACATGCCGCTGCAGCACGGCAGCACGCGCATGCTCACCCGCATGCGGCGCGGCATCACGCAGGAGAAGACCGAGGCCTTGGTGAACACCATCCGCGACAAGGTGCCCGGCATCGCCATCCGCACCACGCTCATCGCCGGCTTCCCGGGCGAGACCGAGGCGGACCACGCCGACAACCTCGCCTGGATCGAACGCATGCGCTTCGACCGGCTGGGAGCCTTCACCTACAGCCACGAGGAGCAGACGCACGCCCATTCCATGGAGGATGACGTGCCGGCCGAGGTGAAGGAGCAGCGCGCCCAGGAGGTGATGGACCTGCAGGCCGGCATCAGCCTGGAGCTGAACCAGGCCAAGGTGGGCCGGGCCTACCGTGTGTTGGTGGACAAGGCCGAAGGCGGGCACTACATCGCCCGCACCGAGTTCGACAGCCCCGAGGTGGACAACGAAGTGCTGATCCCCACCGCATCGGGCCACCTGCGCATCGGCGACTTCGCCGAGGTGCGGATCACGGCGGCGCGGGAGCACCACCTGGAGGGGGAGGCCGTGTGAGTGTGAGGGCCCATCAGGTGGGAGCGGTCACGAACGGAATGAATGTATCGATCTTACCTCACTTTATCTAATTGTTATAAACTGAGGTAATATTAGTATATTTGGACCATGGACCCCATTCGCAATCCGTTCGCGCCGGGTGCCGGAACGCAGCCACCAGAGTTGGTTGGACGAGATGATCTGCTGGAGGCCGTTCGCATCGCGATCGCTCGCACGCGATTGGGCAATCCGTCCAAGAGCCTCATGCTCGTGGGCCTGCGTGGCGTAGGGAAAACGGTGCTTCTGGACCGGATGCGGGATCTCGCCGAGGCGGAAGGTGATCTGGCGCTTCGCATCGAGGCACCCGAAGGCCGTTCATTACCGGCGATCCTGGCACCTCAGCTTCGGCAGGCATTGCTGAAGCTGTCCCGGATGGAGAAAGCCCGTGACCTGGCCCAGCGTGCGTTGCGCGGGCTGGCGGGGTTCGCCAGGGCGCTGAAGGTCAAGTACGGGGATATCGAAGTTGGCTTCGACCAAGAGCCGGAACCCGGTCTGGCGGACAATGGTGATCTGGAGCATGACCTGCAGGCTTTGCTGGAGGCATTGGGAAAGGCGGCTCACCAAGGTGGGGTGGCGGTGGTCCTGTTCATCGATGAACTGCAGTATGTCCCCGAGGACCAACTGGCCGCGCTGATCACCGCCATGCACCGCACCGCGCAGCGGCGTCTGCCGGTGTTGTTGGTCGGGGCCGGTCTCCCTCAGCTACGCGGCCGCATGGGCGAAGCGAAGTCCTATGCCGAGCGACTGTTCGACTTCCCCGAAGTGGGCCCGCTGCCCCGCAAGGATGCGTTCAAGGCGATCCGGCTGCCTGTGGAGGAGCAAGGTGCTGCCATTGAGGACCGGGCGTTGGACCTGATCTTCCAGAAGACCGAAGGCTACCCGTATTTCGTTCAGGAATGGGGCAAGCACGCCTGGGATGTCGCCGAACGCTCGCCCATTAGCAGGGACGATGTGATCCGGGCTACGGCAAGCACCATCGCAGCATTGGATGAGTCTTTTTTCCGCGTGCGGTTCGATCGCTTGACCCCGGCCGAAAAGCGATACCTGAGGGCCATGGCCGAATTGGGCCCAGGTCCGCACCGCTCGGGCGATATCGCCGAACAGCTCGGCGTGGAGGTCACTTCCCTCGGCCCTCGGCGCGCAAGCCTCATCAACAAGGGCATGATATGGAGCCCCAGTCATGGTGACACCGCCTTCACCGTTCCGCTCTTCGATGCCTTCATGCGCCGGGCGATGCCCGAACAGCGATAGCGGGCTCCCTCCTGTGCGGATCACGGCGGCGCGGGAGCACCACCTGGAGGGGGAGGTGGTGTAATGAACAAGACCCTCCGGCAGGGCCGGAGGGTCCGTTGTTCAAGAGGGCGCTCGCTTACTGGATCACCAGGCGCTGGGCCAGGGTCCTGTCACCGGCGGTGATGTTCACCAGATAGAGGCCGGCTGCCAGTTCCCTGTCCAGGGCGATCACGGTGTTCAACGTGCCTTCCTGCGTGGCGATGGTACGGCTCACCACAAGCTTGCCGAAGCTGTCGAAGATCTCCAGGCCCACTCCTGCGGAACCGACGGGCAGCTCGTGGAGGGACAGGTACAGCAGGTCCCCGGGGTTGGGGTTCGGCCAGATCCGGAAACCTCCTTCCTGACCGGGAGCCATGCGCGCTGCGGCACCGGGCGTGTTGTCGATCGAGACCGGGCAGGCCGGCCCATAGGGGCAATAGCTGGCCCCCTGGTCGAAACTGATGGCCACGGTGACGTCGTAGGTGAGACCATCCTGGAGCGGCAACGTCAACCACCGAAGCTGCAGCCCGGCTGAAGGTGTGGCGATGGTGCGCACAAAGCCCGACCCGGCGTGCTCGAAGCGGAACCGATAGCGGTCCGCGCCACCGACCGGTTCGGCGAAGATCTTGTCACTGCCTCCGAAACTGCGGATGACACCGCACGAATAGGTGGGGGCGTTCAGATCATCCACCAGCTGGGTCTGCGGGCATTGACCGGCCACGTCGATCTTGAACCGGCAGGCCGGACCGAACTCCGCGTAGATCCCGTTCACCCGGCTGCGGACCCGCACGTTCAGCAGGAGGTCGTTGGGGATGGGCAGGGTGGTCAGGTTCGAGAAGCGCAGGTAGCTGCAGCGGTCGGGGCCGGCGGGGAAGAGGTAGCTCGCGTTGGCGTGGCTGTAGAACACCCGGCGGTTGTAGGTGCCATCCGGGTCGAAGAGCCAGAACTGGTAGCCATCATCCGCCTGCGTGCCCGTGCCGTACTCGGCTTGCACGGCCGGGTTGGGCTGGGCTTGGATGAAGTCGCCGGGCAGCCAGGTCTCCACGTCGCAATGCCAGGGCACCAGGCCATCCGTCCCTAGTGGCAGGCAGAATCCGTTGCCGTTGGGCAGCGTGCTGGTGGTGCTGAACGCGCCGTCCGCCGCATTGTCGATGATGCGGTCCCCATTGGCCAGCCGCAGCACATACCCCCCGTTGCCGAACGCGCAGCAAAGGCCATCGCCCATGGCATCGTACACCATCAGTTGGTAGCAGCCGTCGTCCAGGCAGCACGGCAGAGTGAGGGTGCTGCTGCCGGCATACCCGGATCCCGAGCAAACGGCGACACCACCACCCAGCGGGATCAGCTCCCAGCTGGTCTCCGCCCCGTTGGCATCGGTCTGGAGCACCAGCTCCACGTTGTTCAATGGGCAGGTGGTGGGCGTACCCGTGCAGGTGCAGCTGTTGTCCCACGTGTCGTTGATCGTGCTGGGGTCACCGTCGTCACATGGGGTGCCGGGGTATCCCGTACCGAAGGGGACACCTGCGCAATCCACCGGCGTGCCCAAGCACTGGCAACTGGAGTTCACGGCATCGTTGATCGTGAGCGGGTTGCCATCGTCGCAGGCGGCGCCTGGCTCGGCGCTGCCGCAGCCGCAGATGCCCGGGTCGGTCTTGTTGGGATCGAGGGGACAGCCATCGAGGCAGTCCACGATGGCATCGCCGTCGGTATCGACATCGGGGATGCCGCAACCACAGATGCCCGGTGCGAACTTGAGCGGGTCGTTGGGACAGCCGTCGAGGCAGTCCATCACGCTGTCTCCATCGCTGTCCACATCGGGGTTGCCGCATCCGCAGATGCCCTCCCAGGTCTTGTTGGGGTCGTTGGGGCAACCGTCATCGCAATCGGCCGTGCCATCGCTGTCGGTATCCACCAGCGCATCCTCGTCGGTCACGGTGAGGGTGAACTGATTGTTGCTGCCCACGGCCGCGTTGGTGCCGCCACTGGCGTTCTGCAGTTCGAAGACCAGTACCTCGTCGCCATCGCAGGCGGCGTTGTCCGTCACGGTGATGGTCACCGTCTTGGTGGTGGCATCACCGGCGGGCCAGTTCACCGTCTGGGTGCTGTAGTTGCCGATGCGCGCGGCATCCCCGCTCAGCAGCACCACGTCCACGCTGGCGGCGTTGCTGCCGCTGGGACTGGCGATCTCCAGCGTGAGGTCCGTACTGCCGATGGTCTCGGCCACAGAGGCGCTCAGCGGGGCCTGGAACTGGAGCTCGGTGAGGTTGATGAAGCCCGGGATGTACTCCACCACCATGCGGTTCGGTGCATGGGTCTGCCCAGGCGCATCGATCGTGTTGGCAGCCGCATTCGTGGTTTGGGGTGCCAAGTCCTGGAACGCTCCTGTGGAATTGCCAAGCCGGTAGAGAAGGCGGACATTCCCTTCATCAGGCTGGCCGTCGATCCCGTTGTTGGTCGTGTAGTTCAACTGGGCATTGAATCCGGGTTGCACGGCGCCATCGATGTACACACCGTAGTATGCGGACGGTTCTATTGCGCTGAACCCTGAAGGTACCGTGACATCGTTCGGTGCTTCGTTCACCTTGTAGATGAAGGAACCACCGGTTCCGCCATCAACGATGGAACTTAGGTTGAAGGACGTGCCGTCCAGGAGCGCCAGCGACGTGCTCGTGTATGTATAGGTGCTCGTATCGCCCAAGGGCGCACCGGAGACATGACGATCCGCGGTCAGGTCGAATCCAATGAGATCCGCGGTCTGCGCATCAGGCCATCCCACCAGGTTCTTCGAGGTGGCCGGAGCTCCAGGCGCTTCGTCGAAACGGTAGTAGCGACGGGGCAATGCTGTGGAAATGATCCAGGGATCATCGTCCGGGGTCTTGCTGCACATGTGTTCGCGCAGCACGGTCAGCGAGTTGAGCTGCTGCTCGTAGACCTTGAACTCGTCGATATGTCCCCGGAGGAACTCGTTGCCGGAGTTCGCTCCGATCCGGATCGCACCACTGCCCGTTGGCGTGAGTCCCACGGTAGACCCGGATACCGTGAGACCGTTGAGATAGATCCTGAGGTTTCCCGATTGAGGTTGGAAGACGAGAGAAACATGGACCCATCCGGTAGGTCCACTCGAGAAAGAGGCCGAACCGCCTGTCCCGGTCAGCTGCAAGGTGGTGGAACTCGTGCGCTGCAACTTGATCTGCGGGCCCACACGAACAATGGTTTGCGGGTACGAGCCTCCTCCGGAGGGCCTCATCCAGAATGAGATCCTCGGCTCGTTCTCCAGGCTCCACTCCAGCAAGCCTGCATTCACATAATTGTCGACCCCATCGAACCACAGGCAGTTGCCGGACCCGGGTGGTTCAGGATAGATCTCCGTATCGAAGCCCGGGATGTATTCCGTGATACTCTCGGACCGCTTTGGGGAGCTGATCCAATTCTCGGTCACGTTGGTCTGTGCCCAACCGGTCGGTGTCCCCCACACGGGATCGGCGTTACCCACGCGCGATGCGCTCCGGACCTGGCGCTCACCAGGCGTGCCATTGATGGCGGCCTCGTTCGCATAGTCGTACAGCGCACGGTAGTTGGAGCCTGGATCGCCCACGAAGAACACACCGTGGTAACTGGTCGTGAGCAAGCTGCTCAGGCCCGCAGGTGCGGTCAAGACGTTCGGTGCCTCGTTCACCTTGTACACGTGTGCGGCTGTCACGGTCCCGAAGAAATTGTCCGCCGTGAAGCTGGTGCCGTCGGTCAAGGTGACCGCGCTGCCGCTGTAAGTGTGCGCGCTCAGGTCGCCCAATGGTGCGCCACTGGTGACCCAGTCGGTGCCGGCGTCCATGTTGGTGAGGGTGGCGTGGTTGCCGTTTCCACTGATGTCCTGTACCAGGTCCCCGCTTCCGTCATCCAAGCGGTAGTAGGCGTCCAGGTTTCCCAGTTGCGGATGTCCACTGAGGTCTTTCTTGCACAGGTGGTCGCGGATCTCCGTCTGCGACAACGCAACGGACCAGATGCGGATCTCGTCCATACGGCCATCGAAATGCTGGGTATTGTTGTTCCGTGCACCGATACAGAACGGTCCAGCATTGAGCGTAGAAGCGGACAAGGTGTTGGTCACCACCGTGGTGGGCAGTGCTACACCATTCACGTAGAAGGTGACACCATTGGCATTGGACGATCCATCATAGGTGACAGCGATGTGCGTCCAAGTACTGAGCGGAGTTGCAGTGGTGGCCTTCGCGAATAAGTAGTTGTTCCCCGCAAAGCTGTTCACCAAGTAGAACCCGAGCTCGCCGTTGTTCTCGATCAGCTCGTATCCTGTCAGGTTGCCTGACATGTCCAGGTTGGATATCAAGCGTCCGTCAAGCGCTACGAAACGCGTCCAGCATTCGATGCTGAAGGGCTGCGTCCGCTCGAATGCCAAGGAGGACGCCGCTTGAACGCGATCATCCACGCCATCAAAGTCAAGTGCCATACCGCTACCTGGAGGATAGGGGTATGGTGGCAGGTCGAGGAACCCAGGGACGTACTCCGTACCCGTCTGACCTGGCACCACGATGGTGTTCGCTGTGGTGCTTAGCGATTGAATAGCCACATCCGTAAAAGCCCCAGCCGCATTGTCCGCGCGACTGGCGAGGCGAGCGGCTCCTTCGTTGGGCTGCCCCTCGATGTTCGCGTTGGCGCTGTAGTCCAGCGTTCCGGTGTAGGTGGGTGCGGTGCCACCGATCACATGCACGCCGTAGTACTCACTCGTTTCCAAACTGCCGAAGTAGTTCGGCAGGCTCACGTTGTTCGGCGCCTCGTTCACCTTGTACACATGCACGGCCGCCGGGCTGCCGGTGTAGGTATCCGCCGTGAAGCTGGTGCCATCGGTGAGGGTGATGCTGCTGCCGCCGTAGGTGTGCGCGCTCAAGTCGCCGATGGGCGCACCGCTTGTGACCCAGTCCGTGCCGGGATCCATGTTGGTGAGCGTACCGTGGTTTCCGTTGCCGCTGATGTCCTGCAGCAGGGTGCCGCTGCCGTCATCGAAGCGGTAGTAGGCGGCGAGGTTGGCCAGCTGCGGGTGGGCACTGAGGTCCTTCTTGCAGAGGTGGTCGCGGATCTCGGATTGGGTGAGGGCTACGCTCCATAGACGTACCTCATCCATATGGCCAATGAAATGCCTGATGTTGTTGTTGTTCATTCCCAGCAAACCGGAGAACGGTGCATTGATCGCTGGAGCAGTGGTTACCGAGGTGGCTTCCAGGTTGCCATCGATGTAAATGCGAAGCAGCCCATCATCCCCATATACTGCAGCGATATGGTGCCATGTCCCATCGGTCATATTGGTACTGGAATAAATATCCACACCACCGGCCGCACCTGCCGGCACACGATGGAGGTAGCGCAATGTCCCACCTTGGCTCAGCTCCACATGAGTGAACGAGTTCCCGGGAGAGAACACTCCGTCCCAGATCGTCTCTCCGTCTGCAGGAATGGCAGGGAGTTCATTTCGTTGGATCCAGGCTTCGTACGTATATGCCGTATTCGTCAGTGCAGTTGTGCTTGGTAGCACGACCCGATCATTCACCCCATCAAAGTCCAGCGCCACGCCGCTGCCGGGCGGCGTGGGATAGGGCGGCAAGCTGCTGAAGCCCGCGATGTACTCGGTGCCGGTCTGGTTGGTGGCCGTGAGCGTGTTGGCCGTGTTGTCGCTGCCCTGCGGGCCGAAGTCCGCGAAGGCGCCGGCCGCGTTGTTGGCGCGGCGGGCCAGGCGTGCGCTGGCCTCGTTGGGCTGGCCCTCGATGTTCGCGTTGGCGCTGTAGTCCAGCGCTCCGGTGTAGGTCGGGGCGCTGCCGCCGATCACATGCACGCCGTAGTACTCACTCGTCTCCAAACTGCCGAAGTAGTTCGGCAGGCTCACATCGTTCGGCGCCTCGTTCACCTTGTACACATGCACGGCCGCCGGGCTGCCGGTGTAGCTGTCCGCGGTGAAGCTGGTGCCATCGGTGAGGGTGATGCTGCCGCCACCGTAGGTGTGTGCACTGAGGTCGCCGATGGGCGCACCGCTGGTCACCCAGTCCGTACCGGGATCCATGTTGGTGAGCGTGCCGTGGTTGCCGTTGCCGCTGATGTCCTGCAGCACCGTGCCGCTGCCGTCATCGAAGCGGTAGTAGGCCGCGAGGTTGGCCAGCTGCGGGTGGGCGCTGAGGTCCTTCTTGCAGAGGTGGTCGCGGATCTCGGATTGGGTGAGCGCCGCTCGCCAGATGCGGACCTCGTCCATGCGACCGTGGAAAGTGCTGTAGTTCGGGTCATAGTCCTTGTACCAATCCCCCAATTTCAGATTCTCCGAACCGTTCGCGATGGTCGTGAATGGCGCATTACCGCTCAATACCTCAGTCCCGTCGATGTAAAGTTTGAGTAAGCCGTTATCGAACGTGCCCGCGACATGATACCACTTCTCAGTAGTGAAACCGTGCCCCGGGTAACTGATCGCAAAGACATCCGTTCCAGGTGCAGCAACCCCGAAATTCAGTGCTCCATTTCCTTCGTGGATGAAGTAGCTGTTCCGATCGGGTCCGCCAAACCCGCCTGAAGAATAGTACTTATTGATAATCGACCTCCGCTGTGTGCTTGCTGATCCCGGTGACAGTGAATGGAAAAGCACCCAGGTCTCCAGCGTAAGTGTGCTCGTGTTATCCAAGGAAGGATCATCGGGTACGATCACCTTGTCATTCACTCCGTCAAGATCCAAAGCGATACCGCTGCCGGGCGGCGTGGGATAAGGCGCCTGGATCTCGATGTCCACACCGTTGTCCGCGCTGAGCTGCGAGGGCGAGCTGCTGGTAACGCGCACGCGGTAGCCCGTGCCCGCCGGTGTTCCACCCGGGATCGTGCAGGCGATGCTGCCGCTTGCGGTGCTGTTCACCGTGCCGATCACCGTGGGGCTGGCGAAGCTGCCGCTGGCATCGCTGAGTTCCACGCTGAAGGTGTTGCCCGCGCCGAAGGCACAATACGCGGCGTAGTCCACCGTGAGGGCCGCGGGCGGGGTGAAGGGGCCGGTGCTGCTGAGGGCTGTTATGGCCAGGCCACCGTCCATCACCCGGGCGATGCCGGAGCTGGCGATGCCGTCGTAGCTGGTGAGCGCGCCGCCGACCAGCAAGCGCCCATCCGTGAGCAGCGCCAAGGAATACACTTCGGCATTGGAACCCGTGCCATCATTGAAATTGGGGTCCGGTCCACCCGTGCCGAGCATGCGTACGAGATACTCCACAGGTGTGCCGTTGCAGGTAGTGAAGTCCCCCGCCAGGTACACGCGACCGTCCGGCGCCAGGGCGATGGCCCGGGGCTGGGCATTGACACCCGTACCGGGGTTGAAGGCGCCGTCCAAGGCGCCCGTGCTGGTGACACGAGCGACCCGGTTGCGGCCTGTGCCGTTCACCGCGGTGAATCCACCTCCGATCACGATGTTGCCATCGGGCTGGTAGGCGATGGCGGCAATGCGACCGTTCGGACCGGTGCCACCATTGAAGCCGGTATCGAGCGACCCGTTGGTGTTGAGTCGTGCGATATAGTTCCGCGTGGTGCCGTTGAAGGATGTGAGATCACCCCCGATGAGCACTTTGCCATCGGGCTGCAGGACCACGCTGAACAGCGTGTTGTTCGAGGCCGTGCCGGGGTTGAATCCCGTGTCCAACGTCCCATCGGCGTTCAGGCGCGCCACGCGGTTGCGTGCCGTACCGTTGACCGTGGTGAAGTTGCCGACGATCACCACCTTGCCATCGGGCTGCAAGGCCATGGCGTAGCATCGGTTGTTCAGGCCGGTGCCGGGGTTGAAGCCCGTGTCCACCGAACCGTCGGCGTTCAGGCGGGCGATGCGGTTGCGGGCCACGCCGTTCACGCTGGTGAAGTCGCCGCCGATCAGGACCTTGCCATCGGGCTGCAGGGCGGAGGTGAGCACGAAGGAGTTGGTGCCGGACCCCGGGTTGAAGGTGTGGTCCAGGGTACCGTCAGGATGGATCCGCACCACGCCGTTGCGTGCGATCCCGTCATAGGAGTTGAAATAGCCCGCCGCGATCATCCGGCCATCGGGGGCTGGATAGGGGTTCACGCTCATCACCGTACGGATGGTCCCATCGGTCCCATCACCCGGCGTGAAGCTCAGGTCGTAGGTGCCCGCGTTGCACGAGGCCGCGTAGCTGTTGAAGCCCACGATGTACTCGGTGCCGTGCTGGTTGTGGGCGGTAATGGTGTTGGCCCCGGCATCGGTGGCGTCCGGTGTGGTGGCGCGGGTCCAGGTGGCGTCGGCATTGTCGTCGCGCTTGGCCAGGCGGGCATCGGCCTCGCCACTGGCGCCGTCCACGTTCGCGTTGCCGCTGTAGGTCCACGTGGCGCTGTACTGCGGCGCGGTGCCGCCGATGAGGTGCACGCCGTAGTACTCACTGGTCTCCAGCGTGGAGAAGCCGCTCGGGGCCGTGGTCGCGTTCGGTGCTTCGTTCACCTTGTACACGTGCACGGCCGCCGGGTTGCCGGTGTAGTTGTCCGCTGTGAAGCTGGTGCCGTCGGTGAGGGTCACTGTGCTGCCGCCGTAGGTGTGCGCGCTGCGATCACCCAAGGGTGCGCCGCTGGTGACCCAGTCGGTGCCGGGATCCATATTGGTGAGGGTGCCGTGGTGGCCGTTGCCGCTGATGTCCTGCAGCGTGGTGCCCGTTCCATCGTCAAAGCGGTAGTAGGCGGCGAGGTTGGCCAGCTGCGGGTGGGCGCTGAGGTCCTTCTTGCAGAGGTGGTCGCGGATCTCGGCCTCGGTGAGGGCCGCGCTCCAATAGCGGAACTCATCCATGCGACCGGGGAAGAAGCCGGTGAAGGTGGTTGCCCCATCGACCTCATAGGCGCAGAGGAAGAGGTCATTGGCGGGTGCAATGTCACCCAACACGGTCAGCGGTTCATCGATCACCGGGAAGCCATCGATGTAGAGCTGCATGCGGGCGTTGGCCACATCGCGCACGCAGGCGTAGTGGTGCCATTGCTGGTCCAGCATGTTCTGGGTGTACGTGAAGAACTGCTGGGTGCCTGCGGCATCGCGCAAGTACCAGCGGGGATACCCGCTGGCGGTGAAGTAGAGGGAGTAGAAATCGCTTTCGGCTCCACCCGCTCCGCCGGCCACGCCGCCGCCGCCGTTCTTCTGCCATGGATACACGTTGCCCGCGATGCTGGACACGTTGAAGCGGATCCACGCTTCGGTGGTGAAGGAGCCGGTACCAGGATCGAACGCCCCAGGGGTGGTGAAGCGCACGTAGTCGTTGGTGCCATCAAAGTCCAGCGCCACGCCACTGCCCGGCGGTTCCGGATAGGGTTGCAGGATCACCAGGTCCACACCGTTGTCCGCGCTGAGCTGTGCAGGCGAGCTGCTGGAGACCCGCACGCGGTAGCCCGTGCCCGCCGGCGTGCCGAAGGGAATGCTGCAGGCGATGCTTCCGCTTGCGGTGCTGTTCACCGTGCCGATCACGGTGGGGCTGGCGAAGCTGCCGCTGGCATCGCTCAGCTCCACGCTGAAGGTGTTGCCGGCTCCGTAGCCGCATCCACCGATCGCATAGTCCACGGTGAGCGCGCTGGGCGGTGCGAAGGGACCGGTGCTGCTCACGGCGGTGAGGCTGAGCGGATCGCCGTTCACGCGGGCCAGATAGCCCGTGGACACCCCGTTATAGCTCGTCAGGCTGCCGCCGATCAGGGCACGCCCATCGTCCTGCAGCGCGATGGCCAGGAGGCTGCTGCTGGCCCCGGCCCCCGGATCGTAGGAGGTATCCAGGCCACCGGTGGTGAGCACCCGCGCATAGCGGCCGCGTGCCGTGCCGTTGTAGGTGGTGAAGTCGCCACCGATCAATGCGCGGCCATCGACCTGAACGGTGATCCAACGGACCACCGCATCCACGCCCGTGCCCGGGTTGAAGCCGGTATCGAGGGAGCCGTTGGCGTTGAGCCGCGCGATGCGGTTGCGACCCGTACCGTTGAAGGTGGTGAAAGAGCCGCCGATGAGCACCTTGCCATCGGGCTGCAGCGCCAGCGCGCTCACGGTGGAGTTGGCGCCGGTGCCCGGGTTGAAGGTGGCATCGAGGCCGCCCGTGGCCGTAAGCCGCGCCACGCGGCTCCTACCGGTGCCGCTGATGGAGGTGAACTGCCCGCTGACCAGCACTGCCCCGTTGGGCTGCAGTACCATGCGTTCGATGCGGTCGTTCGGGCCCGTGCCGGGGTTGAAGGTGCCGTCCAGTGAGCCATCCGCGTTCAGCCGCGCGATGCGGTTGCGCGTGCTGCCGTTCATGGTGGTGAAGTTGCCGCCAACGAGCACCTTGCCGTCGGGCTGCAGCACCACGGCCAGGATGAAGTCGTTCGCGCCGGAGCCGGGGTTGAAGGTGGCGTCCAGCGTACCGTCCGCGTTGAGGCGTGCGATGCGGTTGCGGGTGGTACCGTTCACGCTGGTGAAGGCACCGCCGATGATGATCTTGCCGTCGGGTTGCACGGCCACGGCGGATGGGCCCACGTTGGGGCCAAGGCCCGCGTTGAAGCTGCCGTCGACGATGCCGTCGGGCGTGAGGCGCACCATGCGGTTGATCGCCGTGCCGTCGAAGCTGGTGAAGTCGCCGGCCACCACGGCCTTGCCATCGGGCTGCACCGCGATGGCGCGCACGGCGGCATTGGCCCCATTACCGATCAGGTAGCTGAAGTCGTAGCTGGCCGGATCGCAGCCCGCACCGGAGGGCGTGAAGCCGATGATGTACTCGGTGCCGCTCTGCGCGGTGGCCGTGATGGTGTTCGCGGTGGTGTTCGTTCCGGCAGGGGTGGTGCCGAGGGCCCAGGTGGCATCGGCATTGTCGTCGCGTTTCGCTAGGCGGGCATCGCCCTCGTTGGCTTGGCCGTCCACCGCGCCGTTGCCGCTGTAATCCCAGGTGGCGCTGTATTGCGGGTTGGTGCCGCCGATCACATGCACACCGAAGTATTCGCTCGTCTCCAGGCTCGTGAGGCCGGTCGGGGGCGCAGTATTGTTCGGCGCCTCGTTCACCTTGTACACGTGCACGGCCGCAGGGCTTCCGGTGTAGGTATCCGCCGTGAAGCTGGTGCCGTCCGTGAGGGTCACCGTGCTGCCGCCATAGGTGTGCGCGCTGAGGTCGCCGAGGGGCGCGCCGCTGGTCACCCAGTCGGTGGCGGCGTCCATGTTGGTGAGCGTGCCGTGGTGGCCGTGGCCGCTGATGTCCTGCAGCACGGTACCGCTGCCATCGTCGAAGCGGTAGTAGGCCTCGAGGCCGGCCAGCTGCGGATGGGCGTTCAGGTCCTTCTTGCAGAGGTGGTCACGGATCTCGGCTTGTGTAAGCGCCACGCCGTTCCATATCCGGAACTCATCGATCCTTCCAGCAAAAGGCGAATCGATTCCATCATATTGACTGCCGATCGCACTGGAACGGTTCAAGCCGTCGATGTCGGCGAGGACCTCTGCCTGTCCGCCCACGAGGGATCCATCGACGTAGACTGATGTGTTCCCTCCGCTGTGTACGCCAGCGACATGGTGCCACTTGCCATCGTTCAGTCCGGCCAGGATCTGCTGGCTACCTACGGTGGTTCCATCATAGGTGACAGTGATGCTGCCATCGGGATAGACCCGGCTGATGTACATCCCTTCAATGGAATAGGTCATCGGCTGGCTTGTGGTCACTGTAGAACGCAGCCAATACTCGATCGTGATCGCACCCGATCCTGGGGTGTTGATCATGTTGAGCGGTAGGGTAACACGGTCATTCACCCCATCAAAGTCCAACGCCACACCGCTGCCGGGGGGCGTGGGGTAGCCCCCGGGCACGGTGAAGGTGCCTGTGCAGCTGCAGGAAGCCGTGATCACATCACCGCTCGTGCTCGCGATCCCATCATCGCAGGGGTCGCCGATCTGGCCGAAGAGGGCGGGGCAGTTGTCCACGCAATCCGCAAGGCCATCGCCATCGGTGTCGCCGGTCTCGGGCGTACCGCAGCCGCAGATCCCGGGCGTGGTCTTCAGCGGATCGGTCGGGCAGTCGTCCTCGCAATCGGCCGTGAGGTCGCCGTCGGTGTCCGTATCGGCCACGCCGCAGCCACAGGTGCCCGGGTCGGTCTTCAAGGGATCCAATGGACAGCCATCGGCGCAATCCGCCGTGGTGTCGCCATCGGTATCCACACCCTGGCCCACGCGCGCGATGCCGGAGCTGGCGATGCCGTCGTAGGTGGTGAGCGATCCGCCGATCAGCACGCGGCCGTCGGACAGCACGTTCAGGCAGTACAGGTCGCCGTTGCCGCCGTTGCCGTCGTCGAACGCGGGATCAAGGCCGCCGGTGCCCAGCAGACGCACGAAACGCGATGCCGTGGCCACCCCATTGTAGGTGGTGAAGTCGCCCACCATGAAGATGCGGCTGTCCGACAACACCGCGAAGCCGCGGACCTTGTTATCGGCCCCGGTACCCGGATCGAAGGAAGCATCGAGCGCACCGGTGCTGGTGACGCGCGCCACGCGGTTGCGGCCGGTGCCGTTCACCGTGGTGAAGGTGCCGCCGAGCAGCACGTTGCCATCGGCTTGCACCGCGAGCGCGGAGACCTGCCCGTTGGGACCGGCGCCCGCGTTGAAGCTCGCATCGAGGCTGCCGTCGGTGTTCAGGCGCGCCACGTAGTTCCGCGCGGTGCCATTGAAGCTGGTCATGTCCCCGCCGATGAGCACTTTGCCATCGGCTTGCATCGCCACGCACAGCATGGTGTTGTTGCTCGCGGTTCCGGGGTTGAATCCCGCGTCCAATGAACCATCGGCGTTCAAGCGCGCCACGCGGTTGCGGGCGGTGCCGTTCACGCTGGTGAAGTTGCCCACCACCACCACCTTGCCATCGGGCTGCAGGGCCAGCGCGTAACAGCGGTTGTTCAGGCCGCTGCCGGGGTTGAAGCCGGCATCCAATGTGCCGTCCGCGTTCAGGCGGGCGATGCGGTTGCGCGCCACGCCATCGTAGGTGGTGAAGTCACCGCCGATGAGGATCTTCCCATCGGGCTGGATCGCCGTGGTGCCGATCCACGAATTGGCCCCGCTGCCTGGGTTGAAGGTCGGGTCGACCGTTCCATCGGCGTTGATGCGCACGATGCGGTTGCGTGCGGCACCGTCGTAGCTGGTGAAGTAGCCCGCCACGATCGCGCGCCCGTCGGGCAAGGGGTAACTGCTGAGGCTGGCCACCGTGTTCTGCGTCCCCTCGGCCCCGCTCCCCGGGGTGAAGGTGAGGTCGTAGGTGCCGTCCGCGCAGGGGGGCACCGGACCCATGAAGCCGATGCTGAACTCCGTGCCGTTCTGGTTGGCGGCCACGATGGTGTTGGCGCCGGTGTTGGTGGCAGAAGCAGCGCTGGCGATGGCCCACGTTGCATCGGCATTGTCGTTGCGCTTGGCCAGGCGGGCATCCGCCTCGCCACTGGCGCCGTCCACGTTCACGTTGCCGCTGTAGTTCCAGGTGGCGCTGTATTGCGGGTTGGTGCCGCCGATCACATGCACACCGTAGTACTCGCTTGTCTCCAGCGCGGTGAAGCCAGATGGAACGGTCACGTTGTTCGGCGCCTCGTTCACCTTGTACACGTGCACGGCCACGGGGCTGCCGGTATAATTGTCCGCGGTGAAGCTGGTGCCATCGGTGAGGGTGATGGTGCTGCCGCCGTAGGTGTGCGCGCTGAGGTCGCCGATCGGGGCACCGCTCAGCACCCAGTCGGTACCGGGGTCCATGTTGGTGAGGGTGCCGTGGTTGCCTTGGCCGCTGATGTCCAGGAGTTGCGTACCGGTGCCATCGTCGTAGCGGAAGTACGCGGCGAGGCTGGCCAGTTGCGGGTGGGCGCTGAGGTCCTTCTTGCAGAGGTGGTCGCGGATCTCAGCCTCGGTGAGCGCGGCGCCGATCCAGATCCGGGTCTCGTCCAGCCGGCCGTGCAATGTGCTGTAGCTGGTGTTGTTGTCGTGGTACCAGTCGCCGAGCTTGAGGTCCTGTGTGCCGTTGCCGAGCGAGGTGACGGGCAGGGTGCCGCTGGCCACTTCGATACCGTTCACATAGAGCTTCATGGTACCCGCATCGAAGGTGCCGGCCACATGGTACCAGGTGCCGGTGCTGAAGCCGTGACCGGTGTAGCTGATGCCCGACCCGGCGGTGCCGCTGGACACGCTGAAGTTCAGGTTGCCATTGGTCTCGGTGAGCAGGTAGCTGTTCTCCGCCGGCACGCCGCTGGAGAACCACTTGCTGATGATCGGCTGTTGGTCCTGCGCGGTGCCGCTGGGGGAGAGCGCGTGGAAGAGCACCCAGGTCTCCAGGCTGAAGGCCGTGGCGCCGTCCAAGGTGGGTGCATCGGGCACCACCACCTTGTCGTTCACGCCATCGAAGTCCAACGCGATACCGCTGCCGGGGGGGGTGGGGTAGCCGCCGGGTGGGGTGAACGTGCCCGCGCAGGTGCAGGACGCCGTGATCACATCGTTGCTCGTATTGGCGAGGCCATCATCACAGGGGTCGCCGATCTGGCCGGGGAGGGCGGGGCAGTTGTCGCTGTTGTCCGCCACATAGCCCACGGGCTGCGTGCAGGCAATGCTATCGACCGCAAGCTCGCCAAAACCATCATTGTCCGTATCGGCGTACCAGGTCGTGGGTTGGTCGATGGTGATGTCACTGCCGTTATCCGTGCCGGTCACCACCGGATCGCTGCTCACCACACGGATGCGGTAGCCGTTGCCACCGATGGTGTTGGTGGGGATGGTGCATGAGATGCTGCCGCTCGTGGTGCTGCTCACGCTGCCGATGTCCACCGGACTGGCGAAGCTGCCGCTGGCATCGCTGAGTTGGGCGGTGAAGGTGTTGGGGCCGTTGAAGGTTCCGGTGGCCGTGTAGGGCACGCTTAAACCCGAGACTCCATCGCCGCACAAATAAATATTAGCCAGTACTCCAGTATTTATGGTCGGCTGGAGGAGATTTCCGTATACCTTACAATAAATGACTCCGCCATCGTGAAAGATTGAGATGACATCCTGGTATGGAACATTCCGGCAAAGCACTTGGGCAGTGGCGGCACCAACATTAATTGGGCTTTGCCAAGTAATACCTTGGTCAAGACTGACCCTGAATCCAGCCGAACCACCAGCAATGAATCCGTCAACGAGTGATCCGAAGGGGTCTGATACTAGTGATCGACCCTGTGCAACGGCATTCTGAAATGTGCGTGTCGAAGATACTCCAGTAGGCAGAGTTAGCCGTCTGGCATCGGTGCCGGAACCTGAGGTGTAGATATATCTGCCTAAATCACCGGCGGATAGCGTATATGATGAATAGTATATAGAACTGGAAGGAACAACAGGTATCGATATGAAGGATGCTCCCGAATCAACGCTTCGAAAAAGGAATATTGTCGGATTGTCGGCGACTACATAAACGTCGCCGTTGGTTGGATCTGTTTGCACATCAGCATATGCCCATCCTCCACCGATGTTCGTGCTTGAGAATAAACCCAAACCGGATTGTGAATTCCTGAAGAGCGTAGCGCCGTTTTGCGGAAGCAGATAAATCGATGTTCCAAAAGAGGCCATATGAACGGGTTGAGTCGATGACGCAATGGTAATGGGTACTGAGAAGCTGTTACCGTTGTCAGTACTTCTCGAATAAAAAATACTGCCAGCATTATTCCAGCTGCAGTGGATGATGCCGTTCTGGGCGACCTCAATGCAGGCGAGTGTCCCTGCATTGGCTAGTTGGATGCTAGGGGCGAAAGACGACCCTCGATTACTGCTTTGGGTGTAGCGGATTCCATGGTTAGCCGAGCTGTACACAACGTGGATATTACCAGCTGGGTCAACATCTACGTTTCTAGTAGTATTTGATGCTCCGATGTTTGCGCTAGAGACATCACTAACGGTCGTCGTTCCAAATAGAGGAGATTGAGCTAGGCTCGATAGCGAAAAAAGTATTCCAATAACAAAAAGAAGCTCTCGTTTCCTGAACAATATGAAAGAACAATTGAGTAGGAGCAAAAGCGACATGTTCAGTGCGTCGTATTGAATCGAAGCTTCCGTCCGAGGAGCTTTTGCTACAAGTGGGTGGAACAGGGAAGCGGATCGGATCATATAAGCGCGTGTGGTTCGCGTTTGGCAAAGTGTGGAAATAGATCTCAAGCCATGCTCTGTCCGTGATGCAGGGGCGGGGATCGATGTCTGTGCGATCATGGCAGAAGAGGAGTATGGCTTCATGGCAGCGGGGTGAGGTCAGGGGCGAAGGAAGGGGGTCCGGTGGAGCGGCGCCAGGTGGTTTTTCACCTGTTGGACGGGTGGTTTTTCACCTTGTGCGGGTGGGCGCCAAGGGGTGGTGCGGCCGTGCGGTCGGCTCGAAGGTGCTCGGTGAAGCAGGCCTCGAATGCCGGGAACGGGTGCTTGGAACGGGTCGTCAACAAGGGGGTGTTCGGAAGTCCCCGAAACAAGCCTCCAGGTCAATGTGGCGCAATGCCTAGAAGTAGGCGATTTGGTGCCGGGTGCTCAGGTCCAGCCCTGGCGCATGGCGTGCTGCACCAGCGCGGCCGCGTTGGGCAGGCCGCTCTTCTTCAGCATGTTTCGGCGGTGGCCGTTCACGGTGAGCATGCTGAGGGTGAGGGCCTCTGCGATCTGGCGGCTGGTGGCACCCCGGGCGAGGTGGCCGAGGATCTCGCGCTCCCGCAGGGTGTGGGCCGCCAGGGCTCCGGTCGCCCCTCCTGCATCAGGACATTGAACGCCGCGCGGAGGTCGGCCGGCGCCTGCAGGTCCCACCGTACAGCCGTGCTCTCCGGGGCCAGCGCGGTGATGTCCCGGCACAGATGGAGCATGGCCACCAAGCCGCCGTTCGCGCTCCGGATCAACGGCGTCACGTGGCGCTGAACCCGGGCGAAGCCTCCATCGGCTCTGCGGAGCCGGTGCGCGAGCGTGAGCGTGATCGCGTGCTCCCTGGCCCGGACCGGATCCGAGAGGATCTCCCGAAAGGCGCGGTTGCACCGGATCAGTGCATCGTGGTCATCGGCATGCACCTGCCGACGCATGAACGCAAGGTCGGCCAGCGAGCTCCTGCTCCACCCCAGCACCTCGTGTCCTTCCACCAGGACCACCCGGTCCCGGACGAGGTCGTGCACGCTGAGCCATTGACCCGTGAGCTCGGCCCAGCGGCCCACCCACGCGCTCACCTGCGCACGGACCGCACCGGGCTGGAGCGCACCGATCACGGTGCGGTCGGATGGACCGGACGGATACTCGAAGAAGAACATGGATGGTCGTCGACCGCGTTGCGCAAAATAGGAAAGCGGCTGCACATGGCCGGGCATTCCCACGGACTTCACATCATGATCACCTTCCGGATGAATACGACGCACCCCCGAATACCAGCCGGCGGTTGGCCCGATCCGGAGAGGTCGCCCCTCAGTCGTGATCTTGGGTACGCGTCCCGCCCATCAGCCCACCGAAATACCCCGTGAGCGCCTCGCGCTGCGCCATGGAAAGGCGGGCATCACCGTGCGTCCACGTGTATTCGGTGAGCGGCATCTCCTCTTTCTTGATCATCTCGATGGCCTCATCGGCCACGTGGGCACGGTCGTCGGCGGGGTAGCTGCCCCAGCTGGAGGCATCGAAGTGCTCGCGGCCCTCGTTGATATGCTGCTGCAACCACCAGTTCACGGGCGTGATGGCCGCGTACCACGGATAGCGGGGCTGGCCGCTGTGGCAGTCGGTGCAGGCCGTGCGCAACAGCTGCTGCACCTCGGCGGATGGGGTGGTGAGCGCGATGAGGTCGCGGGAGGGGTCGAACGGCTCGGCGGTGCGTGCGGGGCGGATGAACTGGGCCGCGCCGAAGAGGGCGATCAGCGCGAGGAGAAGGCGGTTGCGCATGGCGATGTGCCCGAAAGGTAGGCGGTGCGCTCCGTGCGCTGGAACAGAGCTCAACGGCCAGGATGGACCGGGCCGCGCGATCGCCTGGCGCTCCGCTCAAGGCAGTTGCTGGGTGCGCACGGCCGTGGGCACCGACCCACCGATGTTGACCAGGATCGGATCCCGGTCGTTGGCGCTGCCGGTATACTTCACCTGGCCGTTCAGGTTCACGTCCTCGGGGAAGTAGCCGTTCGCCGTGTTCGTGGGCACGGTGCCGCCCACCCGGACCAGGATCGGGTCGCGGTCGTTGCCGCCACCGGCGTACTTCACCTGGCCGTTGAAAGTGACGTCGCCGGCCCAGAGGACCTGGGCAGGAACGGCCCCGGAGATCGACTTGCGGGCATTGGTGCCAAAGGTCGGCGTGGTCAGGGTGGTCAGGTCCACGGTGGTGCTGCCGGGACCGAGGGCGAGCTGCCCTGCGGTCATGCAGCCCAGGTGATTGCGGTGCCGCACGGCCAGGTGGTAGCTGCCCGTGGGCATGGGGAAGCGCACCGGCGAAACGCCGTCCGGCTCCACGACATCACCATCCCGCTGGATCAGTGCGCTCCGGGACGAAACGACCGTGGCGGGGGTGTTCGCGTCGCGCAGTTCCAGCAGCACCCAGTCCACGATGGCGTCGTTGCCTGTGATGGTGAGCACAGCCGGGTCGATCGCCGCATCGTTTCCGCCACCGACGTGCGTGTAGCCGAGCCCCGGATAGGGGTCGACGAGCGGGAAGGTGCCCAGGTTGCGCAGCGCATCGTTCATCAGTCCGGTCGTGCTGGTGTACGGGCCTTCGAGCATGGCGCGCACGGAGACCAGCACGCAGTTCTGAATCGTGATGTCGGCTCCATTGTCAGTGCCGGTGATCTGCGGATCGCTGCCGACCACCCGGATGCGGTAGCCGGTCCCATCGGGCGTACCCGGAGGCACGGTGGCGGTGATGGAGCCTCCGGTGGTACCGACGGCGGTCCCGATGACCGTGGGAGAGGCGAAGCTGCCGTTCGCATCGCTCAGTTCGGCGGTGAAGCTGTTGCCCACGTTGAAGGCGCCCTCCACGACGAAGGACAGGTCCAGGGTGGTCCCCGCGCAGAGGGGCCCGCTCACGCTTCCGGTGGTGAGGGAGGGCGGGGCCGCGAAGGCGAGGACCGTGTAGCCGCTGCCGATGCCACCGCTGTAGATGGCGTTGCGGGTGCCTTGACACACGCAGGCCACGGTGAGCACGTCGTTGGTCGTGGCCGGATCCCCATCATCACAGGCCGACCCGATGGCGGTGATGGTGTTGTCCCCATCATCGCAGTCCAGCCTGTTGGCCACATATCCGATCGGCTGCGTGCAGTCCAACACCGCGGGACCGGCGCCATAGCCATCCCCATCACCGTCCGCGTACCACACGGGAATGGCATTGATCGCAATGGCCGCTCCGTTGTCATCACCCAGTGTGGTCGGGTCGCTGCCGATCACACGGATGCGGTATCCGGTGCCCGCCGGGGTCCCGGGCGGGATCACCCCGCTGATGGTGCCACCGGCCGTGCCGCTCGCGCTGCCGATGTCCACCGCGTTCACGAAACTGCCCGTGGAGTCGCTGAGCTGCGCGGTGAAGGTGTTGCCCGTATTGAAGAACCCCGGATCCACGTCATAGGGTACATCCACAGGGCCACTGGCGCAGAGCGGACCGGCCACGGTACCGGTGGTGAGCGGACGCGGAACGGTGAAGGAGAACTGGATGTACCCGCTGCCGATGCCGCCGGTGAAGGCTCCGGGCAGGGTACCCTGACATGCGCATGCGGTCGTGATCACATCGCCCACGGTATTGGCATCGCCATCATCGCAGGTCTGGCCGATGGCGGTGATCGCGATGCTCCCGTCGTCGCAATCGGTATTGTTGGCCACATGACCTGCCGGTTGTGTGCAGTCGAGTACGGCGGGGCCGGCACCGTAGCCATCCCCATCAACGTCCGCATACCACACGGAGATGGCGGCGATCGCGATGTCCGCTCCAATGTCACCGCCCAGTACAGCGGGGTCGCTGCCGATCACACGGATGCGGTATCCAGCGCCCGCCGGGGTTCCCTGCGGGATCACCGCGCTGATGGTGCCGGCGGCCGTTCCGCTGACACTGCCGATATCGACCGCGTTCACGAAACTGCCCGCGGCATCGCTGAGCTGTGCTGTGAAGGAGTTCCCGGCATTGAAGAACCCCGGGTCCACGGTGTAGGGCACATCCACAGGGCCACCGGCGCAGAGCGGACCGGCCACGGAACCGGTGGTGAGCGGACGCGGGACGGTGAATGAGAACTGGACGTACCCGCTGCCGATGCCTCCGGTGTATTGAGCGGAGGCTGTCATGGACAGCAGCAGCAGGGTCGACGTGAAGATCCTCATGGGTGCGGTTTCGTGGGCTGGGTCACTTCAGCGGGCGGTTCACGCAGGAACGGTCCTTTGGTGGATGGGGCCACACCATGGCTGCGAGGTCACCGGACCCCACGTGCGCCATAGTAGCGGTCCCGAGCAACTCCTTGCAGCACGTTCCGCCCGGAGATCCGGGAGAGGTCGGCGTTGAACCCGATGCTGCCTCCACGATGCGAGGCGAAGTATCCCACGCCGAGGATCACCCCGGGCGTGTTGCTGTCGCCTGCGGCGTTCAAACTGCCATCGCCCAGGTTGCCGGGGTAGGCGACCGACCCACCCACACGCGCGGTGGGTTCATACACGTTGCCGCTCAGTTCCATCACGCCATAGTAGGAGGCACCGGCCTCCACACGTCCGCTGCTGCCCGTGGCGAAGACACCCACGCGCCGGACGCCGGGAGTACCGCCAAGCGAGACGTTGGCCCCGACCGGAATGGCCGACTCGTCGATGGCACCGCTGTTCGGGAAAGCGGAATTCGCACCCGGTGTGAAGGTCGTGTTGCCCCAGGCGAACTCGTTGGCCACGGGAAGCAGGGGGCCACGTGCCGCTTTCTCATACTCCAGCTCGCTCATGAGCCGCAGGCCGCTCCAGTCCAGGTATGCGGCTGCGTCACTGAAGTTCAAGTAGTTGCACGCCAGCCATTGGCCGTCATTGGCCTCACCCCCGATGTCATTGCCGTTCAGGTCGCAATAGAACGTGATCGGCACATCGGCGGTCAGTTGTTGGTCACAGCGGATCCCATTGTTGAACAACGAGAAACTGGTTCCGAGCATCACGTAGCGGTCAAGGGTCGCCGTTACGTATGGGGCAAGAACCGAGGCTACCCGTGTATCCTGCTGGGTGCGTGTCAGGGTGTTCAGGAAGTCCACGTACGCCTGCTGCGTCACCTCGTACTTCATCATGTAGAAGGCCTTGAAGCCTTTGGGCGTCGAAGCGGGAAGCGTCTGGGTCTGCATGCTGGAGCCAGGCTCCGCCCACAAGGACCCCGGGACGTTGGCGACGCTCAGTGCATCCTCGCTCGTGATCAGGAATGGATCGTTCGTCGTGCCATCCTTGAACCGACCGTTCTCGGTGCCTCCACTGCCCACGAAGAAAGGCCCTTCGGCGATGTGGACCATTTCGATGGCGAAGACCTTCACCTCGTCGATGTCGGTATAGCTGATGCCGTTCTGCGCGTAGTTCCAGCGCAGCTCCACATCGGTGGAGCTGAAAGTGCCACTGCCATCGGCGCTGCGATGAATGAACACGCCCACCCCCCAGTTGGTCGCGGCGTCGAAAGGACCGCTGGGGCTCAAAAGGCCGTTGGTGATGGTCGCCGGTGTGCCCGTGCCCGACAGGTGGTCCGCCTGGTCGCCCAATCGGGCGTGCTGCCAGAGCCCGGTCGTGAGGTCCTTGTATTTCACGAAGACCCAGGCCGCATCCCACGCGTTGGTGCTGCTGTTCCTCCAGCTGTTCTCCCACGAGATGCTGAAGCGCACATTGACATGGGAACCGGAATTCGCCGTGAGGGTGCCTGCCGATACGGCGATGTTGTTGGCGCGCGCATCCGATGCGCCCAGCAGGCATAGGGTGGTACCGAGGAAGAGGCACAGGGCGTTGGTGGTCGGACTCATGGGTTCTGCTGATCAGCGATGGCCAAACGTATCCCGGGTGGGAGCGTGGGTCAATAGAACTTTTGTTAGTGTGCACGACCCGCGCGAACCGCAACGCGACGCCACGGCGAAGGATCGCTTCAACCACCGGGCAGCCGTCGCCCCACGCCCCGCCTAGGGGAGCTGCTGGGTGCGCACGGCCGTGGGCACCGCACCGCCCACGGTCACCAGGATCGGATCGCGATCATTGGCACTGCCGGCGTACTTCACCTGGCCGTTGAGGTTCACATCCTCGGGATGATATCCGGTGGCCGTGGCCGTGGGCAGCGAGCCACCGATCCGGACCAGGATGGGGTCCCGGTCATTGCCGCCACCGGCGTACTTCACCTGGCCGTTGAAGGTCACGTCGCCGCACCAGAGCAGCTGGAGCGGGCCGTCCACGCGGCAGGCGTTGGTGCCGAAGGTGGCCGTGCCGGACAGGGTCAGGTCGACCGTGGTGACGGATGCACCCAGGGATAGCGCACCGGCGGTCATGCAGCCCAGATGGTTGCGATGGCGCAGGGCGACGTAGTGATCGCCGGGCGCCACCGTGAAGCTGACCGGGGAAAGGCCATCGGTGTCCACCACATCCCCATCGCGCTGCAGCAGGGCGGCACGGGAATCCACGATCACGGAGGGATCCGACGCGGCGCGCAGTTCCAGCAGCACCCAGTCCACGACGGCATCCGGACCGGTCACCGCCAGCACGGCAGGGCTGGTGGACTCGCCACCGCCGCCACCGGCATGCACGTATCCAAGGCCCGCGTACGGCTCGGTGGTGGGCACCAGGCCCAGGGCGCGCATGCCATCGTTCATCAGGCCGGTGCCCGGGTTGAAGGGGCCATCCAGGAAGGCCCGTGCCGCCACCTGCACACAGCCCTCATCAACCACGCCATCACAATCGTTGTCCATGCCGTCGCACACTTCCTGCGCGGTGCCGGAGAGCGATCCATAGAACCCGTCCGTAGTGCTGAATGGGGTAGCCTCTTCGATGTTATCCGGCGGGGAGATGAAGGCCTCCTCCCACAGCGGCACATCGTTCGGGGTGATCTGGATGCTGAAGCAACCCGCACCGACGCAGAAGGACAGGCCACCGATGCCCTGGGTCTCCTCCGGCAACTGGATATCGCCCTCGATCACGGTGGTGCCTTGTGTGATCACGTAGTGCGCACTGCCGAAGTCGGTCTGCGACCCAGAGAGCACATAGAGGTCGAAACCGACCTGCACGCTCGGGTCGTTGTCGTCGCAATCGCCGGTGATGCTCGCCGAGTTGGCTGGTTGGGTGCAAGCCGTGCCGATCGAAGTGCTGCCGAAGCCGTCACCATCGGCATCGGCGAACCACTCCTGGGCCTGGGCGCAGGGGCCGGGGCAGGTGGCGGCGGGATCGTAGTCACACGCGTTCATGTCCATGCAACCGAAGTTCGTCACGCAGGCGTCCCGGCAGGCGCAGCGGTCGCTCAGCAAGGCGGTGGACGCAACCGCATCGTACTGGAAGAGGCCCGTGACCGGCAACAGGTCCGGTCCACCATAGAGCATCGTCACCGATCGATCGGGGCAGATCATCAGCAGGGTGGGTACCGCGTTGTCGTACATGCCGATGGCGTTGTACAGAGGGCCGAAGGACTCGCCGTCCTGCACGATCACCGGCCACTCCGCTTCGTCGATGAAGGGCGTTACGCTACCCGCGCTCTGGTCCACCGCGATGGCCACGATGCGGATCTGGTCGGTGCCGTCGGGGCCCATGTGCGCGTTCCAGTCCTGCAGGAAGTTGGCCGTGAGCATTTGCTGGCTGGGCGGGCACCAGGCCGCGAAGAGGTCCAGCACCACGGTCTTTCCCTGGGCCAGCAGGTCGTAGAGCTCCACGGTGGCCCCGGTGGTGGCGGTGGCCGTCCAGTTGGGGCTGTACACCTCGGTGCCGTTGGTCCCGGGGATCACCCCGTCGCAGTTGCGGTCCAGGCCCTCACAGCCTTCCGGCGCGCCAGGGAAGGTGTTCGGGTCGCTGTCATCGCAGTCCCCGCCGGTCTGTACCTGGCCCACCGGCGGCCCCGTGCAGTAGAACGCTCCGGTGGCCTCATCGCCGAAGCCGTCGCCATCCGCATCCGCATACCAGAAGAAGTCCTCATCCGCCTCGCCATCGCAGTCGTTGTCCAGGCCGTCGCATTGCTCCACAGCGCCGGGGAACGCGGCATCGTTCGTGTCGTCACAATCCCCCGCCAGGGCCACCGTGCCCGGCACCTGGGTGCAGGCCTGGATCACCTCCTGCTCGTTCCCCCAGCCGTCGCCATCGGCATCCACGAACCAGAAGACCCCGTCCTGATCATCGGCCAGGCCGTTGCAGTCATTGTCGATGCCATCGGCCTCTGAACACAGATCGCTGGCACCCGGGAAGATGGCATCGCTGGCATCGTCGCAGTCCCCGGTCTGAGTCACCGAACCGGCCACCGGGGTGCAGGAGAGCTGCCCGGCCACATTGGCGCCCCAGCCGTCGCCATCGGCATCCGGATACCAGATGAAGTCCTCGTCCACCTGGCCGTCGCAATCGTTGTCCACCCCATCGCAGAGTTCCGGTATGCAGCCGCTGCCGCAGTCGCTCCCATCGTTGTTGAACGCCGCGCAGTTGAAGAAGATGAGGTTGCCCTCCCACTCGAAGCTGCCATCGTCGCAGGTGCCATCGCCCACCCATTCCGCCGGTGCGCAGTTGCCGTTGCAGTCTTCGATCTCGCCGGGCGGACAGAAGCCGGAGGTGCTGCCCTGACAGGTGCAGTTCACCGTGACCACATCGTTCGTGGTGCCCGGGTCGCCATCATCGCACGGCGCATTGACCACGGTGAGGCCCGGGTCGTTGTCGTTGCAATCGCCCGGGGTGTTGATCATGCCGGGGACCGGTGTGCAGCTGAACTGCTCGGTGGCCACATCGCCGAAGCCATCCCCGTCCACATCGGCGTACCAGAAGAAGTCCTCGTCCACCTGCCCGTTGCAGTCGTTGTCAATGCCATCGCAGAGCTCCACCGCGTCGGGGTTGATCGCCGCATCGGCATCGTCGCAATCGCCGGTGAGCAGCACGGTGTTCGGCGGTTGCTCGCAGGACAGCACGCCGCTATCCTCAACGCCGTAGCCGTCCCCATCGGCATCGAAGAACCAGAAGCCCGCGCCGTTCTCATCCACTTGGCCATTGCAGTTGTTGTCGATGCCATCGCCGTTCAGGCAGAGGTCAGCCGCGTTCGGACTGATGTCGGCGTTGGTATCGTCGCAGTCGCCGGCCTGCTGGGCGAAGTTGCCGCTGGGCGGCGTGCAGAAGACCTGGCCCGTGCCGGCATCGCCCCAGCTGTCCAGGTCGTTGTCCACGTACCAGATGAAGTCCTCGTCCACAAGTCCGTCACAGTCATTGTCCAGTCCGTCGCAGACCTCCACCAGTTGGCCGATCGCACCCTGAAAACCGTCGGCGGTGGTGAAGGTCAGGAAGTCGGCCACCCCGGGACCGATGACCTCCACGGCCGCGTCCTCGAAGAGCGGCACATCGCTGCTGCCGACGGTGATCGATGCGCAACCGGATGCGGTGCAGAAGACCGCCTGTGCCAGCGACTGCTGGAGATCCGCATCGAAGGCGATGGACAAGGGCCCATCGTGCAGGACAACACCACCGACCACGATCGTGACCTCGACCGAACCGGTGGCCCCTGGATCCTCGGGAAAGATGTACAGGTGCATGAAGTTCTCCGTGCAGCAGCTGCCGTCGTCGCAATTGGCGCCGGGCGTATGGTTGGCCGCCGAGGGGTTCGTGCAACCGGGGATCACTGTGCCAAGGGTGAACGGAACAACACCGTCCGGCGAACTGCCGGACGCGATCACATTGCCGCCGGTCTCTTCCACCACATACGTGCCGCTGAGGGGATCGCCGCTGCCATCGAGGTAGGTGGCCGTGAAACAGCCGTCGTCGAGGCAGGCATCGAGCACGTTGCCCGTTCCGGACGCCAGGGTGGTACCGAGCCCGTCGATCAGCGCGGCCTGCGCCACACTGCCCGCATCCGGTGAGAAGGTGATGGTGTGGTCGGTGCAGTTGGGCACGCAGCCGCCGGTGAGCAACTGGTACGCCTGGTGCACGTTCAGCTTGCCGCCGGTGATGCACTTGCTGGCCGCGCCCGGTACCGGTGTCACGGTGTTGATCAGGGCGTTCATCACGGCGATCGAGGCGTTCAGCGGGCTGCTCATCACCTGATCGGCGAAGGCGATGCATGGGCTGCTGTAGAGCAGCGCGATGGCCCCGGCCGTGTTCGGGATGGCGAAGGAGTTGCCGCTCACCACCGCCGTGCCGCCGCCCAGGGTGGTGGTGAGGATGTCGACGCCGGGCGCCAGGAATTGCACGGTCTGGTCGCCGAAGCCGAACGGGATCTCGTTCGCCTGACCATAGCTCGTCACCACGATGTTGTTGGCGTTCGGACAGGTGGCCGGGTAGTCGTCCACCACATCGATATCGGTGGGGTCGTTGGGGCCGGCGGTCACCACCAGGATGCCCGCTGCGCCGAGGTCATCGAACAGCGGTTCGCCGAACCCGCAGTCCACACCAGGAATGCCCCACGAGATGGTGAGCGCGACAAGGAGGCGTCCTTGTGCTCCGTTGCTTTGGTTGAACAGGGTGCGCTGGTTGAGGCAGAACTGGAACTGGGTGAAGGCATCGCTCAGGTCGTTCACGGTCGCGGTGCTCACCAGGTCCACGTCCCAGTTCACGCCGCTGACCCCGATGTTGTTGTTGCCCACGGCGCCCACCACACCGGCGACCTGGGTGCCATGTTCATCGCTGGCCGGTACATCCACGGCCATGTTGTCCAACAGATCGGGATGGGTACCGTCCACACCGCTGTCGATGATGCCCACGGCGATGCGTTGCCCGTTGGCCATGGCGCCGCCGGTGGTGCTGTTCCAAACGGGCTCCACGTTCATGTCGGCCAGGTGCCACTGGCTGCCGTACTGCGGGTCGTTGGGCTGGGCGCGACGCTGCACCAGGTGGTTGAGCGATACGGCCTCCACGCCGGGCAGCCCGGCGACGAGGGCCGCAAGCTCGTGCTCACTGAGGCCACCGCCCTGCACCACCACGCGGTGGTAACGCGACCGTTCGCCCAGGGGCTCCGCCGACCTCAGCTCGAGCCCTGCGGGAAGCTGCGGCCTGAGCGCGCGTTCCACATCGGCCATCGCGTGACCACGGGCGAGGCGCACCAACACTTCGCCGGGTCGCCAGGCCTGCTGCGTCCAGGCGGGAAGGGTGAACAGAACAGCGACGAGGAGAAGGGTGTGGCGCAGCATGGCGGAACGGCGTTCGAGACCGTGGGGCCAAGTTCCTCCATCCCGTCGCGCGCAGGGGAAAAGTCGCGGTCAACCTTTGTTACCGATCGGCCGCGCGACGCGGAAGAACGGGCTCAGCGCTTCTCCAGCTCCAGCACCACGGCCACCGCGTTCCGGTCCGCCGGACCGGTGGCGCCGATGGTCTCCCCGTCGGTGAAGCGCACGCTCGTGCTCAGCTCGCTCCCCAGCACCTCCTGCAGCTTCGCCGCCAGCCCCTGGGCTGTGCTGGCCTTCAGCTGGTCGTTCAGCTTGCGGTAGTCGATGGGCTGGTTGTATACCACCACGGCCATCACGTCCACGGTGCCCACCGCATCGGCCTCCAGGCTGTGGTCGCTGGGGAAGAGCCGCGTGCCGGTGATGCCGCAGTACGGGGAGTGCTTCTCGGTGTACGGGAAGAGGACGTAGGTGCTGCCGTCGGTCTCCTCGCCGAAGAGGTAGGTGTAGCACTCGGTGTTGTTGGTCACCTCCACCTTGAAGCGGGTGCCCTTGGCGATGGGGCTCACCGTGCGGAACACATTGCCGCCGGTGCTGCGCAGCGGGATGTTGGCCTTGTCGGCATTGTTCACGAAGCCGAAGCGCACATCGAAGCTGGAGGGCTTCACATCCACGCCTTCACCCTGCGGGTACACGGCGTAGGCCTCCTTGCCGAAGTGGTCGAACACGGGGTAGGGCACCCAGGCCATGCCGTTGCGCCCCCACTCGGGGCCCCAGCTGTTCATGATCAGGAAGCCGCCGGTGTCGCCGAACGTGTAGTCGTCGTAGCCCACCACGCACATGGCATGACCGCCGAATCCGGCCTGGGCGTAGTCGCGCTCGGTGGGCAGCCAGGCCTCCTGGCCTTCCATTTCCTGCATGAAGCTGCCGCCGACCATCATGCCGATGACGATGGGCGAGCCCTGCGCGAGGTGCTGCTTCATGGCGAGCATGTCGGTGCGCTGTTCGTCGGCGCCGAGGGTGAGGCGCTGAAAGCCCTTGATGCGGTACTGCCGGGCCTGCTGGCGCTCCTGGTCGTTGGGCTGTTTGCTGCAGGTCTGGTCGGTGTAGGCGAAGCGGCTGAAGGGCAGCACGCCACCGTCCAGCATGTTCTCCATGGCGCGGTAGATGTAGCTGCCCTGGCAGTCGCTGTTCTCGATCTTGATCTGGTTGTAGAGGTAGCTGGGGCTGAAGGCCTCGGCGGTGGTGGGCGTGGTGCCGCTGGCCTTGGCCTGCACGATGGTGCGCGCGGCGTAGGCACTGGCCCAGGCCACGCAGCTGCCCTGCTGGCCCTGGTTGAGGCGCGGCGGACAGAACTTCTCCAAGGTCACCCGCTCGGGCAGCGGGTTCTTCACGTTGTCGGCCAGGGGTTCGTACACCTCGGCCTGGTCGTAGAGCTTGGGATCGAAGTTGGCGCCCGTGGCGAAGGAGGCGAGCTGGCCGATCATGTCGCCGCCACCGCCGCCCGCACAGCCCTTCATGCCGCCCAGGAAGTAGAACAGCCCGAAGCCGATCAGCACCACCAGCATCAGCTTGGGGTTCTTCATCAGCAGGCCGATGAGCAGGGGCAGCAGGGAGCCCATGCCGCCGCCACCGCCGCCACCGCGGCGGGGAGGGGTGGGGGAGCTGCGCCGCGGCTGCGGGTCGTCGGGGGTCATCCGGATGGGCATGGCGGAAGGGGTTCGTTCGGTGGGGCGTGCCGGCTGTCCGTGGTCATGTTCGGACGGAGGGAGCGTGCCGAAATTGGCGAAAAAGCACGGTCATGCTGCGTTCGCTCCTCCTTCCTGTCCTCGCCTTGTTCCTCTCCGCCATCCTGCCTCTGCGGGCGCACGCCGAAGCACAGGGGGTGGATGTGCTCGCCGTGGTGAAGGTGCCCGGCCTGCAGGCCGATGCGGCCGCGAAGCTCGCCGCGCTGGTGGGGCGTGAGAAGGGTGTGGGCATCGAGTACACCTGCCTGTGGGCGGGCGTGCTGGTCTTCCACCTCGAAGATGCATCGCTGGCCGAACGGGCCGACGTCATCACCTACCTGCGCAGGCTCCTGGGCCAGGCCGGCATCAGCGGGGCCGAGTTCCTCGATGTGCACCTGGCCCCGCGGGGACCGGGCAAGTGCTGATCACTGCTTCACCACGCGCGCCTGGGCCCGGCGATCGGGACCGGTGACGTGCACCTCGTAGAGGCCGTCGGCCATGCCGGACAGATCCAGCGAGAGGCGGTCGCCACCGTGCAGCGCACGCTGCTGCCGCATCACCACGGCCCCGCGCATGTCCAGCACCTCCACCAGCGCATCGCCCAGGATCCCCTCCACGCCCATGGTCAGCAGGCCGTTGGTGGGGTTGGGCCAGGCCTCCAGCGCGGCGGCGGGCACCAGCTCCTCCACACCGACCAGCGCACCGCTGGTGAACGACCACTTGATGCTGCGGCCGAACTCGGGGTCGAAGCTCTTGAGGATGCTGCCCGTGGTGCGGCGCAGGCGGAAGTAGCCGTTGCCGGCACCCGGATCGGCCCAGTAGCTGAGGCCGTCGTTGCCGGTGTCGAGGAACTCCACGGTGTAGCAGCCGGCGAACAGCGTGAGGGTGTCGTTATAGATGGTGTTGGCCGCGTGGTTCGTGCGTTCGAAGACGATGCTGCCGTACACATCGCGGATGCTGAGGCTGTTCTCGCCGGGGAAGTTGTTGGTCTTGTAGTTCACCACGATGGTCTCCGGATACACGGCCGGCAGTTCGAAGGCGGTGCGGTAGCTGTCGTTCACCGGGTTGGCATCGGCCCCGCCGTTGGGCGCGCTCACGCTCACGGTGAAGACCGACGGATCGGTGCCCACCCAGAAGCCTGCGCCATCCACCGGCAGCACCACTTCGGTGCGCTCCATGTGCTTCAGCAGGCCGGTCCAGTTCCAACTCATCGGGGTCCCGCCCTCCACGCCGTAGGTGAAGGTGACGCTGGTGAGGTCCTGGGCACCCGCGTTGCGCAGCACCACCAGCGGGTCGTGGCACAGCGGGTTGTTGCGCCGGTGCATGTCCGTGGTGCTGGGGCGCTGCACCTCCACGATCTCGGCATCGAGCGCATGGGCGGCCGCGCCGAACTCCAGCAGGTCCATGTTGATCACGTAGTTGCCGCCGCCCATGCCCTGGTTGTTGGCGGGCACCGGGGTGATGCGGTAGTCCAGCGTGGCGGTGCCGCCGGGCGACAGGCCGGGCAGCTGCACCTCATGGTCCTTCACCAGGTCGCCCGGGCACCAGCCCTCGCGGCTGCCGAGCCAGGTGCCGCCCTGCGGGTACACGGGGTTCAGCGCGCAATCGTTCGTCTGCCAGATGTGCCAGGCGTCCTGCTCGGCGCCGTTGAGGTAGAGGTAGTGCGTGTTGTCCTTCCACTCGCAGCAGTGGGGGTACTGGCCGTTGTTGCTGTTGTGGCCGTGGCCGGTGAGGCGGGTGCGCAGGCTCCACTGGCTGGCGGCGGGGCTCAGCTGCACGGTCACCGGCGGCAGGGCCACGTCGTTGCTGAGGTCGGCGTAGCTGCGGCTGGTGAGGCCGCCCCAGGGGCGCTGGTGGGCCACCACGGTGCGCGGCGGGGTGCCTTCGATGAGCTCGAACTCCAGGTCGATCAGCTCCTGCTGGTTGCCGGCGCTCAGCTCCACGCTGTCGTGCAGCAGCCATTGGTAGTCGGTGACGTCGAAGGTCCAGCGGAAGCCCTGGGGCCCCAGCGACAGCCCGATGCCGTACGGCGTGATGTAGCGCCCGATCTCCCAGTCGTTCACCACCTCGAACGGGACCCCGTAGTAGTCCAGCGTGTCGTTCAGGTCGAGGGTGGACTGCACCAGGGCCGAATCGAGCACCGCGCCGTCGGGTGCGTAGGTGCGGGTGTGGCCGCCGAGCCAGCTGAACACCGTATCCAGCGGCACCGCGGCGTTGCCGTTCACCTGGAAGTACTCCTGCGTGAGCAGTTCGCGCGGCTCGGGGCGCTCCAGCAGCACCGTATCGATGACGGTGGTGTAGCTGCCCTGCACGAAGGTGAGGTCGGCGCGGGTGGCGATGGGCTGTGCGGTGTGGTGCAGCTCGGGCGCATCGCGGTAGGCCCGGCGCGGGGTGCCCAAGGGCCAGGCGTTGTGCGCGGGGTCGGCGGCGTTCACCAGCATGTGCTCCCCCGGCAGCTCGTCGCAGTGGAAGCTGTAGAGCAGGTCGGCGGCGTTGGGGTGCGTGGCGTCCACGGCTCGGTTCGCCCAGGCGCCGATGGTGGTGGCGTTCACCTCGGTGTTGAACACGTTGATCTCGTCCATCGCGCCAGGGTAGGGGTGTTCACCGTTCGCGCCGCTCGCGAAGCGCAGGCGGCTGATGCCGGAGATGGGGCGGGTCTTGCCCGTGCCGCTGTGCCACAGCGTGCCGTTCAGGTAGATCTTCATGCTGCCGGTGGAGGCGTTCTTCACGAAGGCCCAGTGATTCCATTGGCCCTCCACGTTGGGCGTGGTGGCCGCCTTGTCGATGCGGTCGTAGCCGGTGCCGTCCTGCCCGGCATCCCAGTACACGCGGCCATCGCTCCAGGGCAGATGCACGTTGAGCACACGCCGCCCCTGGCCGTCCACCGCCTCGAAGGCCGTGGTGTTCACCGGGATGCTGGCATCGCCCCACACCCGGAACATGATGGTGATCGCGGGTCCTGCGTTGGCGATGGGGGTGGGGTCCACGCCGATAAGGTCGTCCTTCAGCAGCAGGTGGCCATCGCGGCCCACGGCCTGCACGGCCATGTCCGGCATCGCCGTGCCCACCACTTGCGGGGCCGACAGGCCCACGCTGCGCGCCGCGGCCATGTCCACGAGGACGTTCGAGCTGCCGTCCCAGGTGAAGGGCGGTTGCAGGACGAACACCTGTTCACCGGCGGCGGTGCCCAGGGTGGCCGGCGCCACCTCGTGCACGGTCGTCAGGCCCGCCTCGTCGAACACGGAGCCCAAGGTGGTGGCGGTGCTGTGCTTCATGCGGATGGTGAAGCGGCCGAAAGCCCCGTTGCCCTGCGCGTCCGTGGTGAAGCGCAGCTGCTCGATGGGCCCGGGTTGCACACCCGCCGCGGAAAGCTCGGAGGCCAGATAGAGGGCTTGTGTCCGGCTGGTGCCCTGCACGGCCTGCAGCAGGCCGCCATCCCAGGCGCCACCGCTGCCCACGGGGTGCGTGGACTCCGAGAGGGTGGCCGTCACCGTGCGGCGCGGCGCGAGCAACTGCCGGATGTCATAGCTCGGCACCGGGGCCCGCTCCACGCTGTTCGGGCTGGCCGCGCCCACCTTGAACCAGGGATGTTGCAGCGCATTGCTGTCCAGCACGCCGGTATGCTCGTGGATGAAGTTGTAGGTGAGGTAGTCCCACTCGCCGCAGGCGTATTGGTCCTGGGTGGTCTGCGCATCGCACTTCAGGGTGTGGTGCATCAGCACCTTGCGGTAGGTGTGCGAGTCGTCCGGGAACACCCACCAGCCCCGCCGGGTGGTGATGCTGTCGTAGGTGAGGGTCTGCACGCGCAGGGTGTCCTCCTGGGCGAAAGCGGGGGCAAGGGCGAAGGCGTGCAGCGCCACGAACAGGACGCGAAGAGAGCGGGTCATCATGCCGGAAAAGTACCCGGATCGAGGATGCGGCGCGCACCGGATGGCCGCCGGTCGTGGGATCTTGTCCGGCGCGGCCCCGGCTACCTTTGCCGCCCATGCGGCGCTTTGCCCTGCCCTACGCGGCCACCGGCCAGTTCAGCCGGATGGTGCTCGACCTGCTGGAGGATGCGCCGCCCATCCAGCCGTTCCGGCAGCACGGGTTCCATGCCTCAGGGATGCAGGAAGCGCTACAGGCGCGAAGCTTCCCCGCCGCCCATCGGCTGGCCCTGACCGAGGCGCTGCGCCGGCAGTACGGCGACCTTCCCCGCACCGAGGCCGTGCAGGCCAACCTCGACCGGCTGGCGCGCCCGGGCACCTTCACCGTCACCACGGGCCACCAGCTCTGCCTCTTCGGCGGCCCGGCCTTCGTGCTGTTCAAGGTGTTGAACGCGGTGCGGCTGGCGCGCGACCTCTCCTCGGAAGCGCATCCGGTGGTGCCCGTGTTCTGGATGGCCAGCGAGGACCACGATCGGGCCGAGGTGGACCATGTGGTGCTGCGCGGCGGCACCGTGCGGTGGAGCACAACGGCGACCGGGCCGGTGGGGCGCATGACCCTGGCCGGGATCGGGCCGGTGCTGCGGCAGGTGGAAGCGCTGCTGGGACCGCAGGCCGAGGACCTGCGCACCCTGCTCCGCGAAGCCTATGTCGACGGCCGCAGCCTGGCCGACGCCACCCGACGGCTGATGAACGCTCTCTTCGGACACCTGGGCCTGGTGGTGCTGGACGGTGACGATCCCGCCTTGAAGGCGCTGTTCGCCCCGGTGATGCGCGAGGAGTTGCTGAACGGCATGATCGCCCGCACCGCGGCCTACGCCGAACAGCAATTCCCGGAGGGCTACAGCGCCCAGGCCCATGTGCGGCCGATCAACCTGTTCCACCTGGCACCGGGATCGCGCGCGCGCATCGCGCCGGACGGGGATCACGTGCAGGTGCTGGACGGTGGCCCGCGCTGGACCATGGATGAGGCCTTGGAGGCGCTGGAGGAGCGGCCGGAGGACTTCTCGCCGAACGTGCTGATGCGCCCGCTCTATCAGGAGACGGTGCTGCCCAACGTGGCGGTCGTGGGCGGAGGTGGCGAGCTGGCGTACTGGATGCAGCTGCGGTGGGCCTTCCAAGCGGTGCAGTTGCCCATGCCGGTGACCACGCTGCGCACCTCGGCCGTGTTCATCGAAGAGGGGCAGGCCGCCCAGCTCGCCGCCCTGGGCCTCGCGGTGGACGACCTGTTCGCCGAGCGGCATGGAGTGGAACGGCGCCTGGCCGAACGCGATGCCCCGTTCGCCACGCGTCTCGATGCGGAACGCGCGGCCCTTCAGGCCTTGTTCCGTGGCCTCGCCGAACGCAACGCGGCAGCGGGACCCAGCTTCGTGCGGTCGGCGGCCAGCGCTGAGCAGCGCGCCCTGCATGGCCTCGAGCGCATGGAACAGCGGCTGCTGCGCACGGCGAAGCATCGCAACGAGGTGGTGCTTCGGCGTTACCAGGCGATCCGCGAAGCGGTCTTCCCCGGCGGCGTGCTGCAGGAGCGGCGCGAGGGCTTCCTCAGCCTGCTCGCCGACCACGGCCTGTCGATGATCGATCGCCTGTTGAACGAGCTGGACCCGTTGGAGAAGCACTTCTCCGTGTTCGTGCTGCCACCGCGCTCACCGCAGGAAGCGTAGCACCTCGGCCCCGCCGTCGATGCGCAGGAGGTAGGCCCCGGGTCGCAGGTCGGTCACGGGCAGCCGCATCACCGCCGCATCGGTCGTCCGGAAGCTCCGCACCACGCGACCACTGGCGTCCAACACGTCCACCCAGGTACCGGCCGCGATGCTGTACCTCAGCCACAGTTCACCGTCGCTGGTGTAGAGCACGGGTCGCGCGACCTGGTCCGCGAACTGCACGGCCACCGACGCGCTCACGGTGGAGCTGCCGTCATGGTCCGTTTGCCGCAGGCGGTAATAGCTCAGGCCGGGGAGCGGGGCGTTGTCGTAGGCCGAGTAGTCCAGTTGCTGTTGGCTGTCACCGGCACCGTCCACTTCGATCACCGCGCCGAAGGTGTGGTTGTCCGCGCTGCGCTCCACGGTGAAGAAGGCGTTGTTGCGTTCGGTGGCCGTGGCCCAGTCGAGGCGCACGCGATCGCCATCGGGCCGGGCGGTGAAATGGAGCAGCTCCACCGGCAGGGGGTTCAGTGCGCTCACCGAGGCCAGGGTCCAGGGGCTGAAGGCCGTCTGCTGCACGGCGGTGGCCACCGTGCCGGTGATCGTGTTCCCGGTGGTGGCGCCGTTGCCGCGGTCGAGCCAGAGGGCGCCATCCCAGCGCGCCACCCGCAGGTCGGGCAGGGCGGTGACGCCGCAGCTCTCCGGCGTGTCCCAGCTCAGCACCACGGTGGCGTTCGGGCTACCCGCCGTGCGGTCGATCGTCCAGTACTCGCAGCTGCTGATGTGGTCGAGGGTCACGTCCAGCGCATTGCCGAAGGTCCCCTGCGGGTCGGCGGCGAAGTACTCCACGGTGAAGGCATCGGTGGCCGTGCCGGTGAGGCCCTGCAGGCGGGCGGGGCGGTGGCTGTTGCCCTTGCCCACCGGGTAGGTGAGGTCGGTGAGGCCGATCTTCTGGAGCGGGCCGTGCACGAAGCTGAGGTCGCTGGCGTTGGTGGCCGTCGCGATGGGCCCCAGCGTGAGGCCGGGCGCGCTGAAGATGCGGCCCTGCAGCAGGTCCAGGTTCGTGTTCACCCGCACCGGATCGCCCAGCAGGATATCGCCGCTGGGCTTGTTGATGCGCAGGGTGCTGAAGATCTCGGTGAAGCCCGCCGGCAGGATGCCCTGGTTGCCGGTGGCGTTCATCACCACCGTGCTGCCGAGCTCGTCGAAGTTGGTCTCGGCGGCGGTGTTGTTCCAGTCGCCGCCCACGTTCATCAGGCTGCCCACCACGCCGTTGCTCAGGTCGAGCAGGCCGCCGGGCATGATGTTCACATCGCTCAGCACGGTCACCGTGTTGGTGGTGGCGTTGCTCATGAAGCGCGCGTCAGGTGTGGCGAGGTTGACCCCGTTCACGCTCAGCTCGGCGCATTGGAAGGTGCTGCCGCCCACGATGTCGATGCCCATCAGGCCCGCGCCGGCCGTGCGTTGCACCACCACGGTGCCGCCCGCGTTCAGGGTGCTGGCCCCGTTCACCTGCAGGAAGCGGCTGATCCCGTCGGTGCGCACCGTGAGGTCGTCGCACACCGCCGTGCCGCCTCCGGTCACCACGCAGCTCTGCAAGCTGGTCTGGTCGATCAACACGTTGGTGGTGGCCACGGGCACGGTGGCATCGTCCCAGTTGCGGCAGTCGAACCAGTCGTTGGTCTTCGCGCCGGTCCACAGGCCCGGGATGAAGCCGCCCGGGGTGATGGGCAGCACCGGGGCCGACACGTAGTTGGGCAGGCCCGCAGCGTAGTTGGCGCAGCTGGTGTACGAGGTCCAGTTCACCGGGTCGTCGATCCGGATCAACCAGCCGCGCTGGGTGGTGATGGTCTGCGGACCCGTGTACTTGCTCCAGTCCGTGGTGGACGAGGGCCCCATGCTGAAGCAGGGCATGCCCGGGGGTAGCCCCGACCGCTGGGTGCTGTTCTGGAAGCTCAGCCAGCTGCCCGTGGTGCTGTATCCGTACAGCACCGTGCCGTTGTAGGTGGCATTGGCCCCTCCAGCAGGATTGGTCCAGGCGCCGGCCATGGGACCGGGGAACTGCATGAAGAAGAGCTGGTCCCCGTTCACATTGAGATTCAGCGCATTGGAGAAGACCTGGTTCGGTGCTCCATAGAACGGGGAAGCGTAGGGGGAGCAGGACCAGAAGCCATCAGGTGCTGCGCTCTGCACGTTCGTCGTGCCTGCCGTGTTGCTGAACCGAAAGGTGATCACGGTACCTGCTGGGATCGTCGGGCCCGTTCGGGTCATCCGCACAGCCCCTTCGCTATCTCCCCATTGCCCCGCATTGGTGTACTCATACCCGCAATCCGTGAGGTCGATCGTGGTGTTGGGCGTGATGTCGAGGAAGGAGAAGAAGCTGACCTCGTCCTGGCCCGTGATGCCGGAGCACGTCCCGTTGTTGGCGTTCACCCCCACGATCACGATGTCCCCCTGGTTGAACACCGTCGTGGGCGCGTTGATGTCCACGATCGTCAAGGTGGCCACGGCGTTCAGCCCGATGCTGAAGCCCGCCGGCACCGACAGGATGGTGAAGGTGATGATGTTGTTGCCATCGATCAGGCCGTCGTTGCTCGGTTGCACGCGCAGCGATGTGGCGATGGAGGTCATCGTCGACCCTCCGGCAGGGGTGAGTGTGATGGTGGATGCGAACTCCGCCGGGTTGGTGATGTAATCGTTCGGGGCCCCACCGTAAACGGTACCTGGATTCACTGAAACGCCGATGACGATCTGCTGAAGTGCCGGCCAGCCGATGCCCCAACTGAGATTGAAGGTCTGGATCGGCGCGTTCTCCAGGCAGGTGATGGCCGTGGTGTTGAACTGCACCGCCTGGGCCAGGACGCGTGGCATCGCAAGCCCCAAGGCGAGCACCAGGACCGTAAAGGTCCGGAGGGCAGGGCGGTGGCGTTCCATCGCGGCCGCAAAGATCGCACCCCTTGAACCTCCGATCGTTAGGCGATCGTGAAGAATGGGGAGCGGTCGGTCCCGTGAAGGTACGGCCGGTCCGCGAATGGTGCGCATCCACCGGCAAGACGCGGGGAAAAGCCTGCGGGTCAACCCCTTGCGCCATCAGTTATCCACGATCCATCCACGATCGGGGGGCGGGTCGGAGGGATACCTTTGCCGCCCTGCCACAGCGCCCTCAGCGCGTGCCCCCCTGCGTGCCCGACACCATCCTCATCCTCGACCACGGCAGCCAGTACACCCAGCTGATCGCCCGGCGCGTGCGCGAGCTCAACGTGTACTGCGAGATCCACCCCTTCACCAAGGCGGCCTCGCTGGCGGGGGATGCCTCGATCAAGGGCGTCATCCTCAGCGGCAGCCCCTTCAGCGTGCACGACCCCAACGCGCCCGACACCGACATCCGCGGCTTCCAGGGCCGGGTGCCGGTGCTGGCCGTGTGCTACGGGGCCCAGCTGCTGGCCCGGCGCGAAGGGGCGCCCGTGGTGCGCAGCACCGTGCGCGAATACGGCCGCGCCCATCTGGACAACATCCACATCAGCGCGCCGCTCTTCGACGGCATTCACCCCGGCAGCCAGGTGTGGATGAGCCACGGCGACAGCATCACGGGGGCGGAGGGGCGCATGCAGGTGATGGCCAGCACCCATGCCGTGCCGGTGGCCGCCTACCGGCTGAAGGACGAGCCCACCTTCGCGGTGCAGTTCCACCCGGAGGTGTACCACACCACCGAGGGCCTGCAGCTGCTGCGCAACTTCGTGCACGGCGTGTGCGGCTGCGCCGGCGACTGGACCCCGCACGCCTTCGTGTCCACCACGGTGGACCGGCTGCGCGAGCAGCTGGGCACGGACCAGGTGGTGATGGCCCTGAGCGGCGGGGTGGACAGCACGGTGGCGGCGGTGCTGCTGCAGCGGGCCATCGGCGACCGGTTGCACTGCATCTTCGTGGACAACGGCCTGCTGCGCAAGAACGAGTTCGCGCAGGTGCTGGAGGATTACCGGCACCTGGGCCTCAACATCACCGGCGTGGATGCGCGGGACCGGTTCTACGCCGCCCTGCGTGGGCTGGAGGAGCCGGAGGCGAAGCGCAAGGCCATCGGCCGCACCTTCATCGAGGTCTTCGACACCGAAGCCCACCGCATCCAGGACGTGAAGTGGCTGGGTCAGGGCACCATCTACCCGGATGTGATCGAGAGCGTGAGCGTGAACGGGCCGAGCGTCACCATCAAGAGCCACCACAACGTGGGCGGGCTTCCCGAGCGGATGAAGATGCAGGTGGTGGAGCCGCTGCGCCTGATCTTCAAGGACGAGGTGCGGCGTGTGGGCCGGGAGCTGGGGCTCGATGCGCGCCTGCTGGGCCGCCATCCCTTCCCGGGCCCGGGGCTGGGCATCCGCATCCTGGGCGAGGTCACCGCCGAGAAGGTGGCGCTGCTGCAGGAGGTGGACGCCATCTGGGTGCAGGGCCTGCGCGACGAAGGGCTCTACGACCAGGTGTGGCAGGCCGGCGCCATCCTGCTGCCGGTGCGCAGCGTGGGCGTGATGGGCGACGAGCGCACCTACGAGAACGCCGTGGCCCTGCGGGCGGTGACCAGCACCGACGGGATGACGGCGGACTGGTGCGATCTGCCGCACGCCTTCCTGGCACGGATCTCGAACGCCATCATCAACCGGGTGAACGGCGTGAACCGCGTGGTGTACGACATCAGCAGCAAGCCCCCCGCCACCATCGAATGGGAATGATGCGTCCGCTGGCCCTGCTCCTGGTCCTGCTCCTGACGCCTGCCCTGCTGGCGCAGGAGGTGCGTGTGGTGGACGGGAAGCGCTACGTGGTGCACACGGTGGTGGCCGGTCAGACCCTGTACGGGATCAGCCGGCACTATGCGGTGCCGGTGGCCGACCTCACGGCGGCCAACCCGGCGGCGGCGCAGGGCCTCAGCATCGGGCAGGTGCTGCTGATCCCGCAGGACGCGGTGGACCGCAAGGAACTGCGCAGCGCACCGAAGTTCCGGGCCACCGGCGAGCTGGTGCACACGGTGGCGAAGAAGGAAACGCTGTTCGGCATCGCACAGCGGTACGGGGTGGAGCAGACGGCCCTGATCGAGCGCAACCCCGAGCTGGTGGGCGGGCTGAAGGCGGGCATGGAACTGGTGATCCCGCCGGCGACCTCCAAGGAGGTGCCCGTGATCGCGGCCGAGCCGGCACGCGCGGACAACAGCCGGTCGCACCTGGTGCTTGCGGGGGAGACGCTCTTCAGCCTGGGCAAGCGGTACGGGGTCACCATCGAGGCGCTGAAGGAGGCCAACGGCGGCCTGGCGGAGGGCCTGAAGGTGGGCACCTACCTGCGCATCCCCGCGCCGCCCGAGCCGGAGCCCGTGCTGGATACCGTGCGCAGGCCGATCCGCTACCAGGTGGGCCTGCTGCTGCCTCTCTGCCTGGACCGCAATGACAGTGTGCACAGCGCCGACCCGGACCAGCAGGGGCTGTACACCGTCACCGACATCGCCGGACAGTTCCTCGCCGGGGCGCGCATGGCGATCGACTCCATGGCCCGCACGGGCATGCAGCTGGACGTGCATCTCCACGACGTGGGGGAGGACGCCACCACGTGGGGGCCGGTGTTGCGCAAGGGGGAGATGCGGACCATGGACCTGTTCATCGGTCCGTTCCACCGCGGCGCGATCGATCAGCTGGCGGCCGTGGTGCGCGATGCGCACATCGTGTGCCCGGTGCCGCAGAGCAACAAGGTGATCCTGGGCCATCCGCAGGTGAGCAAGGTGATCAGCGGCCGCCCGGACCTGGTGCAGCACATGGGGCGGTATGCGGGCACGAAGCACGCCCGGGAGAACCTGATCCTGCTGCGGCCCGACCTGCCGGCGGAGAAGGAGCTCCAGGACCAATTGCTCCGGGCCGTGCAGGCGGCGCTCGCCGAGCGCACGGACCGGCTGCGGGACAGTGCGCTGGTGGCCCGACCCGGCAAGCGGGACCTCGGCGACCTGACCGGGAAGCTGGACCTCGCCCGGCTGAACGTGCTGCTGGTGCCCAGCGAGGACGTGGAGTTCGTGAGCTCGCTGGTCACGCGCCTCACCCCGCTGGTGGGGAAGTACCGCATCGCGGTGTTCGGCATGCCGGCCTGGAGCAGCATGGACGTGCTGGAGCCCGGCGACCTGAACAAACTGGACCTGCACGTGCCCGCCGCCACGCACATCGACCGGGACGCCCCTGCGGTGCGTGCGTTCACGGAGCGGTTCAGGGTGGAGCACGGCACGGACGCGGGGCCGTATGCCTTCCTGGGCTTCGATGTGACCATGTACTACCTCACCTGCCTGAAGGAGGAGGGCATGGGATTCCCCGATCGGTTCGACCTGGTGGCGACCTCTCCGCTGCACATGGGTTTCCGCATGCGCCGCATGGGCATCGAGAACGGCTTCGGCAACGAAAGCGCGTTGATGCTTGAATACCGCGACCTGGGGGTGCATCCGGCGCGTTGACCGGAGGACCGGCTCAGGCCGTCCCCGTGTCGCCCTCTTCGTAGGTGCGCTCCTCCCCAAGGAGATAGCCGTAGGGCCGAAGGCCGGGCACCGAATCACAGACCAGCTTGATCATGCCGGCCAGGGGGATGGCCACCACCATGCCCACCACGCCCCAGAGCATGCCCGCAGCGATGAGGGCGAGCATGCTCGCCAGCGGATTGAGGCTCACGCTGCCACCCACCACCTTGGGGGTGATGAAGTTGTTGTCCAGGAACTGGGTGATGAGGCAGACGGCCAGCGCGCCGATGGCGTAGCCGATGGAGTCCTTGGTGATGAGCGCGACCAGGATGGGCAGCAGGCTGCCGAGCAGCACGCCGATGTAGGGGATGAGGTTGAGCAGGGCGAGCAGGAAGCCAAGGACCACGGCGTAGGGCAGGTCGAGCACCAGAAAGCCGATGCTGTTGAGCGTGCCCAGGATGAGCATCACGAGCAGGACACCGCGCAGGTAGCTTCGGCTGAGCGCGCTGATGCGACGTACGATGGCCACGGCGTCCATGTCCCGGTCATCGCTCCAATGAGCCAGGAACTCGCGGAACTTGTCCTTCATCATCAGGAGCAGGAAGACGAAGAAGGGGATGGGGACGATGACGCCGAGGGCGGCGCCGGCACCGCTGAAGAACTTCATGACAAGCTGCCCGCCGGTGTCGGCCAGGCCGGCGACCTGGGCGTTGAACCACTGGATCTGGTCGCGCCGGTCGATGTGCACGGCGCTCTCCACCCAGCGCATCAGGGCCTGTACCTTGGTGTTCAGTGTCTGTTGCAGGGCCGGTAGCTCCCCGCCGAAGCGGGTGAACTGCCAACCCAGGAAGAAGAAGGCGCCCATCACCACCGCCACCAGGGCCAGGGTGGCCACGAGCGCACCCACCCAGCGGGGCCGCCCGGCCTGCTCAATGCGCCGGCAGAGCGGAAGCAGGAGGAAGGTGAACAGGGCCGAGACGAACAGGAGGAGGAACAGGTCGCGCCCGTAGGCGAGCACCAACACGGTGAGCACCAGCGCGAGCAGGGTGAGCACGTACCGCTGCAGGGCGTCGCGTTGGGCCATGCACAAAGAAAGGCAGCGCCACGGTCACACCTCGTCCTGGCGCCGCTCGCGGCGTTCGCGCCAGCGGTCGCGCAACCGGTCCCAGCTGCGACGGAGCTCACCGACGACCTGATCGGCGCGCTCCGGGGTGGCGAGCCGGTCGACCAGCAGGGGAAGCACAAGGCCGGCCACCATGCCGGCCACCCGTCCCGCTGGGGTCTTGCGTCCCGCCCCCATGGCCAGGCCGACCAATTGCCCTGCGGTGGAGCGGGAGGGCGTGAACAGACCACGCAATGCCTTCAGCCAGGGGATGCCACCGATGGCATGGCGCACCCCTTCCCCCAGGAGATGGCGGCGGAACACTGGATCCTGCAGCCGGGCCCACTCCTGGCGGAGATCGGCGCGGCGCGCATCGCGCATCGCCGTGCGGCGATCGAGCTCGGCACGCACTTCGGCGATGCTGGTGAAGCGTTCAGGAGCGGTCATGGGCCGAGTTCACAATGGACAGGATGATGCGGTCGCGCAGCACCGTGCGCCAGAGCAGGTAGAAGGCAAGCCCGAGGACCACATCGGTGGCGGCGCTGAAGGCGAATCCGAGGACGGGGTCATCGAGCCAGCGCGCCAGGAGAAGGGCCCACGCCACACTGAGCATGAGCACCGCGCCGCTGACGGCCAAGAGGACCACCACCACGAGCACCAGCCGGGCAAGGCCATCGCCAACCCGTACCGTTGCGCTCAAGGTGAGCCGCTCCTTCTCGGCGGTGGCGTAGTCGCTCAACGCGTTCACCAACCCATGGAGGAAGGCACCGGGGTCGGTCGCCTTCGGATCGCCGTCCGCCTCCGGCTCAGTGGCCATGACGGATGTGGTCGGCGGTCTGTTGCGCTTTGGCAGCGGCCTCTTCCGCGGTGGCCGTCACGTCCTTCCGCAGCCGGTCCGCGAGGTCACGGCCCTCCTCGAAGAGGAACCGCAGGAAGTCCTCGACGTCCTCGCGGGTCATGGTCGCGGTATCCTGGGCCCTGCCCTTCATCTCGCTCCACGCCTGGTGCGCTTCGTCCATGGTGTCGCCGAAGCGATCGCGTGCTTTGCGACCGGCTCCCGCGAGGGCTTCGCGGGTATCCTTGCCGCTGCGCGGCGCAAAGAGCACACCCAAGGCGGCCCCGGCCGCGAGACCGGCGAGAAAGCCGACGACGCTGTTGGTTCTGTCGTTGGACATAAGGTGGGGATTGTGGAAGTGAAGGTACGCGGGGAAACGGAGGAGGGGGGTGATGTCCATCAGTCACTGATATATGTATGGCCATACATATATCCTCAAGTGGTCTCAGGGGCTGGGATGAGACTGGTCCGAGTGGCCTGGTGTCAGGTGTGTCTCGCCAGGGCCGATCTCCTTACCAGTCCGGGCTCCGTTGTATGTATGGCCATACATATGTTGATCGAGGATCACCCTCCGATCGATGCGTCTGAGGTCCCTGCGGCACAGCATCCGGTCGCTTGTCGTTCAGCACCCGGCACCTTCGTCCCTGCGTCGGTTGTACCGTCCATGGGTTGCTCACGACAGTGCTCCCCGTGAGTTCGATCAGGCTGGACGCCGAGTTGCGGACCTGACCATGGCGTCGCCACGTTGTCCGTGGCGCTGATCGGACATATGTATGGCCATACATATGTCCGGTGTGTGTGGCGGAACTCCCGCTGTTGGTGGCGATCCTGAGCACTCTTCCTCCAGGCTCAACGTCCGTACCTATGCGGAACTGTCCGCAGTTCGGTTCTTTCCGACGCTTGCATCCACCATCGACGGTCAGGACATTCGTTGATACCGGGACTTTATCCAACGGGTGACCCACAGTTTGCGATGGGTCGCACTGACCGCTTCGTTGACCAGGGACCCGAAGTATGTATGGCCATACATACTTCGTCGATAACCCATCCTTCGCCTTTCCAAGAAATCCCTTGTGACCCGCCATCCGATCCGCATCGGCCGGGACCTTCCATTCACCACCAGCAAGACGTATGTATGGCCATACATACGTTCTTCTAGGATCAACGCCCCGCACGACATGCAGCATACGCGAGGCCCCAGTCCACAGGCCTGTCTCAGGAACCACGACCGCTCCGGGGTGGCATGTCGGCACTGCCTCGGCGCGCAGGGACACGTTCCTGCGATGCACGCGAAGTGACCGTTCCGCTCACCTCAACCACTTCCGCTCCATCACGAAGGTCCCGAAGGGTAGGACGCTCGCCGCGCCCAGACCCAGGATGCGTTCGACATCCCACTTCAGCTTGGTGAACAGCGGTACGGCGGCCACCCAGTACCACACAAAGAGCAGACCGTGTGCCCAGCCCACCACCTTCACCGCCCAAGGCCAATCGAACAGATACTTCAGTGGCATTGCGACGAAGAGCAGCATGAGGAAGCTCCACCCTTCGGCGATGGCGACGGTGCGGAAGCGGGTGAGGAGGGGATGCATGGGCGGCAAAGATGGCGGCCTGCGGCCACTGGTGCTGTCACGCGCTGATCACGAAGAACTGGCCTCATCGGTCCTTCCGTGCTTGCCAGGTCTTCCGAGGGCGAGCGCTTCATGACGGACGTCCGGTCGAGGGGGTGTGGTTCGCGGGCTTACAGGGATGGACGCCGCGACCGTCGAAGCTTGTGGTCTGCCACAGCGCCTCATGACCAACGCCTCTTCCGTGGCTATCCGCGCCGCAAGGGCCAGGATGCTGTCCGGCCCCGGTTCACCCCTTCACCGGCACGCGCAACGCGGTGAACTGCCGGCGTTTCACGCTGTAGCTATGACCCTTGCTGATGATGTGCACCTTCATGCCCTCGATGCTGAAGGGCTGGCCCTCCTCCACGTCGGCGTAGTCGCTGTAGGTGATGTCGTGGCCGTCGAAGATCATCACCTGCCCGCTGCCGATGGTCTCCAACGTGTCCGCGTCGGTGATCACCACGCCGGTGTCCTCGCCCAGTCCGATGCCGATGGCACTGGGATTGGCCGCCACGGCCTGGGTAAGGCGGCTGAAGCGGCCGCGCTCCACGAAATGGCTGTCCACGATGACATCAGCGATCAGCGCGGCGCCGGTGGTCATCTTCACCCCGCCCTTGATGAGCCCGGTGCTGCTGTGCCCCTGGTAGATCATGGTGCTGCTCATGCACATGGCGCCCGCGCTGGTGCCGGCGATCACGAAACCGGCCTCCTCCTCATACCGCCGCTTCATCAACTGCAGGAAGGCGGTGCCGCCGAAGATGGTGGTGAGCCGCAATTGGTTCCCACCGCTCATCATCACCCCGTCGGCCCTGGCGAGGCGCTTGATCATTTCGGGCTTCACGTGCGACCGTTCGCGGATGTCGAGCACGTCGACCTCGCTCACGCCGAGCCGGCCGAAGGCCTCGATGTAGTTGTGCCCCACCTCCTCGGGGATGCTGCTCGCGCTCGTGATCACGGCGATCCGGGCGGATGTGCCGCCCATCTCATCGACCACGCGTCTGAGGATGCCTTCTTCGATGAAGTTGTGCGTGAAGACCTTGGTGTGGTGGCCGCCTTCCGGCTCCTTGCCCTTGTCCTCGTTCCCACCGATCGCGATCAGTTTGCCCTTGGGTGTCATGCTCGTGGTTGATCTCCCCCGCCCCCGGCCGATGCGCGGCATCGGTTCACCGCGAAAGTAGCCGACCGACCGTTCCCGGACCACCACCCTTCGGGATTTGATGAACAGACGGAGGCCGCCTATCTTCCCCCGCTCACTCATTCAGCACCCATGCGCATTCTCCGCGTCGAGGCCATGCGAGGCCCGAACTACTGGTCGGTCAAACGACATCACCTCATCGTGATGCGCCTCGACATCGAGGACCTGGAGGAGAAGCCCACGGACAAGATCCCGGGCTTCTACGAGCGCCTCACCGCGCTGCTGCCCTCCACGTTCAGCCACCGCTGCAGCGAAGAGCACGAGGGCGGCTTCTGGGAGCGTGTGAAGCGCGGCACCTGGATGGGTCACGTGATCGAGCACATCGCGCTGGAGATCCAGACCCTGGCCGGCATGGACACGGGGTTCGGACGCACCCGCGGAACCGGTGAGCACGGGGTGTACAATGTGGTGTTCAGCTACGTGGAGGAACCCGTGGGCCTCTTCGCCGCCCGCGCCGCCGTGCGCATCGCCGAAGCGCTCATCAGCGGCGAGCCGTGCGACCTGGAGGCCGACATCCAGAAGATGCGCGAACTGCGCGAGGAGAGCCGCCTCGGCCCGAGCACCGCGAGCATCGTCCACGAAGCCCTCAACCGCGGGATCCCCTACCTGCGGCTGAACGGACAGAGCCTCGTGCAGCTGGGCCATGGGGTCCACCAGAAGCGCATCCGGGCCACCATCACCAGCCACACCAGCAACATCGGTGTGGAGATCGCCTGTGACAAGGAGGAGACCAAGCAGCTGCTGGAGAGCTACGAGATCCCCGTGCCCAAGGGACGCGTGGTGCGGAGCGAGGAAGGGCTGCTGGAGGCCCTCCCCATCGTCGGGTTCCCCTGCGTCATCAAACCCATCGGCGGCAACCACGGTCGCGGCGCCACCATCGGCATCAAGACCACGGAGGAGGCCATCGCCGCATTGGCCAAGGCCAGGGAGATCAGCCGCAGCGTCATCGTGGAACGCTACATCACCGGGTTGGACCACAGGCTCCTTGTCATCGACCACCAGTTCGTGGCCGCGGCCAAGCGAACCCCGGCCTGTGTCATCGGCGATGGAACGCGCAGCATCCGTCAGCTCGTCGAGGCGGTGAACGCCGATCCCCGGCGCGGCTACGGGCACGAGAAGGTCCTCACGCGGATCGACATCGACGACCACACCGAGAAGCTCCTGGCCCGGCGCGACATGACGCCGGACAGTGTGCCTCCCAAGGACGAGGTGGTGTACCTGAAGGCCACGGCCAACCTCAGCACGGGCGGCACCGCCACGGACGTCACCGAGATCGTCCACCCCTACAACGTGTTCATGGCCGAACGCATCAGCCGCATCATCGACCTGGACATCTGCGGCATCGACATCATGACCGACGACATCACCCGGCCGCTCACCGAGACCGGCGGCGCGGTGCTGGAGGTCAACGCCGCACCCGGCTTCCGCATGCATCTGGAGCCCACCGAGGGCATCGGCCGCAACGTGGCCGAACCCGTGGTGGACATGCTCTTCCCACCGGGCGCGCCCAGCCGCATCCCCATCATCAGCATCACGGGCACCAACGGAAAGACGACCACCACACGCCTCACCGCGCACATCATGCGCAGTGTGGGCCACAAGGTGGGCATGACCTGCACGGACGGCGTGTATATCATGAACCGTCTGCTGATGACCGGCGACTGCACCGGTCCGGTGAGCGCACAGTTCGTGCTCAAGGACCCCTTGGTGGACATGGCGGTGCTGGAGACCGCGCGGGGCGGCATCCTTCGGGCGGGCCTCGGTTTCGAGCACTGCGATGTCGGCATCGTCACCAACGTGGCGGCGGACCACTTGGGGCTGAAGGACATCAATACCATCGACGACCTGGCTCAGGTGAAGAGCGTGGTGCCCCGAAGCGTACGTCGCGAGGGCTACGCGATCCTCAACGCGGACGACGAGCGGGTGATGGCCATGCGCAAGGCCTGCGACTGTCGGATCGCCCTGTTCAGCCTGGACGAGAACAACCGTCTGATCCGGCAGCACTGCAAGCTGGGCGGTCTGGCCGCCATCTACGAGAACGGCTTCATCACCATCAGCAAGGGCGAATGGAAGCTGCGCATCGAAAAGGCCGTGAACGTACCGCTCACCTACGGCGGGCGTGCGGTCTTCAACATCCAGAACATCCTGCCGGCCGTCCTGGCGGCGTATGTGCGCGGCGTGAAGATCGAGGAGCTGCGGCAGGCCCTGGCCACCTTCGTGCCCAGCCCGGCACAGACCCCCGGACGCCTCAACCTGTTCCAGTTCAAGAACTTCCAGGTGGTGGTGGACTACGCGCACAACCCGCACGGCTTCGAGGCGCTGGGGCGCTTCCTCAGCAAGGTGGCCGACACCCCCAAGATCGGCGTCATCGCCGGCGTGGGCGATCGCCGCGACGAGGACACGGTGAACCTCGGCCGCCTCAGCGCCCGCATGTTCGACGAGATCATCATCCGCCAGGACCGCAACCTGCGCGGCAAGAGCGACGACGAGATCATCGCCCTCCTGGTGAAGGGCATCCACGAGGTGGATCCCGCCAAGAAGTTCACCATCCTCAAGAAGGAGGAGGAGGCCATCCGGCACGCCATCGGTACCGCGCCCAAAGGCGCCTTCGTGGTGCTGTGCAGTGACGTGGTGCCCGACGCTCTGCAGCTGGTGCTGAAGCTCAAGGAGCAGGACGATCAGGTGCCCTTCAGCAAGGATGACATCCCCAACCGGAACAAGGAGCTGGTGGGATGAGGAGTGCACGACGGTGGCGGGTCCCACCTCCCCGACATCGCGTGGAGCATCGATGAACGACACGGGTGGTGTGCGCGTCGTCACCTGGGCCGTCCTCCTGGCCTACGGCGTGCTGCTGTTCCTGTCCCTGGCGCACCATGAACTGTGGGGCGACGAGATCCATAGCTGGAACATCGCCCGCTCCAGCCAAGGCTTGACGGACCTGTTGCGGAACAGCCGCTACGAAGGGCATCCGCCGCTCTGGTATGTGGTGCTGTACACCATCACACGCATCACGCATGACCCTGCGGCCATGAAGGTGGCCCAGGCGCTGTTCGCCATGGCCATGGTGTGCCTGGTGCTGTTCGCCTCGCCCTTCCCGCTCGCGATCCGAGCACTGATCCCCTTCGGCTACTACTTCACCTTCGAGTACGGTGCACTGAGCCGCAACTACGCCGTGGCCGTTGCGCTCGCCCTCCTCACCACCTGGGTGGTCACACGAAGGCCCCGCCACCTCCAGCTCTGGTTCCATGCGCTCGTGCTGCTGCTCTCCAACACCCACCTGCTCGGCCTGCTGCTGGCCCTGTCCTTCTGTGCGGTCCACGCCTGGCGTGAACGGCTGCGGCACAGGAGCACGCCCCGTGCGCTGCTGCAGCTGGCCATCGGTGCGCTGATCTGCCTGCCGGCGGCCCTGCGGATCGCCCCGCCCGGGGACAGCGAGCTCAACCTGCAGTTCTGGATGGACCACTGGACCGAGCACCAATGGGACATCATGGCCCAAGCTCCGCTGAAGGCGTTCATCCCCATCCCGGACGGCGGTCAGTTCCACTTCTGGAACACGAACGCCCTGTTGGAGCGCCTTCCGAAGGACGGGACCGGACGCATGATCGTGCGGTGGTGCGCCGTGGCCCTCCTGGCGATGCTTGGGGTCCTGCTGCGAAAGGTGCCGGCCGCCGCCGCGTTCTTCACGTGCAACGCCCTGCTCACGGCCGCAGTGGCCTTCATCTTTCCGCTGACGAGCGCGCGCTATGTGGGCTTCCTCTTTGTGGCCTTCCTCATCGCGGCCTGGTTGCACCAGCACGAGCGGCCGATCCCGCGGGGAGCCGGGATCGTCCTGGTCCTGGTCCTCGCGGTGCAGGTGGCGGCGAGCGTGATCCCGATCCGTCGCGACCTGGCCGAGCCGTTCTCCAACTCGTCCAAGGTCCGTGAGCTGTTCGCACAGGTACCGCCCGACGCGCTGACCGTGACGGACTATTGGTGCCTGAACAACCTCTCGGCCTTCCTGGACCGTCCCTTTTACTGCCTTGAGCATCGCAAGGAGCTCACCTACCTGCGGTGGGACCAGGAGCTCGCCCGCGCGATCCAACAGCCGAACTTCTATTCGAGCGGTCTGCGCGACCTCTGGGATCGTCGTTCGCTCCAGGAGGTGTACATGATCTCGGTGAACGAGCCCGGGCGACTGCTGTCGGTGGACGGAGAACTTTCGGCCGCCTTCGAGGTGACCCTTGTCGATCGCTGGGAAGGCGCCATCGAGCCACGCAGCAACGTGTACCTGTATCGCATCACGCGACGGCCGGAGGGCCTCTGAAGGCTGTTGTGCCCAGGCCGCTACCCGCCGCTCATGGACCATCCGGGTCGAACTTGCCCCACGGTTCGTGCCGTGCCCCGATCTTCGCTCCATGCGCTTCCTTCCGTCCTTCCTGCTCACCCTCCTCACCATGTCCCTCACCGCTCAGGAACTCAAGCCCGTTGCCTATTCCGATGGCCCGCAGAAGCTCAACGGACTGGTGACGGACAACACCGGCACGAAGCGTCCTGGCGTGCTCATTCTGCCGGCGTGGATGGGCATTGATGACGAAGCGCGGACAGCAGCACAGCAGCTGGCGCAGCAGGGCTATATCGCCTTCATCGCCGACATCTACGGGGAGGGCCACATCCCCACGGACTTCACCAGCGCCCGGCAGGCGGCCACGCACTACAAGACCGACTTCGCCGCCTATCAGCACAGGATCGCGCTGGCTTTGGAGGAGCTGAAGAGGACCGGGGCCGACCCGGACCGCATCGCCGTGATCGGCTATTGCTTCGGGGGCACTGGAGCGCTGGAGGCCGCGCGGGCCCTGCTGCCGGTGAAGGGTGTGGTGAGCATCCACGGCGGCCTGGGCAAGGGCGATCGTCCCAACGGCCCGATCAGCACCAGTGTGCTGATCCAGCACCCGGAGGCGGACCCCACCGTGAGCGCGGCCGACCTGGCCGGCATCACCGCCGAGCTCAACGCTGCGAAGGCGGATTGGCAGCTGATCAGCTATGCGCACTGCGGCCACACCTTCACCAACCCGGCCGGCACGGAGTACAACAAGCGCATGGCCGACCGGGCCTGGCAGCACTTGCTGCTGTTCCTGAGGGATGTGCTCGGCTGAGCCCGGCCTACTTACGCACCGCGCGCACCAGCACGATCAGCAGCACGGCGCCGACGGTGGCGCAGATGATGCGGCCGATGAGGTTGGTGGCGTCCAACCCGAGGACGCCGAACACCAGATCGCCGACGAAGCCGCCCACGAGGCCGAGCACGATGTTCACCAGCAGCCCGTAGCCGCCGCCCTTCATCAGCTGTCCGGCGAGCCATCCGGCCACACCGCCCACGATCAAGCTCCAAAGGATGCCCATGGGGTGAAGGTAGGACGGGGTGGCCGTTCCGTTATCGACGGACCACGCGATGGCTGGATCGCGAACCATCGAGGGCATCCACCACGATGACATAACAACCCACCTGCAGGCCGCTGAGGTCCATGGTCCGGACATTCCGCTGGACCATGAGCGTGCGTCCCGCGAGATCGTGGACGGACACGGAGCGTGCACGCTCCCCGAGATCGACAGGTCCGTCGGTGGGGTTCGGGTGGATGAGCGGGTCGGAGTGGAACTGGTACGGCTCCATGGCCGCCGGAACCGAGGTGTTCACCAGGCGCCAGGCATCGTTCGAAGCGATGCCGGCCATCAGCCAAAGGGCATCGTTGAAGACACAGATCGAACCGGCGTGCCTGGGAAGGAAGGGGCTGTTCTTCAATTCCCGCCAGCTGATCCCATCCGGGGAGTACCAGGTCTCGGCGTTGTCGGTCTGACGGGCCACACCGGCCACGACCCAGATGTGATCGTCGAACCAGGCCACGTGGTGCCAGTACCGGGGTGACCACGGTGCTGACGCGAGCACCAGCTCCCAATCCGCGCCGTTCGTGGTCTTCCACACATCATTGTAGCAACGTCGGTCCCAAAGCCGACCTCCACCGAGGAGCCAGCAGGTCCCATCCCCGTCCACACAGCTGTTCAGCACCATGCCACGCCCCGGCCACGGGGCGTCCGGCAGCTGTTGCCAATCGATCCCATCGGTGCTGGCCCATACCTCATTGAGGTTGCCCGGAACGTAGGCTTCCTGCTGGCCACCGAAGTGGATCATCGTGTCGCCGAGGGAGGCCACTTGGTGCATCGTTCGCGAAGGGTTCATGCCCTGGATGCTATCGGTCACCTGGGACCATGTGGCACCATCGACCGACCGCCACACATCCTGGAGCCATCCGCTTTGTGGATCCGCACCGATCACCCATAGCGCGCTATCATGCACCAGCCAGCCACTGACATGCCGGCCCGGCCAGGGGGCATCGGCATGCGGTGTCCAGTTCAGCCCGTCCATGGTGCTCCACACCTCCGAATGGGTGTGGTGCGGCGGATGATAGGGCGGGTCCCATCCGCCCAAAGCCCACATCTGCCCGGCATGGGCCAGCAGTCCGACCCCATCGCGTGGCGTGAAGGGCAGCGCGGGGCTCACTGGATCCCAACGGTACGCGCTCACCACGAAACCGCCGCTGTAAGCCACCCGCGAGGTATCGGACCGGTCGCGAATGCGCAGTTCGACCGTGGTCCCGACCGGCATGTTCATGGGCAGGGGATAGGGTGTCCAAGCCGTCAGGCCTGGATGTCCGATCGGGGTCCATGCTCCCGCACCGTTCAGGCGGAGGTCCAGATCGATCGAATCACCGACCGTGACGGGATCCCAGCGCCAGTTCACCCACGCGGTATCGCCCCATGCGTAAGCATCCGTGGACTCCGGAGCGATGAACCGCAAGGGGACCCTGTCGTGGTAAAGCTGTTGGATCTCGGAGTGGTCCAATGCCCGGTCATAGACCACAAGGTCGTCAACGTCGCCATGCAGCCCGTACGGACCACCACCGACCACCAGATCGAGATCGCCTCCCAAGGCACCGGAGGCCAGGGTCTCCGCATAGAGGTCTCCATCGTGCCAGATCCGCAGTGTATCTGACGATCGTTGGAGAACGTGATGATGCCAGCGACCATCGGTGAACCGACCCGACACGCCTTCCGCGAGTACGTTCTGGCCCCAGCCGCTGCTGTTCCAATGGATGAACGTCCCATAGTGCAGCTCCAACACCGGCTGTGAGGGGGCGTTCGTGTTCAGGGCGCAGTGCAGATTGGTGGTGGTATCCGCCGGAGTGGACCGCCGAGAGAACAGGCTTTGCTGCTCGGGTGAGGCGGAGCGATACCAGATCGAAAAGGTGAACGCCTGAGCGGCCGGGACAAGACCGGCCATGGTGATATGGATCGAATCCGCGACCCCTTCGAGGTGGAGCGAAGCACCGACCACCCCGTTCCTGTCCGGCGCATGCAGGGTGCTGCTGGAGACCACGGCAAGCCCCAGCGGGCCGATGTCGACCACGCTCCCGTTGAAGGTAAGGTGGCAGACCCGTCCGGAAACAGGCACCTGCCCCGTCCCGGAAAGCGGGACCGCGATGCCCAGGGTGATGACGAGCGGCCACCTCATGTTCAGATCTGATCGTCGCCTTCAACGAAAAAGGCCCCGTCGCCGGGGCCTTTCGGAGTTCACGGCCGAAGGCCTCACTTGGCCGGCGCGGCCACGACCTGACGCTTCTCGGTGATGCGTGCGCTCTTGCCACGGCGCTCACGAAGGTAGAAGATCCGGGCACGCCGCACGTCGCCGCGCTTGTTCACATCGATCTGATCGATGAAGGGGGAGGCGATCGGGAAAATACGCTCCACGCCCACGTTCCCGCTCATTTTACGCACGGTGAAGGTGGCGGTGCTGCCGGTGCCCTTGCGCTGGATCACGACGCCTTGGAACTGCTGGATGCGCTCCTTGTTGCCTTCCACGATCTTGTAGTGCACGGTGACGGTGTCACCGGCCTTGAACTCGGGCCTGTCCTTGAGGGGCGCCCATTCCTTTTCGAGTTGCTTCAGCTTGTCCATGACGCTCAGGCACTTGTGCGGGTCGGTCCCGCGTTCGGGGCCGCAATATTACGGAACTTTCACGATGCCAGGGCGATTCATCCCTCCCCGAAGGTGGTCGCCTCACCGGGACCGCCCTCCAGCAGGTCGGGCCGCCGCTCCCGGGTGCGTTCCACGGCTTGTTGATGGCGCCATTCAGCGATCCGGGCCTCGTGCCCGCTCAGCAGCACGTCGGGCACCTTCCAGCCGGCGAACTCGGCAGGACGGGTATAGACCGGTGGCGCCACCAGCCCGTCCTGGAAGCTGTCGCTGAGCGCCGAGGTCTCGTCGTTGAGCACACCGGGCACAAGGCGGATCAGGGCATCGCTGAGCACGGCGGCCGCCAGCTCGCCACCACTGAGCACGTAGTTGCCGATGCTCACTTCCAGGTCCACCAAGTGCTCGCGCACCCGCTCATCCACGCCCTTGTAGTGACCGCAGAGCAGGATCAGGTTCCGGTGCACGCTGAGGCGGTTGGCCAGCGGTTGGTCCAGTAGTTCACCGTCGGGGCTCAGGTAGATCACCGCATCGTAGGCCCGTTCGCTTTTCAACTGGGTGATGGCACGGTGGATGGGCTCCACCTGAAGCACCATGCCGGCCCCGCCGCCGAACACATAGTCATCGATCCGCCGGTGCTTGTCCGTGCTCCATTGGCGCAGGTCATGCACCACGACCTCCACCAGGCCTTTCTGCTGCGCGCGCTGCAGGATGCTCTCGGCGAACCAGCTGTCCAGCAGGCGTGGCACGGCGGAAAGGATGTCGATGCGGAGGCGGACCATGGGGCGAAGTTCCTCAGGGGATGAACACGAGACCCACCTGTGCGGCGAGGCCACGTGCACGGGGACCGGTGAAGCCGTACAGGTTGGACAGCAGCAGCTCGGCCCCGAGCCATCGGGTGATGTGGAAACGGCCGTGCAGCCCGGCCCGCAGGCCACCGAAGCCCCCGTATTGAGCGGAGATGCCCACGGCCTGTGCACCGAAGCGGCGCCAGCCGGTGGCCTGCGCGAAGGGGATGAAGCCCGGCAAGGCCCGTTGGGCGATCCGCAGGTCCATCCGCCACCCCGTGGGCCAGGTCACGGTGTGCTCCACCCAGGCATGGAGCGGCAGCAGGCGCCATTCGGCCCCGGTGGTGGGCCGCACGCCGAAGGTGTCCAGCAGTTGCTCCTCGCCAGTGATGGCGCCCGTCAGGTCGAAGACGTCGTTCACCGTGAGGCCTTCGTAGCTCAAGGCCGTATCGGGCGAGGCGTGGAGCGAGCGGTCGTTCCAGCGCACGGCTCCAAGGTCCTCGGCGCCGAGGGTGATGTGGTGCACAGCGGCTCCGGCACGCGGCGGCAGGGCGAACCGCTGGGCGAAGCTGAGCGCGGCCCCGAGCCCGTTGAAGGCGCCGAGGTCGCTCCGCGCAGTGTCGCTGCTGTGGTAGCGGCCATCGAGGCGCAGGTCGAGCCGGGTGCCGTCCGGGGCGGTGAAGAGCGTGGCGTCCCTGAGGTGCACGGCCGTCATGGACTGACCCTTCACCACGTCGAGGCGGATCCAGCTTCCAGTGCGCGCATGGTACAGGCCGGCGCCGAGGGTCTGGTAGCGCTGTTGCTCGAAGGCCGACCCGGAGAGGTCGGCGCGTCGTCCGGCGAAGCCTGCGTTGCCGAAGAAGGTGAGGGCGTACACGTCGGGCCTGAACCGAAGGCCGGCCTGGTCCTGGTGCGTGGCCGAGACCATCACCTTCAGGCCGGCCCGGCCGAGGATGCTGTCGCCGAACACCGCGTGCACACCCAGCTGCAGCACCTGGCCCAGCCGGTTGTTGGCGCGCAGGGCCGCCTGGCTCCGCTCGCGCACATCCCGCTCCACGAAGCCGCCCTGCGTGAGGTCCAGCACCAGTTCGTTGAGCAGCGTGTTGGAATCGTAGGCGAAGCCGCCGCGCACCTCCACCCGGTCCAGGTGCGGTGTGGCGCCGATGGGCAGCAGGTCCTGTGCGAGGGACAGCAGAGGGAGGGCCGTGGCGAGGACCAGGGCGTAGAGGCGCTCACTCATCGCCGTTCACCACGTAGTTCACGCCAGCCACGATCTGCAGGTCAAGCCGGTAGTGCGCCATCAACGGCAGGTGCTGGGCCTGGTCGGCGGTGTTGAAGACGGCCCGGATCCGCAGGCGCGGCTGGGCGTAGAGCAGGTCCACCTGCTGGGGGGTGAGGGAGGCCGTGCAGACCGAGCGCACCGGATCGCGCACCAGGCCGTCAGGGTCCACCTCACCGCTGGCCACTTCGCCCACGACGGGGATCGAGCCCAGCACCTGATCGTCCGGGTCCAGGATGTCCAGCATCAGCCGGGCCCGGAAGGGGAATCCGTTGGTGGCGATGAGGGAGAGCTTGCCGGAGGTAAGCCCGTGCCCCTCCTCCGAGCCGGGCAGGTCGGGTGTGGCGATGCTCTCCACGGTGAGGTCCGTGGCGATGAGCCGGAGCGGCATCTCCAGTTCGAGCCGGGCGCTCACCTCGCTCTCGTAGTAGAGGAAGTCGTGGCCGTTGCTGATGTCCCCGAGCGGATTCAGTTCAAGGTCCACGGCGTAGCGCAGGCGGTCGGGGAGGTTCTCCACGAACGAGGCGATGGTGCTGTTGCCGGGGTCCAGGGTCGTGGACCAGGCCGTGGGCTGGAAGGAGCCCCCGAGGTCGAGGGCACGGGTGAGGTTGATGGGCGAGCCCACGATGGGGTGCACCAAGGGCACGGTGGTGCCGGTGCGCGTGTTCTCGGAGACCAGCTCATGGATGCGGATGCGGAGGTCGGCGCCCACGCCATTGGTGATGCGGATGCGGGCTTCCACGTGCTCGATATCGAGCAGGCCATCGGTGATGCGGTCAAAGAGGTCCACGGCGGTGTTCTCAGGCCCCACTTGTTCGACCCGGTTCCCGAAATAGCCCTCGGCGAACTGGGGAACGATGTCGGCGTAGGTGGCCACGGCCTTCACACTGTCCAGGTTGGTGACGTTGGCACCGTTGCCGTTGGGGTCCAGTTCGATGGTGATCTGTGAGCTGAGGGCGTTGACCTGATCGAGGTCGGGGCCACGGAGGTCGAACCGGTGACCGGCCAGGTCGCGGGTGAGCGCGGTGAGCGACGGGTTGAGGGGCGAACCGGCCGGAACGACACCTTGGACGGCGACCGGCTGCCCATTGAACGTGGCCCCCGGTAGAGCAAAGGTCCCCGTGATCCCGCTGGCGATCATGTTGGTGAGGTCGACTTCGAGCCGACCGCTACGGATGGCGAGGGTACGCAACTGAACGTCCTCCAGATCAAGCGCAGTGGCATCCTCGTCGGTGGGCAGCAGCGCGCCAGGTGCGAAGAAGAGGGGGCCTGGGATGGGCAGGACATAGCTGTAGGTGATCCCGGTGTCAGGCACCTGAAGCAGGGTGTCCAGCCGCACGCCGAAAAGCTCGGTGCGGTAGAGCAGGGTCAGCGAGCCGTCCGTTCCGGTCACCAGGAGCGAGTCGGCGATCACATCGCTCAGGGTCAGCGACGTGTTCACCAAGGGGGCCAGCAGGTCCACGTCCCATCGGGGCGGCTCCTCCGCTTTGCGGCAGCTCGTGGGAACGAACAGCAGTCCGCAGGACAGGATGGTGGCCGAGGCAACCCGGGCCATGGCGGACACGTTCCTCATACGGGGCGTAATTTAGCCACCGTCGTTCTTCAGCGCTGCGGAAGACAACGCACACAGGCATGTTCGGTACGCGCGGATTTCTGGTTCCCTGGATCGCCTCGGCCGTGGTGATGTACGGCCTGTCGTACGTATGGCACGGGTTGGCCCTCAATGACCTGCAGGACCTGCGCATTCCATTGCCGCTCTACATGGGCCTCAGCGGGCTGGTGTACCTCATCATCGGCTTCGTGATCACCCTGGCGGTGCATCAGGCGATCGCGCACGAATGGGTGAGCCTCAAGCGCGCCTTCCCGCTGATGAGCTCCTTGCTTGGCGCTGCCGTGGGCTTCGTGGTCTTTCTGCTGGTGTACATCCTGGGCATGAGCTTCGCCAAGGCCGGTGCGGTGCATGTGATCATCGATGCGCTGTGGCAGATGGCGGAGCAGGGCATCGGCGGGCTCGTCGTGAGCCTCGGTGTCATCTACGACATGCACCGCCGCTTCATGGAGAGCGAGCGGGCGCACTGATCAGCGGTAGCGCTCCTTCCAGATGCGGCCGAGGTGCTCGGCCCACTTCTGTTCACGCGGATTGTCGCCCGGGGTATAGAGGGTGGTGCCGCTGATGGCCTCGGGCAGGAACTCCTGGTCGCCGGCATGCCCGGGCTGGTCATGGCTGTACTGGTAGTCGCGACCATAGCCGAGGTCCTTCATCAGGCGGGTGGGTGCGTTGCGCAGGTGGAGCGGAACGGGCAGGTCGCCGGTGCGCTGCACAAGCTGCTGGGCCGAACCGATGGCCGCATAGGAGGCGTTGCTCTTGGGGGCGCAGGCCAGGTACACGGCGCACTGGCTGAGGATGATCCGGCTTTCGGGCCAGCCCACCAACTGGGCGGCCTGCATGGCGGTGGTGGCCAGAAGGAGCGCGTTGGGGTCGGCGTTGCCGATGTCCTCGCTGGCCAGGATCACCATGCGCCGGGCGATGAACAGCGGGTCCTCGCCACCTTCCACCATCCGGGCCAGCCAGTAGACCGCCGCATGCGGGTCGCTGCCGCGCATGCTCTTGATGAAGGCACTGACGATGTCATAGTGCTGTTCGCCCTGCTTGTCGTATCGAGCGGCCTGGTTCTGCACCACGTCCTTCACCAGGGCATCGGTGATCACGACATCCCCATCCCCTGCGGCCTTCACGCACAGTTCGAAGGTGTTCAGCAGCCTCCGGGCGTCACCGCCGCTGGCGCGCATCAGCGCGTCCACCTCCGGCAGGGTGATGGTCCGTGAGCGCAGCTCCGTGTCCTCGCGCATGGCCCGCTCCAGCAAGGCGAGGAGCTGTTCGTGGGTGAGCGGCCGGAGCACATAGACCTGACAACGGCTGAGCAGGGCGCCGATGACCTCGAAACTGGGATTCTCCGTGGTGGCACCGATCAGGGTGATGGTGCCCTTCTCGACCGCACCGAGCAGGCTGTCCTGCTGGGCCTTGCTGAAGCGGTGGATCTCGTCGATGAAAAGGACGGCGCTGCGTGCGAAGAGGCCTTTGCCCCCGGCCTGGTCGATCACCTCGCGCACATCCTTCACGCCGCTGCTGATGGCGCTGAGCGTGAAGAAGGGGCGCTGCAGCCGCTCGGCGATCAAACGCGCCAGGGTGGTCTTGCCCACCCCGGGCGGCCCCCAAAGGATCATGCTGGGGAGCATGCCGCTGTTGAGCGCACGGCGAAGGATGCCATCGGGCCCGACCAGATGTTCCTGACCGACGACCGCCTCGAGGTCGCGCGGACGCATCCGTTCGGCCAGGGGCGCGGTTTCCATGCGGCGAAGGTAGGGCCGTGAACGACGGACCCCCTCCGATGTGGAGGGGGCCCGTCGCAGGTGGTCAGGGACGGATCAACGCGTCAGTACCAGTCGCCCATGGACGCTGCGTCCATCGAGCATCAGGTGATAGAAGTAGGTGGTGCCGGTCAGCCCGTCGGCGGTGAGCTCGACCTGGTAATCCGCGTGGCGTTGCACATGCCCATCGAAGAGGCGCGCCACCGGACGACCTTGAAGGTCGGTGAGGTCAAGTACGGCCTGACCATCGCGGTCGGCGGTGAAGCGCAGGGTGGTCATCACGCGGAAGGGGTTCGGCGAAGCGGTGATGGAGAGGGACTTGCTGTCCGCGCCCTTCACCGTGATCACCTGCACGAGCTCGCTGGCATTGCCGCAATCGTCCACGGCGGTCCAGGTGCGCGTGATGGTGTAGCCCTTCTCGCAGTCCTTGCCGGTCATATCCTCGGTGAACACCACAAGCACGTCCTCGTCGCAGTTGTCGCTCGCCTTGCAGACCTCGGGGTCGGGCACCTGGTCGCAGGTGGTCTCCAGGTCCGCCACGGTGCACAGGATGGTCGGCGGGGTGGTGTCCACCACATCGATGACCTGCTCGGCCGTGGTGGTATTTCCGCAGAGGTCGGTCACGGTCCAGGTGCGGATCAGCGTGAACTCGTTCTTGCAGTCGCCCTTGATGGTCTGCTCCGTGAGCACCACGTCCAGGTTCGCGCTGCAGGCATCCTCGGCGGTCACGACCGGGGCTTCCGGCAGTTTCTCGTCGCACTGAACGGTCAGGTCCGCCGGCACGCCCACCAGCACCGGAGCTTCGTTGTCCACCACCGTCACGGTCTGCGTGGCGCTGGTGCTGTTGCCGCAGTCGTCCGTGGCGGACCAGGTGCGCACGAGCTGGAAATTCCCCGGGCAATTCCCCGGCACGAAGACCTCGGTCATGATCACTTGCGACGCGTTCTTGCAGGCATCCACCGCATGCACCTCGGGGAGCACCTCGCTCAGTTCATCGCAGGCCACGGTGATGTCGGCCGGCACGCCCAGCAATTCGGGGCCCTGGGTGTCCACCACGGTGATGGTCTGCACGCAGGTCTCGCTGTTGCCGTTGGCATCGGTGGCCCACCAGGTGCGGGTGAGGATGTAGGGGCAGGAACCGCTCCAGCTGTCCGTCCAGCCCACCGTCACCTCCGGGCACTTGTCATCCTTCCGGAAGATGGGGTGACCCACATCGTAGGGATGCAGAGAGCTGCCGCACTCCACGGTGACGTCAGGGCCGCACATCTCGATCAGCTTGCCGCACTCGTCCGTGTCACAATCGTCGATCACCACCACTTCCATGCTTGTCGAGCAGCCGTTCGCCCCCGTCACGGTGACGGTGTAGCTGCCGGCTTCCACGGTCGAGGTGATGGCCGAGGAGCTGGTGAACCCGTTCGGTCCGGTCCACGCATAGCTCACAGCAGCTTGTGAGATGGCGGTCAAGGTGGCTTCCCCGGTGATGCAGTCGATCGGGGTGGCTTCAGCGCTCAGGTCAGGAGCGGTGCTGTCCTCCAGGACATCTGCCGTCGCCGTGCTGGTGCAGCCGTTGGCGCCCGTCACCACCAGGGTGTAGGTGCCGGCGGCGCACACCGTCGGGTTCTGGTCATTGCTGCTGAAGTTGTTGGGACCCGTCCAGCTGTAGCTGCCGTTGCCGCTGCCCTGCAGGGTGATGCAGGTGGTCGTGCAAGTGAGCATGCCACCGGCCGCCTGGGCGCCGGGTACGTCCACATCCTCCAGGACATCTGCCGTCGCCGTGCTGGTGCAGCCGTTGGCGC
>CALMPI010000018.1 GCA_937872175.1 uncultured Flavobacteriales bacterium | reverse complement strand
ACACCAAGAAGTACCTTTACAATGCACTGCGCCTAAAAAGGGGGTGCTTACACATTTGCTTGTCAGGAACGCTGCAAGACGTGCATTATGCTCGTCCCCTGGCATAGACAAAGTGTAGAGGAAAGTGCGCTCCGCAATTCGCAGGAAGATACCAATTGGTCTTCCATTATCTGGGTACGGAAGGTCAGCAGCTGCATTCAGCTCGAAACGCCAGTTATGGCTTGCGACCTGCACACTTGGGCGGCTTTCTACCTCGGCGAGTGCTCCACCTGGTTGCAACCACTGGAACAACATTCTCCGCTGGGTTCCCACCTTTGCACCAAAGTAGTTCTCATAGTTGTCTTTGTCGAAGTTGGCTTGCTTCCAGCGGTTATCACTTCGTGGAATCTCTGCAACTAGCACCGGTGTATCCTGGGGATTGAGCAACGGTGCCGCTGTAGGAACTGAACGCCGACGCGCACCCCAGCCACCGCGATTGAGTTCCGCCCGAGCCAAAGCTTCAGCAGAATTCAAGGCATGCAACCGGGATGAGTGGGTAGTAGTCCAAGCTTCCCATTGGCCCTTGAGTTCTGCTGTCTCTGCAACGCTCAATGGGCACAACGCATACGCTTCCCAGTTCTGTCGGAGCCCCGCGCCAGTCAAGTTTCCGGATCCCACAACCAGGCTTCCACCATCGCGCTCACCGAACCAAGTCATCTTCGGATGGAACAAGGAGGCATTAGATGGTGAGATGAAGACCCGTACGCGTAAACCACTCAGTTCAAGCTCGGCCTTTTGCAAAGCGTCAAGTGCTTCCGGTGTGGTCGTGGTATCAACACCGACTACTAAATCGAAAGGATAATTCTTCAGGAAGCGCTCGAAGACAGCATCGCGAATGAGCAAGCGAACACCTGCTTCAGTTGCCCAAGCGAATGCAGCCCCACCGCAACGCGCGCTGACGGCACGTTCCAACAAGGTCTCCAGCAGATAAGCTGACTCCGGATCAGTGGGGTCTTGAAGTCTCAGAATCGACTTTGACATAGGTTTGGAGCAGTTTCAATTGTACAAGACGAATTTCGCGTGACGGATTGAAGCGGAAAGCCCGCAGCGAGGTACGAGCGAGGACTTGCAGCGGAAAGCCGGACCCCGCCTGCATTTGAGGCGGGGGCACGCCCTCATCATCCCCTACGACTGATCCAGCTTCTTCACCATCGTCAAGATCGTCGCCAGCGCCACGGTCTCGCCCGTTTCATCCACCACGTCCACCAGCCACTTGACGATGCCCCGCGCCACATCCGCACCCTTCGGTGAGTCGGCGGTCTTCGGCCGCTTCTCCTGGTCCAGCTTCTCGCGACAGGTGAACTTCACCTGGATCGTTGAACCCGGGTACACCGGCTTCAAGAACCGGCACTCCTCGATGCCGTAGTTGAGCAGCACCGGTCCCTTGGGCGGGTCCACGAACAGGCCGGCCGCCCGCGAGAGGATGAAGTAGCCGTGCGCCACGCGGCCGGTGAAGGGGGTGCCATCGAGGCTGTTGGCGTCCATGTGGGCGTAGAAGCGGTCGCCGCTGAGCGCGGCGAAGTCCTCCACGTTCTGCAGCGTCACCAGGTGCTTCTCGGTGATCAGCGTGTCGCCGATGTTGAGCTCCTCGAAGTGCAGGCGGAAGGGGTGCTGTCCGCCGTACGGCGGATGGTACGTGGCGCCCTGCTGGTACTGCTGGGTGAGCGCGGTGATGGTGGTTGGGCTGCCCTGGATGGCGGTGCGCTGCAGGTAGTGCAGCACGCCGCGCTTGCCGCCCATCTCCTCGCCGCCGCCCGCGCGGCCGGGGCCGCCGTGCACCAGCGTGGCCAGGGGCGAGCCGTGGCCGGTGTTCTCCTTGGCCATGTCGCGGTTCAGCACCAGCATGCGGCCGTGGTGGCTGGCGGCGCCCCACACGAACTGCTGGGCAAGCTTGTCATCGTAGGTGGCGATGGTGGCCACCAGGGAGCCCTTGCCCAGCTTGGTGAGGGCCACGGCATCGTCCAGGTCGGTGTAGGGCATCAGGGTGCTCACCGGACCGAAGGCCTCCACGTTGTGGCTCTGCTGGTTCTTCCAGGGATCGGGGTTGAGCAGCAGGATGGGGCTCATGAAGGCGCCCTTGGCCACATCAGCTCCCGTCACGTTCACGCTGTCGGGGTCGCCGTACACCACCTGCGAGGCCTTGAGCAGTTCGGCCAGCGCGCGCTTCACCTCTTCGCGTTGCGCGGTGCCGGCCAGCGCGCCCATGCGAACACCTTCCGCACGCGGGTCGCCGATCACGGTGCCGGCCAGGCGCTTGCCCAGGGCGATCTGCACGTCCTCGATGAGGTTCTGCGGCACCAGGATGCGGCGCGCGCCGGTGCAGCGCTGCCCGCACTTCAGGGTGATCTCGCGGCCCACCTCCTTGATGAAGAGGTCGTACTCCTCGGTGCCGGGCACGGCGTCGGGGCCGAGCACGATGGCGTTGAGGCTGTCGGCCTCCATGTTGAAGGGCACGCTCTCGTCGATGAGGCGGTCGTGGCGTTTGAGCATGCGGCCCGTGCTGGCGCTGCCGGTGAAGGTGACCACGTCCTGGCTCATCACGTGGTCGAGGAGATCACCGGCGCTGCCCACGATGAGTTGCAGGGCGCCTTCGGGCAGGATGCCGCTGGCGATGATGTCCTTCACCATGGCCTCGGTGAGGTAGCTGGTGACGGTGGCGGGCTTCACCACGGCGGGCACGCCGGCCATCCAGTTCACGGCGCACTTCTCCAGCATGCCCCAGATGGGGAAGTTGAAGGCGTTGATGTGCACGGCCACGCCCTCCTTGGGCACCATGATGTGGTGGCCGATGAAGCTGCCGGTCTTGCTGGTCTTGATGGCCTCGCCGTCCACGTAGAAGGGCATGTTGCCCAGGGTGCGGCGCAAACTGGCGTTGGCGAAGAGGTTGCCGATGCCGCCCTCGATGTCCACCCAGCTGTCGGCCTTGGTGGCGCCGGTCTTGTAGCTGATGGTGTAGTAGGTGTCCTTGCGCTCCATCAGGTACAGGGCCAGGGCCTTCAGCATGCGTCCGCGCTCGGGGAAGGTCATCTTCCGCAGCTTGGGACCGCCCACGGTGCGGGCGTAGTGGAGCATGGCGGCGAAGTCGAGGCCGGTGGAGGAGGTGGTGGCGACGAGCTCGCCGGTGGAGGCGTCGAGGAGTTCGGCTTGTTTCCCGGAACCGGCGATCCATTGGCCGGCGATGTAGTTCTGCAACTGCATGGTGGCGAAGGTAAACGGTGGTGCCAACTGAATGGGCCCTGAGGGACGGGGATGGACGCTGCCGATGCCGGGCAGCGTCCATCCCCGTCCATTGCCCCCGTCCATTTATGGCTGTGCCAAGCCCTTACTTTTGGAAGAAGCCCCGCCCGCCATGGATCTGAAGACCCTCAAATTGGAACTGCTGGAACGTATCGCCCTGCTGGAGGACGAAGCGCGCCTGCTTGCCCTGAAGCGCCTGCTGGACGGTCCGCCGACGTATGCGGTGCCGAATGACCACCTGGCCGTGGTGAAGGAAGGCGGGGCCGACTACCTGCCGAAAGGCCAGAAGCTTTTCACCTTGGACGAGGTGCGTGCGATCGTGGACGCCGTGAAGGAGGAATACGAGGGTTGCGACCTGGACGACGAGCTATCGCCAGAGGAGATCGCGGAACTGCGCAGGCGCGACCAGGAAATGGACAGCGGCAAGGTGAAGGGCTACACGTGGGAGGACGTGCAGGCCATCCTGGATGGTGACCGCGAGAAGCAGCGCAGCGGAGAATGATCGTCCGGTTCCATCCAGCGGCTCTGCGGGAAATGCGCGAGGCCGAATGGTACATTGAGGAGCGCAGGCCAAGGTGGGGCGCCAAGTTCAGGGCCGAGGTCACTGCGGTGATCGATCACGTTCGTGACAAGGCAATGACCAGCGAGGCCTTCAGGCGGAGGAAGACCGGGTCCATGAAGGTGCGGAGGTTTCCTTATCGTGTGTTTTTCCGGGTCCTGCCGGAAGAGCTCCGGATACGAGCAGTGTATCATAACAAACGCGGGGAGGGCGGGTGGAAGTCCAGGAAGTTCGAGTGAAGTGCGGAACTTTGGCGGACCATGGACCTCAAGACAACCAAACTGAAGATCCTCGATCGCATCGCGAAGATCGACGACAAGACACGCCTGCTTGCGTTGAAGCGATGGTGTGATCGCCAGGACCAATACTTCGATCGCCATTGGAAGGTCGTGCCACCGGACAAAGCGGTCGATTCCGAGCTTCCCATCTTCCGCGTGGAGGAGCGGGACTATTCCGCAGCAGAGGTCCGTTCGCTCCTGGACGAGGTTCGTCTCACCTTTGAGAGCGATGAACAGGCTCCTTTTCTTTCCCAAAAGGAGATCGCCAGGCTGGACAAGGACGCTGCCGACATGAAGAGCGGCAAGGTGAAGGGCATCCCTTGGGAAGAGGTGAAGGAACGGATCGCCAGGAAGCTGAATGCGACGAAGGCCGTTCCGAAGAAACCCGCCGCCGAACCTCGGAAGAAGGCTGAACCGGCAAAGCGGAAGGCCTGGTCCTCCTCCCGTAACACGCAGTGACCGGTCGTAAAGAACACTGCGAGCGCTGATCAGTGATGTTGCACCTTGCATTCGGTGCGGGCATCATCCTTTCCCACCGTGCTCCTCCGCCTGCGCTGGCTGCAGCTGCGCCGGGCGTTCCCGCTACCCGGCATCGTGCTGCTGGCGCTGGCCGTGATCTTCGTGCTGGGCCTGATGCATCGCGCGGTGCTGCGGGACGCCTCCTTTGCGGCCTACATCGCGGGTGGCACGCTGTTCACGGTCTGGGGCCTGCACCAGCGGCGGCCCGACCTGCACTTCCTGCATCGCCACGTGCCGAGGGCTCGCCTTGCGCTGGCCATGGAGTACGGAGCGCTGGTGTTGCCCGTGGTGTTAGTGCTTGCTCTTGCCGGGGCGTGGTCCTCGGCGCTGGTGCTCTTGGCGGCGGGCGCCGTGCCCTGGCTGCCGGTGGTGCGCAGCTCCGGTGTGCGCGGAAGCTGGCTGCGGCGCTGGATACCGGTGCGGCTCTTCGAGTGGCGTGGGCTGGTGCAGGGCACGCACCCCTGGGGGCTGCTGCTCTGGCTGTCGGCCCTGGTGTTCTGCTGGTTGCCGGTGTTGCCCGTGTTCCTCGTAGGTGTCGTTGCCATGCTGATAGCGGGTGCGCAGGAACAATGCGAGCCCCGGTCGATGCTGTTGGCCACGGCGAGCGATGGACGGACCTTCCTGCGGATGAAGGTGCTGGGTTCTTTGCGCATCATGCTGATCATGATCGTCCCCGTCCTGATCGGCGCCACGCTCTTCCGACCGGAGTGGTGGTGGATCCATGGGCTCATCGGTGTAGGCATGCTGGTGCTCGTGGCCTATGCCGTGGTGCTGAAGTACGCCCACTACCAGCCCAACGAGCGCCTCATTGCCAATGGTGCCAACGTGTCCATCGCCGCGCTCTTCGCCATCCTGCCCGGGCTCAATGTGGTGCCGCTGCTCATGCTCCCCACCGAAATGCCCAAGGCCCGCGCCAACCTCTCCGCCTACTTCCATGATCACGCTCGCTGACCTCCGCTGCGCCTACGGCGACAAGACCGTGCTGGACATCCCGGCCGCCACGATGATGCCCGGGGTGCACGGCATCGTGGGCTTGAACGGTGCGGGCAAGACCACCTTCCTGAACGCGCTCTACGGCTTCGGAAGGAATGCCGAATCGCGGGTGCGCTGGAACGATGCGGACATGGGCCACGGCAACACCGCGTTCCTGGAGGCGGACAACTACTTCCATCCGGGCATCACCGGCCGCGAGTACCTGGAGCTCTTCATGAGCGGTCCGGCCGCGGCCGATGTGCGCATGCTGAACGAACTGCTCGAAGTGCCGTTGGATGCGCTCATCACCACCTACTCCACGGGCATGAAGCGCAAGTTGGCCCTGCTGGGCGTGCTGAGCCTGGACCGGGAAGTGGTGCTGCTCGATGAGCCGATGAACGGATTGGACCTGGCCTCGGTGCGCGTATTGGAGGCCATCATCAAGCGATTGGCCGAACGTGGGCGCACGGTGCTGATCACCTCGCATGTGCTGGGTCCGCTCATCACCCTCTGTGATCGCATCCACCTGTTGCAGCACGGGCGCTTCACGCAGGTGTTCGAGCGGGGAAGCACCGAAGGCTTGGAAGCCGGGCTCTTCGCCGAGTTGGATCGGCGCACCGATGAGGTGGTGGCGCGGTGGGGTGGATAGCACGAGCGGTTCGGCCGGCGAGGCGGAATGCACGGTGGATGGCATCTTTGTGCACGAAGCGCGAACACCATGACCATCGAGCGTCTGCTCACGTACTTCCGCCTGGGTGAGAACGCCGAGGACCCAGCGGTGGCCCTGGAGGCCATCGAGCGCAATGTGGTGTTCCGGGGGACCAATCTGCTGATCCTGGTCTTCGCGATCCTCATCGCGTCGGTGGGCCTCAACGTCAACTCGGCCGCGGTGATCATCGGTGCCATGTTGATCTCGCCGTTGATGGGGCCCATCGTGGGTGTGGGGGCCGGTCTGGGGGTGCTTGACCTGAGGTTGGTGCGCATGGCGTTGAAGAACCTGGGGTTCGCGGTGGCTGCCAGCGTGGCCACGTCCACGCTCTACTTCCTGGTCAGTCCTCTGGATGAGGCCTATTCGGAGATCCTGGCCCGCACCAATCCCACCATCTGGGACGTGCTCATCGCCGCGGCCGGCGGTTTTGCGGGCATCATCGCGGCGGCGAGCAGGGACCGGGGCAATGTGGTGCCTGGAGTGGCCATCGCCACGGCGCTGATTCCGCCGCTGTGTACGGCGGGATTCGGGCTGGCGCACGCGAACTGGGCCTACTTCGCCGGTGCCCTCTTCCTGTTCATCATCAATTCGGTCTTCATCAGCCTCGCCACCTTCAGCACCGTGCGGTGGCTCAAGTACCCCACCCGGCAGTTCGCGGATGCGGTCATCCGGCGGCGGATCGTCCAGGTCGTCAGCGGGATCGTGGTGCTCACGGTGGCGCCCAGCATCTGGCTGGCGGTGCGGCTGGTGCAACAGAACACCTTCAAGCAACGGGCCGACCGGTTCGTGGCCATGGAGACCGGCGTTCCGGACAACTACCTCGTGCAGCGCACCGTGGACCCGGTGGGCCGCTCCATCGTGCTCACGTACATGGGGTCGGGAGTGGACAGCGTGCAGGAGGCGCAGCTCAGGAGGCGCCTGGATGTGCACGGCCTCTCGGGGTGCGACCTGCAGATCCGCACAGGCCTTTCCTTGAAGGAGCTCGGACGTGAGGATCGCGCCCGAACGGCCGGCCTGCAGCGCCAGGTGGAGGAGCAGCGCGCGTTGATGGCGCAGCTCTCCACCATCAAGGACAGCCTCGCCCGGCGTGAGGCGTACCGTGATGAACTGATGCGCGAGGCCATGGCCCTGGAGCCCGACCTGCGCTGGCTTGTGGTGGTGGACCTGCCCGGCCAGGCGGATTCCCTGCCGCGCGTGGTGTCCGCGCGCTTCATGCACTATCCCGATAGCGTCCAGGTGGCCCGCATGGACCGCTGGCTCGCCCAGAAGCTGAACGGGAGAGGCCATACCCTGGTGATCGCCGCGGACAGCCTGCCGCGTGTTCCGACAACCCCGCCGAAGCGAAGGCGCTGAACCCCGTCGGTGTTCGGGGACCCGGCCTCAGGGCACCTGCTCCACCCGCGTGCTCGTCGGGGTGCCACCCCCGATGGTCTGAAGGATCACATCGCGGTCGTTGGCCGATCCGGCGTACTTCACCACGCCGTCCATGTTCAGGTCCTCCCTGCGGTATTGTCCGCTCAGCGTCGCCGTGGGCACGCTGCCGCCGATGGCGGTGAGGATGGGGTCGCGATCGTTGGCGGTGCCGGTGTACTTCACCACGTGATCGCCGGTGACGTCGCCCGCCCATAGGGTGCGTGCCGTGCCCACTGTTCGCCGTGGCGCATCGGTGAGCGGGGCGGGCAGCGTGGCGCAGGCCGTGGAGGCCGATCGTGCATCGAAGTTCGCTGGAGCAGCGGTGAAGCCCAGTGGCACCGCGCTCACCACGCCCAGGTGGTTGCGGTGGCGGATGGTCACGTAGTAGTTGCCGCGGCCCATGGGAAAGGAGACCGGTGACGTACCGTCGGTGCCTACGATATCCCCATCGCGCTGGATCAGCGCATGGCGCACGGCCACGGGGAGGGCGGAGCCGATGTTGGAGCGCAACTCGAGGCGCACCCAATCCACAATGGCGTTGGGTCCGGTGACAGCGAGCACGGCCGGTGGCACGGTCTCTCCACCCGGACCACCGAGCAATGCGGAGTACGGTTCCGTGGTGGGGATCAGTCCGCCAGTGTTCAGGTCCGACCGCATGGATAGCGTATTGCCATCAAAGGGACCATCGAGCCATGCGGCCGCGTTCACCACGGCGCCCGTCCCTGCAGCACGGATCATGAGGTTGTCGAACCAAACGGCTCCGGTCTGGCTGTCGGCATACGCACCGATCAATATGGCCAAGGCCTCGCCCGGGTCAAGGTCGGACACCGTGCAGGTGTGCTCGTAGTAGGCCCAATCCTCGGTGACCGGGGCCAGCACGTACGCCCCTGGCATGTTCTGGTCATAGGTATAGGTGCTTGCCGAGGTCATTCGGCCGAAGACCAGCCGGTAGTAGGCTGACCCAGTGCCGAAGTTGGGCGGGCGCTTGGCCCAGAAGGACACCGTGACGACGCTCCCGTTCGGGAAGCCGAACAGTTCCTCATAGTAGAACGGTGTGGCACTGGCATAGGCGGAACAGTCGGCTGCGTCCACCGCGCTGGCGGACACGGACAGCACTTGATCACCACCCAGGGGTGGCACATCCGTGGTGGTTTCTATGAAGCCTGCGGAAGGGCAGGTGAAGTAGTAGGTGCCGTTGAGTTCGAAACCTGGATCGTGGAACTGCGCCGATACCCAGACCGGCAGCCCAGCCAACAGAGGGAGTGCAAGGCGCTTCAGGGATGGATGCATGGGATATGGACGGGATGGTCCGCGGTTGGTTGCCGCGCCTGTCGGGTGTCCGGAGGTCAACCTTGTTGCAAGGTACCCGAACAGGTTGGTGTACATGTCCGCCACGCTGTGTGATGATCGGCGTCCAGGTGTTCGTTGCGGGATCGAACTCGTGGAAGTCCGGTGTCATCCTGGTGGTGCCGTTCATCAGATCCTTGATGGACCCGCCGCCCAAGTAGCCCTTGCTGCCGATGGCGAAGCGACAGGCGAGCGCACGGCCGGGTCCGGTCCAGTGCGGGTCCTTTGGTTCCCCGACCACGGCGATCGTGGGACGCTCGTGGCAGCGGGCTCCGTGCTGCGGATGGCCGGCAGGTGCAGGGTGAGCAGGTGCGGGTCCGACGTTGGACCGGCCGTCGGGCCGATGGCGCTCATCCCTGCGAGGGATCCAGGGCAACGGGGGAAGGTCCGCATGCGGGAAAGCGCTGTTCGAAAGGCGCGAGCCTGGTGCAGGTTGCCTGATGCGACCTACTGAGGACCTTCTTCGGTCCGCGACGCGCAGCGCGTCAGTCCTTGATCAGGCGCAGGACGGCGGTGCCTCTCGTGCCGGCGATGCGCAGGTGGTAGGGTCCGGTGGCGAGCGCATCGATGTTCAGCCGCCAGGGGCCATCGAACACCACGGGCCGGTCCATGAGCACGCGGCCGGACGCATCGATCAGCTGCACCTGTGCGGGACCGTTCGGCGCGCCGCTCACCGTCACGGCCTCACCTGCGGGAACGGGATGAAGGATCGCCGATGCGGGCGGCGCATCCGCCAGGCCCATGCTGCAGTTCTCGTAGGCGCCCGCATCCAGGGTGGCCTGCTGGCACCGCTCCACGTTGGCCAGGGGATGGACGTACTCCCACAGGGCGACAAGGGGATAGCCGTTGATGGTCGTTCCGGCCGGCATCCCGATGCTCAGTGCCGGGGAGGAGGCGAGCAGGTGAAGGTCGTAGGCGGGCGCGTCCACGAAGTGGAGGTCGGCGATGGGGCCCGCGATGTTCCCTGCGGTGTCCGGTGCGAAGGGCCACACGCTCAGAAAGCTCCCGCCACCGGCCAGCACGTTGTTGTACGCCTTGAGGAGGACGCTCGTCGGCATCTGGAAGAAGCTGCCCACGAGCTTCTCGTTCATCAGGGTGTTGTTGATCACGTACAGCCGCTGCGGCCCCGGGTTGTTCAGGCTCTCCATCCCGAAGCCGACGAGGTTGCTGTTCTGCCCCAGGGGGCCCTGCTGGATGATGTTGCCGATCAGGATGGCACGACCACCGTCGGGCAGGTCCACCTCGCGGCTCGCCGTGCCATCGGCCTCGTTGCTGAAGCGGTTGTACTCGATGATGTTCACCCAGGCCCGGCTCTTCAGTTCATGGCCCACGAGCGCATGGTGGCTGTAGTTGAAGCGAAAGATCAGGGAGTCCACCGCACCGATGTAGAGGTTGTGGGAGAAGCCGTCCCCGTGGCCGTTGTACCCGAACTCGCAGTGCTCGATGCGGATGGTGCTCGGGTGCAGCCCGCCGCACAGGATGCCGTTCTCGTTGTGGTGGAACCAGCAATGCCGCACCGTAAGGCCAAGGCCCTCCTGCCGGATGCCGGCGCCGTTGTTCGACGTGGAGGTACACTCGGAGAACTCGATCCATTCAATGGTCGTCCGGTCCCCCTGCACCACCCAGATGGCCTTGTCGCCCCAGCTGAGGCCGTTGCTCTCCAGATGGGCGAGGCCGCCCACGCCGCGCAGCAGCAGGTCGTTCGCCTGCCAGCGCGCCACATCGCCCGCATACACGCCGGCTTCGATGTTCACCGTGTCGCCGTCGTTGACCAGCGTGGAGACCTGGCTGGGCAGGGTGTGGGCCTGGCCCGGTCCCACCGTCCAGGTGGTGCACATGGCGAGGGATGGGAACAGCAGAACGGGCAGCAGCGTGGCCGGGCTCATGTCCCCGAAGGTAGGCCCGTTGTCCTGGACCACGCGTGGCACGTGCCGGACCGTTATGCCAGCAGGAGGGCGATCACGGTCGTCACCAGGATGGCGCCGAAGCCGAGGCCGACGCCCCGTCGGAGGCTGCGTTCGCCGAAGATGAACACCAACCCGAACTTCATCACGGTGTTCGACACGGTGGCGAGCAGGATCGCTGCAGCGCGTTGGGGCTCGGGCAGTTCGCCCTTGTGTGCGATGGACAGGGTGATGGCATCCATGTCCGTGGCACCGAAGAGCAATGCGCCCGCGTAAAGGCCCTGCGCGGGGTAGTGCGTGGTGGCGAGCATCATGAGCCATTGCACCAGCATGTACACGGCGCCGAACTGAAGGGCGACGGCGAAGTTCAGCGGGTTGGTCACCTCCATCTCCGCGGTGGTGTCGGGACGCCGGTCGGCGCTGCGCCACAACAGGACGGCGGCGAGCACGGCGACCGCGGTGATGGCGATAACGGACGGCAGCACATGCAGGGCGAGGGCCCGGTCCACCACCCCGATCTCGAGGAGGATGCGCGGATACAGCACGGCGGTGGCCGCCACGATGCCAACGGCGGCGAGCCGTTTGGCGGCCGCTGTCCCCGTGTGCGAGCGTCGCGAGAGGCTCAGGGTCACCGCCGTGCTGCTCACCAGGCCACCGATCAGCCCTTCGAAGAGGGTGCCCTTGCGGCTGCCGAACAGCTTCACGAGCAGGTAGCCCGCCAAGCTGATGCCGGTCACGAGGATCACCATGGTCCAGATCTCGTGGAGGTCCCACACCCCCTGGGGGCCGAAGCCGCCGCGGGGAAGGAAAGGCAGCACCAGGGCCGAGATGATGGTGAACTGGATGAACGCGCGGATGTCGGCGGGGGAAAGGGTGGCGATGAAGGTGTGCAGGCGCACCTTCATCGTGAGCAGGCTGACGACCAGCACGGTGATGGTGGTGGCCAGCAGGATATGGTCCGCGAACACGAGCGCACCCAGCAGGAAGGCGATGATGCCGGCCAGCTCGGTGGTGATGCCGAAGCTTGCGGCCCGCGCCATCATCACGTAGGAGGCCACCACCATGACGAAGAGGCCCACGAAACCTGCCACGAGGAAGGCCGCACCGTGGCGTTCGGCGAGCAGCGCGCTCAGGAATCCCAGCAAGGTGATCAACGGATAGGTGCGCACGCCGGCGAACTGCTCCTCCTTGTCCACCACGCGCTTGGCGTACTCCCGCTCAAGCCCGATGAGCAGGCCGATGCCGACCGTGATCAACAGACGCACCAGCAGGGAGTGCGGACCGGTGCCGGGTTCAAGGAAGGGGTCCATGGTGACAGGAGAAAGGTCGGAACTCCGGCCGTTCCGGCCAAGGATGCGCCTCAGGATCTCTGATGGCGCAGGTCGGTTGCGGTTCTGCTCATCCTCTCCGCACCGCCTGGATCCACTCGTCCTCCACGCTTGCGTCGCTACCGTGGCTTGATGCTGCATGGCCGTCGGCCATGGCTAGGAATGACCGCGGATGCGAGAGGACGAACCCGTGCAAGGGTGCGCATCCCTTGATGGTAAATTGGCCCGGACAACGATCCGGCGTACATGCATTCCGATCCGGTCATCGCTGCCTTCCAGCGTGTGCAGCCGCTGCCTGATGAGGCGATCGCGGACCTGGAGAAGATCATTTCAGAGGAGCATCTCAGAAAGGGCACGGAGCTCCTGCGCATCGGCCAGGTCGCGCGCAACATGTTCTTCATCCGCAACGGACTGGCACGGGTATACTACCACCGACAGGACAAGGAGGTGACCGACTATTTCGCGATCGACGGTCAGTTCATTGGTGCGGTGCCCAGCCTGATCACCCAGCAGCCTTCGCACAAGGCGATCCACCTGGTCGAGGATTCCGATGTGCTGATGTTCCCGGTCAAGGCGCTGGACGAGCTTTGCGCAAGGCACCATGATCTGGAGCGTGCCTCCCGGCGCATGGCCCTGTTCGGCATGCTCCAAGGGCAGGAACGGATCGAAAGCCTGCGTTTCCATTCGGCAGCGGAGCGCTATGCCTTGTTGGAGCGCACGTACCCCGGGATCACCAACCGCTGTCCGTTGCACTACATCGCCTCCTATCTGAACACCACACCGGTCAGCATCAGTCGTATCCGCGCCGGGGTTCAGTAGGTCCAGGCGCTGCATCGCACTTCTTTACATAGGTAAAGCGGACCGTGCTATGGCCGGGGAACATTTGTCCCCGTCATGGAACAACGGCACTTCACCATTCTCGGAGGAGGCATCGCCGGCCTCACCGCAGCGATCGCCCTGGAGCGGTCCGGCATGTGTGTCTCCGTATTCGAGGCCGCACCGGAGCTGCGACCCATCGGCGCGGGCCTTGGCCTGGCCGCGAACGCGATCAGTGCGCTCGATGCACTGGGCCTGAAGGAGCGCACATGTGCTGTGGCTCGCGAGCTGCATGGACTTGCCATCCTCGATGAGCGCGGTCGTACGATCACCAGAATGGAACGACCGGCAGGGACCGGGTCCGAGCAGTACGCCATCCATCGTGCCGACCTGCAAGCCATCCTGCTCGCCGAGTTGCGGAACACGCCGATCCACCTCGGAGCACGCGCGGCATCGGTATCCCAGGACGGATCCGGGGTCACCGTTCACTTCGCCGATGGATCGGCACACCGCGCAGCGCACCTCATCATCGCCGATGGGGTCCGATCCGCCTCACGCGCTTTCCTGCTTCCACACGTGAAGCCCCGGTATGCGGGATACACATGCTGGCGGGGTGTGGTCCATGCCCCCGACCTGCGCGTGGAGCAGGCCACGGAGACCTGGGGGCGGAAAGGCCGCTTTGGCATCGTTCCGCTTTCCGGCGGCCGCATCTACTGGTTCGCCACCGTGAACAGCAGCGGACAGAACGATCGCCACCGGAATTTCCGCATCCACGACCTGGTGCTGCACTTCGCGGACTACCATGCACCCATTGCGGGCATCCTTGCACGGACCCCGGACGAGGGATTGTTGTGGGACGATATCCATGACCTGGCTCCCTTGGCCCGCTTCGCGTTCGATCGCATCCTGTTGATCGGTGATGCGGCGCACGCCACTACGCCGAACATGGGGCAGGGAGCCTGTCAGGCGATCGAGGATGCCGCTGTGCTGGCGGGCATACTTCGCGGTGAGCACGACGTGGTGAGCGCCTTCCAACACTTCCAGGAAGTTCGACGGGCCCGGACGAAATGGGTCACGGACTCCTCTTGGCGGTTGGGTCGCATCGCTCAATGGGAGGATCCCTTGGCGATCCGGCTTCGCAACGGGCTTTTCCGCATGCTGCCGGCATCGATCAATGAGGCTTCGATGCGACACTTGGCCGATGTTCAGTTCGACCCGGTACCCGATAAGGCCGCGTACATCCGCATGATCGCCGAGTGAAACGGATCACCATGGACATCAACGACTACAACCGGCTCGTGAACATGCATTCCGATGCCCTCCTCCGCTTCACCCTGCGCCTTGTTCGCGATCGGGATGATGCGAAGGACCTGGTGCAGGAGGCGTTCCTGCGCCTCTGGATGAACGTGGACGGTGTGGATGCGTCAAAAGGACGCAGTTACCTTTTCACCACGGCCAGGAATCTCGTCATCGATCGGAAACGCCGACGCAAGTACCTTGTCAACTTCGAAACTTGGCACCACGATCACCACACCTGCCTGCAGCCGGCTGCCGGTGTGAAGGAAGTGCTGGATAGGTCGATGGATAGGCTGCCTCCCCATCAACGCCGGCTGTTGCAGTTGCGGGCCATCGAGGGGCACAGCTATAAGGAACTTGTGGCCCGGACAGGAATGGATATGGCCAGGGTGAAGGTCTATCTGCACCGGGCACGAAAAGCAGTGCGGACGCACATCGGTGATCCCGGCCTCGTGGTGTAGTGGGGTCAGCGTCGCACCGCGTAGATCCACTCGTCCTCCATCTTCCCGTTCTTCACCAGCGTGCCCAGGAGCTTCGCTTCCAAAGCGAAGCCGGCCTTCTCCACGGCGCGTTGGCTGGCGATGTTGCTGCCGAAGGGTGTGGCGTAGATCCGGGTCACCTCGGGGAACGCAGCGAAGCCCAGTTGCACCATCTGCCTTATGGCTTCGGTCATGATGCCCTTGCCCCGATGCGCCGCCGCGAGCCAATAGCCGAGTTCCAGGTTGCGGCGCCACAGGTCGGCCTTCGGGTGCAGGCCGATCGCACCGGCGCATTCGCCGGCCACCTCGATGCAACGGCGCAGGGGAACGGGCTTCATCGCCTCCTCCAGGAAGGCACGGCCGTGCGCTTCAGTGTACGGATGAGGGAAGGAATCGGTGAGGTTGGCCGCGACCGTGGGGTCGTTGGCGTGCTTCACCAGCGCGGCCAGGTCATCGGGGCGGAAGGGGCGGAGGGTGAAGAGCATGGGAGTGGCGAGTAACGAGTTCGGCCTGCGGCCTCCGAGTGGCGAATAAATGCACCTGCGCCGATCTGGCGGTGCATTTACTCGCCACTCGTTACTCGCCACTCTTGGGCCCTCAGAATTTCGGCGTCACGCCCACGTTGTGAAAGAAGAAGGCCCACTTGTCCGCCTGCTCGGCGATGATCTTGCTGGTGGGTTTGCCAGCGCCGTGGCCGGCCTGGGTCTCCACCCGGATGAGCACTGGCGCATCGCCCTGCTGGGCCGGCTGCAGCGCGCTGATGAACTTGAAGCTGTGCGCCGGCACCACGCGGTCGTCGTGGTCGGCGGTCATCACCATCGTGGCCGGGTACTTCGCATCCTTCACGTTGTGAAGCGGGCTGTAGGCCTTCAGGTAGGCGAACTCTTCGGGACTGTTCTCGGCGTTGCCGTATTCCGGTGTCCAACCGAAGCCGGCGGTGAACTTCTGGAAGCGCAGCATGTCCAGCACGCCCACCTCGGGGAAGCACACGCCGAACAGGTCGGGACGCTGCGTCATCACCGCGCCCACGAGCAGACCGCCGTTGCTGCCACCGTTGATGCCCAGGTGCGGGGTGTCGGTCCATTTCTCGGCGATCAGGTATACCGCCGCGGCGATGAAGTCATCGAACACGTTCTGCTTCTTCCCCTTCATGCCGGCCTTGTGCCACTCCTCGCCGTACTCGCCACCGCCGCGCAGGTTGGCCAGGGCGAACACACCGCCCTGTTCCAGCAGCAGCATGCGGCTGGTGCTGAAGCTGGGGGTGAGGCTGACGTTGAAGCCGCCGTACGCATAGAGCAGCGTGGGGTTCTTGCCGGTCTTCTCCACGCCCTTCCTGTGCACGATGAACATGGGCACCTTCGTGCCGTCCTTGCTGGTGAAGAACACCTGCTCGGTGACGAAGTCGCTCGGGTCGAACTTCAACTCGGGACGGAACCACACTTCGCTCTTGCCGGTGGCGTAGTCGTACTTGTAGATGCTGCCGGGGTCGGTGAAGCTGGTGAAGCTGTAGAAGCTGAAGGTGGCATCGCGCTTGCCGCCGAAGCCGCCCGCGCTGCCGATGTCGGGCAGCGCGATCTCCTGCTTGTCGGTGCCATCCAGTTTCATGCGGTAAAAGCGGCTGGTGGCGTCCTTCAGGTATTCGGCGAAGAGCAATCCGCCACCGGTGCTCACGCCCTGCAGCAGCTCCGGGGCCTGGGGGATGATGTCCTTCCAGGTCTCCTTGGCGGGGTTCTTCGGGTCCACCTCCACCAAGCGGTAGTTGGGCGCGTCCACCTCGGTCATCACCAGGAACTTGCCGGTGGCGGGCACGAAGTCGACGATGCTGGTCTTGTGGTCGAAGCCGGTCTGCAGGGCCATCCACTTCGTGGCCGGGGTGGGGATGCCGCCGGTGCGCAGGTCGTGGAAGTACATCTCGTAGCCGTCGGTGCCGGTGCTCACGTACAGGGTGGCGAACTCCTCACCCTCGGTGACGCCGGCGCCCACGTAGAGGTCGCCGTTCTGCTTGTTCTCCCACACGAGCACGTCCTTCTCCTGCGGATCGCCCAGCTTGTGGTAGTACACCTTCTGGAACTTGCTGGCCGCGCTCAGCTCAGTACCCTTGGCGGGGGTGGGGTAGCGGCTGTAGAAGAAGCCGTCCTTGTACCACGCGGCCCCGCTGAACTTGCTCCACTTCAGCAGGTCGGTGGTGGGCTGCAGCGTGGTGAGGTCGTACACCATGATCTCCTGCCAGTCGCTGCCGGCCTTCTGCACGCTCACCGCCATGTAGCGGTCGTCGTGGCTGGTGCCGATGGGGCTGTAGGTGGTGGTGCCGGCGGGGTCGAGCGCGTTGGGGTCGATGAAGACCTTGTCCTCGCCATCGAGGCCCTTGCGCACATGGATCACGCTCTGGTTCTGCAGGCCGCTGTTCTTCCACACGAAGTAGAGCTCGCCCACACGCATGGGGCCGCCCACCTTGGGGAAGTTGTAGAGCTGCTCATAGCGCTTGGCGAGGCTGTCACGGAAGGGGATCTTCTCCAGGAAGCCATTGGTGACGGCGTTCTGGGCCTTCACCCATTCCGCCGTCCCGGCGCTGGTGTCGTTCTCCAGCCAGCGGTAGGGGTCGGCGACCCAGGTGCCGTGCAGGCTGTCGCCGGCGGTGCTGTCCTTGCGGGTCTCGGGGTAGGCGATCTTCTCCACGGTGGTCGTCTTCTCGGGTTGCTGCGGCGACCCGCAGGCGGCCAGCAGGAGCACTGCGGGCAGGATGGGCTGTTTCATGACCGGGTTTGGGACGGCGAAAATAGCCGCCACCGGTCCGCCGGAGCCGGGACAAGCAGGGACGGACGGTTGGTTCAGGCCACCTTGCGGCGGCCGAGCTTGTGGCCGCGCAGCTCGTAGTGCGTGCCGGCCACGGACAGCAGGTCGATGTCGGCGTCCAGCTGGCCGGCCAGGGTGTGGATGAGCTCCATGCCCAGGCTGTTGGGTCGTTCCCATTTGTCGCGACCGGGCATGCCGGGTCCATCGTCGCCGATGCGCAACAGCAGGCCGTCCTCCTCACTGCCGCTCAGGTGCACGGTGAGCGTGCCCTCCATCCGCCCTTTGAAGGCGTACTTGAAGCTGTTGCTGATGATCTCGTTGATCAGCAGGCCGAGCGGCACCAGCGTGTCCACGCCCAGCGTGCGCACCTGGATGTCGATGTCCTGCCGGAGGCGGACGCCCACGGCATAGGCATGGATCAGATCGCGCACCAGGCTTTCCAGGTAGGACCGCACGTCGATGTTCGCCAGGTCCTTGCTGAGGTAGGTCTGCTCATGCACGAGGGCCATGGCGCTCACGCGGGTGATGCACTCATTGAAGAGCTCCTTCACCCGGGGGTCGTCCACCTGATCGGTCTGGAAACGGATGAGGCTCTTGACGATCTGCAGGTTGTTCTTCACGCGGTGATGGATCTCCTTCAGCATCACCTCCTTCTCCTCCTTGCTGAGCATGGTCTCCCGGAGCTCCCGGTTGGTCTGTTCGAGCCGTTGTTTCGCTTCGGCGAGCTGATCGCCGCGCTGGCGGCTGTCCACGAGAAGCCTGCGGTTCATGCCCACGAGCAGGGCGAACACGACGGCCATCAAGCACGACAGGAACATGAGCACCTGGGCCTCGTCCCAGCGACGGCTGAGCTGGGCGGAATGGACGCTGAGCCCCTGCTCATGCACGGCGCGGGCGGTGCGGTCGATGGTCTTCGAGGCGCGCTGGGCCACCAGCTGGAGGATGGCCTGCACCGTGCGTTCCTCGCGAAGGTCGACCGCCTGCACCTCGGCGAGATGGTGCAGCGAATCGGCCTGGTGGAGGGCGAGCAGCAGCTTGGGGGGCAGTTCGGTCATGCCGGGCTCCTGGATGAACCGGGCCGCGGTGCGGTCGAGGTCGGCACGCAGACCGGACATCCGTTCCTCCCAGTGGCCGCGGCCGGTGTGGAGGTCCACCCGGTGCATGGTGGGGAGTTCGCTCACCGCGCGGCTCATCCGGGCCAGGGCGTCGAGCAGTTCCACTTCGGCGCCCATGCGCTGTTGCACGTCACGCGCACGGGAGACCAGGTGAAGGTCGAAGGAAATGAAGAGGACCGCCAGCGCGGTGGCGACGATCGGCCAGAAACGATGGGAGCGGTGGTCCAAGGGGGAGCGTTGGCGTCCGGTTCAACGGAGGCCACGGCCCGGAGGTTGCCCCGGTTCAGGGAGCGGTGCGGAGCAGGGCGCCGAAGTTCCTGAGGAGACCCTCGCCCTTCTGCCGGGCCAGCGCGCGGATCTCGGCGAGGAGCCCGGAGGCCGTACGGGCGGACAGGCCCGGCGGGCGCCTGGCGGCGGGGCCGCCGGCGGTGACCACGCCCAGGTCCGTGCCGCCGCGCATGGCGCTGCGGTTGCCGGTGTGCCGGAAGGGACCGATGCTCACCTCGCAACCGCCGTTGGTGGCGATGATCCGCACCCGGTAGCTCACCCGGCCCATCGTCTCCTCCCGTCCGGTGATGTCCTTGGACCGGAAGTTGAAATGAGCACTGCCCTCCAGATGGTCGGGCCGGTCACCGGCAGGGCCCAGCGAGGCCCCGGGTTCCCGACCGAAGGTCTGCGCCCAGGCCTGCTGCGCCCGTTCGATCACCTGCGTCCTGCTCAGGGGCAGGCTGAAGGCGGTGGTGATCATCAGGGCCTGCGTGCTGTCCGCCTGTGCCCGCAGCCCGAACGTCCCTGCGAGGGAACATAGCAAGATCAGGCCGCGCATGGTCCGGCGAAGGTACGGGGGGCGGTGGAGGCGACTACTTTTGGCCCCTTCTTCAACCATCAACTTCACATCCATGGCAGGTGCAACGGCCCTCAAGGTGGGCGTCTTTTACGACGGCAGCTATTTCACCCACGTCAGCAACTATTACAACTACGTGCATCCGCACCGCAGGCGCATCCACATCGGCGGGCTGCACGACTACATCCGGCACATGGTGGGCGAACGGGAGGGCACCCACCCCAACCTCTGCCACATCATCGATGCGCACTTCTTCCGCGGGCGCTTCACCGCGCGGGAGGCCAACGAGAAGCCGAACCAGCTTTACTACGACCGCGTGTTCGACGATGTGCTCATGTACAACGCGGTGCAGACCCACTACCTGCCGGTGAAGGACCTGATGGGCCGCAAGCGGGAGAAGGGCATCGACGTGCTCATGGCGCTGGAGACGTACGAACTGTGCATGCTGAAGCGGTACGACATCGTGGTGCTGATCGCCAGCGACGGCGATCATGTGCCCCTGGTGCGCAAGCTGCATGCGCTCGGCTGCAAGACCATGCTGCTGGGCTGGGACTTCGAGTTCACCGATCAGGAGAGCGGCGAGGTGCAGGTGACCAAGACGAGCACCGACCTGTGGAACGAGGTGAGCTACCCGATGCCGATGCACGACCTGATCGACGAGGGCCTTCGGGACAACGATGCGGTGGTGCGCGAGCTGTTCGTGCTGCGGGACACCACGGTGCGCGAAGGCGAGGAGGGGGTGCCGGTGGCCGCTGCGCTGCCGGTGGACGATGAGCGGCACCGCAGCACGGTGATGAGCCTTCACAGCGGATATGGCTTCATCCGTTATCCGGACAACAACCTGTTCTTCCTGCGCGACGACCTGATCGAAGTGCCCTTCGCCGAGCTGGCGGTGGGCGACGAGCTGGAGTTCAACGTGGCGATGAACGCCAAGGGCCAGCGCGTGGCCAAACGCATCACCCGCCCTGCCTGAGGGGCACGGCGAGCGTGAACGTGCATCCGGTGCCCGGTCCATCGCTGTAGGCCACAAGGCGACCGCCGTGCGCCTGTGCCCACTGGTGGGCCCGTGCCAGGGTGCCTCTGGACTGGCCTTCGCCCGCTGTGGGCTGCGACCCGAGCCATGCATAGCGGTCGAACACCTGGGCCAGGTCCTCCGCGCTGAGGCCCACGCCCCGGTCGGTCACACGCACCACCGCTTCCCGGTCGAACCGCGCCGCCTGGAGCCGGACAGAGGATCCTTCGGGGGCGAACTTCGACGCGTTGGTGAGCAGCGCATGCACCAGGTCGATGAGCAGGTCCTGTTCCCCCAGGATGGGCAGTGGGTCGGCGATATCGAGGTCGAGGGTCTGCCGCTTTCGTGCGAAACGGGCCGATCCACGCTCGGCCGCCAGGCGGGCGATGGACGCCAGGTCGGTCGGTCGAAGGTCGAGGGCGCCGGGCCCGCGCTCCACGCCCAGGTCGTCCAGCGCGCGCTCCAGGGTGTGCATCGCCTGGAAGAGGTTGCGTTCGGCGAACCGGTGCAGCTCTTCCGCGCTGAGGCCGGATCCCGGCTCCCGCAACCCGCGCAGCGCCTCCAGCGCGGCGCCGATGCGGTTCTTCAGGTCGTGCGAGAGCTTGTGCAGCCGCTCATCGAGGGCGGTGCGGTCGCGACCGCAGGAGGGTTCAGTGGGCGACATCGGCGCGGAGCAATTGCTCCAGCATGTCCATAAGGCCGTCGGAGCTGATGGGCTTGGCCAGGTAACGCGCACCTTTCAGGGCCCGGATGGCGTCCACCACTTCGGGCTTCGTGCTGGCCGTCAGGAACAGGATGGGGATGGGGTCGGTGGCATGGATCTGCTGAGCGAGCTCCAATCCGGTGCGGGGACCTTTCAGGTACACGTCCATGATGATCACATCCGGACGTTGCTGGTCGAGGAGGTCCTCGGCCTCCTCGCTGCTGCGGGCCACGCCGATCACCTCAAAGCCCATGCGTTCGATCTGCAGGCGGTAACCGAAGGAGATGATGGCCTCGTCCTCGATGATCAGGACCTTTTTCATGGGATGGAGGGGTTGGCGGAGGCCTTTCGGGCCTGATGAACGGCCACGACGTGCTCGAACGATTCGGCGGTGAGGGCCTTTTCCACGTAGCCTACGACGGACCGGAAGCGCCGGGCCTGGTCCATGTCGCAGGGGCGGTTGCTCGAACTGAACATCACCACCGAGGTATGGTCGTTGGGCAGGATGCCGTCGGCCTCGCACGCACCGACCAGGTCGAAGCCGGTCATCCCGGGCATGTTGATGTCCACGAACATCAGGTCAGGCCGGTCGCCGTCGACGCGCAGGTGCTCCAGGGCCGCGTTGGCGTTGGTGAAGCAGGTGATGCGCCCGGTGAAGCCGCTCCGCTTCAGCACCATTCGGGTGACGAAGTTGCAGTCCTCCTCATCGTCGATGAGGAGGATGTGCGCGATCGGGTGCGCGGCGGGCATGGGCCCTTACTACGCGATCGGGAGGGCGAGGGTTCCGCCTCAGTCGCGTAGCAGGCGGTCCAGCATGGCCACGCCGTCGGGCGGGCCCAGCACGTAGAGCACGTCGTCCGGTTGCACACGACTGGTGCCGTCCACGCCGGTGAGCACGCGGCCGCCGCGCTTGATGGCGAGCACGCTCACGCCGAAGCGTCCCTTGACGTCCACGTCCATCAGCCGCTGGCCCACCACACGGCCCTTGCCGAAGCGCACGGGAAGGGCGGCGAGCTCCTGTTCCGACGGGTTCACGGTGAGCGATTCGGGCGGGCCGCCACGGTCCATGGAACGCAGGGCCCGGTAATGCGATCCGCGCACGCGCATCACCAGTTCCTCCACCTCGTTCTCGGGCACCAGATAGCGGCGCAGGGTGCGTGCGAAGATCTCGATCGAGGTCTCGAACTCCTCGGGCACCACCTCATTGGCGCCGAGCTTGCGCAGGTCCTCGATCTCGTTGAGGTAGCGGGTGCGCACGATGAGATGGGGGGCATCGCTCATGCGCCGCACGCGGCTCACCACACGCCGGGTGGCGGCCGGGTCGCTGATGGCCACCACCACCACGCGGGCCCTCGCCACATGCACCTCATCGAGCACGTGCTCGTTGCTGGCGTCGCCGATGATCACATCCGCGCCGAGGCTGCGTGCCTGTTCGGCCAGGTCCGGGTCCATCTCCACCACCACGTGCGTGATGCCGGCCGCGCGTGCGGTCTGGGCCACGTTGCGACCGTTGAGGCCGTATCCCACGATCACCAGGTGGTCGCTGAGCCGGTGCGTGCTTCGCGCCTCGGTGCGGGCCTGGATGAGGGCGTCGAGCCGGTGGCGCAGGTGCGCGGGCACCAGCAGCCGCAGCAGCACCGCGGTCCAACGGCCCGATCCGCCGATGATCAGCGGGGCGAGGCCCATGGTGGCGATGGAGACCGACAGGAACAGCTGATAGTGGTCGCGGGAGAGCAGGTTCTGCTCGAGCCCGGTGGCGCTGAGGATGAAAGCGAACTCGCCCACCTGGCACAGGGCCAGGCCGGTGAGCAGGGCGGTGCGCAGCGGGTAGCGCAGCACCATGGCCGCCAGGGTGGCGATGATCGTTTTGCCCACCAGGGTGAGCACCGTGAAGAACAGCACGAGGCCCAGGTGCTTCCACAGGTGGCCGACATCGAGCAGCATGCCGATGCTCACGAAGAAGAAGCTGATGAAGACCTCGTGGAACGGCAGGATGTTGCCGGTGGCCTGAAAGCGGTGCTCGCTCTCGCTGATCACCAGGCCGGCGAAGAAGGCGCCGAGCGCGAGGCTCAAGCCGATGGCGCTGGTGAGCCAGGCCGTGGCGAAGCAGAGCACCACGATGGTGGTGATGAAGAGCTCGCGGCTGTGGGTGCGCACCACGGCGTCCAGCAGCCGGGGCACGGCATAGCGCGCCAGCACCACGATCAGCACGAGCAGCACGAGCATCTTGCCCAGCATGCCGAAGAGGTCGCCCAGGGGATCGGCGCTGCGCCCGGCGAGCATCGGTGTGAGCAGGATCATGGGCACCACGATGATGTCCTGATAGATGAGCATGGCGGAGGCCACGCGACCGTGCGGGGCGCCCACCGCCCCCTGTTCCTGCAGGAGCTTCAGCACGATGGCCGTGCTGCTGAGGGCGAACAGGAAACCCAGGAAGATGCTCGGCGGCCAGGCGAGCCCGAGCGCGTGGGCCACGAGGGCCGTCAGCGCCACGGTGCCCACCACCTGCAGGGTGCCGCCCACCAGTACGGTGCGCGCCACCGAGGCCAGGCTCGACAGGCTGAACTCGATGCCGATGACGAACAGCAGGAAGATGACCCCGACCTCGGCCAGCAGTTCCACCTCATGCGTGGCGCCCACCAGCCCGAGGCCATGGGGGCCGCACAACGCGCCCGTGGCCAGGAAGCCCAGCAGCACCGGCAGCTTGAAGCGCTTGAAGAGCAGCACCATCCCCACGGACAGGCCGAGGATGATGACGATCTCCTGGAGCAGGGGGATCTGCATCGCTCAGCGGTCCTTGAAGACGAGCCATACGGCCGCCACCAACAGCAGCGCCGCCAGGGCGTGGTTCCAGCGGAGCGCCTCCTGCCGGAAGGCGATGAGGGTGAAGATGGCGAAGACCGCCAGGGTGATCACCTCCTGCACCACCTTCAGCTGCACCAGGGTGAACGGGCCGCCATGCCCGGCATGGCCGAGGCGGTTCGCAGGCACCTGCAGCACATACTCGAAGAAGGCGATGCCCCAGCTGATGAGGATGATGCTGAAGAGCCCCAGGCGCTTGGCCCAGTGCCACTCCTGGAACTTCAGGTGCCCGTACCACGCCAGGGTCATGAAGGTGTTGCTGGCGATCAGCAGGAGGATGGTCCACAGGCCGCGCATGCCGCGTTGTTCGGTCGCGAAGGTGGCGCCGTCACCCACCGCCGGCGCCGACGGGTCCGACCAGTTGCCCAAGGGCGGTTGTTGATGGACGTGCCCAGGGGCCGGGTGGCCGGACACGGATGCCCTGATCGGCACGGACGTCGGACCTGCGGTGCCCGGGTTGCCCGCTGGTGCGCTCACTCCGGACGGCGGGTGGCGCCCCAGGTCCTGTAGTGTGCGGTGATGGGGGGGCGGCTCCGGTCCACTTCGCGCAGGGGCTCGCAGGGCCTGAGGGTGGCGTGCAGCTGGGCGGGAAGCTGCTGGTACAAGCGGGTGCCCTCGGTCTTCCAGGCGAGCATCGCATCGCTCACCTCCTTCACGACGCGCGCCGGATTGCCCACGATCACTTTTCGCGCCTCCCACACGCTGTCCGCCGGAAGGAAGCTGAGCGCTCCCACGATGCAGCCCTCCCCGAGCACCACGTTGTCCATCAGCACGGCGTTCATGCCCACCAGGCAGTTGGCGCCGATGGTGGCCCCATGGATGATGGCCCCATGGCCGATGTGCGCGCCGGGATGGAGCACCACCTTCACCCCGGGGAACATGTGGATGGTGCAGTTCTCCTGCACGTTGCAGCCGTCCTTCACCACGATCTCGCCCCAGTCGCCGCGGAGGGCCGCACCCGGACCGATGTACACGTCGGCGCCGATGACCACGTTGCCGGTGACGGCCGCCTGGGGATGCACAAAGGCGGAGGGATGCACCACGGGACGATACCCGTTGAATTCGTAGAGCATGATGGTCACGCAGCGGCCGTTCGGTGGGGCGCGATGGGCGAAACTTAGATCAGGATGGGGTACCGGCCCATGTTAAGCCAGTGTTAAGCCTTGAGATGCGGCCCTCCCGGCCGGAAGGCCCGGTTACTTTTGCCGCGCCCAATCCGCACCCCATGGCCCTCGGTTCGCTCTTCCAGATCTTCCGTCCGAAGGACCGCATCTTCTTCTTCCATTTCGAGGCCTCGGCGGCGAACGTGCTGCGCATGAGCGAGGACCTGCTGGCGATCATGGCCACCGAGCCGGGAGCCCAACGCACGGCGATCCTCGAGCGGCTGGAGATCACCGAGCGGGCCAACGACGACCTTACGCACACCATCTTCACGGAGCTGGCGCGGAACTTCATCACGCCATTGGACCGGGAGGACATCCACTACCTGGCGAGCAGCCTGGACGATGTGGCGGACTTCATCCTTGCGGCGGCGAAGAACCTGGAGCTCTTCGGCATCGGCAAGCCGGACGACACGGCCAACGAGCTGGCCCGGCTGGTGAACGAGGGCTGTAAGATCATCCAGCTGGCCGTGCAGGGGCTGCGGCTGATGCACAAGGACAATCAGCACGCCGAACTGGTGGTGCGCATCAACGCCGTGGAGAACGAGGCCGACGAGGTGCACGACCGCGGTCTGCAGCGCCTCTTCGCACAGGAGAAGGACCCGATCACCCTCATCAAGCAGCGCGACCTGTACGGCACGCTCGAACTGGCCACCGACAAGTGCGAGGACGTGGCCAACGTGCTGGAATCCATCATGTTGAAGTACGCCTGAGGACATGACGCTCCTCGTCGTCATCATCGTCCTGGCCCTGGTGTTCGACTACATCAACGGCTTCCACGACGCGGCGAACTCCATCGCCACCGTGGTGAGCACCAAGGTGCTGACCCCGCTGCAGGCGGTGGTGTGGGCGGCCTTCTTCAATTTCGCAGCCTTCTGGATCTTCCAGGACCACGCGGTGGCCAACACCATCAGCAAGACGGTCCATCAGGAGTTCATCACCCTGCCGGTGATCCTGGCCGGCCTCATCGCGGCCATCATCTGGAACCTGCTCACCTGGTGGTACGGGATCCCCTCCAGCAGCTCGCACACCCTCATCGGCGGGTTCGCCGGTGCGGCGCTCGCCCATGCGCTGGCCACCGCGGACGGCTTCACCCTGACCGAGGTGATCGAGAGCGACAAGGTGACCAAGACCGTGCTGTTCATTTTCCTGGCCCCGCTCGTGGGCATGATCATCTCGATGTTCATCACCCTGGTGACCATCGTGCGCAACCTCTGGACCCGCATCGCGTTCATCCTGGTGGCCGCTGTGGTCACGTGGTTCCTGTTCCTGCACCTGCAGCAGGGCAAGCTGGAGGATAACCTGGCGAAGTACTACAAGGTGGATGTGTTCAAGAAGGCCGCGGCCGAGGACCCGGGTCGCACCGTGGACCTGGAGGCCGCGCGGGCCCGCTACGAGGCCGCGCTTCCGCACCTCACGGGCTTCGGTTCGCGCGGCGGTCAGGGGATCGCCGAGGCCATCCGCACGACGGTGGACCCGGAGGTGGATGTGGCCAAGCTGGCCCAGGGGCTGGACAAGTCGGACAATTCCATCATCCGGGTGGGGCTGATGTTCACGGTACTGCTGTTCATCGCCGTGTACATCTACACCGAGAAGGTGCGCACCCCCACGGCCCAGTCGGTGGCCAACATGTTCAAGCGGCTGCAGCTGTTCAGTTCGGCGGCCTTCAGCATCGGTCATGGTGGCAACGACGCCCAGAAGGTGATGGGCATCATCACCGCGGCGCTCATCGCGCACGGCACCATCACCGACATCAAGGAGATGCCCGCATGGGTGCCGCTGGCCTGTTACACGGCGATCGGCCTGGGCACGTTGAGCGGCGGATGGAAGATCGTGAAGACGATGGGCACCCGGATCACCAAGGTGACGCCGTTGGAAGGGGTATGCGCCGAGACCTCCGGGGCCATGACGCTCTACCTCACCGAACAGATGGGGATCCCGGTGAGCACCACGCACACCATCACGGGCTCGATCATCGGGGTGGGGGCCACCAAGCGACTGAGCGCGGTGCGCTGGGGTGTCACCATCCAGCTGCTCTGGGCCTGGATCCTCACCATCCCGGTAAGCGCGCTGCTGGCAGGCCTCGCCTATTGGGTCTGCACGCTTCTCGGCCTGTAAGCCACCGCGGTCGGACGGTTCGGTCCCACCGGGCTACCTTCGGCGCATGGCCATCCTGCTGCACGACGCCGGTGCACACCCCCATCTGCTTCCGCTCACCTTCACGCGGCCCGTGGGGGCCCTGAGGCCTGGCATCCTCACCATCGCCGAGGCCTGGTGGCGCATGACCGAGCTGCCGGTGGGTCATCGCACCGAGGCTTATCTGCGGGATCGGTGGCCCGAGGTGGGCGGTGAGGTGGTGCGGGATGTCCGCGCCGGTCTGCTGCCCCTGCCCGAACTGGTGAGCGCCGTGCTGGACCTGGAACCCGGCCGCATCCTGGTGAAGGACGGCCGCGTGCTGGCCATCTGCCGCACGGGTGCACAACCACCGGCGGAGGCCGATTGGAACGCGCCGCCCACCTACCTCAACCCCGTGGCCTTCGCCGGCGAGGTGGTGGAGATCATCCGACCCTGGCACCTCTTCCAGCATTGCGGACTCGCGATCATCAACGACTATGCCCTGCTCACCGAGGGCCGGCGCTCGCAACCCCTCAGCGGCCTCAACACCGTGGTGGGCGACCCCTCCTTGGTGTTCCTGGAGGAGGGGGCCGTGGTGGAGGCCGCCGTCCTGAACACGCGGAGCGGGCCCATCCATATCGGCAAGGGGGCCGAGGTGATGGAGGGCTCGATGATCCGCGGGCCCTTTGCCCTGGGCGCGCACGCCCAGTTGAAGATGGGCGCCAAGATCTACGGCCCCAGCAGCTTCGGCCCCGAATGCCGCGTGGGCGGTGAGGTCAACAACAGCGTCATCCTCGGCTACAGCAACAAGGGTCACGACGGATTCCTGGGCAACAGCGTGCTGGGCGAATGGTGCAACCTGGGCGCCGATACCAACACGAGCAACCTGAAGAACACCTACGGCCCGGTGAAGGTGTGGAGCTACGCCGAGCGCGCCATGGCCGATACGGGTCTGCAGTTCTGCGGGCTCATCATGGGCGACCACGGCAAGAGCGGCATCAATACCATGTTCAACACGGGCACGGTGGTGGGCGTGGCGGCCAATGTGTTCGGCGGGGGATTTCCGCCCAAGCACATCCCCAGCTTCACCTGGGGTGGTGCCGAAGGGCTCGCCGAGCACGCGTTCGACAAGGCGCTGCACACGGCCCAGCGGGTGATGGAGCGGCGTTCGATGGGCCTGGAGCCGGTGGACCGGGCCGTCCTTGCCCATGTGCATGCGGCCACGGCCGTCGACCGGTCGTGACCTGACGGAAGGGCAGGCGGTCGATCCGGGCACGGCCCTTGGAGTGAGCGCAACGCCTTCTGTGGAAAACCTGCATCCGGTGCGGACCCGCGAGGGGGATACCTTTGAACCTGTCATCCTGGCACCCACGTTGATGAACGACCTCCTGCACAGCGATCCCGCCCTCTTCAGTTCCGAGGCCCTCGAGAACGAGACCGAGCTCATCCCGTTGATCACGGCCGAGGACGAGGAGCAGATGAACGCGGAGACCACCCCGCCCGAGCTGCCCATCCTGCCGTTGCGCAACACGGTGCTCTTCCCCGGGGTGGTGATCCCCATCACGGTGGGGCGCGACCGCAGCATCCGGTTGATCCAGGACGTGTACCGTGGCAACCGCACGCTGGGGGTGGTGAGCCAGAAGGACAGCCAGATCGAGGAGCCCAATGCCGACGACCTGAACCGGGTGGGCACCCTGGCGCAGATCATCCGCATGTTGCGGATGCCCGACGGCAGCACGACGGCCATCATCCAGGGCAAGAAGCGCTTCGAGGTGCTGGAGATGGTGCGCATGGACCCCTACTTCACCGCACGCATCAAGGAGTTCGCCGAGGTGCGGCCGGAGAAGGACGACAAGGAGTTCCACGCCCTGGTGAGCAGCCTGAAGGACCTGGCGCTGGAGATCATCAAGCAGAGCCCTCACATCCCCACCGAGGCCCAGTTCGCCCTGCGCAACATCGACTCGCCCTCCTTCCTGGTGAACTTCATCAGCAGCAACATGAACGCCGAGGTGGCCGAGAAGCAGCGCATGCTGGAGGTGGCCGACCTGCGCGAGCGGGCCAAGCTGCTGCTGGCGCACCTCACCAGGGAGCTGCAGATGCTGCAGATGAAGAACGAGATCCAGAGCAAGGTGCGCACCGAGGTGGACCGCCAGCAACGCGAGTACTTCCTGCACCAGCAGATGAAGACCATCCAGGACGAGCTCGGTGGCAACCCGATCGAGCAGGAACTGGAGGAGATGCGCGCCAAGGCGGCCAAGAAGAAGTGGAGCGCGAAGGTGGCCGAGACCTTCGAGAAGGAGCTCACCAAGCTCCAGCGCATGAACCCCGCCGGCGCCGAGTTCAGCGTGCAGCACAACTATGTGCAACTGCTGCTCGAACTGCCCTGGGGCGAGTACAGCACGGACAAGTTCGACCTGCGGAACGCGCAGAAGATCCTGGACCGCGACCACTTCGGCCTCGAGAAGGTGAAGGAGCGCATCATCGAGCACCTCGCCGTGCTGAAGCTCAAGGGCGACATGAAGGCGCCGATCATCCTGCTCTACGGACCTCCGGGCGTGGGCAAGACGAGCCTGGGCAAGAGCATGGCCGAAGCGCTGGGCCGCAAATACGTGCGCATGAGCCTGGGGGGGCTGCACGATGAGGCCGAGATCCGCGGACACCGCAAGACCTACATCGGCGCCATGCCCGGCCGCCTCATCCAGAGCCTCAAGAAGGCCGGCACCAGCAACCCGCTCTTCGTGCTCGACGAGATCGACAAGGTGGGCAAGGACTTCCACGGCGATCCGGCCAGCGCCCTGCTCGAAGTGCTCGATCCCGAGCAGAACAACGCCTTCCACGACAACTACGTGGAGATCGAGTACGACCTCAGCCGCGTGATGTTCATCGCCACGGCCAACAGCCTCGGCACCATCCATCCGGCGCTGCGCGACCGCATGGAGATCATCGAGGTGAACGGCTACACCGAGGAGGAGAAGGTGGAGATCGCCCTGCGCCACCTGCTGCCCAAGCAGTTCGCCGAGAACGGCATCAAGCCCAAGCAGCTCAAGCTGGCCCCGGGCCTCATCGAGGCCATCATCGAGCAGTACACCGACGAGAGCGGCGTGCGCACCCTGGAGAAGCGCATCGCCAAGCTGGTGCGCCACCGCGCCAAACAGATCGCCCTCAAGCAGAAGCACAGCATCACCATCACGGCGGACGACCTGGTGAAGATCTACGGCCCGAGCCACGCGCGCGACAAGTATCAGGGCAATGATGTGGCGGGTGTGGTCACCGGTCTGGCCTGGACGCCCACGGGTGGCGACATCCTCTTCATCGAGACCAGCATCACCAAGGGCGAGGGCAAGCTCACGCTCACCGGCAACCTGGGCGACGTGATGAAGGAGAGCGCCATCATCGCGCTGGAATACCTCAAGGCCCACAGCGGGATCATCGGGCTGGACCCCGACGTGTTCAAGCGCTGGAACGTGCACGTGCACGTGCCCGAAGGGGCCACGCCCAAGGACGGCCCCAGCGCCGGCATCGCCATGCTCACCAGCATCGCCAGCGCCTTCACCCAGCAGAAGGTGCGCAAGTTCACGGCCATGACCGGCGAGATCACCCTGCGCGGCCGCGTGCTGCCCGTCGGGGGCATCAAGGAGAAGATCCTCGCCGCCAAGCGCGCGGGCATCAAGGAGATCATCCTGAGCGCCGACAACCGCAAGGACATCGAGGACATCGATGTGCGCTACACCAAGGGCATGCGCTTCACCTACGTCACCGAGATGATCGAGGTGGTGAAGCACGCCCTGCTCAAGGAGAAGGTCGAGAACGCGCTGAAGGTGGCGTAGGGCATGTGCCCTTGTGACCCAGCACACAGGGCCTGCGCTTCATATGCCCATGTGACCGGATCCGCTGGAACCGCGCTTCACCTGCCCATGGAAAGCCCACTCCTCGATGCAGGGCGAACTCGATCGAGGCACCCCATCGGCACATGAGCACATGTGAGCTCAGAAATTGAACTGGGCCTGCAGCCGCAGGAATTGTCCTCGCTGCTTGTTGTCCTGTTCGGCAAGGTCCTCGTAACGCCGGTCACCGATGTAGTACTCGCACAGCAGTTCGAAGTTGCGGAAGGGCTGCCATTCGACGCCGAACTCCACATCGTTCACCGAGTAACTGCGGGCATCCCGCTCGTGCTTCTTGCCGCCTTCGTACACCTGGTAGCGCACAAAGGGGAAGAAGAGGTGCTTGCCGATGTTGAACCGGTATGTCGCCGTGGCGAAACCGCCGGCGAGGTCCTTGGTGCTGATGCTGTCGGTGACCGGGTCGAACTCCGGTCCGCGTCCGATGTTGTACTCCGCCAGGATCCCGAACGGCCGGGGATACAGGCAGAAGCCCCCCAGGAGCCGGCTGTCCTCATAGGACCAGTCCGTGCGTCCTTTCACACCGGCGCTGCGCTGGTCGGATGTGACGACATAGGTGCCGGTGTATCCGGAGATGAAGGGTTCCACGATCTGCCCGGCGATCTCGAAGGGCCAGGTGGCCCGTGCCACCACATGCAGGTCGTCGTTCGCCTCGGCGCGGTTCGCCGTCTGTCCGTTGTAGACCCCGATGCCGACGACACCGTAATCCCCGCTGCCTTTCAGCCCATCGCTCACCAGCGAACGGAACCGCTCACGGATCCTTGCGGGCGCCCAGTAGAGGAACGCACCGATGTCCCGCTCGTTGGCATGGGCGCTGTCGGTCGGATCGGCCCGGTCGAGCGGAAGGCGGTTCTGGCTGCTCTGCAGGTTCTCGAAGCTGAACGGCACCTTGCTCTGGCCCAACCTCACCCTGAACTCATTTCGGCCATCAAGGCCGATGTCCATGTACCAATCCCTCATCTGCGCCAGGTTCTGGGTGGTCCCCGACGAGCTTGCAAGGTCGGGTTGCAGGTAGATGAAGATGCGCGGATGCACCTGGCCCTGGATGATCACCCGCGCTCTGCGGATGAAAAGCCCACCCCCTTCACCGATGCTGCGGTCGCACTGCTCACACGTGAATTTCTCGTTCGTTTCCAGCAGACGGTTGTAGCGCACCTGGCCATAACCGCGGATCGTGAACGACGTGTACCACGGTTTCTTCCCCGAGGTGTTCACCCGGCTCGTATCCACACCGGTCGGTTCGCCCTGCTGGGCTTGCGAGCCCGCGAACATCAGGGCTGAAAGGACTGTCAGGGTCGATCGCGCCGTCATGCTGTGTTAAGGAATGAGCGCGAAAAAATTAATTTCATGTTACATCAATGTTGATCAAGTTAACATTGGGATAACATGATGGGCTTCGGACGGTCACCCGAACTTCGCAGCCATGCCGCATCCTCGGGACCTGTCGGTGTCCGCCGTTCAGTACGACCTTCCATCGGACCGCATCGCCCAGCATCCACCGGCCGATCGGGGAAGCTCACGGCTGCTGGTGTACCGCGAGGGCGCGCTCGAGGACCGGAGCTTCGCCGAGCTGCCCGATCTGGTGCCGCCCGATGCGCTTCTGGTGGTGAACGATACCCGCGTGGTGAACGCGCGGCTGCACTTCCACAAGGATACCGGCGCCCGCATCGAGGTGTTCTGCTTGGAGCCCGCCAACGGCGGTCCCGTGGAGCAGGCCTTTCAGCGCACCGGCGAGGTGGAATGGCGCTGTGCCTTGGGCAACGCGAAGCGATGGAAGCAGGGACCGTTGGGTCAGCTGTTCCGCTCGGCGCAGGGTGACGTGCAGCTCTTCGCCGATCGGCTGCCCGACGACGGCGGCGGGCCGCGTGTGCGCTTCACATGGCTGCCTGGCGGGCTGACCTTTGCCGAGGTGCTCGCCCGCGCCGGCAAGGTGCCTCTGCCTCCATACATGCACAGGGCAGCGGAGGTGGAGGACCACGACCGGTACCAGACGGTCTTCGCCCGTTCGGAGGGATCGGTGGCGGCGCCCACAGCGGGACTCCACTTCACGCCGGTGCTGCTTGAGGCCTTGAAGGACCGAGGGGTGCGGCAGGCGCACGTCACCCTGCATGTGGGCGCGGGCACCTTTCAGCCTGTGCATGCGGAGACCATGGCCGGCCATGCCATGCACCGGGAACGCATCCTGGTGTCGCGTGAGGTGGTGCAGCTGATGCACGATAGTGTGGGGCGGCGACCGATCGTGGTCACCGGCACCACCACCATGCGGACCCTCGAGAGCTTGTACTGGCACGGTGCCCGGGTCCTGCGCGGCTCCGATCCGGAGGAGATGCAGGTCCATCAGTGGGAGCCCTACGACTTTCCCTTGGCCGATCTACCCGGTGTGCGCGAATCGCTGGGAGCGATGCTCCGGTGGATGGACGACCGTGAGTTGGATCAGGTCACCGGAAGCACGGCCCTGCTCATTGCTCCCGGTTACCGGGTGCGGCTGGCCGATGCGCTGATCACGAATTTCCACCAGCCCGGGAGCACCCTGCTGCTCCTGGTCGCGGCCTGCGTGGGGGAGGACTGGCGACGGATCTATGATCATGCGCTGGCCAGGGGCTACCGTTTCCTCAGCTACGGGGACGCCTCCCTGCTGTGGGTGCGGCGACCGTGAACAGAAAAGCCCCGCCGTGATGGCGGGGCCTTCCTCCCGGGGCATGGGGCCCCGGTGCGATGCGTCCGGCTCAGAGGGGAAGCGTCCAGCCGGCCGTCCAATCGTCGCCCGCAGGGACCGCGCCCTTGAACGTGGCCGGGGAGAACCAGCTGTCGAGCGTCGTGGGGTCCACGGCGTTGGCGTTGTCCGTGCCCACGTAGCCGGTGAGGACGCCGGGGTCGGTGGCGGAGTTGGTGGCGTCGTTGGCGAAGGGATCGCAGCCGTTCCAGTTGGTGGCGAAGCCGTAGGCGGTGGTGTTGCGGCAGATCAGCAGGCCCTGGTCCATCCAGGTGCTGGAGCTGTCGCTGACGCGGATGCCACTGCCCGCACCGGCGCCGGCCACCAGTCCGTTGTACAGGCTGCCGCGGGTGCCGTGGCGCAGGCGGACGGCTTCGCTGGCGGTGCCGTCATCGGCGGCCACGATGGTGAAGTTGCTCAAGATGGGGTTCGAGAAGGGCTGCACCATGAAGTCGGTCTCCCAGTTGTCGCACTCGAAGCCGCGGTCGCAGCTGGCGGCGTCCTGATGCACGGCCCAGAACTGGCCCTTGCCGCGCCAGCCATGGCTCCAGTCGAAGCTGTCGTCGCTGTTGCCGGTGCTCAGGGCCCACTTCAGGGTGGCGGTGCCGCCGAAGAACTCGAAGCCGTCGTCGCTGCCCTTGTAGGCCTGCAGGTGCTCCAGCACCGTGCCACTGCCCACGCCGTTGAAGGAGAAGCCGTTCAGTTCGTTGTCCGTGCCCAGGATCTTGCCGGCGTACTCCACGCGCACGTACTTCATCACGCCGCTGTTGTCGCTGTCGTCGCTGCCGCCATAGGTGCCCGAGCCACCCTCGCCCTCGGCGGTGCAGCCGCCGCCGCCGCAGATGTTGATCTGCGCGTAGCCGTTGAGGACGATGCCGCCCCAAGCGCCCGGGGCCGCGCCACCGGTGATGGTCTTGATGGTGGTGAACACGATGGGGGCCGAGGGGCTGCCCACGGCGTTGATGCGCCCGCCGCGTTGCACGCTCAGGAAGGGCGTGGTGCCGTCGTCGGCCGCGTAGATCATGGTGCCGGCGTCGATGGTGAGCACGACGCCGCTGTTCACGAAGACACCTCCGCTCAGCAGCCAGCGCTTGTCCGGGCCCAGCGTGCGGCTGCTGGTGATGGTGCCGCTGAGGATGTGGTACGTCTGCCCGTTGATCACCGTGGTGGGCGTGGTGGAGGCGTAGACGCAGGTGCCGTCATCGTTGTCCGCGTCGGGATCGTAGTTCACGGCGCTGGGGTCCGTGCATCCTTCCTTCTTCTTGCAGGAGGTGAGCGGTGCCACGGCGATGCCGACCACGGCGAGCGTGGTGAGGAGGCGGCTGGTGAGGGAGGCGTTGATCTTCATGGTCTGTGTTGATGCCGCAAAGCTCCGGTCACGTCATGAGGCGGATGTGTGCCGAGCGTTATCCTTTCCTTAATCATCGCCGGTATCTCCCGCACATCCGCTTAACATGAACGGCGCGCCGGACCGGGTGGTCCGGCGCGCCGTTCATGTTCGTCCTTACAGGATGCGGAACCCGATGCCGGCGGAGATGCCGACACCCGTGCGGTACTCGTTCACGAGCGAGGTGCCGTTGGGCGTTTCCTGCTGCACCCGCACCGGGGCGTCGAGCAGGTTGCGCAGGTTGAGGTTCACCTGCCAGCGGCGGCCGATGTCGCCGCGCAGGATGAAGTTCAGGGTGTGCACCGGGAGCTCGTACTGATCGCCCAGGCCATTGGCGCCCGCGGCGAAGACGCGCGCACCGAACACGTTGTACGCGGCGGTGGCCGTCAGCGTCAGCGTGCGGCCCAGCGCGCGGGTCCAGCTCAGGTCGGCGTTCAGCAGGTGGGGGCTGGCGCCCTGGAGCGGACGGGCCGCGTTCGTCAGCACCACCGTCCCGCTCTCCGATCCGGCGTTCTGTTCGCCGACCTCGAGGCGGCTGTACAGATAGGTGGCGTTCAGTCCGATGCTGAAGGCGTTCCACACGCTGCTGTCACGCCCCATCAGATGGCCGATGTTGCGCACCAGCTCCACCTCCACACCCGCCACGGTGGCCTGGCCCGTGTTGCGGAAGCTCATCAGCTGGCCGCTCGCGGTGGCCAGCGCCACCTTTTCGATGGGGTCGTTCAGCACCTTGCCGAAGGCGCCCACGGCGAGCAGTTCGCCATGCCCGGGGTAGAGCTCATAGCGCAGGTCGGCGTTGTAGTTCGTGCCGTTGCGCAGGTCGGGGTTCCCGATGTTCTTGGTGCCCGCGAAGAACTCGGTGTACTCGAAGGGGGCCATTTCGCGGAAGCCGGGCCGGCTGATCGTCTTGCTGCCGCTGAGGCGCACCACATGACGCTCGCGCAGGTCGAAGCGCAGGCTCAGGAAGGGCAGCAGGTCGTCGCTCTCGATGCGGGCCACGCGCTGGGGCTGGTAGAAGCTGTCGCTCTGCTTGCGGTACACGATGCGCTGGTCGCCCTGCTCGAAACGGGCACCGGTGAGCAGCTTCAGCTTCTCGGGGATAAGGTCCACTTCGGCCGCGAGATGGGCCGCGTTGATGTTCCGCTCGATGCGATGGTCCGCTTCGGGGCCGGTGCTGTTGTTGAGGGTGAACTGCCCGGCGGCGTAGGTGGTGGTGTTCAGGTATTGGTCCGGCGCGTCGACGTCCACCCCGCCCGGGTTCGCGGCGTTCACGCCGGTGAGGTCGTAGGTGAGGATGTCGTACCCGAAGCGGCGCTCCATGCGACGCACCTGGTAGCCCGTGCGGAGCGTGAGCACGTTGTGGAGCTCCATGTCTCGCTCGCGCTGGATCACGCGGTAGGCGGCACCGGCCTGGGCGCTCAGCTCCTCCTCGCGGAGGTCGCTGTACCAACGGTGGTTCTCCAGGCGGTCGATCGCGTTGAAGCGGTAGTTCGTGGTCCCGCCATCCGTGTTGTAGAGATAGACCAGTTGCCGACGGTCGGGTTCGGCCGCATCGGCGGTGCCCATCGATCCGCTCCAGTCCAGGGTGAGGCGGTCGGCCCGGCCGAACGCATGGTGGCCGGCGAGCTGGTTCACCCACATGCTGTTCTGCCGGAAGGTGTAGCGACGCGCATGAACGCGGTCGGCGTAGTCGAAGTGGAAGCCGTCGTTCACACGGTGCTCGTCGCTGCTGAGGTTCACCCACAGGCTGGTGACGGACACCTGATGCCGCCTGCCCAGTTCGAGGTTCAGGCCGGCGAGCGCGGAGCTCTGCGTGTTGAACTGCCAGCTTTGAAGGTCGTAGTCGATCAGCGCGGCGTTGCTGGCGTTGACGATGCGCACGGCCCCTTCCCGGTAGCGGTGCTCATTGCGGTAGCTGGCGCTTCCGATCACGCCCAGCGCGATGTGCTCGCCCAGCCGGAGGCGCGTGCCGCCGGACAGCCCGAAGTTGAGGTCGGGCGCGGCGGTGCCCTGCGTGCCGGTGAGGTTCGTGGGGACCAGGAGCTGCTCCCCGCCGATGTTGGTCCCGGGTCGCGCGGCGCCGGCGGGCAGATCGCGCGTGCCATCATCGCGCCCCCAGAAGTCGCTGCCCCCGCCGTTGGAGGAGCGGAAGGTGCTGAAGGTGGTGCGTGTGTTCACCCCGCCGCCCACCTGGATGCGCAGGGTCGGCTCGGCCGTGGCCCGGCGCGTGCGGATGTCCACGGAACCGCCGCTGAAGTCGCCGTAGAGTTCGGGGGAGAAGGCCTTGGTGACGGAGATGCTGCCCACCACATCGGTGGGGATGATGTCCAGCGGAGCCACCTTCATGTCGGGGTCGGGGGAGGGCAGGGGCAGGCCGTTGAGGTAGGCCGCATTGTAGCGGTCGCCCAGGCCGCGCACGAAGACATGACGGCCGCCCATGACGCTCATGCCGACCATCTTGGTGACGCCCTCGGCCACGTCCGTCGCACCTTTCTTCCGCAGCTCCTGTGCGCCGATGGTCTGCACGAGCTTGTCGGTCTCCTTGCGCTCCATCATCAGCACCGACTCGCGCTCACGGTCCACCGTGTGCACCACATCCACCTGCTGGAGCTGGTTGGAGGGGGTCGCCAGGGTGAGATCGGCGGTCGTGGCCGCACCCGGCACCACGGTGATGGTGCGCTCCACGGGCTCGAAGCCCACGAAGCTCACCAGCAGGGTATGTTCGCCCGCCGGGCAGGGAAAGCTGTACTTCCCGTCCAGATCGGTGCTGGCGCCGAAGGTGGTGCCCTTGATGATCACGTTCACGAAGGGCATCGGCTGCACGGTGCCGCCCTCGTTGGCGGTGATCACACCGGCCACGGTGCCGTTCTGGGCGAAGGCCGTCCACGTCACCAGCAGAAGCAGGGAGAGAAGGAGGGTGCGGTGCATCGAAGGAGGCGAACGGTCCTGTTCGTTCGCGCCGCAAAGGTCCCGGCATGGTGTTACGTCGGTCTGTTCCGATCGTTAAGGCTTTGTTACGTGCGGTCACCGGCAAGTTCTCGGGAGCGGATAATAGGTCGTTCTATCTTGCGTTCCCTAACCGCGCCGCCCGGCGCGTACCTGCATGAAGCGATCCCTCGCCGCCCCTGTCGCCTTGCTGCTCCTGTTGGCACCGGTCAGGGCCCAGCTCGGTGGTCAGGCCGTGTTCCGCGTGCTCGACATCCCCTCCTCGGCCCGCATCAGTGCCTTGGGGGGCACCCACATCGCGGTGATGGACGACGACCTGAACATGGGCATCTTCAATCCCTCGGTGCTCAATTCCACCATGGGCCGGCAGGTCGCGTTCAGCTATCTGCCCTACTTCGAGGGCATCAAGATGGGGTTCGGGTCGTACGCCCACCACTTCGACAGCCTGCGCACCACCTTCAGCGGCACGGTGCAGTTCGTGGACTACGGCACCTTTCAGCGCACCGAGGCCGATGGGGCGGAGACGGGCACGTTCCGGGGCGGGGAGTACGTGGTGCAGCTCGGGGCCTCGCGCGCGCTCGACAGCCTGTTCACCGTGGGCGCCAACGTGAAGTTCATCACCTCCCAGCTGGAGGCCTACACCGCCAGCGGCTGGGCGGCCGACCTGGGGGCCACCTTCCACAAGCGGAGCATGGGGCTCACGGTCTCGGCACTGCTGCGCAACATCGGGTTCGTGAGCTCGCGATACACCGATCAAAAGGAGAAGCTGCCGTTCGATGTGCAGCTGGGGCTGAGCTACCGCTTCCGTCATGCACCGTTCCGCCTGGGCCTCACCTTCGTGAACCTGCAGCAATGGGACCTCACCTACGACGATCCGGTGCAGCAGCAGCAGATCGACCCCACCACGGGTGAGCCGATCGTCGAAGAGGTCTCCTTCTTCGAGAACGCCGTGCTGCACCTGGTGCCCAACGTGGAGGTGTTGTTGGGCCGGTACTTCAACCTGCGGGTGGGCTACGATTTCCAGCGGCGGCGCGAACTGAAGGTGGACGGCAAGCCCGGCATCAGCGGGTTGAGCTTCGGGCTCGGCCTGCGCGTGAGCAAGGTGCACTTGAGCTACGGCTTCGCGCAGTACCACCTGGCGGGCATCTCCAACACGATCACCCTGGCGGCCCGGTTCAGCGACTTCAAGAAACGCCCCCCCGGCCAGGAGCCCGAGCGCAGGCGGAAGCGCAAGGAGGAGGCCCCGGCGCCGGTGAGCGTGCCCGAAGGCTGAGCAGGACCGCGCTACCTTGCGGCCGTGCGGCGCATCACCATCGCCATTGACGGCTTTTCGTCCTGCGGCAAGAGCACGCTGGCCCGGCAGTTGGCCCAGCACCTGGGCTACACGTACATCGACAGCGGCGCCATGTACCGGGCGGTGGCCCTCTTCGCCATGGAGAGCGGCCTGGTGCGCGACGGGGTGCTGAGCAAGGAGGGACTGCTCGCGCTCCTCGACGGCATCGACATCCGGTTCCAGCACGACCCCATGACCGACCGCAGCGCCACCACCCTCAACGGGCGGAACGTGGAGCACAGGATCCGCTCCCTGGAGGTGAGCAACCACGTGACCCTGGTGAGCCCGGTGCCCGAGGTGCGGGCCAAGCTGGTGCGGCTCCAGCAGCGAATGGGGCGTGAGAAAGGAGTGGTGATGGACGGACGGGACATCGGCACGGTGGTCTTCCCCGACGCGGAGGTGAAGCTGTACATGACGGCCCGCCCGGAGGTGCGCGCCCTGCGCCGCTACCACGAGCTGAAGGCCAAGGGCGCGGAGGTCACCCTGGCCGAAGTGGAGGCGAACATCGGCCGGCGCGACCTGGACGATACCACCCGGGCGGCCGATCCACTGACCATGGCCCCGGATGCGATCGCGATCGACAACAGCGACATCACCGCGCAGGAGCAGTTCCAGCTGGCCCTGGGCCACGTGCTCGACGTGCTGGCCCAGGTGGGGCAGGAGTAGGGCCGCCTAGCCCGTGGACACCATTCCCTCCACCACGTCCACCGGATCCCTCACCCCCTCCAAGAAGCTCAGCACCCTCAGCATCACCTTGTCCAGCAACGTGTCCGGACAGCTGGCGCCGCTGGTGAGGATGATGGTGAGCGGTCGCTTCGCAGGGATCCAGTTCGTCGTGCTCTCCAGTTTGTGAGCCGGGTAGTTGAAGTGCTGGATGGTGTCCGCGCTCAGGATCTCGCCTTCGTCCTTGATGAAATATGTGGGGAACCTGCGCTCCAACAGCTCCACCAGGTGGCTGGTGTTGCTGCTGTTGTAGCCGCCCACCACCAGGGCCAGGTCGGCCTCGGCCTTCAGCAGTTCGTGGGTGGCGTCCTGGTTGTCGTTGGTGGCGTAGCAGAGCGTGTCGCGCGTGTCGGCGAAATGGGCCTTGATGTCCGAAGCGCCGTACTTCCCGATCATCACCTGCCTCAGGTGGTCGGCGATGGCCTGGGTCTCGGTGGCCAGCATGGTGGTCTGGTTCACCACGCCGATGCGCTGCAGATCGCGCGCGGGGTCGAAGCCTTCGCTGGCGCGGCCCCGGAACACGCGTTCGAAGGTGTCGGCCGGTTCGTCGCCGCGGATGATGCGGCCCAGGAGCTCGGCCTCGGCCATGTCGCGCAGCACCACGGCGGGGGCCTTCCGCACAGTATGGCTGAAGGTGGCCCGCGTCTCCTCGTGCGTCGCCTTGCCGTGGATGACCACCGTGTACTGCTGATCGCCCAGCTGGTCGCTGCGCTTCCACACCTTCTCCACGAAGGGGCAGGTGGTGTTGTACCGCAGGGGGTCGATGCCGATCGCCTTCAGCCGGGCCTCGGTCTCCAGCGTGGTGCCGAAGGCCGGGATGATCACGATGTCCTCGGCCGTGAGCGCGCTCCAGTCCATCAGCATCCGTCCGTGCGTATCCTGGATGAAGTGCATGCCCCGCGCGGTGAGGTCGTCGTTCACCGCCTGGTTGTGGATCATCTGGCTGAGGAGGAAGATCCGCCTGCCGGGGTTCTCCTCCAGGGCCTTGTAGCTGATCTCGATGGCGTTCTCCACCCCGTAGCAGAAGCCGAAGTGGCGGGCGAACAGGAAACGCACCGGTCCCAGGTCAAGCAGGGTGGGGGCCAGGTCCTGCTTGCGCGGATCCTGCGCCTTGCGGAACGCCTTGATGCGGCCGATGAGCGCGCTGCGGTAGTGAACGGGAATGGTGAAGCTGCGCAAGACGGGACGGGGCGATGGGTGGGCGGGAGCGGGGAACGGCTGAGGGTCAGGGCCTGCGAGCCATGCGAAGGCCAAAGGTAGCTGGAGGGTCCGCTGCGCTGGCCCGTATCCCGGGGGCACCGGCCCGCCTCGAGCCGGTCCACGGGTTCAATGTATTGAGGATCAGGTTCCTTTTGTACTTTTGCGGTCCTTTTTCGGATCCGCCCTCCGCATCCGCGGTCAGGCAGGCCTTAGCAGGAAGCTCACGCAGGGACACCGTGAGCCAACACAACCCTCCCGGTCGGTGGCCCCTTGGGTCGGGATACAAACGTCAGTACAGCATGTCGACGGAACAGAACAAGGTCACCTTCGCCGAACCACCCGCGGATTTCGATTGGGCCGGATTGGAGGATGACAAGAAAGGCATCCCTGCCAAGGAGCGGGAGGCCATGGAGAAGGCCTACGAGGAAACCCTGAGCAGCATCTCCGAGAAGGAGGTCCTCATGGGCACCGTGGTGGGCATGAACAAGAAGGAGGTGGTCATCAACATCGGCTACAAGTCCGAGGGCGTGGTGCCCCTGAGCGAGTTCCGCTACAAGCCCGATCTGAAGTTGGGCGACCAGGTGGAGGTGTACATCGAGAAGCAGGAGGACAAGGGCGGCCAGATGGTGGTGAGCCACAAGACGGCCCGCGTGCACAACGCCTGGGGCAAGGTGAACCATGCCATGACCACCGACGAGGTGATCACCGGCTACGTGAAGTGCCGCACCAAGGGCGGCCTCATCGTGGACGTCTTCGGCATCGAGGCCTTCCTGCCCGGCAGCCAGATCGACGTGAAGCCCATCCGCGACTACGACCAGTACGTGGGCAAGAACATGGAGTTCAAGGTCGTGAAGATCAACCAGGAGTTCAAGAACGTGGTGGTCTCGCACAAGGCGCTGATCGAGGCCGAGCTCGAGGCGCAGAAGAAGCAGATCATCGGCGGCCTGGAGAAGGGTCAGGTGCTGGAAGGCACCGTGAAGAACATCACCAGCTACGGGGTGTTCGTGGACCTGGGCGGTGTCGATGGCCTCATCCACATCACCGACCTCAGCTGGGGTCGCGTGAGCCACCCCGAGGAGGTGGTGAAGCTGGACGACAAGATCAACGTGGTGATCCTCGACTTCGACGACGAGAAGAAGCGCATCGCCCTCGGTCTGAAGCAGCTGAGCCCGCACCCCTGGGACGCCCTGAGCGCCGACATGAACGCCGGCGACAAGGTGAAGGGCAAGGTGATGGTGATCACGGACTACGGCGCCTTCGTGGAGGTGTCGCCCGGCGTGGAGGGCCTCCTGCACGTGAGCGAGATGAGCTGGAGCCAGCACCTGCGCAGCCCGAAGGACTTCCTGAAGGAAGGCCAGGAGATCGACTGCGTGATCCTGAACATCGACCGCGAGGAGCGCAAGATGAGCCTGGGCATGAAGCAGCTCGCCGCGGACCCCTGGGCGGACATCGAGTTCAAGTATCCCGTGAACTCACGCCACACGGCCAAGGTGCGCAACTTCACCCACTTCGGCATCTTCGCCGAGCTGGAGGAGGGCGTGGACGGCCTCATCCACATCAGCGACCTCAGCTGGACCAAGCGCATCAAGCATCCCAGCGAGTTCTGCAACGTGGGTGATGACATCGAGGTGCAAGTGCTCGAGGTGGACAAGGACAACCGCCGCCTCAGCCTGGGCCACAAGCAGGTGGAGCAGAACCCCTGGGAGGTGTTCGCCGGCACCTTCACCGAGGGCAGCGTGCATGAAGGCACCCTGGTGGGCCGCAACGGCAACAACTTCATCGTGGCCCTGCCCTATGGCGTGGAAGGCACGGTGAGCACCAAGCACCTCAAGAAGGCCGACGGCAGCAAAGCCGAACTGGAGGAGAAGCTGCCCTTCAAGGTGCTGGAGTTCAACGGTGAGGCCCGCCGCATCGTGCTGAGCCACACCCGCACCTTCGAGGAGGGTGACGACACCGAGGAGCTGGGCACCGCGCGCGGTGGCCGCACCCGCAAGGCACCCGCCGGCGAAGGACAGAGCGCCAGCGTGAAGAGCGTCAACGAGAAGGTGGAGAAGAGCACCCTGGGCGACCTGAGCGTCCTGAGCGACCTCAAGAGCGCCATGGAGAACAAGGAGCGCTCCAGCAAGAAGGCCAGGAACGAAGAGGAGGAGGGTTCGGAGAGCTGACCCTTCCGACCGCAAGACCAGCGAAGCCCCGGCCATGCCGGGGCTTCGTCGTTCCATGACGGCGCGAGCATCCCGTTATCTTCGGGGCCGCATGCACGCCGCCACCCTTCTGGACAGCACCGCCTTCGGCCTCACCGTGCAGCGGCTCTGCTACCAATTGGTGGAGGACCACGGCGACCTGTCCCGTTCGGTGCTCCTGGGCCTGCAGCCCCGGGGCGTCTTCCTCAGCCGGCGCCTGGTGCGGGACCTGGGGCGCATCCTCGGCGGTGTGCACATCGATTCCGGCGAGCTCGACATCACCTTCCACCGCGACGACTTCCGGCGGCGGGCCATGCCGCTCGCACCGAGCGCCATGCAGATGGACCTTCCGATCGAGGGTCGGCATGTGGTGCTCATCGATGATGTGCTGTACACCGGACGCAGCATCCGCGCCGGGCTCGACGCCCTGCTGAGCTTCGGTCGGCCCGCCTCCGTGCAGCTGCTGGTGCTCATCGACCGGCGCTTCGCGCGCGAACTGCCGATCGCGGCGGACTACGTGGGGCGCTGGGTGGACAGCATCGAGGGGCAGCGCGTCACCGTGGAATGGGCCGAGACCGAGGGCCAGGACCGCGTGCTCCTGCATGGCGGGGAAGGCGGTGCGGCACGCGGCATCCATCACCAAGCCTCCTCCGCCCCGTGAGCGATCAGCTGAGCACCGACCACCTGCTGGGCATCCAGGACCTTACCGCGGATGACATCGACCTCATCTTCCGCACGGCCGACGGCTTCAAGGAGGTGCTCTCGCGACCGATCAAGAAGGTGCCCTCCCTGCGGGACATCACCGTGGCCAACCTGTTCTTCGAGAACAGCACCCGCACCCGCATCAGCTTCGAGCTGGCCGAGAAGCGGCTCAGTGCCGACATCATCAACTTCTCCAGCTCATCCAGCAGTGTGAAGAAGGGCGAGACCCTCATCGACACGGTGAACAACATCCTGGCGATGAAGGTGGACATGGTGGTGATGCGCCATCCCGATCCCGGTGCCGCCGTGTTCCTGAGCCGGCATGTGCGCGCCCGCATCGTGAACGCCGGCGACGGCACGCACGAGCACCCCACACAGGCGCTGCTGGACGCCTACAGCATCCGCGAGAAGCTGGGTCGCGTCCGCGGCGTCAAGGTGGCCATCGTGGGCGACATCCTTCACAGCCGTGTGGCCCTCAGCAACATCCACTGCCTGCACAAGCTGGGTGCCGAGGTCACCCTGTGCGGCCCGCCCACCCTGATGCCGCGGCACGTCGCCAGCCTCGGTGTGCGCGTGGAGCACGACCTGGACAAGGCCCTGGCGTGGTGCGATGTGGCCAACATGCTGCGCATCCAGCTCGAGCGCCAGGGGGGCGACGGCATGGCCAACTTCCCGGGGCTGCGCGAGTACGCCATGCTGTACGGACTCGATCTGCCGCGCTACCGCAGGCTCGGCAGGGAGATCGTCATCATGCATCCGGGGCCCATCAACCGCGGGGTGGAGGTCACCAGCGAGGTGGCCGATCACGCCAACAGCATCATCCTCGATCAGGTGCAGAACGGTGTGGCCGTCCGAATGGCGGTGCTTTATCTGCTCGCCGGGCGGATCCCGAGGGAGAATTGAAGCGCTGATTATATTTGAGCCCAACGCCTTCAGGCGAGGACCATGAACTTCACCATCGAGGACAAGGGCAAGTACACGCTGGTGACCTCCAACGTGGACAAGCTGGACACCACCTGTGCGCCGGAGCTGAAGAGCGAACTGGTGTACCTGAACAAGACCGGTGTCCGCAACATCATCATCGACCTGAAGGCGACGCGCTACTGCGACTCCAGCGGATTGAGCGCACTGCTCGTGGCCAACCGCCTCTGCCGCAGCGTGAACGGCCTGCTCATGGTCTGCGGCCTGCAGGAACCCGTGCAGAAACTGGTACAGATCTCACAGCTCGAAAGCGTCCTGTCCATCACCCCCAGCCTCAACGAGGCCGTCGACCTGCTCTTCATGGAGGAGATCGAGAAGGACGTGAAGAAGGACGAATGAACCGACACCGCATGAAGCACACCCTACTCTCCCTTTCGCTGATCCTCACCGCCTCCGCCGCTTCGGCGCAGTGCGTCCCCAACCCGCTCTACGCGGACAGTGCCTTCGGCGTGTGGCCGGACACCACGGAGAACTTCGCCGTCGGCATGGTCAACGTGCTGTACTCGGATACGCTGAACATGATCGTGCCCCAGGACGCGGGCGAGATCGATCCCCAGTTCGCCGGCCTTGCGCTGGACAGCGTGCGCCTGAACAACATCGACGGCCTGCCTCCGGGCCTCGCCGTGTACTGCCTGTCGCAGACCGGTGCGCAGTGCACGTACCTCACCGGCATCCTGGGGTGTGGCACCATCGAGGGCACGCCCACGGCTGAAGGCGTGTACCCGCTCACCATCAACGTGACGGCGTTCGCCAACCTGCTGGGCAATCCGGTCCCGGTCGACTACCCCTTCTCGGGCTACAGCATCGTGATCGGCCCGAACACGGTGGGCGTGGTGGAGAACACGATGGCCTTGAGCGGCGTGCGCAACGTGCCGAACCCCTTCGCGGAACGCACCACGATCGAATTCCAGCTCTCCCAGCCGGGCAACGTCACCATCCGGCTGTTCGACCTGCTGGGCGCCGAGGTGCGCTCCGTGCGTGTCGGCGGCAGGTCCGGTCTCAATCGCTACGTGCTCAATGCCCAGGGTCTTGAGGACGGTCTCTACCTCTACAAGCTGGAGACGGGCCGCACGAGCTTCACCGGTCGTATGGTCCTCAGCCGCTGACCGTGCCGCATACCGAACACCGGAGCCCCGTCCTCATCGACGGGGTTTCGCTATTCCCGGGTACGCATGCGCTTTGAGGTGGTCCCTTTGGGAACGGGCGCGGCCCTGCCGGCCCAGGGCCGGTCGCCCAGCGCCCAGGTGGTGCGGCGTGAGGAGTCGCTCTATCTGGTGGACTGCGGCGAGGGGACCCAGGAACGGCTGCGGATGGCCGGGTTGAACTTCATGCGCATCGGCCACGTGTTCATCAGCCACCTCCACGGCGATCACTACTTCGGCTTGATGGGGCTGTTGAGCACGATGCACCTGCTGGGCCGCACGCGCGCGGTGCATGTGCACGGACCGCCCCCCCTCAAGTCGATCATCGACCTGCAGCTGCAGGCCTCGGCCACCTGGCTGCGCTACCCGCTCCACGTTCATCCCGTGCTCGACGATGCGCCCCACGAACTGCTCGTGGACACCCACCTCACCGTGACCTCACTGCCTCTGCGTCATCGGCTGCCCACGACGGGTTTCCTGTTCCGCGAGCGGCCCGGACCCCGGCGTCTGCGGCCCGAGCGCATCGCCGACATTCCGCACTACCTGCGCACCGCGGTGAAGAACGGCGACGATCTGCGGCACGAGGACGGAACGGTGACGCCGAACGCCGAGCTCACCTACGATCCACTTCCACCACGGGCCTACGCCTATTGCTCGGACACGGCATACCACCCACCGCTCGTGGACAGGATCCGGGGCGTTGACCTGCTCTACCACGAGGCCACCTTTTCCCGCCACCTGGCCGCCCGGGCGCGAGAGACCATGCACAGCACCGCAGCTGAAGCGGCGGCCATCGCACGCGATGCCGGGGTGGGTGCGCTGCTGCTGGGCCACTTCTCCTCACGCTACAAGGACCCCGGACCCCTGCTCCGGGAGGCCTTGGAGGTCTTCCCCAACGTGGCGCTCAGCGAGGAGGGGCGCAGCTATCCGATCGGACGATCGATCGTGGACAATTCGGCGCTGCCCTGAACCGCTGCCGCGGATACCTTTGGCCTTGTTTAGAACCGATCTAAACAGTGATGAACGATGCGTGTGAGGACCTTGATCGCGGATGAGGCGGACCTGGCGGTGGCCGGTCTGCGGGCCATCCTTGCCGATGTGCCGCGGGTGGACCTGCTGGGGGAGGTGCGTGACGCGGATGGCCTGATGCAGGCGGTGCGTCGCGAGAAGCCCGATGTGGTGCTGATCGATCATACCGCCGCCGGGTTGGGCGCGGACGCTGTCCGGGATGCGCTGAAGGCCTCCCGCCGCACCCGGTTCATCGCCATCACGCACGAGCCCTCGCCGGTGGTGCTCGCCCACGCCCTGCGCAGCGGGGTGTCCAGCTACATCCGCAAGGACTGCGACCGGGACGAGATCGTGAACGCGGTGTTGGACACGGCCGACGGTGCCCGCTTCTTCTGCGGCAAGGTGCTGGCGGTGCTGGAGCGATCGGCGCTCACCGTGGAACAGCTCGCGGCTCAGGACCTGAGCTGCGCCCCCGTGTCCCTCACTCCGCGGGAGTGCGAGATCGTGCGCCTCATCGCCGACGGGCTTTCGTACACCCGCATTGCGGACCAGTTGAGCGTTTCGGCCCATACGGTGACGACCCACCGGCGGAACATCATGCAGAAGGTCGGAGTGAACAGCACGGCCGCGCTCGTGATGTACGCGGTGAAGCAGGGGCTCACCAGTCCCAACCGCTACCTCTTCAATGCCGGGCAGGGTTGAGCGGCGATCTTTGCCGCCATGGGCGTTCTGTTGATCGGCGACGTGGGGGGCACGTCCTCGCGCTGGGCGTTGCTTGGCGACGGCGATCCCGTGTGGCTGCATGCCGATGATCCATGGCCGGGGTACAATGCCGCCACGGGCGATCCCACGGCGCTGGTGCAGCGGTTGCGCGCCGCCGTGGCGGAGGTGGGACCTGTGGAGAGGGTGTTGGCGCACGCGGCCGGCTGTGGCACCGTGGAGCGTGCGGAGCGGTTCGCGACCGCCCTGAAGACCGTTCTCCCAGCGGCCGTCGTGAAGGTGGAGGGTGATCTGCTCGGCGCGGCGCGCTCGGTCTGGGGTTCCTCGCCGGGGTTGGTCCTCATCGTCGGCACGGGCATGAACGCTGCGCGATACGATGGCGAACGGCTCGTCTCCGGCATCCCGTCGCTCGGCTACATCCTGGGGGATGAGGGCAGTGGTGCCGACATCGGCAAGGCGCTGCTCCGCGATGCCTTGCGCGGCCGCATGCCCGCCGCCGTACGGTCGGCCGTGTTCGGCGATGGGCCGATGCTCACGGAGGTGATCGATCGGGTGTACCTCCGTCCGGGCGCTGCGGCCTTCATCGCGGCACACGTGAAGCGGTTGTCCGCCGTGCGGGATGAACCGTACGTGAAGGACCTGTTGTCCGATCGCTTCCGGGCCTTGGCGGCCGAGGTCGCGCGTGCGCTCGGCCCCGGAGAGCTTCGTGCGGTGGGTTCGGTGGCGGCGGGTTTTCAGCGGGAGCTGGCGGCCGCGCTGCATGCGCACGGCCTGATCCTGCAGCGGGCCGTGGCCGATCCACTTCCCGGATTGATCACCTACGTCCGGGCGGGGGGACCTCGGTGAGCTCCATCGCGTTCGCGGGCAGCTGGAGCGCCTGCAGGATGCCGGTGAACCCCGCCTGGTTCTCGCCGCTCTGCAAGGCGCGCTGCACCTGCATCTTCTCCACGGCCGTCAGGTGCCAGCTCAGGCTGATCTCCTCGCGCTCGTCGTGCCGCAGCTGAAGGTCGACCACACGCACGGGAACGGCGGACCAGGTGCTCAGTTCCTGCATCAGCTGGTCGTAGTCCTGGTCCTGCACCCGCACGAAGTTGCCGTACACGTTGCGCGCGGGGTCGAGCAGGCGCCCGAGCAGTGAGGCGCTCACCTCGCGGACCTCGAGCTCCTTTTGTTTGTCGCGCATCTGCATGATCACCACGCCGCGGGTGTGCCGGGCGATCCAGGATCGGTGTTCGCGCAGGAAGCTGCCCACGGTGCGGAACCCGTAGTTGTCGCGGATGCCCGCGTCCATCACCCGCAGCGGCGGATCGCTCGGCAGGGTCACCACCGGGGTGATGTACGGGAAGGTCGCGCTCATGCGGAGCGCGCTGGTGAGCTTCAGGTCGCCGGCGCTCTGTGCGGCGAAGAGGCGGCGGAACTCCACGGCCTCGGGCTCGGGTCGGTACTGCAGCGTGGGGGAGGGGGCGTTGGAGGTGAGGTGCGCTGCGGGTTGCGCGCTGATGAGCAGCCGTCGGCCGTCGTTGATGCAGGTGGGGGCCACCATGAAGAGCGGCATGCGGGCCTCGCGTTCGTCCTCTGCCATCTGGTCGAGCCGCACGTCCAGGACCCCGCCGGTGTTCTCGTTGAGGCGCTGTTCGAACACGAACCCGCGGTCGCGGGTGTACAACCGGGTCCCATCGCTCACCCGCTGGTACCGGATGAACATGTCGTTCGTCACCAGGGTGAAGGCCACCGGGTTCAGGATGTCCGTGGACATGTTGTCCACATGGCCCGGGTCGCGCACCGAAGGCCCGCCCTCCTCGGCGTTCCGTGCCACCTGGCGGTAGTACGCCGCTCCGATGGCGCCACCGGATGAGCCCGTGATCAGGGCCGTGCGCGTCATCAGGGTGCCGTCGAGCAGGCTGTCGATCTCGCGCATGCACAGGTAGGTCCACAGCATGCTGCGCAATCCGCCCCCGCTGGTGCTCACGATCACCAAGGGGGGCAGGCTGTCCCCGGTCAGCGCGCGGTTCTTCGCATGCCAGCGGTCCAGGATGCCTTCCATGGTGGCGCGGTCGCGCTCCACGGCCTCCGTGTCGTAGGCCAGCCGCGCCAGTTCGTCACGGCCGTACGGCGCCGGAGGGGCCAGGTAGTCCAGTCCGTGCGCCTGGCTGTCATACAGGAAGGCTTCGGTCCGCAGGCTGATGAGGTTGACCACCACAACGGCGCCGGCCACCACCGTGAGGGTCCATCCCTTGAACCAGCTGTACAGGGCGCTGAGCACCATCAGCAGCATGGTGAAGAGCAGGAAGGCGCTGGCTCCCGTGGGGATCTCGAAGAAGCGCACCCCGGCGAACGCACCCAGCGCCACGAAGCTGATGATGACGATGACCTCGAAGATGGACCCGTTGATGTGGTTCTGCCAGAGCACGCTGCGCAGCAGGTCCTTGTCGTAGTGCCGGCTGCTGCGCGCCAGGGCGATGCGCAGGGGCGGCACGAGGTAGGTCTCCACATGCCATTTGCGCGTGCGTTGCTCGCGGCGCAGCCAGCGCGTGGCACGGCGTTGCTCGGTGCGCATCGGGGGGATCGGCGGCATCGGCCCGGGGGGATCGGCGGGGTGCTCTTCGGGACGGTATTCCTCGGGACGCAGGCCGGTCATCTTCACGATGTCCGTATTGGTGCGGGTGAAGTAGGCCAGGGAGATGAGCTGGAAGAGGAAGAGGCCGGTGAGGAAGGCCAGCAGGTGCAGGGACACGTCCACAGGAGGCACCAGTTCCTTGGTGAGCTGAAGCCGGGCCGAGCACCACAGGTAGGTGAGGGTGAAGGCCACCGGGATCACCGCGTTGTTGATGTTGAACTTCAGGAAGGGCCGGCTCAGCGTGGCGATGAACGGGAACCGGTACGCGTGCATCGTGTAGCTGTACAGGTTGAAGGCGGTAATGAAACCGCCCAGGGCGAAGCCGTTGAGCAGGAAGCCCCATGGGTTCACGGCCCCCATGTACTCCGGATAGAGGAAGAGGTAGGGGATGCCGTACTTCTGGCCCAGGTTGCCGGTGATGTACGCCCACAGCACCAGCCAGAAGAAGAGCAGCAGATGGTTCTTCTTCAGATGGAGCACCAGCAGCTGCAGGGGGAAGAAATAGACCACCCTGCGCAGCCAATGCCGCGTGTTCCGTTGCGCCACCCGGTAAAGATGGACCATCTCATGGATTATACGGCCATGAGGCCCAGTGTGTTGTCAGCGGTCTACACCTTGTCGAGGACCAGGGCCATCACCTCGGCCTCCAGGGCTTCGGCCTTCGCCTTCAGCGCGTCCGCCTTGGCGAGCACGTCCTTCTTCCACGCCTCGTCGTCCAGGCCGGCGCAGTTGATGCGCACATTGAGGTAGCCGCCCAGCGCCCCGGTGCGCGCGCACATGGCGCCCACGCCGGCATCGCTCACGCTGGCCTTCAGCCCCTTCTCCGCCATGGCCTTCATCACGTCCATGCTCTCCACGCACACCTCCAGGGTGCGCAGCGGAACCATGATCGCGCCCTTGGTGGCCTCGCGGATGGCGTCCTTGCGCGTGGCCGCCTGCTCCGGCGTGTCCTTGGCCAGGCCCATGGCGGCCAGGATGCGGTCGTAGGCCTTGGTGTCCTCGTCCACCAGGCGGATCAGTTCCTGCCGGTACCCTTCGCCCTTCACCGCCCACATGCTGAACTCCTCCCAACGCTCGTCCCAGCCGCGCTTGTGCGCACTGAGGTTGGCCACCATGGTGCCCAGCGCGGCGCCCAGCGCACCGCAGTACGCGGCCACGCTGCCACCACCGGGGGCAGGGCTCTCCGCCGCGGTCTCCTCGCTGAAGCGCTTCAGGTCCATGCGCGCCAGGCGCTCATCCTTGGCATCGGCCAGGAGGTGCTCGATCACGCGCTTCTCCGGGTCGAAGGGCGCGAGGTCATCGAGTCCCAGGCTCTTCACCGCCAGCTTGATCTTCTCGCGTTCGCTGATGCCGAGGCTGCGCTCCTGCCGCTTCAGGAAGAAGTCGGCGGCATCCAGCAGCGCCTGCTTGGGCACCAGGCCCACGAGCTCGCTGCCGGTGACGCGGATGCCGCGTTCCTGCGCGCTTTTGCACGCCTCGTCGAAGGCGATGTGCATCGGGGTCACGTCGATGTCCGTGAGGTTGAGCGAGAGCTGGGCGATGCCGTATTCCTCGATGAACCAGCCGATGCCCTTCACGCACTTCAACTTGCCGGGGATGGTCACCGGGTTCCCATCGGCATCGAGCACGGGCTTGCCGGTGAGCGGGTCGCCGTCGCGCTTCACCCTTCCCGCCTCGCGGATGTCGAAGGCGATGGCGTTGGCGCGGCGGGTGCTCGTGGTGTTGAGGTTGATGTTGTAGGCCACCAGCAGCTTGCGGGCGCCCACGGCGATGGCGCCGCTGCGGGCCGCGCTCTCGGTGAAGGCGGCCGGACCGAAGTCCGGCTTCCAGGCGGGGTCCACGAGCTTCTTCTTCAACCCCTCGTACTCGCCCGCGCGGTTGTTGGCCAGGTTGCGGCGCTTCTCCTCGCTGGCCGCACGCTCGTACAGGTACACGGGGATCGCCAGTTCCCTGCCGATGCGCTCACCAAGCGTCTGCGCGTAGGGCACCAGCTCATCCAGGGTGATGCCGCTGATGGGCACCAGCGGGCACACGTCCGTGGCGCCGAAGCGCGGATGCTCGCCGCTGTGCGTGCGCATGTCGATCAGCTCCTGCGCCTTCTTCACCAGTCGGAAGGCCGCCTCGCACACGGGTTCCGGCTCGCCCACGAAGGTGATCACCGTGCGGTTGGTGGCCTTGCCGGGGTCCACGTCGAGCACGCGCACGCCTTCCACACCGGCGGCCGCGGCCACGATGGCGTCGATCTTGGCGCGGTCGCGGCCTTCACTGATGTTGGGAACGCATTCGATGATGGGGCGCTGCATGGGCGTGGGTGATGGGGCCGCAAAGCTAGCGGGCCGCTACCTTGCCCGCCATGAAGCACGCCGCCTGGGCCGCTGTACTGGTGGGTTCGTCCGCCATGGCCCAGGAGCCGACGCTTCCTGCGGAGCCACGGTGGTCGGCATCCGTGGACCTGGTGGGACCCGTGCGCTCCGTGCTCACCGCCAACGATCCGCTGCCGTTCCAGCAGGTGGACCTGGCCCTGCAGCGGTGGGCCTGGGGTGATGTGGCCTGGCGGGTGGGCTACGGGTACGTGAGCGATCGTTGGGAGGAGGACCGGGACGTGCTGGTGGTGGTGGACAGCCTCACCTTCGAGCAGGAGCGCATCGTGGCTCGCGAACGGTCCCACGCGCTGCGGGTGGGCGCCGTGGTCCAGCACCGCGACCGGGTCTTCGCGCCATCCGCCGGGATCTCGCTGGTCCTCGGCCTGGAGCAGCAGGAGGCCGTGCGGACGGCGATCGGGCTGACGCCGGACACGATCCCCTGCACGAGCTGCATCCTGGAGGAGATCTCAGGGTATGTGAGCGCACTGGACGGCGAGCGGCGCGATGGCTGGGGGGATCTGGGCCTGGAGGCGGCGCTGGGCATGAGCTACAAAGTGGGCCGGCGCATCGAACTGGAGGCCCGCGTGCCCCTGGGCCTCCGCTGGCGCTTTCTGGTCGCCAGTTCCATCACGGGCACGGCGCCCGAGGTGGAGCCGTGGGCGGATCCGTGGCGCTTCAGCGTCGGGTTCCCCGCCCTTTTCGTGCACGTGCGGTGGTGATCAGGCGATCGCCAGGCTCACCAGGTTGTTCAGCATGTGCAGGCCCACGGGCACCCAGATGGAACCGGTGCGCGATCGGGCGTAGCCCAGCACCACGCCGAGCATCAGCACCAGCAGCAGGATCGGCGCGGGATACTGCATGTGCATCAGCGTGAACGTGCCCGCGCTCAAGGCCACGGCCACGTGCTCGTCGCTGATCTGCCGCAACGAACCGTAGAGCAGCCCGCGCACCAGCGCTTCCTCGAAGAGGGCCGGCAGCACACCAATGCCCAGCACCAGCATCAGCGGATCGTCCGCGGTGCGCACCACCTGGGCCATGAAGTCCGTGGTGAACGCCGGGAACAGCCGGCTCAGCACTTCCTGGGCGGCCGCCACCAGGATGAAGACCCCGGTCCAGGTGAGCGCGGCACGCCACGTGGGCGCGCGCAGCCCCAGGAACCGGCGCAGGTGCGGGCCCACCCATTGGCGCACCAGCACCAGCAGCAGCAGCAGCGCGACGAGGCCGCTCCACAGGCTGGCTTTGGCGATGGCCGAACCGTTGGTGCTCTGTTGCTGCATCGCGTCCACGAGCGCAGGGTCCTGCAGAAGGTCGGACAGGGCCAGATCCTGCAGCGCCGGGGTCACCGAGCGGCAATGGGCGATGAACACCCCCGTCTGCACCAGGAAGAAGGTGGTGAACACGATGAGGAAGATGCCCATGCCGCGGGCGAAGCGCAGGCCCGGCGGCATCGACAGCTCGGGGTCGAGGCGGTCCTCAGGCAGGGGCGTCTCCGGTCCGGATGATCGTTCCATCGATGATGACGGTGTCGAGGTGGTCGGTGCCGAAGGCGTACGGCAGGTAGGCCAGGGAGGGCACCGGGCGCGTGATGAGCAGGCTGGCCCGCTTGCCTGGGGTGAGGCTGCCGAGCTCGCCCGAAAGGTCCATGGCGGCGGCGGCGTTCAGGGTGCCGGCGTTCACGGCCTCCTCGGGCAGCATGCGCAGGTGGATGCAGGCGAGCGAGAGCACCAGGTTCATGTTGCCGCTGGGTGTGCTGCCGGGGTTGTGGTCCGTGGCCAGCGCCACCGCACAGCCCCGCTCGATCAAGGCCCGCGCCGGGGCGTAGGGGATGCGCAGGAAGAACGAGCACGACGGCAGCAGCGTGGGGATGGTACGCCCGTGCTCGAGCGCGTCGAGGTCCGCCGGTTCCATCACCTCCAGATGGTCCACGCTGAGCGCACCGTGCCGCACGGCGGCCGCGATGCCGCCCAGGCTGGTGAACTGGTTCAAGTGCACCTTGCCCGGCAGCCCATGGCGCGCGCCGGCCTCCAGAATGCGCTCCATCTCGTCGACGGTGAAGTAGTTCGTCTCGCAGAACACGTCCACGAAATCGGCCAGCCCTTCCGTCGCCACCTGCGGGATGAGCTCCCCGGTGATCAGGTCCACGTAACCCTTCCGGTCGTGGGCGAACTCCGGCGGCAGGGCATGGGCTGCAAGCAGCGTGGCCTTGATGCGCAGTGGAAGGGCCTGCTTGAGCCGCTTCACCACGCGCAGCATCTTCAGCTCGCTCTCGGCGCTCAGCCCGTAGCCGCTCTTGATCTCCACGGCCACGGTCCCCTGACGCATCATGTCCACAAGCCGGGCCCGCGCACGGTCGAACAGGTCCTCCTCGGACATCATCCGCAGCGTGCGTGCGCTGTTGAGGATGCCACCACCACGGGCGGCGATGTCCTGGTAGCTGAGCCCGCGGATCTTGTCCACAAACTCCTCCTCGCGCGGGGCGGCGAAGACCACGTGCGTGTGCGGGTCGCACCAGCCGGGCAGCACCAACCGGTCCGTGGCATCGATCACGGTCAGGTCGTCCGTGTCGGCGATGTCCGGCCGGTCGGCCATGTGTCCCACGGCGGTGATGCGGCCATGCTCCGCCAGCAGCCAGCCCTCCTCGATGACGGGCAGTTCGGCCATGGCCCGTCCGCCCACCCGGTCGGTGCCCGTGGGATGGACGCCCAGCAGGGCCTTCGCGTTCTTGATGAGGAGACGCCGCATGCGCGGCAAAGAAAGGGCAAGTGTGGCGCGCGCCGAAGACTGACGGCGGTCAGGCCCGGGGCAAGGGCGGAGGTCCATCTTCACCCACATGAGCGTCCTGGAGTTCCGGCCCCGGTTCCGGTTCACCACCCCGTTGGCCAAGGCGGAGGTGGTGCGGCGGATCGGTGCGCGCTTGCGCGAGGAGAACCCGCACCAGCTGTGGTTGAAGAACGCGGACGACCATCTGGTGCTGAGCTTCCCGAGCAAGGCGACGCACGCGTGGTCGCCCCAGATGGACATCAACCTGGAGGTGCAGGCCGGCGGCACCCTGGTGCGCTGCCTCATCGGTCCGTCCCCCGGCATCTGGATGCTGTTCAGCGCCGGGTACATCGTGCTCAGCCTGCTGGCGATGACAGGTGCCACGCTGGGGTTCGCGCAGCTCTCGCTGGATCACCTGGCCTGGGGCTTTTGGGCGTTGCCGGTGTGCGCCGTGGGGGCCGTGGTGCTGTTCCTGCTCGCCCGGGCGGGCAGGGGGCAGGCCACCGACGAGATGCGTGTGTTGAAGCACTTCGTGGACGGGGCGCTGGGCTGCGATTGTTTCAAGCTGGCGATGGCGCAGGCGGAGGAGTGAGCGTCGGCACCATCCGCCCCTCGCCGCACCTTTGCACCCCCGGTGGGTCCATCCGCCCCCGGTGTTCACATGCGCATCGGCATCGTCTGTTACCCCACCTTCGGCGGCAGTGGCGTGGTGGCCACGGAGCTCGGGCTCGCCCTGGCCCAGAAAGGCCACATCGTGCACTTCATCACCTACGACCGCCCGGTGCGGCTGCGCGACCACCAAGGCCAGGTATTCTACCACGAGGTGCGCGTGAGCGACTACCCGCTGTTCGACTATCCGCCGTACGAGCTGGTGCTCGCCAGCAAGATCGTGGACGTGGCCCGCTACGAGGGGCTCGACCTGGTGCACGTTCACTATGCGATCCCGCATGCCAGCGCCGCGTGGATGGCGCAGCAGATCCTCGCGTCCCAGGGCATCCGGCTTCCCTTCATCACCACCCTGCACGGCACGGACATCACGCTGGTGGGCCGAGACCCGAGCTTCGAACCGGTGATCACCTTCAGCATCGACCGGTCCGATGCGGTGACCGCGGTGAGCGAAAGCCTGAAGCGCGACACCTACGCCCACTTCCCGGTGAAAGGCCCCGACCAGGGCGGGCGCGACATCCGGGTGATCCCCAACTTCGTGTGCACGGACCAGTACGCGGCGCCGGATCCCAAGTTGCGGGCGCGCTACGCACCGAACGGGGAGAAGCTTCTGGTCCACATCTCCAACTTCAGGCCGGTGAAGCGCGTGGAGGACGTGATGCGCGTCTTCGCCAAGGTGCGCGAGCGCATCCCCAGCCGCCTGCTGATGATCGGCGATGGCCCGGACCGGCAGCGCGTGGAGATGCTCTGCCGCGGCAGCGACCTGTGCCACGATGCCTTCTTCCTGGGCAAGATGACCGACCCCGAGGACATCCTCGCGAGCTGTGACCTCTTCGTGCTCACCAGCGAGAGCGAGAGCTTCGGCCTGGCGGCCCTGGAGGCCATGGCGTGCCGTGTACCCGTGGTGAGCACCGACACCGGTGGCACACCCGAGGTCGTGCGGCACGGCATCAGCGGCATGCTGAGCCCGGTGGGCGATGTGGACCGCATGGCGGAGCACGCGGTCGCCATCCTGAAGGACGAGGCCACGTTGGAGCAGTTCCGCCAGGGCGCCTTTGAGCAGGCCCGGCTGTTCGACGTCCGCACCATCCTGCCGCGCTACGAAGCGCTGTACACCGAGGTCATCGGAACGCCGTTGGGGTGATGGAGCGGGTGAGCGATCGCGTGAGCGTGAACCGGGAGCCGGGCCGCACCACGGTGGTGATCAGTGCGCGCCTGTCCCGCGGCCGCGAGGCGCTGCTGGTGGCCTGGACCCTGGCGTGGCTGGTGTGCGGAGGGTTGATCCTGTGGGAGGCGCTGCGGCAGCCGAAGGGCGAGCTGCGCCAGTACCTCTTCGTGTTCCTGGCGTTCTGGACCTACTTCCTGGTGCGGGTGGGCCGCGCGGCGCTCTGGCGGCTCAAGGGCTTCGAGCTCTGGCGGATCAAGGATGGTGTCCTCACGATCAAGGACAGCGTCCTCGGGTACGGCAAGGCCACCGATCATGCGATGGAGAACATCAGCGACCTGGGGCCGCTGGACCGCGACCAACGGTCGTGGAAGTGGCATCTCAACGAGAGCTTCTGGGTGATGGGGGGCGAGCGCCTGCAGTTCACCGCCCTGGGCCGCAAGGTGGCCTTCGGCAAGGGCCTCAACGATGCGGAGGCCGCGCGCTTGCTCGCGATCCTGAAGCACGCGCAGCTGCAGTTCCGCACCCGGGAACGTTCCGCTTAAAGGTCGGTGATGCGGAAAGCGTTGCCGCGGATGCGGTGCGTCATCACCCCATCGATCGTGGCTGACAGCGTCATGGCGCGCGCGGCGGGGGAGCCCATCACCTCGTCGAGGGCGCGCACCGCACCGGCCGGCACCTGGGCGGTCCGCAAGGCGGCGAGCAGGTCGTCCCGCTTTTGGTGCGCGATGGCAGGCGCCAGTGCTTCGGCCAGGGCGGTGCGGTGCACCACACGGTCCCGGTTGGTGCGGAAGCGGGGATCCGTGGCGAGCCCGGGATGGCCGAGCACGGTGCAGAGGTTCGCGAACTGGGCATCGCTGCCCACCGCGAGGATGATGCGTCCACCGTCCAGGCAGGGGAACAGTTCCCCGTACGGCGCGATGTTGGGGTGCAGGGTGCCGATCGGGGCGGCCACATGGCCGGCCATCAGTTGATTGCTGGCCTGGTTGATCAGTCCGCTGAGCGCGGCCTCCTCCAGGGAGACCTCCACGAAGGCCCCGCGGCCGGTGGAGGCGCGTTGGATCAGGGCGAGAAGGATCCCCTCCTTCAGCTGGTGCGCGGCCAGCACGTCGATCAGCGCGATGGGCAGCTTGGCCAGGTGGCCGGCATCGGTGCCGGTCATGCTGATGTAGCCGGTCTCGGCCTGCAGCACCACATCGAAGGCGGGCCGGTCACTGCGGTCGGCGAAACCGGCAATGTGGCCGTGCACGAGCCGGGGGTTCAGGGACCGCACCCGATCGCGCGACAGGCCGAGCTTCTCCTCATCGCCGGAAAGGTGGTTGGTCACCAGCACGTCCGCCTGGTGCAGCAAGGCGTCCAGTCGGATCCGGCCTTCGGTGGACTGAAGGTCGAGCAGCAGATGCTCCTTGCCCCAGTTCACGCTGCTGAAGTAGGCGCTCACCGGTGCGGTGGGATCTTCGGTCGGCAGCTTCCACCGGCGGGTGACATCGCCTCCCGCGCGCTGGTTCTCCACCTTCACCACCCGCGCACCGAGCTCGGCGAAGAACAGGCCGACGCTAGGTCCGGCCAGTACACCGGCGGTTTCCACGACGAGCAGGCCCTCGAAGGGTTTCATCGCCTCAAGTGTAGGAAGGATGTGTGATCGCACCGGTCCGCGTGCGCAGAGCCCGCTGACCGTGCGCGAAAAAGCCCCGCCGCTCCGCGGCAGGGCTATCATCAAGTGCCCAGGACCGGACCGGCCGGGGACGGCCGGACCAGGTTTGGCCGTGAAGTGGATCAAGCCCGTGGCCGCTGCGCGTCCTAGGGGCTTTTTCGCGACCGCCTGCGCTCGAACTGCGTTCGGCTTGGCGTCCACAAAAAAGCCCCGCCGCTCCGCGGCAGGGCTTCATCATCAAGTGCCCAGGACTGGACTCGAACCAGCACAGCCTTTCGGCTACTACCCCCTCAAAGTAGCGTGTCTACCAATTTCACCACCTGGGCAGGTGCCTTGACGGTCCCAAGGACCGCCAAGCGGCGCCAAAGATAATCGGGTCAGGAACAGGTTGGTGAGATCGGCTGGTGCATCACCGCAATACCACCTGACAGCAGGATGCGGCTTATCGACGGACGCTGTTCCTGCGCTTCTTCACCTGCTTGTTGATGAGCAGGGATTGCACCTCCGAGTAGAAGCGGAACGTGTAGCTGCCTTGGGCGAGCGTGGAGGTGTTGATCGTCACCACCGGCGTCCAGGGAAGGACCTGCGACATGACGATGTCACCCATGCTGTTCAGGAACTCCACCCTGCACATCGGGGTTTGCTGCGTGGGCAGCGCGACGTTGAGCGAGTTGTCGAACGGCTCGGGGTAGACGTAGCTGTTGTTGTTCTGATTGCCGACGGTGCCGATCGGCAACACCTGAGCCTGCGTGGCGAACGGAGCGGCACAGAGCAGAAGGGCGACGAGGATCGTGGAACGCATGAGGTCGGTTTTTAGGGTCGTTAGTGCGAGATGGGTTCGACAGGAACAGAGCGCTGGGCGAATATAGGACAGAACGAGGGATGTCGGGCCGCCGGCACCCCACCTCGTCCACCACCCCCTGTTCACCAAGGGTCTTCAACGACGAAAGCCCCTCGCAGGGGGCTTTCCGGTGACTCCGCTGGGGCTCGAACCCAGGACCCCAACATTAAAAGTGTTGTGCTCTACCAACTGAGCTACAGAGTCTTCCAACCGCCGGGGGGCGGTAAAGAGGGTGCAAATGTAAACAGGGAGGGCGTCCGGACAAATCAACCGTCCTTCTTCTCGATGATCGGGTGGCGTACGAACGGGCGGCTGCGGTCGAACAGGTAGCGGTAGGTGGCCATGGTGCGGTAGTTCACCGCGTCGAGGTTCTCGCACACCTTGATCATGCGCGGATTGAAGTCGCCGATCCAGGTGAGCACGGTGTCCCGGTACAGCCCCTGCTCCACGATCTTCTCGGCGAACACGATCATGGCCCCCTCCAACCCCTTGCCCTGGAACTCCCGGGCCACGCCGAACACGATGCCGGTCATGGTCTTCACCGTGCCGCGCCATTTGTGCCACAGGAACTTCAACTTGCCGATCCAGTTGAGGTCGCCGTTCACGTGGCGGAAGATCTCGTTGAGCTCGGGCACGCTGATATAGAAGGCGACGGGCTTCTTCTTGTGGTCCACCCAGATCAGGATCCGCGGGTCCATCACGGGCTTCATCGCCCGGATGATCTTCAGCGCCTGGGCCTTCTCCATGGGCTTGAAGCCCGCATGGTCCACCCAGGCCGCGTTGTACACCGTGCGGAAGTCCTCCGCCAGTTGGTCCACGCTGCGGCCCCGCGCGTCCCGGATGGTGAAGTCCGGATCGTTCTTCAGCTGGTTGTACTTGCGATGGAAGATCGGCTGCGCCTTCACCTCCATGCTGCGCTTGAAGAAGAGCTGCTTGTAGTACTCCCTGAAGCCATAGCCCTCCAGCAGCTCGCGGTAGTAGGGCGGGTTGTAGTTCACCCCGTAGATGGGCGGGTCGGTGAAGTTCTCGATCAGCAGGCCCCAGTACATGTTCTTCTCCCCGAAGTTGATGGGGCCGTCCATCGCCTGCATGCCCTGCTCCCGCAGCCAGTCGCGCGCGGCGTCCAGAAGCTGTGCGGCCGCGGCGCGGTCGTTGATGCACTCGAAGAAGCCCAGGCCACCGGTGGGCTGCTCCTCGGTGCGCGCCGTCTTGGGGTTCACGAAGGCCGCCACGCGACCGATCGCCGCACCGGCGTCATCAAACAGCACCCAACGCTGAGCGGCGCCGCCCTTGAAGAGCTTGTTGCGCTTCGGATCGAAGACCTTCTCGATGTCCTGTCGCAGGTGGGGGATCCAGTTCGGGTCGTCCCGGTAGATGCTCCAGGGCAGGCGCATCCAGTCGCGGAGGGTGCGCTGGTCTTCGGCGGTCACGAGCTTCATCGGCTGCGAAGGTGCGGATCGTCGGCGAACAGGAGGGCGGTCGCACCTTTGCCGTGTGCGGATCGTGCTCACCGGACCGATGTGCGCGGGGAAGACCCGCGTGGGCCGCTCCCTGGCCGACCGTCTCGGGCTTGCGTTCGCCGACCTGGACCGCATGGCCGAGGAGCGCATCGGCGGGCCCATCGTGCCCTTCTTCACCCGCCAGGGGGAGCAGGCGTTCCGTGAGCTGGAAAGCGAGCTGCTCCATGCATGGCTTGCGGACGGCGCACCCGGCGTGCTGGCCGCCGGCGGGGGAACGCTGGCGGATCCGGTCAACATGTCCGCTGCGTTGAACGCGGCCACGGTCGTTCTCCTGCACGTGGGCGAGGATGAGCTGGTCCGCCGGGTGATGCGCGCGGGGCGTGATCGTCCGCTGTACCTGGGCCTTGACGAGGCCGGCGTGCGGCAGCGCACCCGGGAGCTGCTGGAGGCCCGTGGGCCGATCTATGCGCACGCCACCATCACCGTGGACGCCGAGGCACCCGTGGAGGAGGTCGCGCGTCGGATCGTCGTCGCCCTGGCCCCCGGTCAGGAAAGCTGAACCTTGTCGCGGCGGCCCAGCTCCACGCTGATGTGCTCCTGCAGGGTGGTGCTGAGGGTGAGCCCCACGATGTCCGCCCGGATCGGGAAGGTGCGATGCCTTCGGTCCACCAGCACCACGGTGGTAAGGCGCTTCACGGGCACCTGCACGAGGTGCGCCGCCGCGTGCATCAGGGTGCGACCGCTCATGAGCACATCGTCCACCAGCACCACCGCCCGGCCCTTCAAGCGCTCGGGGGGGGCTGAGATGCCGATGGGATGCGCGTGCGGAGCATCCTTGTCAAGGCTCAGTTCGAGGACATCGACGGTGAACGGTGCGATGTCCGCCAGCATCCGGGCGAGGCGTGCGGCCAGCTTGCTGCCGCGGCCGCTGATGCCCACCAGCACCACCTGGCGCTCGCGATGGTGTTCCTCGTGCAACTGATGCGCGATGCGTTCAAGCTTGCGCCTGACCTGGTCGTGATCGAGGACGATCGTGGGGGTGGCGGCCATGCGGGGTGCAAGGTAGCGGTGCGGCCGGTCAGGGTCTGACCACGGGTCCTCCCCAGCGTGCGCCATCCGCGCCCTCGAAGGTCCAGAGGAGCGGTCCTGCGGCCCCCGTCACGGACAGGTGCACCAGGCCCGGACCGGCGATCGTCCGTTCGCCGGCGAGGCGGCCATCGGGCTGCACCAGGCGCAGCAGCCCGGCGCCTGCGGCGTCCAGGTGAAAGGCCTCCGCATCGCACCAGGCGCGGGGCGGGGTCGTGCCCCCTTCCGGCACCGATACACCGCCCACGAAGAGTTCCACGGCGGCGGAGTCCACGCGGCCGCAGGGGTCGGTCACCACGTGCCATACGGTGTACGTGCCGGACGCTCCGTACGCATGGTCCGGGTCGGACACCACACTGGTACCGCCATCCCCGAAGGACCACAGGTGGGTCAGCGCCGCAGGTGCCGTGCTGGCGAACTGGACCGACCCGGCCCCGAGGTCGACGTACGTGAAGCCCGCATCCGGGTCCATCGCGCCGATGTTCCAGGTGTCGAGGCTGTCGAGCACCACGGCCTCGGCCGCCAGTTGCAACAGTCCGGCGGTGTCGGGATGCAGAACGGCGGGGTGGTAGGCCCCCACAGGGCTGCGGCGGAAGAAGGTGGCGTACATGGTGCAGGCCACCAGGTAACTGCCGGCCATGGACGGGTGGCTTCCATCGGCGGCGTACAGGTTGATGCCGGGATGCTGGTCGCGGACGTGCGACCACGCCGCACCGGCCGCTGCGCATTCCGCCACGTTGTCGGTCGCCATCTGCAGGTAGCGCTCACGCAGCAGGGCCTGCATGCCGGCATAGGTGCACACGGGAGGCCAGTTGGCGCAGTTCTGCTGGTCGCCGTCCTGCCGGCCCCAGGTCATGTAGAACACGGGCGTGGTGCAGCTGTCGTTCGCACGGATGGCGTTCACGAGGTGCGTGGCGAAGGGAAAGACCTCCACCTCCACCTGGGCCAGCGGGAAACTGGGTCGCTGGCTTTGCTCCTGCAGCACCACGAAGTCCCAGGGCTGTGCATCGATCAGGGCGAGGCTGGTGGGGTTCGTGGAATGCTGCTCGAAGGTGTGGCCACCGGGCATGTTCGAGGCCACCTCCACCGTGTCGCCGAGGCTTTCGGCCACCTGCTCCACCAGCGTGGGCAGGGCGTTCACCCCGGTGTAGCTGTTGCCCAGGAAGAGGATGCGGGTGGTCTGCGCCTTGGCCGGGGGGTGAACGAAGGCCGCGGCGAGCACGCCGGCCAGGGAAAGGAGGAGGGAACGATGCATGTGTCGGTGACGAAGTTCGGTCGGAGCGGCGTTGTCCGGTACCTTGACCGCATGGAGCTGTTGTGGTTCGCCCTGCTGTTGGTGCTGGCCGAAGTGCTGGGCACGGTGGGCGGCTTCGGGTCGAGCATGCTGGTGATGCCCATCGCGGGATGGTTCCTGCCCTTCACCGAGGCGCTCGGGCTCACCGCGGTGTTCCATGTGTTCAGCAATGTGTCCAAAGTGATCCTGTTCCGCCAGGGCTTCTCATGGCGGGTGTTCCTGCCGATGGTGCTGCCCGCGGTGGGCGGGGTGTACATCGGGGCCCGGCTCACCGGCGTGGCCGATGGGTCGATGCTCACGCTGCTGCTGGGCGTGCTGCTCGTGCTGCTCAGCGGGGTGTTCCTGCTCTTCCCCACCGCCCGGGTGGAGCCCACCATGCGCAATGCCGTGCTCGGCGGAGGCCTCTCCGGGCTGGTGGCCGGTCTGGTGGGCACGGGTGGTGCGATCCGCGGGGTCACCCTTGCAGCCTTCGGTCTGGAGCGATCGGCGTTCGTCTGCACATCGGCCTGGATCGATCTCGGGGTCGACCTCACCAGGTCGGTGGTCTACTTCGAGCAGGGCTACGTGAACGAACGGGTATGGACCTGGCTCCCGGTGCTGGCGGCGGTGAGCGTGGTGGGCTCGTGGGCGGGTCGTTCGCTGCTCCGCCTCATCCCGCAGGACCGGTTCAGGACCTGGGTGCTGCTGTTGGTGATGCTGATCGGCCTGTACCTCCTGGGCCGTCAGGCGTGGCCGTTCCTGCTGGCGGCCATCTGACGTTCGTCACCGCGTGCGGAGCTCCGCCTTGGAGCGGCCGTTCAGCCGGCTGTCCGGGAAGCGGCTTCCGGTGTACTTGATGATCCGGTCGAACAGTTCGATGGTCTCTGGTTCCAGCCGTCGGAAGCGGATGCACGAACGCCCGTGGTCGTACGCCTTCAGGTCCTTGTTGAAGGCGTCGAGCAGGTCGTGGTGCATGATGTAGAGCGCCATGAAGCTCTTCTGGTTGCCCACCGCGCAGAAGGCCGTCCCGTCCAGCAGGTAGGTGGGCAGGCCGTTGCGCAGCTCCTCGGTGACACGTGGGAACGCGCGAAGCACCATGCGTCGCACATGCGTGAGCGCGGCACGCCGATCCTCCGGCAGGGCGTCGAAGTAGGCTTCGCAGGTGGAGGCGTCGATGCGCATGGGGGGCGTGAAGATCGGTGCTGGACCGATGCGCGGGCGTAGCGGGGTTTCGACGGGACGCGCGGTGGTCGTGCACGGCGGTCAGTCGCGCGGCGCCTCGATCCACAGTTCGCGGCCGCTGCGGGGGGCGATGGAGTTGTGGCAGGCCGTGAAACGCACCCGTGGGAACACGGGGCGGAACAAGGCCTCGTACTCCACCTGCGAGCCCCCGAAGGGAGGCCTGTCCGTGTTCAACGGATCATCGAACAGCACACCGACCAGCTTGCCGCCGGGCCGCAGCATGCGATGCATGGCGCGCACATAGTCCGGACGCAACACCGGGTCGAGCGCACAGAAGCAGGTCTGCTCGATGATGCGGTCGTACTTGCCGTCGTGCAGAAAGAGATCGCCCACCAGGAGGTGTTCCTTCGGAAAGTCGGGGCAGCGGGTGAGCAGGTCCTTGTAGGGTGCGTCGGTGAGGTCGATCACGAACACGTTCCTGAAACCGAGGCGGTGTGCATGTTCCGCCTCGTACGCGCGGCCCGCACCGGGAAAGAGGAGGCGCAGGTCGCGGTCCTCCAACTGGTCGAGGTAGGCCTTGAGCGGCGCGGAGGGTCCGCCCACGTCCCAGCCGGTGTCGCCGGCCTGATAGCGCTCCTCCCAGAAGTTCCGATCCAGTTGCATGGCCCGAAGGTCGGGACATCCGTCGTGCATCGCTGTGCGGCACGGTGCACGGCACCCGCGACCGGGTCCCGGCGATCGGGCTATCTTTGCGCAGCTCCTTGGCGCGCGATGCGTGCCCTTTCCGGTCCTCCACCTGCGGGTGCCATGGGCCGTCACCTTCTGAACCGAACGAGTTGCACTGGATCGACGCCGGTATTTTCCTCCTTTACATGGTCCTCCTGGTGGCCGTGGGTGTGTTCCACATGCGGAGGAACGCCAGCGCCGAGGACTACTTCGTCAGCGGACGCAACATGGGCCGCTGGCACATCGGGCTGTCCGTGGTGGCCACCGATGTGGGCGGTGGATTTTCCATCGGTCTGGGTGGGCTCGGCTTCGCGATGGGCCTCAGCGGCTCCTGGATGCTCTTCACCGGATTGATCGGCGCCTGGCTGGCCGCCGTGCTGCTGATCCCGCGGGTATACGCGCTGGGTAGTGCACAGCGGCTGCTCACCTTTCCCCAGCTCTTCGGCCATTTCTACGACGGTCGTGTCGCGCTTGTCGCGGGCATCATCTCGGTGGTCGGCTACCTGGGCTTCACCAGTTCGCAGATCCTGGCCGGTGCCAAGCTCGCCTCCGCGGCCGTGGTGGGCCTCGACCTGCACACGGCGCTGGTGGTGATGGGCGCCATCGCCATCGTGTACACGGCGCTGGGCGGCATGAGCGCGGTGATCCACACCGATACCGTGCAATGGGTGGTGCTGCTGGCCGGCTTGATCTTCGTCGCGCTCCCGCTCTCGTGGCAGGCCGTGGGCGGATGGGAGGCGATCAGTGCCACGCTCGCGCCCGAACTGCTGGCCTTGGACCACGTTCGGCCGGTGCAACTGCTCAACTGGGCCATCACCATCGTGCCCATCTGGTTCGTGGGCATGACGCTCTACCAGCGCATCTACGCCAGCCGCAGCGAACGCGAGGCCCGGCAGGCCTGGTTCATCGCCGGGTTGTTCGAGTGGCCGGTGATGGCCTTCCTCGGTGTCGTCCTCGGCCTGCTCGCCAGGGTGGCGGCCGAACAGGGGATGTTCACAGCGCTCTTCCCGCTCGGTGCGGGTGGGATGGACCCCGAGATCGGGCTGCCGCTGCTGCTGCGCACCATCCTGCCCGTGGGGCTGATGGGCGTGGTGCTGGCCGCCTACTTCAGCGCCATCCTGTCCACGGCCGACAGCTGCCTGATGGCGGCCAGCGGCAACCTGCTCACGGACATCGTGCTGCGAAAGCGGCAGGACATGCCGGTGAAGCACCAGCTCCGGTTATCGCAGGTCTTCACGCTGGTGCTCGGACTGGTGGCCCTGGTCCTGGCCGGCACCATGGAGAACGTGCTCACGCTGATGCTGCACAGCTACGCCTTCATGGTCAGCGGGCTGCTGGTGCCGCTGGTGGCCGCGGTCTTCCTTGGGCAGCGGCATGCACCGGCCGCGCTCGCATCCATGGTCGTCGGCGGTGGCACCACCCTGGCGCTCACCACGCTCGCCGTACCGCTTCCGCTGGGCCTGGACGCCAACATCTTCGGGATCGTGGCGTCCGCCCTTTGTTTCACCACGGTGGTGCGCCTTGTTCCCGGGCGGGCCGCCGCCATACCCGCCCCTTGAATGGAATTCATCCACCTGGACAGCGCCACCGGGCCGCATCCGCAGTTCTCCAACGACCGCATCGCACATTTCCTGGAGGTGCACCTGGACCAGTTCGGTGACCGCAGGGAGGACATCCTGAAGTGCCTGGCCTACGTCTTCGATCCACACCGTGGTGGCTTCGTGGTGCTGGCCGTGGACGGTGATGCGGTCCAGGGCGCCGTGGTGGTGAACGAGACCGGCATGGGCGGCTACATCCCGGAGAACATCCTGGTGTACATCGCGGTGGACCGCGCCTTGCGCGGGCAGGGCCTGGGCCGGACGCTGATGCAGGAGGCGCTCACACGCGCGAAGGGTGCCGTCGCCCTGCACGTGGAGCCGGACAATCCGGCCCGCAAGCTCTACGAGGCCCTTGGCTTCACCAACAAGTACCTCGAAATGCGTCTGCACCGATGAGGAGGACGAGCATCCCTTCCCCAGTGAACGATGGCCTGCTGCGGAAGCTGGTCTACCTGCGTCGAGAACTTCATGCGCATCCGGAGACCGCCATGGAGGAGCACTGGACCGCGGACCGCATCAAGCGCTACCTCGAAGTGCTGGCCCCCGATGCGCTGCTCACGCACGTGGGCGGCACGGGCGTGCTCGCGTGCTTCGGCGGCCGCTTGAACGGCCCGGAGCTGCTCTTCCGCTGCGAGCTCGACGCGCTGCCCATCGAGGAGGAGAACGACTTCGCGCACCGCTCCACGATCGAGGGGCGTTCGCACAAGTGCGGGCACGATGGCCACATGGCGATCCTGTGCGGGCTGGCCGAGCGGCTCGCGGCCGAGCGACCGGCGAGCGGCAGGGTCTGGCTGCTGTTCCAGCCGGCCGAGGAGAACGGCCTGGGTGCCGAGGCGGTGCTGGCGGATCCGCGGGTGAGGGGGATGCGGTTCGATCGCGTGTTCGCACTGCACAACCTGCCGGGCATCCCCAAGGGCACGGTCATGCTGCGCACCGACAGCTTCACCGCCGCGGTCAACAGCATCATCATCACCCTGAAGGGCAGGACCTCGCACGCCGCCGAACCCGAGCACGGCATCAATCCGGCGGCCGCCATGGGCGAGCTCATCACCCGCAGCCTGGCGTTGGACCACAACGTGCCGTCCGACGCGCACATGCGGGTGGTCACTCCGGTGTTCGCACGCCTCGGCAGCAAGGACTACGGCATCAGCGCGGGCTCCGCCGAGGTGCATCTCACCCTGCGCTGCTGGCATGATGCGGAGCTCGAGCGCTTGCAGCGCGAGGTGGAGGCCATCGCCAACGAAGTGGGCGTGCGGCACCGGCTGAAGCTCGACATCACCTACACCCAGCACTTCCACGCCAACCGCAACGATGCCGCCACGGTGGACCTGGTGCGCGAGGCCGTGGAGGCGGAGGGGCTCGATCACCGGGTGCCGGAGCATCCCTTCAAGTTCGGCGAGGATTTCGGGCTCTTCACGCAGCGCTTCCCCGGTTGCATGTTCGGGCTGGGGGCGGGGGAGGGAACGCCCGCCCTGCACAACCCCGACTACGACTTCCCCGAGGACCTCCTCCCGCAGGGGATCGCCGTGTTCGAGCGCATCGTCCGCCAACTGACCTGAATGTTCGAACCGAGCACCATCACCATCAGCCGTAGTGCGATGCGCAGGAACCTCGCCTTCCTGCGTCAGCGGCTCAACGGTGCGCGGTTGTGCAGCGTGGTGAAGGGCAATGCGTACGGGCATGGCCTGGACGCCTTCATCCCGCTGGCCATGGAAGAGGGCGTCGACTACTTCGGGGTGTACTCCGCCGATGAAGCGTGGCATGTGGTGGAGCACCTGCGGAAGTGTCCGGACCTCTTCATCATGGGCATGGTGGAGGGCGACGGCCTGGCCTGGGCGGTGGAGCATGGCGTGGAGTTCTGCGTGCACGACCGGGACCGGCTGGAGCAGGCCATCGGCGAGGCGGGCAGGCAGAAGCGCAAGGCGCGCATCCACATCGAGGTGGAGACCGGCATGCACCGCACCGGCTTCGACCGCACCGCGCTGGGACCCGCGCTGGACCTGATGCGCGCCCATGACGAGCACATCGAGCTGATGGGCCTCTTCACCCATTTCGCCGGGGCGGAGAGCAGCAGCAACGATCAGCGCGTCACCGCCCAGATGGCGCACTTCGACGCGGCGCGGGCCCGGTTCCGGCAGGCCGGCCTGCATCCGGCCTATGCCCACCAGGCGTGCAGTGCGGCCGTGATGAACTATCCGCATACGGTGGGGCCGATGGCGCGCGTCGGCATCATGCAGTACGGCTTCTGGCCCAACCAGGAGACCTGGTTCCGCTACAGCGCGGTGAGCGGTGCGTCCACCGATCCGCTCAAGCGCCTCATCGGCTGGAAGAGCCGCGTCATGGCCATCACCAGCGTGGCGGCGGGCGGCTTCATCGGATATGGCACCAGCAGTGAAGCGGCGCACGACATGCGCATCGCCGTGGTGCCGGTGGGCTACGCGCACGGCTTCGACCGCGGGCTCAGCAACCTGGGCCGTGTGCTGGTGCGCGGGCAGCAGGCGCGGGTCGCCGGCATCGTCAACATGAACGCCATCAGCGTGGACATCACCGACATCCCGGGCGTGGAGAAGGGCGATGAGGTCGTCCTGATCGGTGAGCAGGGCGACCATCGCATCACGGTGGCCAGCTTCAGCGAACTGAGCGAACAGCTCAACTACGAGCTGCTGACGCGCCTGCCGCGCGACATCCCACGGACGGTCATCCCCTGAACCATGGCTTACCTGAAGCTCTATCGCGACAAGCTGCGGAGGAACCACGCCGTGCTGCAGCGCTGGTTCGACGGCAACGGCATCGCGTGGGGTGTGGTCACCAAGCTCCTCTGCGGCAACCGCACCTACCTGCAGGAGCTGGTGGACCTGGGCATCACCGAGATGCACGACACGCGCATCAGCAACCTGAAGGCGATCAAGGCCATCGCGCCCGGGGTGCAGACCGTCTACATCAAGCCCCCCGCGAAACGCAGCATCGCCAGCGTGGTGCGCTATGCGGACGTGAGCTTCAACACGGACCTCTTCACCATCAAGGGGCTGAGCGAGGAGGCGGTGAAGCAGGACCGCCAGCACAAGATCATCATCATGGTGGAGATGGGCGACCTGCGCGAGGGTGTGATGGGCGAACACCTCACGGACTTCTACGCGCAGGTGTTCCAGTTGCCGGGGATCGAGATCATCGGGCTGGGCACCAACCTCAACTGCCTCAACGGCATCATGCCGAGCGCGGACAAGCTCATCCAGCTCAGCCTCTACAAGCAGCTCATCGAGGCCCGCTTCGACCGCGTGATCCCCTGGGTGAGCGGCGGCACCACCGTCACCGTGCCGCTGATGTTGAACAGGGAGCTGCCCAAGGGGATCAACCACTTCCGCATCGGCGAGGCGCTCTTCTTCGGGGCCGACCTGTTCACCGGGGGCGTGCTGCCCGGCATGGAGGCCGATGTGTTCATGCTCTTCGCCGAAGTGATCGAGCTCTACGAGAAACCGGTGGTGCCCATCGGGGTGCAGGCGGAGAACCCATCGGGCCACAGGCCGGAGTTCGATGCGGCCGACCGGGGGCGCACCTCGTACCGGGCCATCCTCGACATCGGCCTGCTCGATGTGCAACCGGGCTTCCTCATCCCCGAGGACGAGCATGTGCACATCATCGAGGCCAGCAGCGACATGCTGGTGGTCGATCTGGGCGACAGCCCGCACGACTACCGGGTGGGCGCGGTGATGAGCTTCAAGCTGCGGTACATGGGCGCGCTGGGGGTGATGAACTCCCGCTACATCGACAAGGTGGTGGAGTAGCCCCACCGCGCCGCGGTGGGTGATGGGCGGCCGGCGCCGTGCCTCAGTCGATCAGCGCGAACCGGAACACCATGCTGCGCTGCCGGGCGGCCAGGGTGGCCTGAACGGGGTCGTCGTAGGCACGCTCGCGGCCATCCAGCATCCCCAGCAGCTCCAGCAGACCGGTCTCCTTCGCCTGGGGCTCGTAGGCGGCCAGCAGCTTGCCCAGCTTGCGTCCCGCGAGCGTGGCGATGGCGCGGGCACGCTGTTCCGCCGTGGTGTACATGGCCTGCAGCACCGCGGTCTGCGCGCCCTCGGGCTGGTCGAAGCGCCAGTGCACGAGTTGTCCTTCCAGGCCCGGACGCCCGCGCAGGACCTCCACCATCGGCTTCAACGCCTCCCGGTCCCCGGCGGTCACGCGCAGCACCGGTTGGGGCGGTTGCGCGTACAGGGCGAGGGAAAGGTCGTCGCCGGCATCGGTGGTCCGCACCACGGCATGGCCCATGCCGCGCAGCTCCTTCTCCAGCTTCCCCAGCTCGCGGTCCGCACGCGCCGCCAGCTCGCGCTGCACCTTCTCCCAGTCCGCGTTCTCCGCGTAGGGCTGGTCGCCGCGATCGCTCCAGCGGATCTCGTACACCACCTCGCTGAAGCGGAGCGGCACGGTGTCGTGCACGGTGAGCTCGATGGTCTGATCGGTCAGGGTCTGCCCCAGCGCGAGGGCCGGGGCGCACAGCGGAAGCAGGGCAAGGAGGCGCATGGTGAGGGGGGTCAGCGGCGGTCCAGCCGGACGATGTTCTCCACGTGGAAGGTGTGCGGGAACATGTCCACCGGTCGCACGAAAGTGACGCGGTAAAGGTCGTTCAGCAGGGCCAGGTCGCGGGCCTGGGTGGCGGGGTTGCAGCTCACGTACACGATGCGGGGCGGGGCCATCTCGCGCAGGCGCATCACCACGTCCTCGTGCATACCCGCGCGCGGCGGATCGGTGATCACCACATCGGGGCGCCCGTTGCGCTGCACAAAGGCGGCGTCCAGCAGATGGCGCAGGTCGCCCGCCTCGAAGTGCACGTTGGTGATGCCGTTCAGCCGGGCGTTGGCCCAGGCGTCCTCCACGGCCTCGGGCACGATCTCCGCGCCCACCACCTGCGCGGCCTGCCCGGCCACGTAGAGGCTGATGGTGCCCGCACCGCTGTACAGGTCGTAGACCCGCTCGGTCCCCGTGAGGCCCGCCAGCTCGCGCGTGAGCGCGTACATGGCCTGGGCCTGCGCCGGGTTGGTCTGGAAGAAGCTCTTGGGCCCGATGCGGTAGCGCAGCGCGCGTCCCGTGGCGGCATCGGTGAACACCTCCACCAGATGATCGCGCCCGGCGTGCACCTGGATGTCGAGGTCCCACAGCGTGTCGTTGCGCTTGCTGTTCACCGTCCACAGCACGCTGGTGAGCTGCGGGAAGGCCTCCAGCAGCGCATCGAGCAGGGCGGTGCGCTGTTCGGGCCGGTCCTCACCGAAGGCCGTCAGCACCATGCATTCGCCCGTGAGGGTGGTCCGCACCATCACCGTGCGCAGGCCCCCCTGGTGCTCGCGGATGTTGTAGAAGCTCAGGCCCAGTTCGGCGGCCCTGGCGCGGAGGAAGTTCCGGACCGCATCGCTCGGGGCGGGTTGCAGATGGCACTCGTCCACCTGCAGCACGCGGTCGAAGCGCTGGGGGATGTGGAAGCCCAGGGCGTTGCGGTCGGCGATGTCGCCCATGGTCCGCAGCTCGGCGTGGGTGAACCAGCGGTGCGCGCTGGCGGTGAACTCGAGCTTGTTGCGGTAGCCGCGCGTGGCGGGGGAGGGCAGGGTGGGCTGCACCTCCGGCAGCTCCAACCCGCCGAGGCGCTCCAGGTTGTCGATCACCTGCTGGCGCTTGAACTCGAGCTGCTTCGCGTAGTCCAGGTCCTGCCACTTGCAGCCGCCGCAGCTGCCGAAGTGCCGGCAGAAGGGCTGCACCCGGTCGGGGCTGGGCTCCACGATGCGGGTGGCCGACGCCTCGGCGAAGCTCTTCTTGCGGGTGTGGATCCGCAGGTCGGCCGTGTCGCCGGGCACCGCGCCGGTGACGAAGACCACCAGTCCGTCCAACCGCGCCAGGGCCTTGCCGTTGGCGCCCCAGCCCGTGATGGGTACGGCGGCCACCTCTTCGGCGGGACGGGACGCGCGGCGCGGCATGGGCGGCAAAGATGGAAGGTTGAGCCGCTTATCTTTGACAGGCCATGAAGATCCTCCTTGAAGTACCTACGAGCAAGGCTAAAATGATGATCGAGCTGCTCAGTAGCATCTCTTTCGTCAAGGTCGCTCCGTTGAGCAAGGATAAGTCCCGTCGGGTTGAGGACCTGATCGAGGCGATGGCAGAGGTCGGCGAGATCAAACGCGGTGCTCGCAAAGGCAAGCCGTTGAAGCAGTTCCTCGATGAGCTTTGAGGTCATTGCGCTGCGGCCCTTCCAGCGCGACCTGAAACGGCTCTTGAAGAAGTATCCTTCCTTGAAGAAGGACGTCGCAACCTTGGGTGCCATCCTGGAGCGTGACCCCTTCATCGGGAAGTCCCTCGGGAAGGACTGCTACAAGGTCCGACTGTCGATCACGTCGAAAGGCCGCGGGAAGAGCGGTGGAGGCAGGGTGATCACGCATGTTCATGTGGCAGGCGACACGGTGCATCTGCTGGCGCTCTACGACAAGGCGGAGCGCGATACGCTTTCGGACAAGGAGTTGGAACAATTGCTGAGCTGGATACCGGAATAGGGAATGTCGCATGACCTGGAGGTTCGCCGAACGCACGGCCCCGAAGCCCTAGTTTTGCCGCTTCCCCAAGAAACGCCCGTCCTTCCAGCCATGTCGATCCAGTCCAGCATCCGCACCCGCACCCAGCAGGCCATCGAGCTCGAGGAGCACTACGGGGCCCACAACTACCACCCCCTTCCGGTGGTGCTCGACAGCGGCAAGGGCGTGTTCGTGTGGGATGTGGAAGGCAAGCGCTACTACGACTTCCTCAGCGCCTACAGCGCCGTGAACCAGGGCCACTGCCACCCGCGCCTCGTGAAGGTGATGCAGGAGCAGGCCACGCGCATGACGCTCACCAGCCGCGCCTTCTACAACAGCGTGCTCGGCGAATACGCCCGCACCGTGTGCACCCTCTTCGGCTACGACCGCATGCTGCCCATGAACACCGGCGCCGAGGCGGTGGAGTCGGCGATCAAGATGGCGCGCAAGTGGGGCTACGAGAAGAAGGGCATCCCGGCGGGGCGGGCGAAGGTGATCGTGTGCGAGGGCAACTTCCACGGCCGCACCATCACCATCGTCAGCATGAGCACCGACCCCGACAGCCAGGGCGGCTTCGGGCCCTTCACGCCCGGCTTCGAGGTGATCCCCTACGACGACATCCCTGCGCTGGAGAAGGCGCTGGCGGACCCGCACGTCTGCGCCTTCCTGGTGGAACCCATCCAGGGGGAGAAAGGCGTGTACGTGCCGGCCGACGACTACATCCCCCGCGCCATCGCCGCCTGCAAGGCCCGCAACGTGCTCTTCATCGCGGACGAGATCCAGACCGGCATCGCGCGCACCGGCCGGCTGCTCGCCTCCTGCCACCACAGCGGCTGCCACTGCACCAAGGGCCTCTGCGAAGCACGCGAAGGGGTGCAGCGCCCCGATGTGGTGATCCTCGCCAAGGCCCTCAGCGGCGGCATGTACCCGGTGAGCGCCGTGCTGGCCGGCGATGCGGTGATGAACGTCTTCACCCCCGGCACCCACGGCAGCACCTACGGCGGCAACCCCATGGGCGCGCGCCTGGCCATCGAGGCGCTCGGCATCGTGCAGGACGAGGACCTGTGCGGCAACGCCGACCGGCTCGGTGAGTTGTTCCGTGCCGAGATGCGGAAGCTGGTGGAGGAGTACCCTTTCGTGAAGCTGGTGCGCGGCCGCGGGCTGCTGAATGCGCTCGTGATCGAAGCCCGCACGGCGCCGGATGGCAGCCCGAAGAGCGCCTGGGAGCTTTGCCTGCTCCTGCGCGACAACGGCCTGCTGGCCAAGCCCACCCACGGCGACATCATCCGCTTCGCCCCGCCGCTGGTGATCACCGCCGAGCAGCTGATGGAGTGCGTGAACATCATCCGCACCAGCGTGCGGCAGTTCGCGTAGGTGGACGAAGTGAGCGGGTGGGCGCTACCTTTATGGTCACATCACACGCCATGAACACGACCGCCCTACGTGACCGCCTTCATGCCTTGGTGGACTCGATCCAGAGCGAGGCCTTGCTCGCCCGGGTGCACGAACTTCTCATCAGCGCGGCCGCGGACAACGGTGTGTGGAATACGTTGACGGTGGAGCAACAGGAGCGCGTCCTCCGAGCGCATGAGGCCTCGAAGGACCCGGCGAACCTGCGTTCGGCGGAAGAGGTGTTCAAGCGACATCGACCATGAGCCGGCGGCCGGTCTGGACGATCCAGGCCGACGAGACCTTCGGAGAGATCCTCGCCTACATCCGTCAGGAATGGGGCGTGGCAGCAGCCCAGGCGTTCTTCGGGGAGGTGGAACACACGGTGGACCTCCTGGTCGCTTTTCCCGAAGGCGGGATCCTTGAACGGCCCGAGCTCGGGATCCGGAGCATTCCGGTCGCGCGCCAGGTGCGCCTCTTCTACCGGTTGGACGATGAGCTACTGATCCTCTTGGAGTTGATCGATGTGCGGACGCAACGGTTCCAAGGAATGCGCGGAGAGCTGTAGGTCCAGCTATGGTGCATCAGGACCTTTTCCGCACTAGCGTGCGGCAGTTCGCGTAGGTGCCTTGTACGGTTCGTGAGCGGCGCGTGCTGCCTACCTGCGGTGGTCATTCGCAGTTGGACGCTGGCGCGCCGCTTTGGGCGCGATGGCGTTCAACGTTTTGCGTATATGACTTGTGGCGGTTTTCGAAGCACTTTCTTGTCGGCTAGCACCAAATTTACTTAAAAGTACAAAGGTTGAATTTACCACTTTCCCCGCCATAAGTTATATACGCTGTTGTAGCACGTTTTTATTCATTTCCTTCCATTTCTTCTTCTGTCCAAGCGGAATCGAGGAAATATTTATTATTCTCTTCATTAAAACTTCCAAAAATCAATGTCGTGTCAGATGAACTTACTGTAAACCAAGCTCCGCTATTTATGGAATACTCAAACTCGTTAGAATTTTGAAGTATTTTTCCGTGTATTCTACAAGGATAGTGTCCGAACAAATGGTGCCATTCTGGTCCGCTAATTGGCTTTGATTCTTTGATTATCTTTTTAACTTCTGATTTATTCAAAGTCCATTTGATGCAAACAGTCGTATCTGTGTCAGAAGATGGATAGTCATTTGATTTTTGAAGGTCTATTATTTCAAAGTCTTTATTGAAGTCAAATATTGAGGTCTGCTGTTTAGTCTTTGGTTGAAGTAAAATCGTGTCTGTCGAGTTGTTTTGAAAGGTTATCTTTTTTGATTCGTATCCATCTTTCGTAAAAAACATAGTTATTTCATTGCATCTTCCTGCAATTCCATAAATTTCATAGTCTCCATTCTCACCTGTCATTGTTTTTCTGTTGAATGGATTTTCCAAGTCGGTTGAGTCTGTTTTTCCAATTGCAACATCTTGTATTGGTTTCTTTGTCAATTTGTCCAAAACAACTCCTGATAAATGGTATTGACAGTCACAAGAAGTCAAAGTCAAGAGAACAATAAATATTATCGGAATTTTTCTTTTCATTCGGTTTTCTTAAATGTGCTACAACTTATCGGTTGTACCCAGAGTGGGGTTTATTTCCGGACTTGGTTGGGGTAGGGAGTGGGTTCAATTGTGCAATAGCAGACGCAAAAGCCCAACTGTTCATCACAGGTCGAGGTCATCCAGGGGGCTGCGGATCTTGCCAAGGGCCTTGGTGCTGACATGGGTGTAGATCTCGGTGGTCTTGCTGCTCGAGTGGCCTAGCAGGGTTTGAATGTAGCGCAGGTCGGTCCCTTTCTCCAAGAGGTGGGTGGCAAAGGAGTGCCTCAGCGTATGAACAGTGGCCGGTGCGGTGATCCCAGCCTTTGCCTTGGCCTGTTTGAAGATCGCCTGCACGCTGGTGTCCGAATAGGGGCCGCCGTTCTGGCCTTCGAAAAGGTACTCCTTCGGCCTGTACTCCTCGATGTAGGCGTCCAGCTTGGCCAGCACTTTTGGACTTAGGATCGTGATCCGGTCCTTTCGACCCTTGCCGCCGCGGATCACGACCTGCTTGCGTTCGGGGATGATGTCCGTGCGGTGCAGGTGGATCAACTCTCCCAAGCGCAACCCGGCCGAGTAAATGAGCATGAGGATGCATTGATGCTTGAGGTTGGCCACGCTACCCAATATGGCTGTGACCTCCTCTTCACTAAGCACGGATGGCAGCTTGCGCTCCGACCTTGGCCGCTCGATGAAGGATACCCGCCGCTCATCGCCCAGCACGTTCATATAGTAGTAGCGGATGGCGTTCACCGCCTGGTTCAGGGTGCTGTTGCTCACCTTGCGGACCGAGGCGAGATGGTGTTGGAAGGCCTCGATGTCCTCCGTGCGGATGTCGTTCGGATGCTTGTTCGGGAAGTGCTGAAAGAGCTGCTTGGTGGCACCGAGGTACACCTGGATGCTGCGCGGACTGTACCGGCCGATCTCGAGTTTGCGGCGCATGGTGGCCAGCGCATCCTCCTGGACGTTGGACAGGGCGGTCGCTGCGGTCGTTGGGCGTGCTGCGGCGGGTGCGGGGGCCAGGGGCTTCGCTCCACCGGCCACACGGGCCTGTATTGCGGGCGGGGTCATCGATCGGGCGGGTGCCGCCGTTCCGGCCTTCTTCCGCAAGCCGTTCATGTCCACCCAGGCCTTGCCTTTGAACGCCGTGAAGATCTCCTGAAGGTGCTCGGGTGCGTTGGGCGTATACCAGCACCGGTGGGTCTTGCTCCACCGGGCTCCGGCGTGCTTGGCGGCCGCGATCAACCCGGCATCAAAGGGGAAGTGCAGGGCGATGCACCGCTGGGCGTGATGCACCAGGTGCTCCAACCGGACGGCACGATCGATGGCCTTTTCGTCCATGGCGGAAAGGCAAGATAACAGCGCATGGGACTCAGCGGTGGTCGTGCCATGGTGCGGTAGGTGGTCACCGGGCGGGTGCCCACTTCTGGCGCGAGCGTCCACGCTCGTGCCTTGAACGCCTGACGCGAGGGGCCGACGCACGAGCGTGGACTCTCGCGCGCGTGTGTGAGTTCACCCGTGTTACGAACGCGGGCGAAGGAGAAGAGACGACTGCGCCTGGTGCCGTGTATGGAACGGGCTCTCGAACGGGGCGTACCGCTACCGCTTGCTGCGGTCCACCTCCTTCACCAGCTTGCCCTGCTCGTAGTGCAGCTCGCGGTAGATCTGGCCGTCGGGGCTGTAGTCGTAATGGACGCCATGCTCCAGGCCGTTCTCCCAGCTCTCCAGGTACTTCTTGGTGCCGCTCTCATAGAAGTAGGTCCACTGCCCGTGCTCCACGCCGTTGAGGAAGTGGCCGGTGTACTCCAGCTGGCCGTTGGGGTAGTACACCTTCTCCATCACCTTCTCGGCCTCCTCGCCTTTGCCCTTCATGAAGATGACCACCTCAGGCTTGCCGTTGGGGTGGGTGGAGGCCACGAACTTGTGGGTGCCGCAGGCGGAGAGCACCGCACAGGCGACGAGGGGGAGGAGTGCCCGCTTCATGCACCGGCGAAAATAGGCCACGGCGGCCACCCGGCGGTGGGCGGTCAGAACCAGGCGATGAGCTTCACGTTGAGGCGGCGCGGCGTCAGGTTGTCCGGGATGGCGTAGAAGCGGCCGCCCACATCCTGCACCCAGGTGTAGTCGATGGTGTTGTTGATGTTGAGCAGGTTGAAGACCTCCACGCTCACCCACATGTCGTTGATGTGGCGCAGAAAGCCCTTCTTCTCCTGCCCGCGCGCGCCGAGCAGCTGCTTGCTGAAGCCGATGTCCACCCGGCGGTAGAGGCCCGTGCGCAGGGTGTCGCTGTAGCGGTCGTCGTTGGGCGGGCCGAAGGGCAGGCGGGTGCCGAAGACCAGGTTGAGGTGCACCTTGAAGGTGGGCCAGCGGGGCATCTCGTCCTGGAAGTAGAGGGCGAAGTTGACGCGCTGGTCGGTGGGCTTGGGGATGTAGCCCGGCTCGATGCGGGTGGAGTCCACGGCCACCTGGTCGAAGGTGTAGCCCGGGCGGATGGTGTCGCCGGCGGCGTTGAAGCGCAGGTAGTAGAAGTCGTCCGTCAGGTCCTCCTGCACGGTCATCACGCTCACGCCGGCCCAGGACTCGATGCCGGGGATGAGCTCGCCGTTGAGCTTCAGGTCCAGGCCCATGGCGTAGGCCTTGGCGTTGTTGCGGCCGTAGTAGCGGATGCGCACGTTGTCCACCTCGTAGGGGATCACGTTGTCCATCAGCTTGTAGTAGGCCTCGGTGGTGAGCTTGAAGGGGCGCTGGAAGATGCGCAGCTCGCGTTCCCAGCCCAGCAGGAAGTGGATGCTGCGCTGGGCGCGGATGTCGGGGTTGAGCTGGCCGTCGAAGCCGCGCAGCTCGCGGTAAAAGGGGGGCTGGTAGTAGAGGCCGGTGGCGAACCAGAAGCGGTGGCGGCGGTCCACGGTGTCGCCCTTGTGCGTCACGCGCGTCCATCCGGGGGCGTAGGTGGCGCGCAGGCGGGGGCTCACGACGGTCTCCTGGTTGTAGCTCCACCAGTTGGCGCGCAGGCCGGCGTTGAGGCCCCAGCTGCGGTCGGGACGGGTCTCCCAGGTCCACGCGTTCTGCACGTAGGCGCTGGCGCGGTAGCTCTCCAGTTCGGCGCGGCTCTTCAGCACGTAGCTCAGCTCCAGGTCCTCGCCGCTGCTCTGGGGGATGCTGTAGTCGGCCGAGTCCACCATGGTCCACTCGCTGAGGCGGTCGCTGATGGTCTCGCGGCGGCCGTCGATGCCCCATTGCAGGTAGCTCTTGCGCAGCTGCTTGTAGCCGCGGTGGGCCACGGTGATCACCTGGGCGCTGAGGTCGTTGCGGGCATGGTCGAGGTAGCCGCCCACGCCCAGGTTGCGCACCACCTCGCCGAACTGGTCGCTGCCGAGGTCGCGGTCCAGCTCATCCAGGAAGTACTGGCCCAGCACGTCGAAGGTCTCGGTCTCGCGGGTGTCGAAGGCGCTGACGGTGAACTTGAGCAGGGCGTCCTTGCCGGCCTTCCAGTTGAGGTTGAGGGCGCCGGACCAGGTGTCGAACTCGGTGCGCTCGCGGCCCTCGAAGAAGACGGTGAAGCGCAGGGCCTGGTTGAAGTTGCCGAACTCGGTCTGGCGGCTCTGGGGGATCAGGCGGTACTGGTTGCTGGAGTAGAGGCCGAGGAAGCCGAGCTCCACCTTGTCGCTGAGGTCGTAGGTCCAGTACGATTGCAGGTCGAGGTAGCGCGGGTCGTACTCGCCGCGGGTGTCGAGGCTGCGCAGCAGGTAGGCGTTGGTGCGGTACCGGAAGCCGGTGATCTGGCGGAGGCGCTTCTTCAGCATGGCGCTCTCCAGGTGGATGGCGCCGCCCTGCAGGCTGGCCATGGCCGAGCCGGCGAAGCCCTTGGGGCGCTTGTAGGTGATGTCGAGCACGCTGCTGAGCTTGTCGCCGTAGCGGGCCTCGAAACCGCCGGCGCTGAAGTGGATGCGCTCGATGAGGTCGGGGTTGGGGAAGCTGAGGCCCTCCTGCTGCCCCGCGCGCACCAGGAAGGGGCGGTACACCTCGATGCCGTTCACGTACACGAGGTTCTCGTCGAAGTTGCCGCCGCGCACGCTGTAGCCGGAGCTGAGCTCGTTGCGCATCACCACGCCCAGCTGGCCGCTCAGCAGGGCCTCCACGCCGCCCATGGGGCTGGGCATGAAGCGGGTGAGCTTCGCGTCGAGCACGGTGATGCCGGCGTCGCGCTCGCTGTCGCCGCTGCGCACGTCCACCTGGCCCAGGGTGTTCACCGGCAGTTCCACGTCCAGCCGCTGGCGCTCGCCGGCGCGCACGGTGACGCGGCGTTCCTGCGTGCTTCCCGCGAAGCTGAAGCGCAGCAGCAGCTCCACCCCGGCGGGCACCTTCAGTTCGTAGCGGCCGTCGTCGGTGGTGGTGGTGCCGCGGGACATGCCCTCCACGAACACGTTGACGAAGGGGGCCACGCGGCCGTCCGGGGTGCGCACGGTGCCGAAGAGGGTGCCGTCCTCCTGCGCGAGGGCGGGGAACAGGGCAAGCAGGAAAAGCGCGAGCAGGCCGGTGCGCAGCATGGGCGGCAAAGTAACGGTGCCGGTCCCAGCTTGGTATGTGGGTCAGCGGGCCTGGAGCGCGGCGCGCACGGCGGCCCGCAGTTCCGGGGCGGAGCGGTAGCCGCTGCTCACCGGCCGGGTGCTGCCCTTGTGCACGAGGAACACGGCCGGAAAGCCCTGCACACCGAGGTCGGCCGAGCGGCGCATGTCGGCCTCGAAGGCGAGGTTGGCGGCGGGGTCGGCCATGGCCGCGGTCAGCTGGGCGCCGTCCACACCGTGGCGCGCGGCCAGGGTGGGATAGAGGCTTCGGTCGTTGAGGTCGAGCCCGTCACGGAAGTACGCATGCTGCACCTCGTGGGCGAAGGCGACGGCGCGGTCGGGGGCCAGCGTGCGGAAGGCCGCGATGGCCAGGCTGGGCGGCGCGCTGCTGCTCCACCGCGTGCCGAGGCGCAGCTGGTCCTTGTAGGGCTCGCCGATGCGCACGCCGGTGTACGACTCCAGGCGGGGGATGGCGCCCAGGATGTAGCCGGCCCTGTCGCCCATGGGCCCCTCGCGGTCGCCGGTGACCATGCCACCCAGCACCAGCTGCACGTCGATGCTGTCGGCCATCTGCGCCAGCACCGTGTCCAGTTCGTGGCCGAAGGCGTAACACCAGCCGCACAGGGGGTCCATCACGTAGAGCAGCACGGGGCGTTGGTCGGGCATCGCGGTGGTGTCGGCCACCTCGTGCGGCCGGGCGGTGCACGGGAGACCGCACAGCAGCAGGGTGGTGGCGGCGAGGATGGAGAGCGGGCTCATCCGGTGGCCAGGGCGGCGCGCACGTTCTCGATCAGCTGGTCGGGGCCGCCGTAGTGCTCCAGGAGGCGGATGCCCTTGGCGGCGCACAGGTCGCGCAGGGCCTGTCGAGGACCCTCCTCCACGCCGCCGCCGACGATCAGCAGGGCGGTGGGTCCCCCGTCCAAGCGCGCGCGCAATTGGTCGTCCTCCATGAAGCCCTCCGCCGCGTGACCGGCGCTGCGCAACTGGTGGTGCACCAGCGCCATGATGCTGGGGTTGCGGCCGAAGTAGACGATCGGGTCGCTCATGGCGTCGAAAGATAATGCGCGGTGGATAGCGGGTCATCGGCATGCGCCCCCGACCGCAGCGGTTCCTGCGCCTATGGACCTGGCCCGGCCTGCACGGAACGGAGCGGAACCGGCCGATCGGCAGCGCATGTGAACGGGCGAAGGCCCCTTGCACGCTGGTCCTTCCTGATGTTCACGCGCGCTTCCGGACCAGCTCGTCCGCCGTGATGCCGTCCTCCAGCCATGGCCCGATGCCGGGCCTGTCATCGATCGAGATGTCCTTGAAGGTGAGCATTTCCCTCAGGCGACCGCTGTCACCGGGCCGGAAGCCGGTCTCCCGGGCGAAGTCCTTCGGATTGTGAAAGGTGCCGAAGAGCATGTCCATCAGCGGCAGGTCGGCATAGTTGCCACTATGCACCCCGCGCTCATGGTGGCGGCTGTGGCTCTCGGGGCGTTGCACGAGGTAGCCCAGCCAGTGCGGCGTGCGGATGTTGCTGTGCTGGAACACACCGAGGAAGGTGGTGATGTAGATGACGTGCACGGTGGCCTGCGGATCGATACCCACGAGCAGCGTCAGGCAGAGCGAGTTCACCACGGTCCATCCCAAGGTGTCCATCGGGCTGAACCAGTAGGCGCCGAAGGTGTCCAGGCGCTCGGCGCTGTGGTGCATCTGGTGGAAGGTGCGCCAAAGCAGGTCCGATGCATGCATCGCACGGTGCCAGAGGTACACACCCAGTTCGTAGACGAGCAGGCCGACGACCGTCCCGGCGGCAATGCCGAGACCGCTCAGGTCAACGAGCTGCCAGGAGGCGAGTTGTTCGGTCCACAGATAGGGCAGGTAGGAGGAGAGCAGGAAGTACCCGGCGAAGGCGAGCAGTCCCTTCCACTTCCATCCTTTCACCGGTGGCAGGACGCGGGCAGGGAAGAGGCTTTCCCAGAGGATGAGCCCACCGTAGATGAGATGGACCATGATGCTGACCGGATCGGTCAGGAGTTGAAGCAGCGTGGGCATGGACGTGTGTGTGGATGAACGGGAAGTGGATGTTTCAAAGGGAGGGTGCCGGCATCGGCTCCGGTGTGGTCAAGGGTGCGGTGGCCCGTGCCGGCCACGATGCCTGCACGGTGTCCAGCAGCTCCTTCGGTGCGGCCAGAGGGGGGACCGGTGCACTGCCGGACGGTTGGCGCAGGATGCGCAGGCGGATGGTCGGTGTTCGGCCCTGGTGGCCCACCAGCAGGTCCATGGTCACCGCCCGGCCGCGCAGCGTGCCGCGGTAGGTGACACGGAACACCCGGTCGGAGATCGGGACGGGTTCGCCCATGCGAAGGAGCCGCGTGCCCATGGGCTCGATCCAGTGGGGCGGGGCCATGTCCTCCCATGCATCCTGGGGAAACGGCCCCCGGTCGGCCAGCACAAGCGAACGATCGGGGAGGGCGAACGCGATCACGTCGGCTTCTGTAGCCCCCGGGACTTCATCGACGAAGTGAACGGTGCTGATGCTGCGTTGGATGGCCACATCCGCATCGGCGATGAACCGCAGGGGTGTGGAACGTCGCGATGTGGGATCGTCGGTGAACGAGCTGATGCAAAGGAGCAAGGTGAGCAGGACCATGGTCGTCTGGCGGTTGTTGTCGAACTTTCGAGGGCAAAACTCCCCCGGTCGCGGGCCTTGGATCAACGCCATCCGTGCAAGGGACCGGCGAAACGTGCCATTCAATGCAGCAGGAACCCGTACGCGTGGCCATTCTGGTGTTCCCGGCCTCCACGGCGTCCATCGTGCATGGCCTGTACGACCTGTTCCATGCGGCCGGCAGGGACTATGAGTCCATGGTGGGGAAGCCGGTGCGCGAGGATCTCTTTGAGCCCCGGATCGTGGCTGCACGGAGCGGGGCGTTCTCACTGATGAACGGCCTCACCACCACGGTCCAGGTGCCCATCGCAGAGGCTGGTGTCCCCGACATCATCTGCGTGCCCGAGGTGGTGGCCACGCCGGAGGAGTCGATGGAGGGCCGCTTCGAGATGGAGATGGACTGGTTGCGGCGGTGCAATGCCCAGGGATCCATTCTCGCATCCGCGTGCACCGGTGCCCTGCTGCTGGCCGAGGCCGGCCTGTTGGATGAACATGAAGGCACCACCCATTGGGCCTTCTGCGATGTGATGCAGCAGCGGCATCCGCGTGTGCGCGTGAGGCCGAAAAGCGCCCTGGTGATGGCCGGTGAAGCCCAGCGGCTGGTGATGGCCGGTGGTGGCACCTCCTGGCTGGACCTGGCGCTCTACCTCATCGCCCGCAAGGCCGGGTGGACACCGCCATGAACGTGGCGCGTGTGAGCATGATCGACTGGCATGTGAGCGGTCAGCAGCCCTATGCCACGGTGACCAGCTTGCGCCAGAGCCCCGATGGCGTCATCGCGAAATGCCAGACCTGGGCCGCGGAACGCTTCCACGAGGCCTCGCCCGTGGCCGGCATGGTACAGGTGAGCGGGCTGCCGGAACGCACCTTCAAACGGCGCTTCAAACAGGCCACCGGGCAGACGCCCCTGGAATACATCCACGCCCTGCGCATCGAAGAGGCGAAACGCCTGTTGGAGGTCAGCGACGAGCCCGTGGAGGCCATCGCCTTGGAATGCGGCTACGAGGATGCCGGCTTCTTCAACCGCATGTTCAAGCGCAGGGTGCAGCTCACGCCGGGCCAGTACCGCAAGCGCTTCGGCGGCCTGCGCCGCGAACTCGCTGCGCGCATCTGATCGGACCGGTCTGTTCCGTTCCCCGGCTCGATCGAGCAAGGCCAACTGCTTGTCACAGTTCCCTGTAATTAACCAAATGGTTTAATACGTTTGCCGCACCGGGATCCACGGAGCATGTCGTCAGCCCTCGCCACCGACCACCTGAGCCGCACCTTCCACGCGTTGAGCGACCCCACGCGCCGGGCCATCCTGTCGCGGCTTTCCAGCGGTCCGGCCTCGGTGAACGAACTGGCGGCGCCGTTCGCCATGAGCCTGCCGGCGGTGAGCAAGCACTTGAAGGTGTTGGAGCGTGCGCAGCTGATCAAGCGCGGACGGGAGGCGCAATGGCGGCCCTGTGAGCTCAAGGCCGAGCCGCTGAAGGAGGCCGATGCCTGGATCGAGCAGGTGCGCGCGATGTGGGAGGCCCGTTTCGATCGGTTGGATGCATACCTGCAGGAACTGCAGGGTAGGAAACCCCGGAAATGATACAGCTGGAACACCTGCTGATCGATGAGCCGGTGGCGGCGCCGACCGGTGCGCGAGCCGACCGAGGACCAGGCGAGGGGCTTGTGTTCCGGCGAGCGTACCACGCCAGGCCGGAGCGGATCATGCGCCATTGGTCGGATCCGAAGCTGCGCGAACGCTGGCTGCCGCTGCCGTCCAACGCCCGGATGGTCCCGCTCATGCAGGTGATCCCCGCCTCGCTCCGCGCCCAGCTCTCCGATGGGGTGCATTCGGCGGGGATCGAGCTGTTGCTGAGCGACGATGGCCCCATCACCCTGCTCCAGCTCACCATCACCCCGCACGAGCCGTTGACACGCGCCATGTTGATCGACACCGGCCACGCGGACCGTTGGGAGCAGGCGCTGTATGTCCTGGCTGATCAACTGGCACATTGACCCATGGCGTCCACCTCACAGCTCATCGGCGATCGGGAGATCATCATCACCCGTTCCCTGCGCGCGCCGCAAGCGCTGGTGTGGAAGGCGTGCATGGAACCCGGGCACATCGATCGCTGGTGGGGGCCGGACGGCTTCACCAACCGCACCCGGCGCATGGACTTCCGCGTGGGCGGCGAGTGGGAGTACACCATGACCGGTCCGGACGGCACCGTGTGGCCCAACCTGATCACCTACCGCGGGATCGAGCCCGTCAGCCGCATCGCCTATGATCACGGAGATCCGGAGAACCCCAGGCAGTTCGAGGCCGAGCTGTGCTTCGAGGCGAAGGACGGCGGCACACTGGTGACGCTGCGCACCGTGTTCCCGACCAGGGAGGCGCGCGACCTGGTGGTGGAGCGATACGGTGCCATCGAGGGCGGGAAGCAGACGCTCGCCCACCTCGATGAATACACAAGGAACCTCATGATGGAGACCCCATGAACAAGCAAGCCCTCTTCCACTTCACCGTCGCGAAGGAGGACAGGTCCATCACGGTCGAGCGCTTCTTTGGTGCTCCCGTGGACCTGGTCTGGAGCGCATGGACCGATCCGGCGATCCTCTGCCAGTGGTGGGCGCCGAAGCCGTATGCATGCATGATCACGTCGCTCGACCTTCGTGCGGGTGGCCGCTGGTCGTACTACATGCAGGGCCCGGAAGGCGACCGCCATCATTGTTTCTTCGACTTCGAGACCGTGGTCCCGAAGTCCTCGTTCTCCGGTACCGATGGCTTCTGCGACGAGCAAGGGGTGATCAATACGGCGATGCCCAGGATGAAGTGGGAGAGCCATTTCAGCCCGGCCGAAGGCGGCACCTTGGTGCGCATCGTGATCCGGTTCGAAGCCGCCGAGGACCTGGAGAAGATCATCGGGATGGGCTTCAAGGAAGGCTTCACCCAAGGCTTGGAGCAGTTGGAGGAGCTGCTGGCCCATCCGATCGCCTGACGAACGAACAACTTCGATCTCATGAGCTCTCGCATCACCGTCACCGCACTTGTCGCGAAACCTGTGGCCGACGTCTGGAACACCTGGACGGATCCCGCTCATATCATGCACTGGAACGCCGCCAACGACGATTGGCATTGTCCCAAGGCCGGCAACGACCTGCGCAAGGGCGGGTCGTTCAGCAGCACCATGGCCGCGCGCGATGGGAGCTTCAGCTTCGACTTCGAAGGCGTGTACGACGACGTGCAGCTTCATCGGCGCATCGCCTACACCATGAGCGACGGCCGCACCTGTGAGATCCTCTTCGAGGAGAAGGCCGACGGCACGCTGGTGACCGAGTCGTTCGATGCGGAATCGCAGAACCCGGTGGAGATGCAGCGGGCAGGATGGCAGGCCATCCTGGACCGCTTCAAGGCGCATGCGGAGGCGCAAGGTTGACCCACGTTCATTCAACACGGACCTCATGAGCACCCAGGTCGAGATCGTTCCCCACGGGGATCGCGCGATACGGATCACGCGCACCTTCCAGGCACCGCGCGAACTGGTGTTCGATGCGATGACCAAGGCCGGGATGATGCTGAACTGGTTCCACGGCGCGCCCGGCTGGACGCTTGTGCTGTGCGAGATCGACCTGCGGGTGGGCGGCACCTACCGCTGGGTGTGGCGAAATTCGGATGGACAGGAGATGGGCATGGGCGGCATGTACAAGGAGATCGTCCGGCCTGAACGCCTCGTGACCACGGAGAAGTTCGACCAAGCGTGGTATCCCGGCGAGGCCGTGGGAACGATGGTGCTCACGGAAGTAGGCGGCACGACCTTGATGACCCTGACGGTTGAGTATGAGTCACCGACCGCACGCGATGGTGTGCTCGCCGCGGGGTTGGCGGACGGGATGGAGTTCGGCTACCAGCGCCTCGATCGTTTCCTGGTGCAACGCTGATCCATCATGAACGCGCGCTTCGACCCTGCCGTGAACGCCTTGCTGGATGCGCACGATCACCCCTTGCGCAAGGAGATCGATGAGCTGCGCAGCATCATCCTCGGCGTCGACAGGTCGATCGAGGAAGGCGTGAAGTGGAACACCGCCAGCTTCAGGACCGAAGATTGGTTCGCCACGCTGAACGGCCCGAAGCACGTGAAGGAACCCATGCTGATCCTGCACGCGGGTGCCAAGGCCAAAGGCATCGTGCTGAAGGACCGCATCCCCGATGCGGAAGGCCTGATCACCTGGCTTGGCAACGACCGCGCGCTGATCGTCTTCCGGAATGCCACGGACATCACCGTGAACAAGAACGCCCTGTGCGCCATCGTCAGCGCCTGGATCAAGCTCATCCGACCATGATCACCACACCCGAGATCGTCACCATCACCGAACAACCTGCCGCCACCATCCACCTGGTGATCCCCGGCATGGAGATGCCCCGGCACATGGACCCCGCGATCCAGGAGATCCTCGCGCTCCTGGGCGAACAGGGCATGCATCCCGCCGGACCGATGTTCAGCTACCACCACCGCCGTCCCAGCGACACCTTCGACTTCGAGATCGGCTTTCCCGTGGCGAAGCCGGTCCAGGAAAAGGGCCGCGTGAGGAACAGCGCCTTGCCGGCAGGCCGCGTCGTGCGGGCCGTGTACCAAGGGCCCTATGAGCGGCTCGGCGATGCCTGGCGAGCGCTACAGGACCGGGTGCGGGCACAGGAGCTTCCCGAGAGCGGGCGGTTCTATGAGCGTTACCTGAACAACCCGGAGGAGGTTACCGACCCGAAGGACCACCGCACCGAACTGAACTGGTACATCGGCTGAACCGCATGAACGCGATCGACCACTACCTCGACGCCCTTCCGGACACGCAGCGCGCGGCCCTGCAGCAGCTGCGGAAGCGGGTCCTGTCCGCAGTAAAGGGCATTGAGGAGCACTTCGGTTACGGCATGCCGGCCTTCCGGTACAACGGCCATCCGCTGTTGTACATGGGCGCTGCGAAGAACCACTGTGCGCTGTATGGTTCGGTCCCTGCAGGGTTCAGTGAGCGGCTGAAGGACTTCAGCGTGAGCAGGGGCGCGATCCAGTTCTCGCCGGGCAGGCCGATCCCTGCCGCGCTATTGCGGGACATTGTGAAGGCCAAGGTGGCGGAGATCGAGCTGCGCTGGCCGGTAAAGCCGAAGAAGAGCACGGTACGCAAGTCCTCGCCAGGGAAATGAGCAACGATCCTCCAGATGAACGAGAGGTGCGCACCACGCGTGTGGTCGCCGCTCCGCGGGAGCGCGTCTTCGCCGCATGGACCGATCCCGCGTCGCTTGCACGGTGGTGGGGGCCGAAGGGCTTCACGAGCACCTTCCATCGCTTTGAGCCGCAGCCTGATGGCATCTGGGAGTTCACCATGCATGGCCCTGACGACAGGGCCTTCCGCAACACCTGCATCTTCACACGGGTGGAGCCGCCGGGCTATCTGGAGTTCGATCACCTGAAGGAGATGCACTTCTATAAGGCGATGGTGCGCTTCACGGAGGTGGTCGGTGGCACGGAGGTCGACTGGACCATGCGCTTCGATGCCGCGGAGGAGCTGGCCCCGATCCGCGGCTTCATCCAACAGGCGAACGAGGAGAACATGGACCGCCTCGAAGCCTTGCTGCTCCACCCTTGACCCGCACAACATCCGGTCCGCGACCGGGGAATGCCGACCCATGAACAAGCTCAACCTCACCTACTGGATCATCACCGGCCTCTTCAGCGGCTTCATGGTCCTCTCCTCCTACGGCGGCATCACCCTGATGCCCGAGGCCGTGGCCCTTCTGCACGACCATTTGGGCTATCCCCTGTATTTCATCCAGCTCATTTCATATGCCAAGGTGTTGGGCGCCATCGCGATCCTGCTGCCGATGGTGCCGGCCCGGGTGAAGGAGTGGGCCTACTTCGGCTTCTTCATCGATCTGGTGGCGGCCGTCGTCTCGTTCATCGCCGTGGGTGATCCGGTCCCGGGCTGGGCGCCGATGCTGCTCTTCATCGGTGTGCTGGCCTGGGCGTATGTGCTGCACCATCGAAGGCTGGACGCTCGCGACGCCGGATGAACGATCCTTCCCGCTTCCTTTGAGGCATGGACCCGATCACCGCCCAACGCGTTCGCAACCAGGTGAGCACCCCTGCACCGGACGAGATCCGCATCACCCGGGTCTTCGACGCCCCGCAGCAACTCGTTTGGGATGCCTGGACCACACCGGCAATGCTGGTTCATTGGTTCGGCTGCGCGGCGTTCACTACTGTGGATGCCGTCACCGATCTGCGTGACGGTGGTTCATGGCGGGTGGTGCTGCGCACGCCCGATGGCGAGGACATCCCCAGCTATGGCACCTACACCGCGGTGCGCCCCATCGACCACCTCGCCTTCACCCATCAATGGGAGAAGCAGCCCGTGTACGTGAACCCGGCGCACCACCGCACGCTGGTGGAGGTGGACCTGATCGCAGAAGGGAACAGGACGCGCTTGCGATTCCGACAGACCGGCCTGGCCACGGAGCCCTCGCGCGACAGCCACATCGGCGGATGGTGCGACAGCATGGATGCGTTGGCCGTGCAGCTCGGAAGCATGGTCCCCTCCGGCCTTGGTTGACGCGGGACGGAGGTGCCGGCCGCCCTTCGCACCTTCGTGCCATGGATCCCCGCGCCACCGCCTTCCTCCGCCTGTTGACGATCATGGACGAACTACGCGCCCAATGTCCATGGGACAGGAAACAGACGATGGCCACGCTGCGGCCGCTCACGATCGAGGAGACCTATGAGCTCGGCGATGCCATCCTGGAGAACGACCTCCAGGAGGTGAGGAAGGAGCTCGGCGACCTTCTTCTGCACATGGTGTTCTACGCCAAGATCGGCAGTGAGCAGGGGGCCTTCGACATCACCGATGTGCTGAACGGCATCTGCGAGAAGCTCATCCACCGGCATCCGCACATCTACGGGGACGTGAAGGTGGCCGACGAGGAGGAGGTGAAGGCCAACTGGGAGAGGATCAAGCTGGCGGAGAAGGCCAAGGCGGGAGCCGCTGACAAGAGCGTGCTGGAGGGGGTGCCCAAAGGCCTCCCTTCGCTGGTGAAGGCGATCCGCATTCAGGACAAGGCGCGCGGCGTGGGATTCGATTGGGAGAACAAGGAGCAGGTATGGGAAAAGGTGAACGAGGAGCTGGCCGAACTGGAACGCGAGGTGGAGGCGGGCTCCGCGAAGCAGGCCGACGAAGTGGGCGACGTGCTCTTCAGCATCGTGAACTACGCACGCTTCCTCGGGGTCGATCCGGATGAGGCGCTGGAACGCACCAACCGGAAGTTCATCCGCCGCTTCCGGTTCCTGGAGCGCGAGAGCGCCCGTGACGGTCGACAGCTGGGTGAGATGACCCTGGCGGAGATGGATGCGTACTGGGAGCGGGCGAAGGCGTTCGACGGATGATGCGCTCCATCGGAGGCGTTCGCGGCGCCGCACGGGGCCGTTCTTGTGACAGGACCGTGTCGGACCCGCGGCACGCAGCACCGATCTTTGCCCCGTGGTCCGCGGTCCCCGCTTCTTTCTGATCGCGCTTGCGCTGGCGGCGGGCGTGGGTTCACAGGCGCAATGTGTGAACCCCATCGGCACCTTCCCCTACAACGAAGGGTTCGAGAGCGGGCCGCAGTGGACCGCCGGCGGCATCAGCAGCGACTGGGCCTGGGGCACGCCGGCGCACCCGTCGATCAACAGCGCCGGGGGCGGGCTGCGCAGCTGGTGCGTGGGCGGGCTCACGGGCACCTTCTACACCTACGGTCAGCTGAGCTGGCTGGAGAGCCCATGCTTCGACATGTCCACGCTGGATCACCCCTGGATCTCCTTCAAGATCTTCTGGGAGTGCGAACGGCAGTACGACGGCATGGTCTTCCAGCTCTCGTTGAACGGCGGACAGAGCTGGAGCAACGTGGGGGCCTGGGGCGATCCGGTGGATTGCCTCAACGACAACTGGTTCAACGCGGGCAACATCACCAACCTCACGTCGGTGAGCCCGAAGCATGGGTGGAGCGGGCGCAGCGGCCCCACCAGCGGCAGTTGCCAGGGCGGCTTCGGCAGCGGCGGCTGGGTCACCGCCAAGCACTGCATCCCCGCCGCGGCCAACCAGCCGCAGGTCCTGTTCCGCTTCCTGTTCGGCGCCGGCACCCAGTGCAACGGCTACGACGGCATCGCCATCGACGACATCCTCATCCAGGAGGCCGAGGGCGCCATCGCGGACTTTACGTGGACGTGTGCCGGAGCAACGGCCAACTTCACACCGGTGGCCGGCGGGTGCCCCACGAGCTGGTCCTGGGACTTCGGCGATCCGGCCTCCGGTGCGCAGAACAGCTCGTTCTCCCAGAACCCGTCGCACACCTTCTCCGGTCCGGGCACCTACGCCGTCACCCTCACCACCGACGGTCCGTGCAGCGACCCGGTGAGCGTCACGCTGCCTGTGGTGGTGCCCGAGGTGAGCGTGGACGTCACCGATGCGGATTGTACCGGCGGCCTGGGTTCGGCCACGGCGGTGGTCAACGCAGGCACCGGCCTCACCTACAGCTGGTCGCCGGGCGGCGGCACAGCGGCGTCCATCACCGGGCTCGCTCCCGGCAGCTATACGGTCACCGTCACCGAAGCGGGCGGCTGCTCGTCCTCGGCCACCGGGATGGTGAACGGACCGGTCCCGGTGCAGGTGCAGGCCATGGCCGACACCACGGTATGCGAGGGCTCCCCCCTCACGCTCGTTGCTGCGAGCGGCGGTGGTTCGGGGAGCATCCAGCTCGACTGGTCGCCGGCGGGCCCGGTGCTGAACCCCGCGGTCGCGGGCACCTACGCCGTGGTGGCCACCGATGCGGCCGGGTGCACGAGCGCGCCGGACGAGGTGGTGGTGTCGGTGGTGCCGCTGCCCTCGCCCACTGTGCTGGTCGACATCACCGGGGGTTGTGCGCCGCTCTGCGTGAACCTGACCGCCCAAAGCGGTAGTGGCGGTCCCATCACCTGGGACCTCGGGGATGGCAGCAGCGCCGCGGGTGCATCCGTTCAGCACTGCTACACGGGGGAAGGCCTGTTCGTGCCCACGGTGGTGCAGGAGGCCCTGCCGGGTTGTTCCGGAAGCGCGAGCGGCGGACCGATCGCCGTGAACGCCCGTCCGGTGGCTTCCTTCAGCGTGCCGTCGGTGGTGGAGGAGGGCACGGGAGCAGTGCCGATCGTGGACGGCTCGCTGGATGCGGTGCTCTGGTCATGGGACCTGGGGGACGGCAGCTCGGCGAACGGCCCGCAGCCGCAGCACGTGTATGAGGGCACGGGATGCCGCACCATCACCCTGGTCGTCACCGATGCCGGGGGCTGCACCGATGCCACCTCCGCGGAGGTGTGTGTGGAGGGCGACTACGCGTTCCATGCGCCCAACGCCTTCACGCCCGATGCGGACGGCATCAATGACATCTTTCTTCCGCTGACCACCGTGCAGCGCCCGCAGGCGTACGAGCTCCGCATCTACGACCGATGGGGCGCCTTGCGCTTCGCCTCCACCGAGCTCACCGCGGGCTGGACGGGGGATGGCGAGCCGCAGGGGGTTTACGCCTGGACGGTGATGCTGCGCGACGGGTTCGGCCAGCGGCGCCTGCACCGCGGGCATGTATCGCTGCTGCGATAGCCGGTCAATGGGCCCGGGCCTGGGGATCCTGCACCGGGGTGGCCGAGGGCGAGGAACCGCGCTTCCGCTTGCGGCCCGCGTGCATGCCCCAGTTCACCGACAGGCATACCAGGTTGGCGTTCAGCCCTGCGTACGGAAAGCGTTCGACACCATCGATCACTTCCCGATAGCCCGTGTTGTGGAAGTTGGTGAGCGTGTACTTCACCGTGATGTTGAAGCCGAGCGGCGCCTGCACCCCGAGCATCACGCTCTGGAAGAAGGGCTGCGTGCGGTCGCTGAACCACACATTGAACTTGTCCTCCTTCTTCTCGTTGGCGTAGCGCTTCTCCTTGTAGTTGAAGGGCAGCTCCAGCTCGTAGCCGGCGAACACGAGCACCTTGTGCATGCGGCCCAGCTTGATCCCCAGCGGAAGGCCCAGGGTGTACGTGCGGTACTTGAAGCGTTCGTTGCTGCCGGGCACGTCGTAGATGAAGCCAAGGTTGCGGATGCCAAGACCGCTGAAGAAGCCCACATGCGCTCCCGCGTCCCAGTGCACCAGCACCCGCGGGTTCATGAAGGGCGCGAAACGCACGATGCCGCCCTGGCCGGACGGCACCGAGTCGCGGGACACGTTGAGGACGGGGAAGGAGAACACCCACTCGGAGCCGTTGGTGAGGTACCACGTGCGCGGGTCGGGCCGCTCAGGAGGGGTGAACGGGGAGGTCTGTGCGGCAGCATCGCCGTGCACGAGCAACACAAGGAGGGCAGGGAGGAGGTGCGTTCTCATGGTCGTGGCGTGGAAAGAGCGCGCAGGGCGAGGTACACGCGATGCATCGGCAGGCCCATCACGGTGTAGAAGCTGCCCTCGATGCGGGCGACGGCGGTGTAGCCGATCCAGTCCTGCACGCCATAGGCCCCGGCCTTGTCCAGCGGATGGTGGCGCTCCACGTAGTAGGCGATCTCCTCGGGCTCCAGCGTGCGGAAGGTCACCCGTGCCTCGTCGCTGAACCGCACGGTGCCGCCCAGTGTCCGCAGGCACACCCCGGTGACCACGCGGTGCGTGCGGCCGCTGAGCAGGGCGAGCATGCGGCGGGCGTCCGCGTCATCCTCAGGCTTGTTCAACAACAGACTCGTTCCGGCACCCGAGGGGTCATCGAGCAGCACCGTGGTATCGGCGGTCACCAGCACCTCGTCGTCGGCGAGCGGCGTTGTATAGGCCCTGGCCTTGCGCACGGCGAGGTGTTCGGCCACCTGATGCACCGGCATGCCCGGGGCTGGTGTTTCATCCACGTCCAGCGGCACCACGCGCAGCGGAAGTTCGAGGCCTTCCAAGAGCTGGCGCCGTCGGGGTGAGGCGGAGGCAAGGACGATCCGCCAGGGGAGGAGGGGCCGCGCGCTCATGTCAGGTCGAGCAGCAGGGGGACGAGGAGGCCGTAGCCGACGGCGAGCACCATGGCCACTTTCATCACGATCCCGGCGCGCACATGGGCCGCGCGATCGCGGGCGTTCCAGGTGAGGCCCGCACTGATGAGCAGGGTGAGGATGAGCGCGGCGATGGTCCAGTACGAGAGGCGGTCGTCGAGGAAGGCGCGGCGCAGCAGCAGCAGGGCGGCCACCAGGACGAGCGTATGGACGATCACGATCGCCCGGGCGGCGCCCATGCCCCACACGATGGGGATGGTGCGGCATCCCAGGGCGCGGTCGCCCGGCACATCGGCCATGTCCTTCTGCAGTTCGCGCACCAGCGTGGCCACGAAGGCGAAGCCCGTGAAACCGAACACCCAGTACCAGATGACGCGGAAGTAGAAATGCACCGCGCCCTCGTCGTTGAAGGCGGCAAGCAGTTCACCGGCGTGCATGCGCTGGGCGAGGGGGATCTCGTAGAGGCCGACGGTGAGCGGCACCAGCGCGGTGAGCGTCGCCACCAGCCCGTTTCCGATGATGAGCTGCCGCTTGAAGGTGGTGCTGTAGGTCCACAAGGCGCCGATGGCGAAGGGCGGGATCACGGCCAGCCGCCACAGGCCCGTGTGCACCACCACGGCCCAGCCGCACAAAAGCCCCAGCCCGCTCAGGACCAGGTGCGCCGCCATGGCCTTCCGACGCGGCACCGAGCGTCCCACGATCAGTTCGTCGGGCTTGTTGATGCGGTCGATGCGCGTGTCGAAGTAGTCGTTGATGATGTTGCCGCCCGCGGCGATGAGCACCGTGCTGAGCACGAGCAGCGTGAACCAGGTTCCGCCCAGCGCGAGGGGCAGACCGCTGGCGCCGAGCAGCCCGCCCACCACGCCGTACCGCATCACGGCCATCGTGCCGGCGATGATCGCCAGGTTCAGCGGTCGGGTGAGGCGAAGGAGGGCCAGCATGGGTTCACCAGGTGTACGCACCGTCGGTCATCCAGCGTCCCTGCACCTTCATGGCCTGCTCGATCAGGTCGCGCACGCATCCGCCACCACCGGGCAGGCGGCTCACGAAGTGGCTGATGGCCTTCACCTCCTCGGCCGCGTCGGACGGGCAGCAGGCCAGGGCCACGCGCCGCATCACGCGCAGGTCGGGGATGTCGTCGCCCATGTAGGCCGAACGCGCAGGGTCCAGCCGCTGTTCGGCGATGAGGCGCTCCACCAGCTCCAGCTTGTCGCGCGTGCGGGTGTGCACGTCGGTGACGCCGAGCCGCTGGAAGCTCTGCACCACCCCATCGCTGTGTCCGCCGGTGACGATCACGATGCGCAGGCCCTCACGCACGGCGTGCTGCACGGCGTAAGCGTCGCGGGTGTGGAAGGTGCGCACCGGGTCCATGCCGGGCATCAGCAGCACGCGGTTGTCGGTGAACACGCCGTCCACGTCGAACAGGAAGGTGTCCAGCGCGGCGAGGCGTTCCTTGTAGGTGGGTTCAGCGGGCATCGGGCGCTCGTGGATGCCGCTTCGCGATCAGGTCGGAGAGCAGCGCATAGGCGCGGCGAAGATCGGGATCGCCCTCCAACGCGGCGAGGTGGCGGTCGATCGTGCCGCGGTCGCCGCGGCGTGCGGGCCCGGTGAGCGCCTGTTCGGGACCCACGGCGGCGGCCTTGGCGGCGGTGGCCTTCCACAGCGGCGTCAGCAGGTCCGACGGGATGCCGCCACGCTCCAGCAGGGTGCACGATTCGGCGAAGAGGGCCACCGGGAAGTTGGAGGCGAACACGGCGGCGAGGTGCACCAGCCGGCGTTGGTCCAGGGGCAGCTCCACCACCTTGCCGCTGAGGCTGCGGGCCAGGTCGAGCAGCACGCGGCGGGCCTCCTCCCCGTTGGCGTCCACCACCAGCGGCACGTGGCTCAGGTCGGCGGGCTCGCCGGGGCTCAGGCTCATCACGGGCCACAGCACGCCACGGTGCGCATGGGGCAGCAGGCGGTCCATGTCGGAGGCGCCGGAGAGATGGGCCACCACGCCCTCGCGGGCGCCCAGGCGGGCGGCCACCTGCGCGATGGCGTCGTCGCTCACGGCCAGCAGGGTGAGCGCTGCGGGCGGCAGCGGTTCGTCCGGCCCGAACGGCGTGGTGCGCAGGGCCAGGGCCAGCGGTTTGGCGGAGGCGGTGGAGCGGCCCACGACACCGGTCAGCGGAAGACCGGCTCGGGCGATGGCATGCCCCAGGTGGTGGGCCGCGCGGCCCGTTCCCACCAGCAGGATGCCTTCGCGCAGCGGCATGGTCAGGAGGTGCCGCTGCGGTCGCGCAGCCTACGGCGCACGGCCATCAGCGTGCCCAGGAACATGAGGATGCAGCCCGTCCACAGGATGTTGATGCCCGGGAACACGATGGCCTGCATCACCACATACTCGCGCTCGAAGACGTTGAGCCCCACGCGGTCGCCGTCCACCGTGGCCAGCTCGAACTTCACGCGCAGCGGGTCCACGTCGAAGCCCTTACCGGCCACGGGCCGGCCGTCGCGATAGATGATCACGGGGCTGGCCTCGAACCAGCGCTCACGGTCGTAGAGGTCACGTACACGCATCCGCAGGGCGTACACCAGGTAGTCGGGGCCCAGCATGCGGATGGTGACGCTGTCGCGCACGGTGCGCAGGCTGTCGATCAGGATCAGGCAGGTGGGGGTGACGATGGTGTCGCCGAGCTGCTTCTCGTACAGGCGGGGCGGCATGTAGTGCACGCCGGCGCTGTCCTCGGCCTCGTCGGCGGCGAGGTCGGCGTAGCGCACGTGGGTGTAGAGGTCGCGGTGGGGCCAGTGCTTGGTGCTCGGCTCGGCCACGTTGCCGAAGCGCGGGTTCAGCTGCACGAAGGGCTCCAGGGTGAAGAGCGGCTCGCCGGCGCGGGTGGCGGACCAGGGCTTCGCGCGCCACAGCGCGCGGCGTGGGAACTCCTCGATCGGCGTCCAGTGCGCGGGCTGGTCGGCCAGGAAGGTGGCCGAGGCCGTGTGCACGCTGCGGCAGCTGAAGAGCATGTCGCCCACCTTCACGGTGTCGCCGGGCGCGTAAGTGGCGGGCACGGGCCGGAAGTACTCCGTTACGTAATGGAGGTTCACCCCTTCGGGCCGCTTGGCCGCGTAGCGCACGTAGTACTCGCCCATGCGCACCGTGTCGCCGCGGTAGAGCAGGATGTCCGTGCTGTTGCTGAACTCCTCGTTCAGGAAGCGCAGGTCCATGCCCTGGGTGTTGCGGCTCATCTCGTTCTGGCGGCTGGTGCTGATGAGGGCGCCCAGGAGCACGAGGGCGAAGCCCACGTGGGCCACGGAGGGACCGGCGTGGGTGAGGCGGCCCTTCAGCACGGTGCGGATATGGTCCAGGTTGGCCGCGGCCGAGAAGGCCGTGGCGAAGAAGAGCAGGATGAGGTTGAGGTCGGCCACGCGGTAGTCGAGCAGCACCACGCCCAGGGCGGTGAGCAGCAGCGCCACCACCAGGGACAGGGCGATGGCGCGGCGGAAGCGCTTCATGTCGGTGGACCTGTAACGCAGGTACTGGACGAAGGCGCTGAGAACGGCGACGATGAAGGCGAAGGGCACCTGCCACTTGTTGTAGTGGGCGATGGCCTCACCGGGCGGGGCGAGTTTGGCGCGGGCCACCTGGCGGAGCCAGGCGCTGTCGAGTGTGTCGGCCAGCGCGGTGAGCGGCCCCTGGAAGGGCTCCAGCAGCAGGTTGAGCACGGGCACCGAGGTGCTGAAGGTGATCTGGGCCGCGCTGAGCAGCAGCACCAGTGCACCGATGAAGAGCCAGAACTCGCGGCTCCACAGCGCCTCCTCCTCGGTCGGCTGGGGGAAGTCGCGGCGCTGGGCGATGAAGGTCCACACCGCGCTCACCAACAGGAAGAGCAGGATGGCGGGCACGGGCTGCTGCAGGGCGGTGCCGATGGCCACCAGGGCCACGGCCACGATCGTGTAGAAGCGCTGCTGGGCCCGGTCGGTGTGCAGCATCACCACGGCCAGCCAGATGAAGAACAGCATGAAGAGGGTGAGCCCCGGCATCATGCCGTCGCCGGTGAAGCTGTGCACGCTGGTGTCGCCGAGCACGCCGCTGCGGGTGAGGAAGGTGCTGTAGAGCACCAGGTGGAAGGTGACGAGCGCGAGCAGGAAGGTGGTGTAGATGGATGTGGGCCGATGGCGGTTCACCAGCATGAGGTGGCCGGCGGCGACAAGGGTGAGCCAGGGCACCAGGGAGGCGTTCTCCACGGGGTCCCAGGCCCAGAAGCCGCCGAAGCTGAGGGCCTCATAGGCCCAGGCGCCGCCCATCAGGATGCCGGTGCCCAGCACCATCACACCGAAGAAGGTCCACGGCAGCGCGGGCGTGATCCAGGCCTGCAGCTCACGGCGCCAGAGCCCCGCGATCGCATACGCGAACGGTACCAGGGTGGCGGCGAAGCCCAGGAAGAGCGTGGGCGGATGGATCACCATCCAGTAGTTCTGCAGCAGGGGGTTGAGGCCGCGTCCGTCGGCGAACTGCGGGATGCGGGTGAGGTAGTCGGGGATGCGCGTCCACGGGAGCCCGAGGTTCTCCGGCAGCTCACGGATGAGCAGGAAGGGGCTGCCGCCGATGCGCAGCTCACCGAGGTGCACGCCGAGCAGCATGCTGGCCAGGAAGAGCTGCACCAGGGCCACCACGGTCATCACGGGCGCTTCCCACGTTCCGCCGCGGCGGATCAGCACCAGACCGATGCACACGTGCCAGAAGGTCCACAGCAGGAAGCTGCCCTCCTGGCCTTCCCAGAAGCAGCTCAGGATGTACTTCAGCGGCATCTGGCGGTTGCTGTGCTTCCACACGTAGTCGAACTCGAACCAGTGGTTGAACAGCATGGTGAAGAGCACCACCACGATGCCGAGCACGGCCGCGGCATGAAGGGCGAAGCCGGTGCGGGCCACACTGCGCCAGGTGTCGTCGTTCCGTCGGGTGCTCCACCAGTAGGCGCCGGCGGCCAGCAGCGCGCCGGCGAAGGAGAGCAGCGTGAGCAGGTGGCCGAGCTGGCCGGCCCAGGTGTGTTCGCCCGTGTAGCTCATCGAAGTGCCTCCCGCTCCAGCAGGGCTACACGCCCACCTGGTTCTGTTCGTTGTACTTGCTGGGGCACTTCATCAGCATGTCGGTGGCGTGGAACTCGCCGCCCTCGGTGGCCTCACCGATGAGCACCAGGCGTTCGCTGCGCTCGAAGTCCTGCGGCTTGGCCTTGGCCAGCTTCACGCGGCAGCTGCGCCCCTGCAGGTCCTGCATGGTGAACTCCGTGAGGCTGGCGTTCACGCTGGGTTCGTAGACGATATCCTGGCTGCGGTCCAGCACGCCCACCACGTGATATTCCCTTCCCGGGTTCGCCAGGGCCTCGTCGAGGTCGGCATAGGTGCTGCTGTCGTTCAGGGAGCCGATGAGGGCGGCGATGGCCACGGCGATGATGGCGATGGCGATGAGGTGGCTTCGTTTCATGCGTCGCGGTGGGGTTCGCGGCGTTGGCGTTCCAGGCGGGTGAGGCGTCGGTCGAAGGCGGCCATCCATCCGGCCAGGCCCAGCAGCACCACCGCCACCACGGCGATCACGGCGTGCATGCGGCCCGAACCGTACAGGGTGTCGGCCAGCCAGGAAGGCGCTTCACCGGCGGCAAAGGTACCCAGCGGGAAGAGGGCGGCGACGAACAGCAGCGTCAGGCGTCGGTCACGCATGGTCGTGGAGGCGTTGCAGACGGTCCAGGCGGCGCGCCAGGGTCCAGGCCCAGGTGCCCAGCAGCATCCAGCCGAGCACCGCGGGATAGAACACCAGCCGCAGCCGGTCGTCCAGGTCGTATTGGTTGAAGGCCGGGTTGCCGCCGTTGCCCGGATGCAGCGAATCGCTCAGGCGCGGCAGTACCATCAGGAAGACCATCATCAGCACGTAGGCGAAGATGTTGTAGACGGCGGCGAGGCGTGCGGCCTTGTGCGGGTCGCTCACCGAACCGCGCAACACCAGGTAGGCGGCGTACACCAGGGTGGTGACGGCCGCGCCGTTGAGCTTGGTGTCGCTGGTCCACCATCCGCCCCAGGTGACCCGCGCCCAGATGCTGCCGGTGATCAGACCGAGCACGGCGAAGAGCAGGCCGACGTGCACGGCGGCGAGCGCGGCGCCGTCGTGGTCCAGCGAGCCGGTGCGCAGGTGCCGCAGGCTCATCACCACCGAGATGGTCATCAGCAGCATCATGGTGAACCACATGGGCACGTGGAAGAAGAGGTTGCGGATGCTCTCGGTGAGCAGGCTGCGGTTGGGGAACCGGAAGCCCGGTGCCTGCGCGCGGCCTGCGGCGGGCGGGCAGGGGCTGTCCGCGATGCCTTCGCCCCGGCCTTCGGTCCAGAAGGCATCGAGCAAGGCCAGCGTGTCGCCCCCGGCAGGCAGCACCACCAGGTGGGTGAGGTCGGCGCGGAGCCCGGCCGGCACGTCCACGGAGGCGGTGAGGTGCGTGGGGTCGTTCACCGCGACCCGGGTGGCGCACACGCGCTGTCCATCATTGCTGATCCACACCTGCGGCGGGGCGTCGGGGCTCAGTTCGGTGCGGTAGGTGGTGATGCGCAGGTCGACCGGGCCGGGGGCGATCCGGTCACGGTCCACATGCACCAGGGCGGGGGCGAGGTCGACCCCGAGGCCGAAGCCCACCACGGCCAGCAGCAGCGCGATGCCCAGGGCCTTCCACCAATGCCTCATCAGTCGCGCCAAAGGTAGGGGAACAGCAGGTAGGCGAGGGCCACGGTGAGCGCGTCGATCAGCAGCAACCACAGCAGGTAGGTGCCGGTGACGTTGAGGCCGATGCCGTCGAGGGCGAGCTTGCTGGCGCGCAGGGCGCTGAGGAGCAGGGGCAGCACCAGGGGCAGGCCCAGCACGGCGGTGAGCCCCACGCCGTTGCCGGCCCGCGCGGCGATGGCCGAGATGAGCGTGAGCACCGCGGCGAAGCCGGTGCCGCCCAGGGCGACGGTGAGCAGGAAGAGCGCCACGTCGGCCTCACGCAACGCGTGGTCGCCCAGGAGCAGGACGTACACCGCCACGGTGACCAGGGCGAGGGCCAGCATCAGGCCCATGCTGTAGAGGGTGCGCGCGATCACCACGCTGCGCGGGTCGGCCAGGGTGTGCAGGTAGAGCTGGCGCCCCGCGTCCTCGCGCTGAAAGGCGCGCGTAAGGGTGTTGAACGCCGCGAAGAGCAGGATGATCCACAACAGGGCGTTCCACACCGGTGTGGTGGTGCCGCTGCGCAGGGCCAGGAAGCCGATGTAACAGGCGCCGACCGAGTAAAGCAGAAGCCCCGCCCACGCGGCGCGCTGCCGCAGGTCAAGGGCGAGCTCCAGCCTTATGATGGCGGCGATCTCCGAGGGGCGCATGCGGGGCCAAAGCTACCCGCAGCGCGGCGATCACTTGCGGCGCTTGGCCTTCACCGACACGGCGCTCTTGGCGTAGACCAGATAGATGTCCACGTAGGGCCGCATCAGCTTGGGCATGGACCGGTTCTTCTCCACCGGCACGATGAGGACCACCTTGTCGTCCCAGGCCGCGCCCACGAAGGCTTTGTACTTGCCGAACTGGCTGATGAGCGCGCTGCGTTCCTCGTAGGTGTCGATGCCGTCCGGCCAGTTGCGCTCGTGGCTGCGGAACGCGACGGCCTCGATCTCCGGAATGCTCATGCCGGCGTCGGAGAGCGCCTGCCGCGCCACGGCATCGGCGCCCAGGTCGTAGGTGGCGTACACCTCGGCCGGCTTCAGGATCACGGCCTGGTCGCGGTCCTTCCACCGGGGACCTCGGCTGATCTCCGGGCGCTGACGCGCCGGTGCCGCATCGGCCAGACCGGCATCGGCCACGGCCAGGAAGAGGTCGGCCGTGGGGCGCAGGTCCTCCGGCATGTGGATGTTGTCCTTGGCGGGGATCATCACCACCGTGAAGGGCACCGTGTCCTCGTGGAAGCTGAACATGCGGTAGGCCACGTAGTTCCCGATGTAGGGGGCGCTGGCCTGCCGCGCGCTGTCGTTCATCAACGAGACCGGCCAGAACTGCGCGCCGCTGTTGGTCACCACCAGGGCCTGCTGGTCGTCTGGCAGTCCGGTGGCCTGCAGGGCGGCCTTGGCCGCGCGGCCTTTGATGAGGTCGTTGCCGGTGCGGATCGCGTCCCATCGGGTGATCCGGACCTGTTGCTGTGCATGAAGGGCGAGCACGCAGCACGCCGCGAGGAGGGTGAAGAGGGACCTCATGGGGATCGATCGGCACCTTCCTACGCAGAAGGTCGGCCGAAAGGTACCTACGGCCGTCACCGCGAACGATCCCGACCTTCGCGTGTTCCTTTGCCACCATGCTCCGAACCCTCTTCTCCGGTATGTTCCTGCTCTCCCTCTTCGGCTGCGGCCGGGCCCAGGGCCCCATCGCGCCCGTGGCCCCGGTGGCGCCCTTCCATGCGCTGAAGGCCACCGACATCGCGGGCGCACCGGTCGACCTGTCGGCCTACAAGGGCCATCCCGTGCTCATCGTCAACACCGCCAGCCGCTGCGGCCACACGCCGCAGTACGCCAAGTTGCAGGAGCTCCACACCCGCTACGAGGCGAAGGGTCTGGTGATCCTCGGCTTCCCCAGCAACGACTTCATGCGGCAGGAGCCCGGCGACAACGCCGAGATCGCCGCGTTCTGCACGAAGAACTACGGGGTCACCTTTCCCATGATGAGCAAGGTGCAGGTGAAGGGCGACGAGCGCGACCCCGTCTATCAGTGGCTCACCCGCAAGGACCTCAACGGGGCCCTGGACAGCAAGGTGAAGTGGAACTTCCAGAAGTACCTCGTGGACGGCCAGGGGCGCCTGATCGGCGTGTTCGATCCCGGCACCGACCCGCTCGATCCGTCCATCACCACCCTCATCGACGCCAACCTGTGAACCGTCCGCTGCCGCTGCTGCTCCTCGGGTTGCTGGCCTGCGGCGCTCCTCCAGAGGCCACCACGTCCACTGCGCCCACCGCCCCGCAAGCTTCCGTGACCATGCCCTCCTTCCACACGCTTTCGGCCACCACCATCGATGGCCGGCCGTTCTCTTTCGAACAGCTCAAGGGGCACAAGGTGCTCATCGTGAACACCGCCAGTGAGTGCGGCTACACGCCGCAGTACGCCGAACTGCAGGAGCTCTACGCCACGCACAAGGACAAGGGTCTCGTGGTGCTGGGCTTCCCCAGCAACGACTTCGGCGGGCAGGAGCCCGGCGCGGAGGCGGATATCGCGACCTTCTGCTCGAAGAACTACGGCGTCACCTTCCCGATGATGAGCAAGGTGCGGACCACGGGCGCCGACCAGCATCCGGTGTACCGGTGGCTCACGCGCAGCGACGCGAACGGGGTGCTCGATGCGGAGGTGAAGTGGAACTTCCACAAGTTCCTCATCGACGAACAGGGCGTGCTGCAGAAGGAGCTCCCCAGCAGTGTGAGCCCGCTGGACCCGGCGGTGCTGGCGTGGGTGGAGGATTGAGCGCGTTCACGACGGCCGTCGACCGATCATCTTTGCGGCATCATGCACGGCGGACCGGTGGACATCCTATGCATCACGGCACATCCCGATGATGCGGAGATCTCGTGCGCAGGCACGCTCATGCGTCAGATCGAGCTGGGCCACAGCGTGGGCCTGGTGGAGCTGACGGCCGGTGAGCTGGGCACGCGCGGCAGCGCCACCCTTCGCCGGCAGGAGGCCGAGGCGGCCATGCAGGTGATCGGGGCGCGGTTCCGCTACGACCTCGGCCTGCCCGACGGCTTCTTCCGCTCGGAGCGCGAGGTGCTGCTGAAGGTCGTCACCGTGCTGCGGCTGCACCGGCCGCGCGTGGTGATCACCAACGCGGTGCGCGACCGGCATCCCGATCACGGCCGTGGTGCCGATCTGGTGCGCGAGGCCGCCTTCCTCAGCGGCCTGCGGCGGATCGACACCATCTTCAGTGGCCGGCCGCAGGAGCCCTGGCGACCGGTCACCCTGCTGCACTGCGTGCAGGACAATTGGGTCGACCCCGATCTCGTGGTGGACATCACGCCCTTCTGGGACCGCAAGATGGAGGCGCTGATGTGCTTCCGCTCGCAGTTCTACGACCCCACCAGCACCGAGCCGGAGAGCCCGATCGCCACGCGCGAGTTCCTGCCCTTCCTGGAGGGGCGGCACCGGGCGATGGGGCGCATCATCCATGCGGCCTATGGTGAAGGCTTCACCGTGCAGCGCGCGCCGGGCGTGCGCGATGTGATGGAACTGGCGTGAACCGCTAGCGCACTACCATGCGCCGCAGCCGGTCGAGGTCGGCGCGGCCGGGCCAATGATCACGGGCGCTCGCACCGGTGAGGCCGATGAAGCGCCAGCTCTGATACGCGGCGTTGACCGCGTAGGCCAGGGAGGCGGTCAGCGCCGCGCCCGCCGTGCCCCAGGTGGGCACCAGGACCAGGCCGGCACCGATCGTCACCACCAGACCCAGACCCGAACCGACAGCGTTGTGCACGTTGCGGCCCACTCCGCTGAAGTAGTGGCTGTAGGCCTGCGAGGCGGCCATGGCCACGATGCCGGGTGCCAGACAGGCCAGCAGCGGGCGCACCCCGTGCACCTCGGCGCCGAAGAGCAGGGCGTACACCGCGTCGGGCAGCAGCAGCGCCACCAGCAGGGCGCCGGTCGCGGCCGCCACCGAGGCCTTGAACACCGTGAGGGTGAGCGCGCGCTGCCGGTCCGGGGCGCGTTCGTTGCTCACCGCGCTGTACAGCACCATGCCCAGGCTGCGCGGCACCAGCCAGGCGCCTTCGGCGAGCTGGGTGGCCACGGAGTACACGCCCAACGCGGCCAGCCCCTGGAAGTGCTCGATCAGGTAGTACGCGAACCGGTAGTTGAGCAGCTGCATCGCGTTGGCACCCTGCACGTGCAGGCCCTGCGTCACCATGCGGCGCAGCAGGCCGTCCACCGAGGGCATCGCAGGGCCCGGCGCGCGCTGTACCAGGGCCCAGGCGCTGAGGCCGAGCGTGGTGGCGAAGGCGGCATAGGAGGCCTGCACGTACGAGAGCACCGAGGCGCCGCCCGGCATCCGGACCAACGCGGCGAACACCACCAGGAGCACCAGCCCATGCAGCGCGGTGATGCGGTTGTAGGCCGCGATGCGCTGGCGGCCCAGCAGCACGTTCAGGTGGATGGTGTAGAACGACTGCATGAGGGCGAGCATCACCACATGCCCGGAGAGCCCGTCGGGCACCAGTGGAAGCAGCTGCAGCACGGCGAAGGCGACCAGGGCGGTGAGCACCGCCCAGCCATACGCCGGCCGCAGCAGGGAGGGCAGGGGGGCGCGCGGCACCAGGTGCACCAGCGCACCGCCGCCCACCACGTTGTTCAGCAGTTGGATGAGGGTGATGGCGAGCACCACCAGGCTGATGGCCCCCAGGCCCTCCGCCCCCAGCAGGTGGCCGGCCACCATGATCACCAGCAGGTTGGCGAGCGTGGTCCACGCCCGGGCGATCACCGAACCGATGGCGGGGCGGATCATGGGCGCAGGCGTTCGAGCAGGGCGTTCCATTTGCGCGTGCGCTCCCGGGCGGCCTTGTCCTTCACCCGCACGAAGCGTTTGCCGTCCACCAGCGTCACATCGCCCACGGCGCTCACCGTGTGCAGGCCCTTGGAGTAGGCGCTGTTGGTGATGGGGCCCACCGTGCGCACCGCCTCCTCGCTGAAGGCCGTGGGGCTCAATTCCAGCACGCGGTGCATCACCACGCGCCCGCCGTAGGTGAGGCTGCTGTCCTGTCCGGGGCGGTACAACGCGCCTTGGTGCACAAAGGGCGTTCCGGCCGGCCGCGCTGAACGCACGTCGGTCTTCACCGGGTTCAGGGGATGCGGCGTGTAAGGCCCGTGCAGGTCCGCGGCGTGGTAGAGGAACAGCTCGGTGTTGGTGAGCGGCGCCTTGGTGCCGAAGAGCCACCATCGTCCGTTCCAGTGCACCGGGGTGGGGTCGTAGAGCGGTTCCTCCAGCAGTGTGGCCACGGGCTCCATCCGCGAGAGCGCGTCGTCGATCACGTAGAGCTGCACCCGGCCCCGCGCGGCCTGCTCCGGGATCACGCAGGTGCGGCCTTCATGCGTCAGCACGAAGGGGTAGGAGAGGTGCTCGGGCAGGTCCAGCAGCGTGCGGGAGCGCTTCAGCACATTGTCGCGCTTGGGGCGCAGGCGGGCGATCTCGCCCTTGGCCCGCGCGTGGTCGTACTTCTCGTACAGCACGTGCAGCTGCCCCTCGGCGTCGGTGAAGCCGAAGGGATCGGCGCGGAAGGAGCGCTCGGCGGGTGCCGGCAGCCAGCGCACGTTCAGGCTGGGCTTCTCCTCCAGCAGGCGGTGGATGGGCTGGTTGAGCACGCCGATGTTCCACTCCTCGTGCCGGGCGAGGGAGGCCTTGTGGAAACGCAGCTTGTTGCGCAGCTGCACGAACAGGAAGCGCAGAAAGGTGAGGTTGGCGGGGTAGCGCAGGATCGGCGCGCTGGTGGGGCTCTGGCGGCCCAACGCCGCGTCAGCGTCCCCGCCCAGCACGCGGCGCATCACCAGGGCCGGCCAGGCGGCGCTGTGGCGCAGCACCGTGTCCACCGTCTCGCGCAGCGAATGGTCCACCACGCCGAACCAGCCCTTGTGCAGGATGCGCCCGCCGTCCAGCTTGTCGGTGAGCCGCTGCAGCACGGCCCCCATCACCGGTTCGCCGCGCAGCAGCTCCCAGAAGCCCGGCGGACCACCGCGGTAGTGCTCCTCGTCGCCGTGGTGGAAGCTCCACACCCCGTGGGTGGCCACCTCCAGCACCTCGCCGCGCAGGATGTTGAAGCCGAAGCGGAGCAGCACATCGGGCCGGTGCGCACGGATGCGGTCGAGGTCCTGCGCACGGAAGTACTGCCCGTGCCCGCGCTTCTCCACCGCGCAGGTGATCGCCGGCACGCCCTGCAGCAGTTCGGTCAGGTCCACCGGCTCCATGGCCGCAGGCTTGAAGTGCCTCCGGCGATAGCGCAGGTACAGGGTGATGCGCCAGGGATGCCGGCGAAGGCGCTGCCACGTGCTCCGCTCCGCGGCGGCTGACGGCTCCGGGCGCACCACGAGCACCAGCCCCACCCCCTCCACGGCCAGCACCTGGCGCAGGCATTCGGCCTGCCAGCGCTGCAGCACGGCACCGTCGCACAGCAGGCCCACGCGGAGCCGGGGTTCGGTGGCGTTCATCGGGCGTGTTGGAGCGCGTGCAGCAGGGTCCGGCCCACGGCGTCCGGTCCGTAACGGTCGTTCACCCCCGCGCGGATGGCGTCGGGACGGTAGCGGTCGGCCTCGCGCGTGAGCCGGATCATGGCCTCGGCGAGGGCGGTGTCGTCGTCCACGGGGATCAGCAGGCCGTTCATCGGGGTGATGAACGCTTCGGGGCCACCGCAGCGTGTGGCGATCACCGGGCGCCCCTGCGCCAGCGCTTCACCGGTCACCACGCTGAAGGTCTCCACCCGGCTGTTCACCACCACGGCGAAGGCGCGGGCCATGTGGTCGAGCACGGCGCTGTTCGGCAGGCGACCCAGGAAGCGCACCTGGTCGGTGAGGCCGAGCGTGCGTGAGAGCGCCTCCAGGTGGGCGCGGTCCGGGCCATCGCCGATCACCGCGAGTTGCAAGGCGTGGTCCTCCTTCCGGGCTTTCGCGAGCGCGCGCAGCACACCGCTCACGTTCTTGATGCGGTCCACCAGGTCGGCCACCATCAGGAAGTGGCCGGGCGTACCGGCGGGTGGCAGCGGCCGCTCGAGCCCCGGGATGGTGTTGGGCACCACGGTGGCCTCGGCGCACAGGCCGTGGCGCACAAGCGCCGCGCCGAGGTGGGGGCTCACAGCGATGAAGGCGTGGGCCCGCCGGGAGATGGCGCGCACCAGGGCGTGGAAGAGCGGCCCCTTTCCGGCGTACGTGCCGTCCAGGTATTCGCTGCTCTGTTCCGCCAACACGAAGGGGATGCCGCGTCGGCGCAGGCGCAGGGCCACAAGCGCAGGCCGCACCAGGATGTAGGCCAGCACCCGGTCCACCGCCGGGCGCTCCCGCTCCAGGTGCCGCAGGGCGTGGGAGGCGGTGCGCAGGTGGCGCCACAGGTTCACCGCTTTGCGGAGCGGGGCCAGGGGCAGCGTGCTGGCGCGGTAGGTGGCGCGCAGCTCCCACAGCCCGTCAACGGTACCGGACGTGATGGACATCGGTGCGGTGGCGCCGGGATCGGCCTGCACCGCCAGCACGCTCACGGGCGTATGGCGGGCCAGCGCCAGGGCTTGTTTGCGGATGAAGTCGCCCAACTGCGGGTCGCGCGGACCGGGGTACCACTTGGGGATCAGGAGCACGTGCATCGCCCGGCGCAAGGTAGGCAGCCCCTTCGGGCCGATCGGAGCAACGCCATGGCGGCGTATATTTGCGGCCCCGTTGTTTCTACGATGGGGACATGGTGGATGTAGCTCAGTTGGTTAGAGCGTCGGATTGTGGTTCCGAAGGTCGCCGGTTCAAGCCCGGTCTTCCACCCGAAGCAGAAGCGCCCCCGAAGGGCGCTTCTGTGTTCGGGGTGGAAGCGATCACGCGCCGCGTGATCGACGACACAGGTGTCCCCGGGTGAGAAATTCATCCCGCCGCATCCGGAACGGGTGAAGGCGGGAAGCCCGGTCTTCCACCCGAAGCAGAAGCGCCCCCAGGGCGCTTCTCTGCGTTCGGGTCGAACCGTCGAGGTGGAACACGAACGCCCCGCACGAGGCGGGGCGTTCACGATGTGCAGCTGCGGCTTAGGCCAGCTGCTTCTTGGCCAGGTAGAAGTCGACCTTCTCCAGGCTGTCGTCCTTCAGGCGGGCATCCAGGTCCTTCAGGGTCTTGGGCGGCGGGATGATCACCTTGTCGCCCTTGCGCCAGTTCACGGGCATGGCGCAGGCATTGGCATCCACGGTCTGCATGGCCTCCAGCACGCGCATGATCTCGTCCATGTTGCGGCCCACGTTCAGCGGGTAGTACATGATCAGGCGGATGAGACCCGTGGGGTCGATGAAGAAGACCGCGCGCACCGCCGCCGTGTTGCTCGTGTTCTCATGCAGCATGCCGTACAGCTTGGACACGCGCATGTCGATGTCGGCGATGATGGGGAAGTCCATGTACACGCCGGTGCGCTCGCGCACGTTCTGCACCCAGGCCACGTGGCTGTGGATGCTGTCGATGCTGAGGCCGATCAACCGGGTCTTGTGCTCCGCGAACCAGGCGCCGTGCCGCGCGAACTCGGTGAGCTCCGTGGTGCACACCGGGGTGAAGTCCGCCGGATGGCTGAACAGGATGGTCCATTGGTCCTTGATGTACTCGCTGAACTTCAAGGGGCCGTGCGTGGTGTTGGCCTCGAAATCGGGGGCCTTGTCGCCGATGCGCGGCATGCTGGGGAGGGTGGTTTCCATGAGGGTGTGATCTGCGACGGCAAAGCTACCGGGGGTGGGGGGGCGCTGAGGTGATGCGCGTCACCGTGGCGAAGGCAAACGGACGGTTGATAACTAATCCCGCTGAACCGAGGACAATTCCGACTGAGACACCCATAGCTTGTGACGCATGAAGCGTTCGTGGTCAATTATCTCAGCGTGTGTCCTGTGTGTCTCTAGTGGGGCGCAGAATTTGGTGCCCAATGGCTCCTTTGAAGAGCGCGATACCTGCGCAGGGCCAGGGGTTGGGTATGCCATGTACGCCACGGGTTGGATGAACCTGCATACCCAATCAGCCGATTACTTCAATGCATGTAATTCTGGTGGCGTTGTGGACGTGCCCTACAGCCAGTTCGGGTATCAGCTTCCGTATGAAGGCGACGCGTATGTGGGCATGGCCACCTCCGGGATCGGTGGGGGGCCATGGTATCGTGAAATGGTTGGCTGTCCACTGGCCGAGCCCTTGCAGCCGGGTGTTCCAGTGTGCCTCTCGTTCAAGATGGCCGTAGGTGGATTCGGGAGCTGGAGTGGCAACTCGAGCTACAACACGTGCCAGGGGGTGGGACTGAAGTTCTTCACCCAGCTGCCCACGGATTGGTACGACTATTTATATCCCAACAGCGCCGCGCTCGCGCTGGATGTGGTTCCAACCGATACCGCTATCTGGTACACTGTCTCGGGTACCTACGTCCCGGATTCGGCCTATGCCTACGTCGTGGTAGGTAACTTTTTCGCGGATTCGCTCAGTGAAGTGACCGTATTGGATTCTACGGGGTTTGGTACGGCGGAGCCCTCCTACGCCTTCATCGACGACGTGCGGGTGTCATTCACCTTGGACTATTGCGATGCCGAACTAGGGGTGGACGAACCCTCGAGGGAATTACCGCTGGCCTATCCACAGCCATTTGCCGAACTACTTCACGTGAAATGGACGGTTGATCCCCGCCCGTTCGTAAGGAGTTACGCGTTGCTGGATGCCGGGGGCCGAGCGGTGCGCACGGGTGTGCCCGAAACCCGGGATGGAACCCAGGTCTTAGTGTTCGAGGGTTTGCGCAGCGGGACCTATCTGCTTCGACTGGACCTTGCGGGAGGTGGTATGGCCACGCTCCCGATCGTGTGTGTTTCACCCTAACCCACCCAACTCATGAAGACCTGGAGAGCGGTTCTTTTGACTGTGTTGCTGCTGTTCGGCGGCGGCGTTGCTCATGCCCAGAACGATGGAGACCACTTGCTGACGAATGGTTTCGGCCAGTCCTTTCTGGCACCCGACGCCGCTGTGCCTGGCGGCCTCGGAATACTTCCGTTCAACCTGACGGTCGGCAACGCCGCTTCTGGCAACGCCACCCTCCGCGTGCGCGGCGATCAATTGCCGGTGAACGATGCGTTCGTCGGTACATCCCTCGCCACCTTCCGCACCGATGTGGGCAATGGGAACAACCAGAACTGGAGCATGGTGCGGGGCGCGGAGGAGATCGGGCGCCTGTGGCATACCAATCCACCACCGGGTACCAACCTCTCCGCGTTCAATGTTCAGGCACGGCATCCATCCGGCAACCTATGGCTTCGGAATGCGGATGGGGACGGGGTGGTCGTTCATTTCAATGGCACGGCGGGACAATAGAAGGACGGCATGTCCTTCGGGTCTGCCATTGGGCACGGGGCAGCTATACCTTGCGTATGGAGACAAGTAGAGGAGTCGAGTTCCAAAAGTTCGTATTGGGCGAATAGGGTGTATCGTTCCGGTCTTTTCAGTGAACAACAAACACGAAGGGACATGAGGGCAATGCACATGGTGCAGCTTAGGTATTTGCTTGGCACCGTGCGGGTCGGAGCAACGCGATCGGTTGAAAACTATTTCCGCCGATCTAAGGACGGTTTCAGCAGCGATGCGCGTAGCTTGTGAGACACATGGAACGGACATTGATCGCAATTGTGGGGGGATGCGCATCCCTGTCCGGTATCGGCCAGAACCTCGTGCCGAACCCCGGCTTTGAACTACCTGAGGACAGTTGTAGCTGGCAATGCTGCTTTAACATCGGCTCCCGGCCATTGCATTGGTATAGCTGGACGAACAGCCCTGAGCATTTCAGCATTTGCGCTGGTGATGCGGGAGGGAACGACAGCTTGGTGTCGGTGCCTCAGAACGGATGGAGCTATCAACAGCCTTCGACCGGAGGGTCCTACATAGGGGCCTACGCCTATGACGGATATGCAGCGGAGTACCGGGAATATGTTGGCGCTCAGTTGCTGGAACCGCTTGTACCGGGTTGCGCCTACCAACTTCGATTCAGGACCAATCCCGCCCATGGTGGGAACTACTGGATGTATGAAGGAGGCGTATGTGACAATGTGGGCATGCTGTTGACCACCACGTCCAATGCCTGGACCGGGACCAGCGGTCCGCTCTTCGGGTTCAGGAACTTCGCCCACCTGCGCACCCTGACCCCCGTGGAGGACACCCTGGGTTGGACATTGGTCGAAGGGACCATCGTTGCGGATAGTGCCTACATGTATGTCGTATTGGGCAACTTCTTTACCGATGCGTTGACCTCCGGTTACCCACTAGGGAGCACATCGACGGATATCGCATACTACCTGTACGACGAGGTGGAAGTTCTGCCCGTGGATGCCGATTGCCATGGTTTGGGGTTGGGTGAGATGTACACAACTGAGCCGGTCATTGAATTACTGCCTTCAAGCTTCCGAGTGACCGCGAGGGAGCGGTTGAAAGCAACACTGCACGACGGTACAGGACGGACCTGTTCCCAAATTGAAGATCTCGACGGGGTCGTGGAGATGGAATTCCCTAGTAGTCCAGGTTTGTATGTGTTGTTGGTGGAGGCCAGGGACAGGACGTTCATACGCAAGTTCGTACTACCGTAGACCAACTGCCTCGCGCACAAACCCAACGACCATGTTACGAAGTACACATGTTTTCCTGTGCCTGCTCATGTTCATCGCACAGAGGACCAACGGACAGGAATGGAACCGGGTACCTGGAGGAAACATCATCAGCGCTACGGAATGGCTTGGCGCCGATGTGGGGAGCACAGTGCCCCTCCGGATCGAAACGCGGGTTGACCAGCCGATCGAATTCTTCACCGAGACCGATGAACGAATGAGGATCTCCCCCGTTCGTACCGGTCAAACCATCAACACCTACCCGAACCTGGACCTGACCGGATTTGTGGGGGTGGGGGACTTCGGCAGCACGCCATCGGTCTTTCGGCACCCAGCGGCGCGCGTCCACGCAGAGAACGGAGCCTCCACGGAGGAGGGCTACCGCTCCATGCTCGGGGAAGGATTCCTGGCAACGCGCGGTGAGTCCATGTTCTATGGTGGCTTGCTCAACGGACTGGAAGGTGGGATCGTCTGGGCGCGGAAGCGGGCGCCAGGTTTCCCTACCGCCCCTTTACGGTTCATCTACACCGGTACGGATGGAACCACCACTACCGCGGCCGGGATCGACGGCCTTGAGATCGCCCGGCTGCAACCCGCCCTCTCCTTGAACGAAGGCTACTTTGGCGTGGGAGATTGGACCACCATTGCCCCGCTCCTTCCCGACGAACGCCTTGACCTGGCCGACCAGACCATCCGGCTGCGCAACTTCATGGACCCGCTGCCCAACTACCTGACCACCTCCTACGAGAATGCGGCACTGACCCGCGCGGTGATGGTTGACCCGGACGATGGCCGGCTTTACTGGAAGGACATCTCGGGTCTGGTGGGCGACTGCGAATGGCAGATGAACACCACCGCGCCGAACCATGTGTACACAGCGGTGGGTGCAGTGGATCCGGACTGTCCCGATCGGTTCGAGAGCGTCGGCGTCGGCGTGGATCTTTCCACCAGCACCGCACAGGCCAAGCTGGAGGTGTACACGCAGGACATCGGCATCGGCGCTCACATCGAGAACGAGGCTGCGGACAATGATGTGCGTGGCGTGCAGGTGGAGGTGGCCAATGGAACCAGCTCCAACCGTGGGTTGAGCGTGGAAGTGACAGCTGACGGGAACGCCATCAACTACGGCATCCGCGCCGATGTCGCAGGCCCGACCGTGCGCTCACGGGGCGTGAGCGCGCAGACCAACGGAGCGAGCTACACGGCCTATGCAGGTGAGTTCCTCGCGGATGATGAAGCAGAGTTCACCACAGGGGTGATCGGGTGGGCTCGCGGTGGTGGTTTACGGATCGGCTCTGATGGACGGGCGCTGGGGAGCAAGGCCACCTACCAGATCGGTGTGCAAGGTCTGGCACTTCCCGAGCTGGGCTGTGAGGTCATGGCGCCCTTGCTGAACGCCGAGTATATCGGTGTAAGCGGCATTGCATGCAGGGAGGATGACGATCCCACAATTGTTGGGGTTTATGGCCGTACCATGGACGATGGGGGTGGCACTTGGGCCGGGTATTTCGACGGACATGTGAATATCACCGGCCTGGCCTTCTGCACGTTGATGCAGTGGGGCTCTGATGCCGACCTGAAGACCGATGTGCAGGACATCACCGGTGCGATGGGCTTGATCGATCAACTGCGTCCGACCACCTATCTGTTCGACACAGTGGCTCATCCTGCGTTGGATCTTCCGGGTGGGCTTCAAAGGGGGTTCATCGCCCAGGAGGTGGAGCAAGTGCTGCCCGATCTGGTGCGAGAGACCACCTATCTGGGCCGATCGGACTCGCTCGGGAACACTGTCGTGGCTGATGAGTCCGTGAAGACGGTGAACTACATCGGGTTCATTCCGCTGCTCGTGGCCGCCATGCAGGAGCAGCAGGCCACCATCAGCACCTTGCAGGACCAGCTAGCTACAGTTCAACAGGACCTCGCCACCTGCTGTGCGGCCCACGGAAGCACGGATCAGCGCTCCATGAGCCCGGGGGCGAACACAGGAGCAGGCGAGGCCCTGCGCACCGACCTCTTCATCGTCCCCAACCCGGTGGCGGACCACACGCAGCTGCGGTACACACTGGCAACGCCGGGCCGCACGCGGCTGGAGGTGAGCGATGCCGGCGGCAAGCGGTTGGAGGTGCTGGAGGAGGCGGTGCGTGAAGCCGGTGCCTATACCCACGACTGGAGCACCATTGATCTGGCGCCCGGCACCTACCACGTGACACTGTTCCTCAACGACAGCTTCGTGGTGAAGAAGGCCGTGAAGGTGGCACGATAGGCTTGTGCACAACATGGGTCAGGGGCCGCTTCGCGATCGCGGGGCGGCCCTTGGCGTTCGGGCATATGGGCACGCGGTCAAGCCACCTCCTGAGCAGCGATCGCTCGCTGCTCCTCGCGAGGAGGGGTCAGGGGTGGCTTCCGACTTCGTGGAGATCCCGGTGTGCCAGAGTTGAAACCTCCCCGGACCCCTCCTTGCGCGGCGCGTGGAGCGTTCCACGCGCAGGAGGGGCACTCACGTGTTCAAGCCCTCTGCCCGGAGCCACGCCGACGACGCGAGCAGCCCGAGGGATGCGTGGCGATCGCCCTGCCCCGAGTTCGGTGCCCTACCGGGGAGATCGCTTCAGCGGCAGAGCCCGCTTCGCAATGACGTGTTGAGAGGGGAGATGGCTGCAGCGGCAGAGCCCGCTCACGCCCCGTGCTTGCGGTTGCTCAGCACCGTGTCGATGCTCCAGGGGATGCGTTCGGCGAAGGGGGCCTTGCGGTGGGGGCAGCCGTCCAGTGCGCAGATGCGGCAGCTGGTGGGGATGCAGGGGTCCATGTGGATGAAGAGTTCCACGGTGCGGCCGAGGCGTTCGTTCACCACGGCCTCGATGGCGCCGATCTCGCGGTGGGCCTCCTCCAGGCTGTGGTACCAGGGCAGGGTGACGTGGCAGTCCACATGCAGCACGCTGCCGTAGGCGATCATGCGGAAGTTGTGGACGTCCACCCAGGCCGGCCGGCGGTGCTCCTCGAGCACGGCCACCACCTGCGCGCCGAGCTCCAGGTCGGCCTCGTCCATGATGCCGGCCACCGAGCGGCGGAACACGCGCAGGCCGGTGAACAGGATGTACAGGGCGAAGGCGATGGCGAACACAGGGTCCAGCCACAGCAGGCCGGTGAAGCGGATGAGCAACAGCCCCACCACCAGGGCCACGGTGCTCCACGCGTCGCTGAGCAGGTGGGCGCCGCCAGCCTCCAGGGTGATGGAATGGCTGAGGCGTCCGCGGCGGCGCAGCATCAGCCCCATCACCAGGTTGATGGCGCCGGCGGCGATGGCGAGCCCGATGCCGGTGTCGAGGTCGTGCAGCGGGGCATGGGTCAGCAGCCCCTGCACGGCGCGGGCGATGATGAGCAGCGCGGCCAGCATCACCAGCCCGCCCTCGATGCCGGCGCTGATGAACTCCACCTTGCCGTGGCCGTACGGATGCTCGCGGTCGCGCGGTTTGGCGGCCAGGATGAGGCTGTACAGCGCGAAGCCGCCGGCCACCACGTTCACGATGCTCTCCAGGGCATCGCTGAGCAGGGTGGTGCTGTGGGTGAGGTGCCAGGCCAGGAACTTCACGGCCATCACGGCCACGCCGATGCCCAGGATCCAGGCCTGCAGGCGGATGTTGGCGCGGCCGCTCTCCATGCGGCAAGTTTACGCGGCTATCTTGGGGCCATGGATGAACTGGCCCAGGCCATGAAGGCCATGCCCGCGCTGGAGGGCGAACTGGTGCGCAAGATGATGACCGAAGGCCGCGTGGTGGAGGTGCCCGCCGGCACCGAGCTGTTGCACGAGGGCGCCTACGTGCACGAGCTGCCCATCCTGCTGGAAGGGCTGGTGCGCGTGTTCATCGGCCACGAGGACAAGGAGCTGCTGCTCTACTTCATCGAGCCGAGCGACAGCTGCGTGATGAGCTTCGCGGCGATGACGGGCCGCACGCCCAGCCGCATCAACGCCGTGGCCGAGCGCCCCAGCAAGCTGCTGATGGTGCCCGAGGCGAAGCTGCGCCAGTGGATGCGCGAGCACCCCTCGCTCAGTGAGCTCTTCTTTCAGCAGTACCACGAGCGCTACAACGACATGCTGCACACCGTGGAGCAGGTGGCCTTCGGCGATCTGCCCACCCGCCTGCTCGATCACCTGAAACGCCTGAAGGGGGTGACCGGGGATGAGCTGCTCGATGTGCGGCATGCCCGGCTGGCGCAGGAGCTCGGCTCGGCGCGTGAGGTGATCACCCGCACCCTACGGAAGCTGGAGGATGAAGGCCGCATCCGGCAGCTGCCCGGCGGCATCCGGGTGCTCGGGTGACCCAGGTCACCGGAAGGGGAGGAAGGGATGCGGCACCTTCGCCGCATGACCACCCTGCCGAAGTGGATGAAGCTGGTGCTCGTGTGCATCGCGTGCGTCGGCATCGCCGTGGGGCTGGCCCTCGTGATCCGATCATTCACCACTCAAACACCCTTGACGCCATGATGAAGAAGAACGTCGGCAACATCGACCGCATCGTCCGCATCCTGCTCGCCCTCGTGTTCGGCTACCTCTATTTCACCGGTGCGGTGCCCGAGTTGGTGGGCACCGTGCTGCTGGTCCTGGGAGGCATCTTCCTGCTCACCGCACTGCTCGGCACCTGCCCCATCTACAGCGTGCTGGGCATGAGCACCTGCCCCGTGAAGCAGAAGGGCTGAGGCGCATCACGCATCGCCGAAGTGGGGCCGTTCCGCAGGGGACGGCCCTCGTCGTTCCTGGGCCGGTGCGTAATCTTGCGGCCCATTCCCGAGGCCATGCTCTACCTGCTCATCGCGCTCATCTTCATCGTCGGCTACGCCGGCATCGCCTTGGAGCATCCGTTGAAGGTGAACAAGGCGGCGAGCGCCGTCCTCACCGGCATGCTCATCTGGACGATGATCATGCTGGGTCATGATCAGTTGTTCCCCGCGGGGGAAGGCGGACATGATCACATCCTGCATCAGTTGTTCGAGCACATCAGCGAGATCGCCAGCATCCTGTTCTTCCTCCTGGGGGCCATGGCGGTGGTGGAACTGATGGATGCGCACGAGGGGTTCAGGGTCATCACCGACCGCATCCGAAGCACCAACAAACGCGCGCTGCTCTGGGTGATCGGTGTGCTCACCTTCTTCATGAGCGCCGCGCTGGACAACATGACCACCTCGATCGTGATGGCGGCGCTGCTGCGCAAGTTCATCCGGGACAAGGACGATGTGTGGACCTTCGCGGGCCTGGTGATCATCGCCGCCAACGCCGGCGGTGCGTGGAGCCCCATCGGCGACGTCACCACCATCATGCTGTGGATCGGCGGGCAGGTCACCACGGCCAACATCATCCTGAAGCTGATCGTGCCGAGCCTGGTGTGCCTCTTGCTGCCGTTGATCTACCTGACGATGAAGGCGAAGGGCCGCCTGAACCTGGTGCAACTGCCGGATCAGAGCGAAGAGGGTTCGCCGGCCCGGCTCAGCACGCGCGAGAAGTACATGGTCTTCTTCCTCGGCATGGCCACGCTGCTCGGGGTGCCGCTGTTCAAGTCGGTGACCCACCTGCCGCCCTTCATGGGGCTGATGCTGGGCCTGGGCGTGCTGTGGATCTTCACCGAGTTCATCCATGAGCGGCACCCGAAGTGGAAGGAGCGCAAGCACATGACCGTGTCGTCGATCCTGTCGCGGGTGGACCACAGCAGCATCCTCTTCTTCCTGGGCATCCTGCTGGCGGTGGCCGGCCTGCAGGTGGCGGGCCACCTCACCGACCTGGCCCATGTGCTCGACCGTTCGCTGGGGAACATCTACGCCATCACCGGAGTGATCGGCGCCTTGAGCGCCATCGTGGACAACGTGCCGTTGGTGGCCGCCGCCATGGGCATGTACCCGATGACGCAGTTCCCCGTGGACCACACCTTCTGGGAACTGCTGGCCTATTGCGCGGGCACCGGGGGCAGCATGCTCATCATCGGCAGCGCGGCCGGCGTGGCGGTGATGGGCATCCTGGGCATCGACTTCATGTGGTACGTGCGGCGCATGACGGTGCCGGCCGCCCTGGGCTACGTGGGCGGCATCCTCACCTTCTGGCTGATGTGGCACTGATCGCCTGTTCGAAGCGATCCCGAACAGGCGCTCAGCCCGGCCCTCACACCGTGGGGATGCCGTGCAGCTTGCACAGCCACCCCAGGTGCCCGATGTGGCTGCCCTCGTGGCGGATGGCGTGCATGATCACATCGCGTACCTGACCGGCCCCACCGAAGGGCAGGCCGGTGGGGTTGGGGCCGCTCAGCACATCGTCCCCCAAGGTGGCCACGTGCGCGATGGCCTGGCGGTGCACCTCGTGGAACATGTGCAGCACCTCCTCCACGTGGGGCCGCTCCTCCTCGGGCGCACCGTGGGCGCCCAGCGTGTAGTGCTTCGCCCAGCTGAACTTGATCACCGGTCCGCCGGTGCTGCGCAGCAGCAGTCCGTTCTCACTGGTGGCCAGATGGGCCACGAGCCAGAACGCGGAGTTCAGGGGCGTGCCCTCGCATACGAACCGCTTGTGCAGGGTGCCGTTGGTGCCATCGGGGTCGGCCTTCAGCAGACGGCCGAGGTAATACAGGGTGTATTCGCGGGTGCGGTCCATCATGGCCGCCAGAAAGCGCGCTTCGTCGATCATGCGGGCAAGGTAGCGCGGGGATCAGCCGCGTGAGCGGAGCAGCTCCTCCAGGTGGCGGCGCAGCGTGAGCCCGGTGCTGGTCCAGTTCAAGCGCTCGTGGTGCTCGTTCAGTGCACCGTGCGCCAGATCGCGGTACCCGTCGGGGTCCAGCATCAAAGCGGCGATGCTCGCAGCGTAGTCGGCGGCATCGGCCTTCAGGGGCAGGGCCATGCCGTTCACCCCGTCGCGCACCGAGCTGGGCGTGCCGCCCACGGCGGTGGTGATGCAGGGCACGCCGAACGCGTTGCATTCGCTGAAGACGATCGGCGAGCAATCGGCGCGGGTGGGCAGCAGCAGGAAGTGCGACCGCTGGATGAGGTTGGCGATCCGGCGCTGTCCGGCGGGCGTGCTCTTGGCGATGAACGGCACCACCTCGACGAACGCGGGCAGCTTCGCATCGGGTGGCGTGCAGCCCACGATGGTGAGGCGCACGGACAGGCCCCGCGCATGCAGGGCCTCGGCCGTCCGCAGCGCGATGTCCCCGCCCTTGCGTTCCCAGCTCACCGCCAGGAAGAGCAGCTCGCAGCGCTCCATCGGGCGGGTGTCGATCACCTGTTCGATGCGCGTGCGCGCCGGGATCCGGTCCAGGTTGCACCCGAAGGGCACCACACGGATCCGCGTGGGGTCGGCATCGTAGTGCTCCACTGCGGTGCGCGCCGCCCATTCGCTGGAATAGATCGCCAGGTCGCAGCTGCGCAGCGCCTCCCGCTCGAGGTCGTGCCCCTGCTTCAGGTAGCGCCGGGGATAGTTGCGGTATTCCGGGTACAGCTCCAGGATGCCGGCGAAGGTGGCGTCGGTATAGAACACCTTCGGTCGGTCGCACTGCAGCAGGGCCACCGGGATGCTGCTGGGCGAGAAGATCACATCGCAGTCGCTTTCCGCGAGCGCGTCGGCGATCTGGCCGGCGAAGCGCCTGGCCATGCTGGTGGTGCGCTCCACCGGGAAGATGCTGTCCGGCGAGATCCAGTGCTGCACCTTGTTCACCGCCTTGCGCAGCAGCACGCGGGTGCGTTGCAGTTCGCCGAGGTAGCGCATCCGCACCTGTTGGTCCTCCAGGCTCTTGGCGATGAACCGCACCGTGCCGCTCCAGGCCCGGACGTCGGTCGGGTCCATGCTGGTGGCGTACATCAACCGCAACGGCGCTGTGCGCGTCCGCGCCGCCCTGGCCTTCTGCCGTTTCTCGCGCACGTCCTCCTCCATGCTCGTCCCTATGGTCAAAGGTCGGACGTAGGTTCCGGTCCGTCAACAACCCCCCGTTGATGGGGCGCGGCTGGAGCGGTGGCCCAGGCCTGCCCATCGGTCCGGTACCTTTGCGCCATGTCCGGCAACACCTTCGGCCAGCTCTTCAGGCTCACCACGTTCGGGGAGAGCCATGGCCCGGCCATCGGAGGGGTGATCGATGGCTGTCCCGCCGGGTTGAAGCTGCGGCTGGACGCGGTCCAACAGGAGGTGGACCGCCGCCGTCCGGGCAGCACGCCCCTAGGCACGGCGCGCAACGAAAGCGACACGGTGGAATGGCTCAGCGGCGTTCTGGATGGCACCGCACTGGGCACGCCCATCGGCTTCCTGATGCGGAACACCGATGCCCGCAGTTCGGATTACGACCACCTGAAGGATGTGTACCGGCCGGGTCACGCCGACAGGACCTGGGAGGACAAGTACGGCATCCGCGACCATCGCGGGGGCGGAAGGGCCAGCGCGAGGGAGACCGCCTGCAGGGTGGTGGGCGGGGCCGTGGCCCGGCAGCTGCTCGCCGTGAGCGGGGTGCAGGTCCAGGCCTGGGTGAGCCGGGTGGGGCCGGTGGCCCTGGAAGTGCCCGTGCCGGACCTGGCACTGGCCACCACCTATGCGAGCGACGTGCGTTGCCCGGAACCCGGGACCGCCGGCCGAATGGCCGCGGCGATCGAGGATGCCCGCTCTTCAGGCGACACCCTGGGTGGCATGATCAGTGCGCGCCTCTCCGGGGTGCCGGCCGGTCTGGGCGGGCCCGTGTTCGACAAGCTGCACGCCGACCTGGGGAAGGCCATGCTGTCGATCAACGCGGTGAAAGGGTTCCAGGTGGGAAGCGGCTTTGCGGCCGCGGCGATGCGTGGCTCCGTCCACAACGATGCCTACCGGCCCGGCGTGGAGGGCGGTGTGCGCACCGCCACCAACCGCAGCGGCGGGGTGCAGGGAGGCATCAGCAACGGCGAGGACATCCTGTTCGATGTGGCGTTCAAACCCGTGAGCACGCTGATGCGCGACCAGGCCACCGTGGATCGGGATGGACGGGCGGTCACCCTGGAGGGGAAGGGCCGTCATGACCCCTGTGTCGTGCCCCGTGCGGTACCCGTGGTGGAGGCCATGGCCTGCCTGGTGCTCGCCGACCACCTGCTTCGACAACGCAGCGCCCGCCTATGACCAAGACCCGAAAGCGTCTCCCACTGCACGTCCGGATCCTCATCGCCCTGGTGCTCGGGGTGGGGTGGGCCCTCCTGTCCAGTACGCTGGGGTGGAGCCGCTTCACCATGGACTGGATCGCGCCCTTCGGCGACATCTTCATCAACCTGTTGAAGCTGATCGCGGTACCCCTGGTGCTCTTCAGCATCATCAGCGGTGTGGCCGGCATGAGCGACGTCACCAAGCTGGGCCGGCTCGGCATCCGCACCCTGCTGATCTACCTCGGCACCACCATGACGGCCGTGTCCATCGGGCTGGTCATCGTGAACCTGATCAGGCCCGGCGCCCTGGCGGACGCTGACCAACGCCTGCGCAACCGGATCGACTACGAGCTCTGGGTGCGCGAGACCAGCGGTGTGGATCGGCCGCTGGACGGGCGCTGCTTCAGTTGCGAGGAGGCCAACCGGACCCTCGTGGAGCAGGTGGCGGCCGCCCGAAAGGCCGGTGGGGCCAGCGACTGGATCGGCGAGAAGGTGCAGCAGGCCAGGGCCACCAAGGAGGCAGGCCCGCTCCAGTTCCTGGTGGACATGGTGCCGAGCAACATCTTCCTCAGCTTCAACAACACGCTGATGCTGCAGGTGATCTTCTTCGCCATCTTCTTCGGCATCACCCTGCTCATGATCCCCGGTGACCGCGCCGGACCGGTCACCGCCTTCATGAACGGCTGCAACGATGTGTTCATGAAGATGGTGGACCTGGTGATGGAGGCCGCCCCCTTCTTCGTGTTCGCGCTCATGGCGGGCGTGGTGGCCCGCATGTCCGGCGACGATCCCGCGTCCGTGCTGGAGCTGTTCAAGGGACTGGCCGGCTACGGGATCACCGTGGTGATCGGCCTGGCCATCGTGCTGTTCCTCATCTACCCGGTGCTGCTGAGCCTGGTGCTGCGCCGCAACGTGTACGGCCGTTTCCTCCGCGCCATCAGTCCGGCCCAGCTGCTCGCCTTCAGCACCAGCAGCAGCGCGGCCACCCTGCCGGTGACGATGGACTGCGTGGAGGAGAACATCGGGGTCAGCAAGACCACCGCCAGCTTCGTGCTGCCCATCGGGGCCACGGTCAACATGGACGGCACCAGTCTTTACCAGGCCGTGGCGGTGATCTTCCTGGCGCAGTTCCATCTGGTGGACCTCGGCCTCGCGCAACAGCTCACCATCGTGCTCACCGCCACCCTGGCCAGCATCGGGGCGGCCGCGGTGCCCAGCGCCGGGCTCATCATGCTCATCGTCGTGCTCAGTTCCCTGGGGCTCGACCCGGCGTGGATCGGCATCGTCTACGCCATCGACCGGCCGCTCGACATGTGCCGTACCGTGGTCAACGTCACCGGCGATGCCGTCGTCAGCAGCATCGTGGCACACTCCCAGGGCGAGAAGCTCTTCGTGAACGCTGAACCTTGAACCTGGAAAGCTGAACAGGACCCTCGTTCCACACCGAACACCCACGCACCATGCGCAAGCTCATCAAGTGGCTCATCATCGCGGTCGTCGCCCTGGTGGTGCTCCTCCTCGCCGCCGTCATCCTCATCCCCATCCTCTTCAAGGACCGCATCGAAGGGATGGTGAAGGAGCAGGTGAACGCCCAGGTGAACGCGACCGTGGAGTGGGGCGAGTGGGACATCACCCTGCTGCGCAGTTTCCCCGACCTCACCGTGGAGGTGGCCCAAGTGAAGCTGTGCAACAAGGCGCCCTTCGAGGGCGTCTGCCTGGCCGACATCGGATCGCTCACGGCCACGGTGGACATCAAGAGCGTGTTCGGCGACAAGGTCGACATCAAGCGCATCGGCCTGGTGCGCCCGCGGATCCATGCCGTGGTGCGAGCGGACGGGCGGGCGAACTGGGACATCACGCTGCCGGACAGCAGCGCGGTGGAAGCCCCGGCCGACACGGGCGGCGGCTTCTCCATCGGCCTGCGCGAATACTGGATCGAGGACGGCCGTGTGGTGTACGACGACAGCACCCTCGCCTTCCGCATGGACCTGCTGGGCCTGGACCACAAGGGCACGGGCGACTTCACCCAGGACCTGTTCACCCTGTCCACCACCACGCATGTGGATACCGTGGACGTGCTCTTCGATGGCGTGCGCTACCTGCAGCGCGCGGTGGCCGACATCCGCGCCGACCTGGACATGGACATGGCCGGCATGAAGTTCACGTTCAAGGAGAACGAGGCCGTGATCAACCGCCTCACCCTGGGCTTCGACGGCTGGCTGGCGATGCCGGCGGACGACATCGACATGGACATCACCTGGGCGCTGAAAAAGAACGAGCTGGGCGCGCTGCTCTCCATGGTGCCCGCCGCCTTCGCCAAGGACCTGGAAGGGGTGGACATGAGCGGCAAGGCGGCCTTCGGCGGCTACGTCAAGGGCACCTACAACGACGACACCATGCCCGGTTTCGGCCTCGACATCGCCGTGGAGAACGGCCGCTTCAAGTACCCCGACCTGCCCGAGAGCGTGGAGCGCATCCAGGTGAAGGCCTCGATCGTGAGCCCGCAGGGCAAGGACCTGGACGGCATGGTGATCGACGTGCCCACCTTCGCCATGCAGGTGGCCACCAACCCGGTGAGCGCCCGGCTGCACCTGGAGCGGCCGATGAGCGATCCGCGCGTGGACCTGGCGGCGCAGGCCAAGCTCGACCTGGCCAGCCTGAAGCGCGTGGTGCCGCTGGAGAAGGGCGATGAGCTCAACGGCAAGCTCGATGTGGACGTGAAGGTGAAGGGCGCTGTAAGCGACATCGAGGCGCAGCGCTTCGAGAAGTTCACCGCGGAAGGTCGCGTGCTGCTGAGCGGCATGACCTACCGCAGCGACTCGCTCCCCTGGCCGGTGGGCATCACCACGCTCGACCTGGCGCTGAGCCCGCGCTATCTGGCGCTGAACGGCTTCGACGGCACGCTCGGCGGCAGCGATGTGCGCGCCAAGGGCCGCTTCGACAGCTACCTGCTGTGGTGGCTGAAGGACAGCACCCTCACCGGCACCTTCGACGTGGCCAGCCGCCGCTTCGACCTCAACGAACTGATGGGCCCCGAGGAGCCCGCGGCCGCCGAGACCGCACCCGCTGACACCGCCGCGATGACCGTGATCGAGGTGCCGGGGAACATCAACTTCCGCCTCAACGCCGAGGCCGGCGAGGTGCTGTACGACGACCTCACCCTCACCGGGCTGAAGGGCGGCGTGCACATCCACGACCGCCGGGTGGACCTCAACAAGCTGGTGTTCGGGCTTTTCGAGGGGCGTGTGGGGCTGGACGGCTCCTACGCCACCCCGGAAAAGGGCACGCCGGTGGCCGAGCTGCGCTACGATATCCGCGATATGGACATCGAGAAGACCGTGCAGTACGTGGAGACCGTGCAGAAGATGGCGCCCATCGCCAAGACCTGCAAGGGGAAGTACAGCACCACGCTCAGCATGCGCACGGAGCTGGACGCCGCCATGAGCCCGGTGCTGGAGAGCCTCACGGGGCAGGGCACCCTCAGCACGCGCAACGTGCGGGTGGACGGCTTCCAGCCCCTGGTGGACCTGGCGAAGGCCTTCAAGGTGAAGGGCATCGAGAACACCACCCTGCCCAGTGTGGACTTCAGCTACGAGTTCCGGGACGGCAAGATGATCACCAAGCCCTTCGATGTGAAGATCGATCGGATCAAGGCCAACGTGGGCGGCAGCACGGCCTTCGCCGACCAGGCCATCGACTACGACCTGAAGGCCAAGGTGCCGACGGACATGTTCGGTGCGCAGGCCAACCAGCTGGTGGCCGGCTGGCTGGGCCAGGCGAACCAGCTGCTGGGCAGCGGCTTCCAGATGCCGGCGGAGATCGACGTCACCGCCAAGATCACCGGCACCATCGACAAGCCCGTCATCAAACCCGTGTTCGCCGGGGGAGGCAGCAACCTCACGCAGACCGTGGTCACCGAGGTGAAGGAGGAGCTGAACCAGCAGATCGACAAGGCCAAGGAGGAGGCCATCGCGCGGGCCCGTGAGGAGGCCGCCAAGCTGCTGGCCGAGGCGCAGAAGCAGGCGGACGACCTGAAGGCCACCGCACGGCGCGAGGCCGCCAACATCAAGGCCCAGGCCTACAAGGCCGCCGACGACGAACTGGCCAAGGTGACCAACCCGCTGGCGAAGATGGCCGCCAAGGCCGTGGCCGATGCCGCCAAGAAGGAGGCCGACAAGCAGGAGCAGAAGGCCATCGCCGAAGCGGACAAGCGGGCGGACGGCATCGTGGCCGAGGCGCGCAAGCAGGGCGATGCCCTCATCGCCAGGGCCGAACAGACCAACACCACCATCAAGTAGCGGACGGGCATGGCCCTTGTGCTGGCCCCGTGATGACAACCGGCATGAACGACGTGACGAGGACCTTGCTGCTGGCCCTGGGCCTGCTGGCCGGCGTGAGCGTGATGGCCCAGGACGGGGAGGCCGATCCCTGCGGACCGCCCACGGACAAGAAGGTGCTGAAGCTGCTGGACGAGGCGGCCAAGGCGAAGGACGGCGCCACACGGCACCAGAAGCTCAAGGAGACGCAGGAGGTGGACCCCGACTGCGCGGAGTGCCTCTTCCAGCTCGGGGTCTCCGCCTACAAACGGGCACGGGAGGGGGGCGCCGACCTGAAGCCCTCCATCGGCTACTTCGAGCGGCTGGAGGCCCGCTGCCCCAACTACCACAGCGACGTCCACTACTACCTCGGGGCGGCCCACTACGCGAAGGGCGAGTATGCCGAGGCGGCCAAAGCCTTCCAGACCTTCCTGAAGTTCCCCACCGAGGACCAGGCCAGGTTCAGCAAGGACGTGGACAAGAAGACCGCCGACGTGGAGGAGCTGATGCCCGAGCTCCAGTTCCACATGGACTTCTACCGCAACACCGCGCCGCTGGACCCCAAGCCCCTGCCCAACGTGTGCACCGGTGCCGACGAGTACCTGCCGATGCTGAGCCCGGACAACGAGCTGCTCTTCTTCACCCGAAAGAGCAAGTACCAGGCGAAGGGTGACCTGGTGGCCAAGGACGTGGAGGAGCTCACCGAGAGCCGCCGGCCGGCGGGGGCGAAGGACCATGACCAAGGCCGGGCGCTGCCCGATCCCTTCAACCTGGGCGACAGCTACGGCGGGGTCACCATCAGCGTGAACAACCGCGAGATGTTCGTCACCGTGTGCGGCGCACCCGACGCGAAGGGCTACCGTAACTGCGACATCTTCCGCTCGCACTACAACACCCACATGGACTTCGGCAGCGGGCAGCAGAAGTGGGAGTGGACCGGGCTGGAGGACCTGGGCCCCGCGGTGAACACGCCGGACGGCTGGGAGAGCCAGCCCACGCTGAGCGCCGACGGCCGCACGCTCTTCTTCGCCACGGTGCGGGCGGACAGCAAGGGCACCGACATCTACTTCAGCACGCGCGACGACCAGGGCGTGTGGAGCAAGGCGCAGCCGGTACCCGGGCCGATCAACACCGCGGGCGATGAGAAGGCCCCCTTCCTGCACAGCGACAGCCGCACGCTCTACTTCGCCGCCCGGCCGCCGCAGGACGAGATCGGCGAGGTGCAGGAGGGGCGGGGTCACCGCGGCATCGGCGGCTACGACATCTTCTTCAGCCGCATGAAGGACGACGGCAGCTGGGACACACCGCGCAACATCGGCCACCCCATCAACACCGAACAGGACGACCACGGGCTGATCGTGAGCGCCGATGGTGGCACGGCCCTCTTCGCCAGCAGCCGCTTCCGCGGGGTGGGCGGGCTGGATATTTACGGTTTCGCCCTGCCGAACGACGCCCGTCCGGAGGACATCCTGATCGTGAAGGGCGAAGTGCGCGATGAGAACGGCGAGCTGGTGCCCGATGCCAAGGTGGAGATCACCTACATGGACACACGCCGCACCGAGGTGCTGCAGGTGGACCCCACGGACGGGCGCTACGCCACCGTGGTCAACCTGCGGAAGGGCGCTGATGTGATCATGACCGTCACCAAGAAGGACCACGTGTTCGACTCGCGGGCCTTCAGCCTGGCGGACACCGTGCGCGGGGTCACCGCCGAGGTGGACATGACCGTGCAGCGCATCGAGGTGGGCCGGAGCTACACGGTGAACGACATCACCTACGCCACCAACTCGGCGGAGATCACCAAGGCCAGCGAGCACATCCTGGACCAGCTGATCCGCTTCCTGAAGGACAACCCCACGGTGAGCATCCGCATCGAGGGCCACACGGACAACGTGGGCAGCGAGGCCGACAACCTGGCGCTGAGCAACGACCGCGCCTTCACCGTGATGGGCTACCTGCAGGCCCATGGCATCGCCGCCCGCCGACTCGCCTTCAAGGGCTACGGCGCCGGCAAACCCGTGGCCTCCAACGACACCGAGGCCGGTCGCGCCCGCAACCGCCGCACCGCTTTCGTCATCGTGGGCCGCTGAGGCCGGGTTGGAACTTATCAACAACGGAATACCTTTGTTGATAACTTTTCTTGACATGCGCGGACCCCTCGGAGCGACCCTTGTCCTGCTTGCGTTCAGCGCACACGCCCAGGTGCCCCACGGGGGGGCGCCCATCGGTTGGGGCAGCCCCTCCGGCCATGCCGCGGGCATCCCCTCGGTGGCGTTGCCGGCCCTGGACAGGGCCCTGCTCGCCCAGCAGGAGGTGGACAGCCCCGCCGTCGGGTTCCGCTATGGGGTGCAGCGCATGCTGTCCGTGGACGTGCCCGAGCAGGGGCTGTGGGTCAACACCACGGACGACCGGCGCGTGTGCCGGCTGCTGATCGAGAGCCCCGGCGCGGTGATGCTCAGCGTGCAGTTCAGCCTGTTCGACCTGGTGCCCGAGGCGCGGGTCTACCTCTACGACCGGGACCGGCAGCGCTACCTCGGCGGCTTCACCGAGCAGAACGAACTGCCGGATGGCACGCTGGCCACCGCCGTGCTGCCGGGTGATGCCCTGGTGATCGAGCTGGTGGAGCCCGCGGGGTCCCGGGCGTCCTCCCTGCTGCAGGTGGGCAGCCTCACCCACGGCTACCGCGACATCTTCCACTTCGGCGAGCAGGGCCTGCTGCGCGATTACGACCCCGGCTTCCAGAGCGCACCGTGCAACGTGAACGTGGCCTGCCCGGAGAGCGCCGGGTGGGAACAGCAGATCCGCTCGGTGGCCATGTTCCTGCGCCCCGACGGCAACGGCTGCAGCGGTTCCCTGATCAACAGCACCGCGCAACAGGGCCAGCCCTACTTCTACTTCGCCAACCACTGCCTGGTGCCCGCCACCATCGGCCAGTGGGTGTTCTATTTCAACTACGAGGCGCCCGGCTGCGTGGGCACGGTGGGCAACACCGGCCAGACGGTGACCGGCGGGGTGCTGCGCTCCGCCTACTTCTACGATGACTTCGCGCTGCTGGAGTTGCTGAACGCGCCGCCCGCGAGCTACGGCGTCTTCTATGCGGGCTGGGACCGCAGCGGGGCCGTGCCGCAGTCCAGCGCCATGATCCACCATCCCAACTACGACGTGAAGAAATTCAGCCGCGATGACGACCCGGCGGTGGGCTATCAGGACGCCAACGGGATCAAGATGTGGCGCACGGAATGGGATGTCGGGGTCAGCCAGGCGGTGAGCAGCGGGGCCCCGCTCTTCGACCAGAACAAGCGCATCGTGGGGCACATGACCGAGGGCGCGTACAGCTGCAGCGACCCGCAGCAGAACTGGGCCGGGGCCGCCAAGTTCAGCGAGAGCTGGGACGGAGCCTCGGCCGCCACGCGCCTGCGCGACTGGCTGGATCCCGCCAACAGCACGGTGACCCTCGACGGCTTCGATCCGCAGAACACCCCGCAGCCCACGCTGCGCGTGCGGCTCAAGGCCTTCCTGCAGGGCCCGTACAACAGCGTGGCACTGAACATGAACGGCACGCTGCGCGCCAGCGGCCTGGTGCCCCTCACCGAGCCCTACACCGCGCTGGGCTATGCCCACGTGGCGGGCGGCGGGGGTGAAACCACCACCCAGGCCGTGCTCAACCTCAGCGGCGCCGCCTCCGTGGTGGACTGGGTGGTGGTGGAGCTGCGCAACAAGAACAACGCGGCGCAGGTGCTGGCCAGCCGCAGTGCGCTGCTGCTGCGCAACGGCAGCATCGTGGCGGCGGACGGCAGCTCGGACCTGGCCTTCCAGCTGCCGGTGGACGACCACCATATCGCGGTGCGCCACCGGAACCACCTCGGCATCATGACGCAGAACCCGCAGCCGGTGGGCACCACGGCGGTGCTGCGCGACCTCACCGACGGCTCGGTGCCCTTGTCAGGGGGAGCGGCCGCCACGGTGAACGTGAACGGCGTGCGGCTGATGCCGGCCGGCGACGCCACGCGCAACGGGCAGATCAAATACACGGGCGGCGGCAACGACCGCGACCCCATCCTCACCCGCATCGGCGGCACGGTGCCGACTGCCACGGCGGCGGGCTACCATCCGGAGGACCTCAACCTGGACGGGCTGGTGAAGTACAGCGGCGGGGCCAACGACCGCGACGTGGTGCTGCAGGCCGTGGGGGGCACCACGCCCACCGCGGTGCGCAGCGCTCAGCTGCCCTGATCGCGCAGCTTCTCCTCGTTGCGCCGCATGCGCAGGTTGAGGCCCTCCACCAGGATGCTGAAGGCCATGGCGAAGTAGATGTACGCCTTGTTGATGTGGCTGCCCGTGCCCTCCATCAGCAGGGCCACGCCGATCATCACCAGAAAGGCCAGCGCCAGCACCTTCACCGTGCCGTGCTTGTTCACGAAGGCGCTGATGGCGTCGCTGGCGATGAGCATGATGAATACGGCGGCGACGACGGCGAGCACCATGATGAGGATCTCGTTGCTCATGCCCACGGCGGTGATCACGCTGTCCAGCGAGAACACGATGTCGATGAGCACGATCTGGGCGATGATGCCGGCCATGCGGGCGGCCTTGCGGGTGGCGCTCTCCTTCTCGCGCTTGTGCTCCACCTTGGCGTGGATCTCCACAGTGGCCTTGTAGATCAGGAAAAGGCCGCCGAGGATCAGCACAAGGTCACGCCCGCTCACGCTGTGGTCCATCACCGCGAAGAGCGGGTCCTTGAGGCTCATCACCCAGCTGAGGCTGAGCAGCAGCAGCACGCGGGTGATCATCGCCAGGGCCAGGCCGATGCGACGCGCCTTGCGTTGCTGTTCCTTGGTGGGCAGCTCGCCGCTGAGGATCGAGATGATGATGATGTTGTCGATGCCCAGCACGATCTCCATCACCGTGAGCCAGACGAGGGCGATCCAGCCGTGCGCGGTGAGGAAGACCGAGGGGTCGAGCTGCGAAAGGTCGATCATGGGGGGAAAGCGGGGGCGAAGTTATCCGGCGCCTCACTGCGGCACGGTGCGCATCACCGTGATGGTCTCGTTGCGGTTCACGGGGTTGAGCCAGTGCACCACGCGGTCCACCAGCCCGGGCTCGGCCACGGCCACGCCCTGCAGCGGTCCCAGCAGGGCGGTCATGCGGGCCTTGCGGGCGTCCAGGTCCTCCTGTCCGATGAAGAGCACCGCGTCGGGCCGCTGGTCGGCGGGCAGGCGGGCGATGAGGCCGGCCAGGTCCTCGGCGGGGTCGGCGTAGGGCAGCTGGCTGGCCTGCCACCGGCCCAGGTAGTACATGGGCATCCAGGGGGGCTCGTGCTCCACGGTGTCGTCCACCACCAGCCCGTGCACCGGCGGTCCCTGGCGCAGGGCCAGCATGGCCTCCACGCGGCTGCGCTTGCTGGTCGTGAAGGTGATCACCGCCAGCAGCACCAGGTTGAGGCCCCAGGTGAAGCGCATCGCTCCGCGCCACAAGCCGGACCGCGCCTGCCACCAGGCCGAGCCCGCGCGGAAGGCCTCCCAGGCGGTGAAGCCCAGCACGAAGGCCAGCGGCACGATGGGCAATAGGAAGCGCTCCTGCTTGTTGGGGAACCACGAGTGGACGGCCAGGAAGAGCATCACCGGCAGCCAGAGGAGCCAGGGCCGCGCCCGGCGGAAAAGGCCGAAGACCACCGCCAGGCTGAGCGGGGGGATGAAGATGCCCGCCAGCAGCAGCAGGTAGTTGTACCACGGCTGATCGAAGTAGGTGGTGGTGTTGGCCAGGTTGTAGCGCACGTACTCGGTCATCTCGGCGAAGGGGCGCCCCCAGATGAAGAGATCGATGCCGCCCTGCAGCAGCACCAGGGGCAGCAGCACGCCCGCGCCGTACCGCAGCACATCGGCCCAGCGGCGCATCGCCAGCAGCACCAGGCCGGGCCCGGCGGCGAAGAAGATGGTCTGGAAGCGGATGTTGATGGCAAGGCCGATCCACACGCCGGCGAGCAGGATGGCGCGCGGGGCGGGCCGCTCGTCCTTCACCAGCTGCCAGGCCGCCAGCATCAGGAAGGGGATGCACACCACCTCCACCAGGTTGCGCACGGCCAGGAAGGGCATGAAGTAGAAGAGGGCGAGCAGCAGCCCCGCGTTCCACGCCACCTGTTCACCGCCGAGGCGGCGGGCGATGCGGTACCCGGCGCGCACCACCACCAGGCTCCACAGGGCGTGCAGCAGGCGCACCAGCACCATGTTCGCCTCGGGGTCGGTGGCACCCAGGGCGGCCAGCAGCCGGAAGAGCAGGTAGTGCAGGCCCACGTACACGAAGCTGTGGCCGCTGGGGGTGGCGTCGCTTCCCTGGTTCCAAGGCAGCCAGGTGTTGTAGTCGGCCGCGTCCACCCAGCTCTGGGCGGGCTCGATCACCAGAAAGTGGTCGTCGTGGGCGAAGTAACCGGCGCTGAAGAGGGCGGCCAGCAGGCGGGGCACCAGGGCGATGAGCGTGAGGGCCGTGAGCGGATCGCGCCGCAGGGTCGCCAGGTCCATCGGGCGCCAAGGTACGCCCGGTCGCACCGCACTTTTTTCATGCGCGCTTCATGGTGGGAGCACAGGCCCCCCTCTAGCTTTGGGCACCCTCGCCCGGCCATGAACATCGTGATCCTTTCGCGCGACAGCAAGCTCTACTCCACCCGCCGGCTGGTCGAGGCCTGCGAGAAGCGCGGCCACATCGCGCGCGTGGTCAACCACGTGAAGTGTGACATCCTCATCGAGCGGCGCAATCCGCAGGTGATCTACGCCGGCCAGCCCCTATCCGATGTGGATGCCATCATTCCCCGCATCGGCGCCAGCGTCACCTTCTACGGCACGGCCGTGGTGCGGCAGTTCGAGATGATGAAGGTGTTCACCACCACCGAGAGCCAGGCGCTGGTGCGCAGCCGGGACAAGCTGCGCAGCATGCAGATCCTCACCCGCAGCGGGGTGGGCATCCCCAAGACGGTGTTCACCAACTACAGCAAGGACGTGGGCAGCATCGTGGACAGCGTTGGGGGGGCGCCATGCATCATCAAGCTGTTGGAGGGCACGCAGGGCCTGGGCGTGGTGCTGGCCGACACCAAGAAGGCCGCCATCGCCGTGTGCGAGGCCTTCAACAGCCTCAAAGCGCGCGTCATCGTGCAGGAGTTCATCAAGGAGAGCCGCGGCATCGACATCCGGGCCTTCGTGGTGGACGGCCGCGTGGTGGGCGCCATGAAGCGCACGGGCAAGGAGGGCGAGTTCCGCAGCAACCTGCACCGGGGCGGCACCGCGCAGCTCATCGAGCTCACCCACGAGGAGGAGGTCACCGCCATCAAGGCCGCCAAGGCGCTGGGCCTGCATGTGGCGGGGGTGGACATGCTGCAGAGCGACCGAGGCCCGCTGGTGATCGAGGTGAACAGCTCGCCCGGCCTGGAGGGCATCGAGGGCGCCACCGGCAAGGACATCGCCGGCGAGATCGTGAAGTTCATCGAGCGGCACGTGTAGGTCTCACTGGACCAGCCCGAAAGCCTGCGCCACAAGCCAGGTGCTGTGCAGGTCCACGTCGCGGCTCACCCAGCTGCGCCGCCCGCCCTGGTGGGGCCGGTCGCCCGGGTCGATGGGCAGCTGGTGCCCGAGCCCCTCGAAGCGGTAGAGCGTCACCACCGTGCGATCACCGGCCGTGTAGATGCGCTGTTCCACGGCCGGCAGCCCGCGGAACGCCGGGTCCACCGCATCGGGCACCGAGTCCGTACCGGCCACGGCGGTCCACTGTGCCACCAGCGCCAGGCCGTGGCCGAAGTCCACCACCTTGTCCTGTGTGCCGTGCAGCACCAGCAGGGGCGGGTAGGGGGCGCTGCGGTCGGGGTGCAGGGCCGTCACCTGTTCGGCCCAGGTGGCCGGCGGCAGCACGCGCGGGTCGCGGATCACCAGCCGCGCGTCCAACGTGCTGTTCGCGGCGCGGTAAGGGGCCCCGGCGAAGATGGCCACGTGGGCGAAGAGGTCGGGTGCGCAGGCCATCAGGGCCGCGGCCAGCGCGCCGCCGCTGCTCACGCCGTAGAGGTGCACGCGCTTCGGATCCGCGCCCAGGTGCTCCACCGCGTGGCGTACCATGCTGGTCACCGAGCCCACCTCGCCCTGTTCGGGCAGGATGTCGTCCGGCCGGAACCAGTTGAAGCAGCGCAGGCTGTTGTTGATGGGCCGTTGTTGCACGTAGAGCACCAGGCAGCCGGCGCGGTCGGCCAGGTCGTTCCAGCCGCTGAGGGCGGCGATGCGGCGCGCTCGTTGCGTGCAGCCGTGCAGCACCACCACCAAGGGCCGGCGCTCGGCCTCGGTGCCCGGCGTGCCGTGCACGAACATGCGCAGGTTGCCCGGGTCCGGACCGAAGTCCCTCACCTCCTGCAGGCCGCTGCCCGCTGCGGCGAGCTGCACCACATGCAGGAGAACGGCGACCAGGCTCAGGCGCATGGCGCCAAGCTACGGCGGGAGGGGGGGCATGTGCGCATCCCGCTGAGGCGGGACAGGTCGTGACCATGTGCTCCATGTGACCATGTGCTCATGTGCCCCGACCGTCATCGCGAGCAGCTCGGAGGGATGCGTGGCGATCTCCCTGAATAGTGATCCGATCCCTTCCGGGGAGATCGCTTCGCCCGCAAAGCAGGGCTCGCGATGACGACGTGTGGAGGGGAGATCGGTTCGCCCGGAAAGCCGGGCTCGCGATGACGTGTGAGGAAGTGGAAGGGAAGGGAACGCCCGTTCAGTTCAGCTCCTCGTACTGGAGCTTGAAATCGGGGTCCTCCATGAAGTGCTCCTTGCCGAGGGCGATGGTGCTGCGGGCGCTGTCGCGCATGCCCTTGGTGTTGAGGAACTCCGAGTAGCGGATCAGCGCGTTCTTCAGCAGCTTCCTCTGGTCCTCGGGCAGCGAACCGGTGTCGGCGTTCAACGCGGCCTTGGCGTACTCCTTCATGCTGAGGTCGCCCTCCTTGACGAGGTTGCTCTTGTACTGGCTCAGGGCGAGCATGATCCAAGCGCCGGGGTTTTCCGGATAGTAGCCCACCATGCCATCGAACAGGCTCTTGGCCTTGCTGTAGCTGCCCTCCTCATAGAAGTTCTCCCCCTGTTCCATGCTCATCTTGTTGAGGTCGGCCCAGTAGTCCTCGTAGTTGCTGAAGAACTCCTTGTTCTTGTCCTTCTTGCGGTACTTCTCGGCCCACTTCACGGCATCGCGGGCGGCCTTTGGGTAGTCGGCCTGGTACTTTTCGATCTTGCTCATCTCGTACAGGCACATGCTCATGTACAGGTAGGGCAGGGGGTCCTTCTTGGTGTTGTCGTTCAGGGTGTAGCCCTCCGCCTTGCCGAGGCACTTCTCGTAGTTCTCATCCACGTAGAGCACCAGCAGGTCCTCGTACACGTGTTTCTGGGCGTTGGCGCCGAAGGTGCCCGCCAGGATCAGGGCGGCTGCGATCAGGTGCTTCATGGGTGCGGGGGAGACAAGATCGATGCCGAAGATAGACCGATCGTTCGGAGCGGTCCACCGCATCAGGCGAGGCCGCGCGCGCTGCGCACCCGCTCCCAGGCCTCCTGCACCTTCTTGAACTTCTCGGCGGCGGCGCGCTGCACCTCCTCGCCCATGGTGCCCACCTTGTCCGGGTGGTGCTTCATGGCCATGCGGCGGTAGGCCTTCTTCACCTCGTCGTCACTGGCCGCGGGATCCACCTCCAGGATGCGGTAGGCCTGGGTGAGGTCGGTGCGGCCGAACATGGCGCTGATGCTCTCCAGGTCCTTGTCGCTCACGTTGAGCAGGTGGGCGATGCGGCGGATGAGGTCCACCTCGGCGCGGCTCACGGCGCCGTCGGCATGGGCCAGGCCCACCAGGTAGTGGATCAGCTGCAACCGGGCGGCGTGGGGCATGTGGCGCCGCACCTGGTCGCACACGCCGGGCAGGTCGATGTGCTGCTTGAGCACCTCGCGGAGCACGAGCAGCAGCTGCTGGGCCTGGGGCTCGCCGAAGTGCTTGCGGAAGAAGGCGCGGGCCAGGTCGAGCTCGGCGCGGGTGACGCGGCCGTCCACCTTCATCAGAGCGGCGGTGAGCACCACGAGGCTCAGGGCCAGGTCGCCCCGCGTGGTGGTGCCGGGCCGAGGCCTGTGCGCATGCACGCGGGGCTGCTCGGGCTCGGGAGGGGCCTCACCGCCCCGCAGGCCGTCCACCAAGGCGCCGACGGCGAAGCCCACCAGGCCGCCGATGGGACCACCGAAGGCCCAACCCAGTCCGCCCGCGATCCATTTCGAGTAGCTCATGGATCACCAGCTTCCGCCCGCACCACCGCCGCCGAAGCTGCCGCCGCCGAAGCCGCCGAAGCCGCCACCACCACCTCCGCCCCATCCGCCTCCACCGGTGAAGCCGCCCCAGCGTCCGCTGTGCCGCCTGCTCGCCTGGTTCATCAGCCACAGCGCCGTCCAGAAGTCCACGCTGTTGGTGCGCGCATAGCGCTTCACGCCGCTGCGCAGGCCGAGGATGATGACCAGGAACACCAGGCCCATCACCACGAACACCGGCCAGGGCACCTTGCGGCTGTCGTAGCTGGCGTGGTCGAACTCGCCCTTGGCCAGGCCCATCAACACGTCGGTGGCCTTGTCCAGCCCGGCGTAGTACTCGCCCTGCTTGAACCGCGGGATGATCTCGTTGTCCACGATGCGTTTGCAGGTGAGGTCCGGGATGACACCCTCCAGGCCGTAGCCGGTGGCGATGAAGACCTTGCGCTGCCCGGGCGGTCCGGTGGGCTTGATGAGCACCACCACGCCGTTGTCGAAGCCCGTGGCGCCGATGCCCCACGACTCGCCGATGGCGAAGGCATAGTCGCTCTCCGGGTAGCCGCAGAGCGTGTCCACCACCAGCACCAGGATGCGGTTGCTCGTTTCCTGGGCGAAGCGCGTGAGCTTCCGGTCCAGGCGCTCCTGCTCGCTCTCGTTGAGCAGGGGCGCGAGCTGGAACACGAGCCGGTCCTGCTGCGCGCGGTCCGGGGCCTTGGGCAGGCACGGGTCGTCCTGCGCCGCGGGTGCGGTGAGGCAGGCGACGAGCGCGGGCAGGATCAGCAGCAGGCGGAACCTCATCCGATGCTGATGTCGTCCGACAGTTCGTTGCGGTCGTCGTGCCGGCGTGGGAAGTGGGCCTTCAGCTTCTGGCCCACCATGTGCGCCGCTTCGCAGAGGCCTTCGGCATGGCGGCCCGCCGCGAAGTGCAGGCGCAGCAGGCCGAGCACATCGTTCCAGAAGTTCGGCGGCACCACGGCGTTGATGCCGGCGTCACCGATCACCGCCAGCCGGTGGTCGCCCACGCTCACGTAGATGAGCACGCCGTTGCGGGCGGCGGTGCGGTGCATGCCCAGCTCGTCGAAGATGAAGGCGGCATGGTCCAGCACATCCTCCTCGCAGCGGTCCTCCAGGTGCACGCGCAGCTCACCGCTGGTGGCGTGCTCCGCCTGGGCGATGGCGGCCTTCACCCGTTCGCGCTCCGTGGGGGTCAGGAAGCGCTCGGCGAGGAGGTCGTCGTCGGTCACCGCTGCGGCCTGGCTCACTTGAAGGAGATGTCAGGCGCGTTCTCGGTGCCCTCCTGGGCCTCGAAGTAACCCTTGGCCTCGAAGCCGAACATCCCCGCCAGCAGGTTGCCCGGGAAGCGCTTGATGCGCGTGTTGAAGTTGCGCGCCACGTCGTTGTACTTGCGGCGCTCCACCCCGATGCGGTTCTCCATGCCCTCGTACTGGGCCTGGAAATCCTGGAAGCCCTTCACGGCCTTCAGCTCGGGGTAACGCTCCACCACCACCATCAGCCGCGAAAGGGCACTGCTGAACTGGTCCTGGCTCTGTTGGAACTGGTTGATCTGCTCCTGGCTGAGGTTGCTGGGGTCGATGGTGGTGCTGGTGGCCTTGGCGCGGGCCTCCACCACCTGGGTGAGGGTCTCCTTCTCGAAGTCGGCGGCGCCCTTCACGATCTCCACCAGGTTCTTGGTCTTGTCGGCGCGCAGCTGGTAGGCGTTCTCCACGTTGCTCCACTGCTTGGTGACGTCCTCATTGAGGCCCACGGTGCCATTGTAGAAGCCCATGGCCCACAGGGCGATGAGGACGATGGCGCCGAGGCCGATGAGAAGGGGAAGGCGTTTCATGGTCGGTTCAGGGTGTGGGGCAAAGATGGCACGGCCAACGGCACCGCCCCGCCCTGCATGGGCGACCGGTCCCTCCCGTGGATGAACGGACCTAGTCCTTGAAGATCGCCGTCACCGGCGTGCCATCGGGCGCAAGCCATCCGCGGTACATGCCGGTGCAGTTGAAGTCGAGCACCACGTGGCCGGCGCGGTCCACGGCGATCAACCCGCCATCGCCGTCCAGCGGGGGCAGCTTGTCGTGCACCACCACGCGCACGGCCTCGGCGAGCGAGAGGCCCTTGTAGGCCATCAGCGCGTGCACATCGTGGGCCGCCACGGCACGGATGAAGCTCTCGCCATGGCCCGTGCAGCTCACCGCGCAGGTGGCGTCGTTGGCGTAGGTGCCCGCACCGATGAGGGGGCTGTCGCCGATGCGCATCCAGCGCTTGTTGGTCATGCCGCCGGTGCTGGTGGCAGCGGCCAGGTGGCCGTGCACGTCCAGCGCCACGGCGCCCACGGTGCCGTACTTGTGCTCCCCGTCGCTGTGGTCCAGCTGGTAAGCATCGGTGCCCTTGGTGCGCTGCCACTGCTCGTAGCGGAACTGGTCGAAGAAGTACTGGTCGTCCTCCAGCAGGATCTTCTCCTTGTGGGCGAACTCGAAGGCGCCGAGGCCGCTGAGGAGCACGTGGGGGCTCTTCTCCATCACGCGGCGGGCGAGGGTGACGGGGTTGCGCACGTTCTGCACGGAGGCCACGGCGCCGGCCTGCAGGGTGTCGCCGCGCATCACCGAGGCGTCCATCTCGTGCTGGCCGTCGGCATTGAAGACGGCGCCGCGCCCGGCGTTGAAGTGCGGGCAGTCCTCCAGGCTGCGCACGGCGACCTCCACGGCGTCCAGCGCGCTGCCGCCCTCGCGCAGCACCGCACCGCCCTGGCGCAGGGCCTGTTCCAGCCCGTCGCGGTAGGCCTTCTCACGGGCGGGGTTCATCTCGGAGCGGGCGATGGTGCCGGCGCCGCCATGGACGGCGAGCGCGAAGCGGGGGGCGGCGGACATGGATCAGGGCTGGTTCTCGGGGCGGTGAAAGTAGGGCACCGCCCAACCCACCACGGCCCCGGCCAGGCAACCTGCCAACACGTCCGTGGGGAAATGCTTCCCGGCCCGCACGCGCAGCCAGCCCATGAGCACAGGTACGGCCACGGCGCCCGCCCAGGTGGTGGTGCGTACCGCGGGGTCCACATCGGCGCGGTCCACCAGCATCGCCGCGCTCACCGTCAGCGCCGCCGTGTTGGCCGCGTGCCCGCTCCAGAACGAGCGGAAGGCGTCGCGCTCGCGCCGCTCGTGCATCGGCGCGTCGGGGTTGAACACCAGCGGCCGCGGACGGTTGGTGACGGCCTTCACCACACTGGTGAGGCCGGCGGAGAGCAGGAAGGTTTCGCCCACGATCGCAGCGGGCACCCCGGGACCGTCGTCAGCGTAGGCCAGTACCGGCCCCACCGCGCTCAGCATCAGGGCCGAGGCGAAGAGGATGTTGCTGGCCTGGTGGGCCGGGGGCGACCAGCGGAAGGCGGCCCCCCGGTCGAAGGCCGGCAGCGTGGCGCGGTCACGCACGCTGTGCCGGGCCCAGAGGCCGGCGGTATCGGCGGGCAGCAGCAGGGCGGTGCCGTTCAGCAGCAGGCCGGCGCCCACGAAGGCGGCCTCGCGCCCGGGGTCGAGGGTGTGCGCACGCTGGCCGTGCGCGTCCGGCGGCGCGGTCAGCACGGCCGCCAACAGCACGGCCCGGAGCATCGCTCCGGGCCGCACCCGATCGTTCACTGCGTGATCAGTCACCGATCAGCACGCCGTCCGCCAGGAAGGTGTAGGCGATCTTGGGTTCGGTGATCTTCTCGATCTCCTCCTTGCTCTTGCCGGCGTCCTCCAGGTAGTGGCGCTGGGTGGCCACATCGATCACCTCCTTGCTGGCCACGCCTTGCATGATGGCGCGCTTGCCGGTGAGGCCCTCCGTGGGCACGAAGAAGCCGTAGTCCACGAAGCGGACCTTCATCACCTCGCCATTGGGCAGGGCCACGTCCATCCAACAGCCTTTCTTGGCGCAGCTCGTGAGCACCTCCACGGCCACCTTGGCGGTCACGGTCTCGCTGGCCTTCATGCGGTCCATCAGGTCGAAGGCGCTGATGGCGCCGTCCGGGGTGATGGCCTTGCCATAGCTCTCCATGGGCACGGGGGCGCCGGAGGCGTTGCGGGCGGGGGTCTGGGCGTGGACGGCCGTGCCCAGCACGAGGGCGGCGGCGAGGCTCAGGGTGTGGAGGTTCTTCATGGTCGTGCGCCGCAGGCCCGGCGCGGGCGTTGTCGTTGGGGTTGGATGCAAAGGTGGGGTTCTTTTCCGGTGCGGCGCACTGCCTTCCGTCAGGTGCATGACGGCCGGGGCCCGCGCGGCGGCGTCCGGCAAGGGTCGTGCCACACCCATCAACAGGGGCGCATGGGAACTTCCGCCCGTCCGGCGCCGCCCCGCCCGGCGACCGGTGCCACCTTCGCGCCATGGCCAAGCGCTCGCTGGTGACCATCGGCCGGCTGGAACACATCGCCCTGCCCGGCTTGGGCATCGCGCGCGTGCAGGCCAAGATCGATACCGGCGCGTACCGCAGCGCCCTGCACTACCAGCGGGTGCGCAGGAAGGTGGTGGACGGCATCCCGGTGCTGGCCGTCACCTTCCAGATGGGCGGTCGGCGGCGCACCAAGCTGTTCAAGCGCTTCCAGCGGGTGACGGTGAAGAGCAGCACGGGCCAGACCACGCGCCGCTACCTCATCAGCACGCGCGTGCGGCTTAACGGCCACGTGGTGCGCACCCAGTTCACGCTGTTCGACCGCAGCGACATGAAGCACCAGGTGCTGCTGGGCCGCAAGTTCCTCCGCGGCCGCTTCGTGGTGGACGTGTCGCGCAAGGACGTGCTGGGCTGATCACGCCTCCTCCCCGTCGGGGTCCACGTCGCCGCGCAGGGCCCGCTTCTCCGCCGGTGTGGGCGTCCGCACCCAGTCCTCGGCATAGGGCACCAGCCCCGGCCCCGTGCGCACGCGTTCCACGTCGAGGCCCTTGTCCAGGTAATCGCGCCAGGTGGCGAAGGCGGGGTGGCCCGTGTCCTTGAGCACGATGAGGGCGGTGTTGACGCCGGACTTGACGGCGATGGGCACGCCGCCGCCGAGGTCGGCCCAGTGGCCGCCCAGCAGGAGACCGGGCACGGGGGTGCGGTAGTGCGCGATGCCGGCCTTGAAGTTCTCCTTGCCGGGCTTGGCGCCCATCATGCTGCCGAAGCGGTTGCCGGTGTAGCGCCAGTGGGTGATGGGCGTGGCCACGTCGCAGTACACGATGTGGCTGCGCAGGCCCGGCGCCAGCGCCCGCTCCACGCGGTCGATCAGCGCATCGGCCACGCGCTGCTTCAGCCGCTCGTAGGCCTCGCCCCGCACGAGGGCGCCTGTGGCGTCGCGCTCCGTGGCCCAGGTATCGTGGTCGGTGAAGAGCGCGGGGATGTAGAGCGTGAGGGTGCCCATGCCGGGCGGCGCCATGCTCTTGTCGCGCAGGCTGGGGGCCAGGATGCTGATGCCGCTCTGCGCGGGGTCCGTGCCGCCGTGCGCATCGCGCGGCACATCGTCGCGGTGCAGGTAGATGAGCTCCTCGTCGAGGCCGAAGTGCTCGGCGGGCACGTCCAGCCCCAGCGACACGGTGACCGAGCTGCTGTAGAGCACGGCGTCGCGGAGCTTCGCTTTCAGCGTTTCGGGCACCACCTCCGGCGGCAGCATGCGCTCATAGAGCGTCTCCACGTCGCAGGCGGCGATCACCTGTGTGGCGCGCACGGTGAAGGGGGCGCCGCGTTGCTCGCCTTCCACACCCACGCAGCGGCCGCCCTCCAGCAGGATGCGCGTCACGCGGCAGCGGTAGTGGAGGGCGCCGCCCAGGCGCGTCACCACGTGGGCGAGCCATTCGGGGAACACCTGGCTGCCGCCCTTGGGCGGGCTCTGGTAGTCGCCGAAGTAGGCCCAGCCGATGGGGACCAGGCAGGCCAGCAGCTCCTGCTCACTGCTGAAGAGCTTGTGCAGGCCGGGGTCGGTGAAGTAGCGGTCCAGGCCCTTCTTCACCCCGGTATCGCCCTGGTAGCCCAGGTGCTTGATGAAAGGCAGGGCGAAGCGCAGGCGGCGCAGCAGGTAGGCGGCGCGCTCCAGCGGCCCCATGGTCTCCTGCGCGCGGATGAGGCCGCTGCTTCGGTCGAAGGAGCGGCCCAGCTTCCAGGCATCGCGGAAGAAGCGCTCGAGGCCGGCGCGCTCGTGGGGGAAGCGGCGGATGAGCTCGGCCTTGAGGTCATCGGGGCGGTCGGTGAGCAGCAGGTCCACCGAGGGGCTCTTCCAGCGGCGGATGCGCCGCTGCGGACGGGCCACGGGGTGGTCGCGGCCGATAAGGTCGAACACGCGGGTGACGTAGCCGCGCGGGCCGCACTGGTTCAGCCAGTGGATGGCGCTGTCGAAGCGGAAGTCCTTGCGGCGGAAGCCGGCGAGGTAGCCGCCGGGGCGGGCGTCCATCTCCAGCACGCACACCTTCAGCCCGGCCCGCGCCAGGATGGCCGCGGAGGTGAGGCCGCTGATGCCGGCCCCGATCACCACCGCATCGTACTCACCCGAGGGAAGCGGATGGCGCATCGCTCATTGGGTGTACACCCGGCCCTTCCACCAGATGCGCACGGCGTTCAGCGGCATGGTGATGGTGAGGATGCCGCGCTGCAGGTTGAAGCCGGTGGCGGTGCGCTCGCGCAACGCCACTTCGCCGCGGCCCTTGCGCCACACGCGCACCGTGCCGTCCACCGCCGTGTAGGCCAGCATGCCCCAGCTGGCGTCCCACCGCTCGGGCCAGTAGCGCTCCACCTCATGCACGCGGCCGGCCTGGAACACCTTCAGCATGTCCTGGTCACGGAACACCACCAGGCTGTCGCGCACGTGGAACTCCGTGGGGGCAAAGTCCGTGGCCGTGTAGATCTGGCCGTCCTCCAGCACCTTCAGCGCGCCGGTGCGGTCCAGCCAGGCCGCGATGCCCTTGCCCACCGCGTAGCGCTGCGGGGCGATGGGGTCCAGGTCGTAGAAGTTGCCCTTGTGGAAGGCCTTCAGTCCGTTGCCCTGCGGATCGAGGTAGAGCACCACGTCGGCACCGGCCTGGAAGTCGATGCCGGCGTCGTACACGTCGGCCGCGTCGTACACCACGCCCCGGTGGAAGATGCGGAAGCGGCGTTCGATGGTGCTCACCCACGCCAGCAGGTTGTCGCCGCTCTTCCAGTCCTGCACCGCCCCGATGGCCAGCCCGTCCGCCAGCACCTCGTCGCGCCCATCGTACCAGATGTGGATGGTGCGCTGCGCTTCGTCCACCCACGCCGCCAGGCTGTCCTCCACCACGTAGGGGCCGGTGTTGATGCACAGGGTGCGCAGCTCGCGGCCGTCGTGCAGCTTCAGGGCGGTGGCCACCTTCACGCCCAGCAGGTGGTCGGTGACGGCCAGTTGCGCGCCGGTGGAACGGTCGAGGGTGGTGCTGCGGCCGTTGGCGTGGCGCTTCAGATCGCCGATGGCGTTGAGGTAGGCCACGTAGTTGCCGCCCACCTGATAGGCGGCGGGTCGCACGCCCTCCACCACGCTGAAGCTGCCGCGGTCGAACACGACCAGCCGGTCGCGGTAGTCCAGAAAGGCGGTGACGTCCTGCGCGGCGAGGGGCGCGGCGACCACCACGAGGAGGGCGAGGAGAGGGGTGCGCATCTACCGCGAGTGTACGGCGATCCGGGGTGGTTCAGGCGGGGTGAGAACCACAGATGGACACGGATGGACACACATCACATCATCCGGGGTGGTTCGCAAGGAGGGAACCACAGATGGACACGGATGAACACAGATGCGCTCACTGTGCGCGGTTCGCAAGGAGGGAACCACGGATGAACTCGGATGGACACAGATCCCTTCACCAGGCGCGGTTCGCGAGGAGGGAACCCGGATGGACACGGATGAACACAGCTCACTTCATCCAGGGGGGGGCGCAAGGTGGGAACCGCAGATGGACACGGATGGACACAGATGGGACGCAGCTTGGATCACCCGCGGGGGCGCGGCCAAGGCAGGTAGCGGGGCACGCGGGCCAGGTAGTTGCGGTAGCCAGGGTACTTGCCGGCGCTGATGCCTTCGCTGAAGTCGGCGCTGCCCTGGAAGAGGAGCACGAGCAACAGCGCGCCGCACAGGCTCCAGTTGATCCAACGCCCGGTGGCGACCACGCTGAAGCCGTAGAACACGAGCCATTGGGCCTGCTCGGCCATGTAGTTGGGGTGGCGCACGAGGGCCCACAAGCCATCGTGCACGAAGCCTTCCGCGTAGCGGCCGGTGAGGGGTTCGCCGGCCTTCAGGCGGCGGTGCTTCTCGCGCTGGAAGTCCCACTGCTGCTGGTCGGCCAGGGTCTCGATCACCAGAAAGGCGAGCATGGCGGCAGCGAGCACGCCATCGGCCAGGCCCAGCGCGCCCGGGGTGTCCACCACCAGCAGCATGGGCAGGGTGAAGAGCAGTACCAGGCCCATCTGGTAGAGGGAGATGAAGCCCAGGTTGAACAGGCGCCACACCCAGGGGTTGGACAGGATGGGGTTGCGGCGCAGCACTTCCCAGCGGTAGTCCTCCTCGCCGCTCCAGAAGCGCCAGCTGTAGCCGCCGCGCCGGCCGAAGTTGTAAGTGAGGCGCAGCCCCCAGGCGGTCACCAGGGCGGCCATCAGCAGCGCGCGCGGGGTGTAGCCGGCCGCATCGGCCATCACCCAGGCGTACACCGGCGGCATCAGGCTCCACAGCTTGTCCACCTGGCTGCAGTTGCGCGTGAGCTCGGCCACCACCCAGGTGGCCAGCGCGGTGATGAGGTAGAGGCGGAGCAGCAGGCCCAGGGTGTCGCGTTGCAGCGCGGTGAGCGGGGCGTCGGCGAAGTAGGACACCACCGGCACGAGCACGACGGTGATGACGAGGACCAGGATGGTGCGGCGCATGGGGTGCAAAGGAACAGCGGGGCGCGCGGACGGTTCGGGGGGGGCGCTCTTCCGAACACGTCATCGCGAGCCCGGCTTTGCGGGCGAAGCGATCTCCCCGGAAGGGATCGGATCATTGGCCAGGGAGATCGCCACGCATCCCTTCGTGCTGCTCGCGATGACGGTTTGGAATTGCTCCGCGCCCTTCCGAACACGTCATCGCGAGCCTGGCTTTGCAGGCGAAGCGATCTCCCCGGAAGTGCTCTGATCATTGACAAGGGAGATCGCCACGCCGGCCCTCCGGGACCGGCTCGCGATGACGCGTGCCCCCACAAAGCCACGAAGCCTCCCGAGGGGAGGCTTCGCGCAAGAGGTGTGTTCCGGATCAGCGGGCCAGGGGCAGCTTGTAGGTGCGTCCCTGCTCGGCCGTGATCAGGCGGACGAGGATGACGCCGTCGGCCACATGGTCAACCGGGATGCGTTCGCGGGTGGTGCTGAGGCGCGTGCGGCGCTCGGCCACCACGCGGCCCGCGCCGTCGAGCACGGTGATCACCACCTCCTGGGCACGCTGCTGCTGCAGGTCCACCACCACATGCGTGCCGTCCAGCCACACGCGGGCCAGGTCATCGGCCACCGGGGCGATGCCGGTGCTCACGTCCACGATGAGCTCCTGGGTGCTCACGGCGGTGCAGCCGTCGAGGCTCACCGTCAGGCTCACCGTGTACACACCGGGCACGGTGTAGGTGTGGATGGGCTCGGTGTCGGTGCTGGTGGCGCCGTCGCCGAAGTCCCAGGTCACTTGCGCGCCCCAGGTGCTGAGGTTGAAGAACTCAACCGGCTCGCCGGTGAAGGTGCTGGTGGCGCTGGGGAGGAAGGCGGCGCTGGGACCGCTGCCGGTGGTTACGGTGGCCTGCAGGGGCGCGGTGGTACAGCCATTGGCGTCGGTCACCGTCACCGTGTAGATGCCGGCGGCCACGCCGGTGAGGTCCTCGCTGGTGGCCCCGTTGTCCCACGCGAAGGTGTAGGGCCCGGTGCCACCCATCACGGTGAGGTCCACGCTGCCGTCGGTGGTGGCGGCGCAGGCCGTGGCCGAGGCGTTCACGCTGCCGTCCAGCAGGGCGGGTTCATCGATGGTGAAGGCGTGCGTGAGGTCGCCGCAACCGGCCTGGCTGCTCACGGTCACCAGGTAGTCGCCGGCGGGGAGCTGGGCGATCTGGCCGGCGCCGTTCAGTTGAGACTGGGTGAGCAGCACGGTGCCGCCGTCGGTGGCCCAGGTGTAATCCCACGGGCCGGTGCCGGCGCCGAGCGCACTGGCGCTGCCGTTGGCGGCGCCCTGGCAGGTGACGTCCGTGGCGCTATGCTGCACCGGAGCGCTGGCGTGGATCAGGAAGCGGGCCGGCAGCACCGGGTCGTTGGCATCGGCCGTGAAGGTGTAGGTGGCGCCTTCGCTCAGGGCGATGCTCTGGCCGGTCTGCAGGTCCTCCAGCACGAGGCAGGTCTGGCCCATGATGCCCAGGGCGTCGTACACGCGCAGGGTGTAGCTGCCGGTGATGCCCACGTCCACGGGCACCTCGATGCTGGTGCCGCCGGTGAGGGGGCCCCAGGCGTTGAGGGTCATGTCCTCGCCGTCGCTGGTGCGGGTCATCACCTGCGGCGCTTCGGGATGGCTGAAGGTGAACTTGATGAGGTCGTGGGCATCACCGCCGGCGGGGGCGCCAGTGCCGAAGTGCACCACGGCCTCGTCGAAGAAGGCGTTCTGGGCGTTGCTCAGTTCGAGGCGGAACATCGGGGGCGCACCCTGCTGGCTGCCGCCGAAGAGGCCGCCGCCGTTCAGGTCGAGCACCTTGTCGGTCTCCTCCACGGTCGCCGCGGGGGCGGCGGCGTTGGCCTTCACCCAGAAGCCTTGGAAGCTCTGGATGTTGCCGTTGAGCGAACCGCCGGGGATGCTGAGGCCGAGGCCCTCGTCCCAGGTGGCGTTGTTGCCGCTCACGGGGTCGAACACGTAGTAGTAGTTGTCCACGTTGGTGAGGCCCAGCAGGCTGAAGTCGATCGGGCTGGGCAGCGGGTTGCCCACCAGGTTCCAGCCGTCCACGGTGGCGTTGCCCGTGTTGGTGTAGCTCACCGGCAGGTTCAGCGGGGTGAGGGCGTTGCGCACGCCGCTGCGCAGATCGATGGTGAAGGGACTGGTGGTGAGCAGGCCGGTGCCGCTCCAAGCGGCGAAGCCCTGGCCCATGGCCATCACCATGTTGTCGCCGGTGGCGCCGGTGAGGCCGTCGATGAGGGCTGCGCCGCCGTCGGTCTCATCGTAGGTGCGGATGCTGGGCCACAGGATGTTGCTGCCGGGGGGATCGTCGAAGAGGGGGAACTCACTGCCCGGATAGCCGGCGGTGACGAAGTCGTCCTCCAGGCTGCTGAGGGTGTTGTTGTTCGTGGGTGCGCTGATGAGGCGCCAGTTGGTGACGCCGCCGGGCACATAGCGCTCCATGTCCACCTGGCCGGTGAAGCTGGGGCCCGCGCCCATGGGGCCGATGCGGCCGGTGCCGCTGGCGTCGCTGTGCAGCTCCAGCACGCGGGCCGGGTTGCCCGTGTTGTTGGCGTTGAAGGTGCCGCCGTTGGTCATGTCCAGCGTGCGGCGGATGCGCAGCAGGCTGCTGGTGAGCGTCACGTCGGCATCGTTGGCCGTGAGGTCGTACAGGTCGTAGGTGCCGCTGCCGCCCAGGGTCACCGCGCCGGGGTTGCGGAACGTGACCGCGCCCGTGCCGATGGTGAAGCTGCTGTTGTTGGTGAGGGCCGTGCCGTAGTGCTCCAAGTTGGTGGTGCCCATCACCACGCTGCCGCCCGCTTCCACATCCAGGTCGTACACCGTCCAATCGGCGCCGGTGGCGGTCACCGTGTGGCCGTTCTGCACCACGGCGGTGGCGTTCTGGTCGAAGGTGACCGCCGTGGCCGTGCCGGTGCGTGTGGTGCTCCACGTAGCGGTGGTCTGGTCGCCGTTGGCGCGCGTGTAGTAGATGGGGCGGCAGAGGTCGCCACGCACTTCCACATCATCCAGCGCCCAGACCTCGTTCGCCGAGTTGTTCAACGCGATCGTACGCAGCGCCACGGTGTTGGTGCCCCCCGGGATGCTGATCTCGATGAAGGAGTAGCCGTCCGTGGTGCGGGCTCCGCCGCCGGCGGGGACGAAGGTGGCGGGCGTACCGGCCGAGGTGCTCGCTGTGCCGGTGCCTGTGCTATAGCCCCAGTGGGCGTTGCTGTTCCCACCCACCTTGATGTCGGCAGTGGTGGGGAAGCCAGCACCGTTCAGTTCCACAAGGAACTTCACACTGTCGGCCGCATCCGCACCGTTGCCCCCGCCGCCCACCGAGAGGCTCGACATCCGCGCGCGGATCACCACATTGCTGTAGGCGCTCACATCGATGGTGCCGAGGTCCAGCGTGGCGTTGCCGTTGTTCACCTGCCAGCTCTGGGTGCCGCTCAGGATGCGCTGGTTCACCGGCACGTCGCTGCCACCCGCGGCCGCGCTGATGTTGCCGGCACCGGCCGTGATGGCCCACGTGTCGCTGCCCAGGCCGTCGAAGGCCTGGCGGGCGATGAGCTGGTCCGTCAGCAGTTCGTTGTCCGTCACCGTCAGGTTGAAGGTGCTGGGCGATCCCGCCGTGGCGCTGTTGCCGCCGGCCACGTTCTGCAACTGGAAGGTGAATACCTCGTTGCCGTCGCAGGCGCCGTTGTCCGTCAGCGTCACGGTCACCGTCTGGTTGGCGCTGCTGCCGGCGGGGAAGTTGAGGGATTGGGTGGTGTAGTTGCCGATGCGGCTGGCCGTGCCGGCGGTGAGCACCACATCCACCGTGGTGGCGTTGGTGGCGTCCGGGTTGGTGATGCTCACCGTCAGGGTGGTGCTCACGCCCGTCTCGCTCACCGACGCGGCGGTACCGGTGAACTGGACGGTGGTGGTGCTGCCGGCGTTCATCGTTACGGAGATGTCATCCACAGCGATCTCATCGCGGCTGCCCGAACCGCTGACATCGTCGCTGTTCCAACGCAGATAGATGCTCGCGCCGTTGGCCAGGCTCAGGCTGCTGATGGGGGTGCTGCGGCTGTTCGAGGTCCAGACCGCTGCGCCGGCCGCCGCAGGCGTGGTGAGGTCCAGCGCGCCCACCGGCGTCCAGGTCAGGTTGTTCAGCGACCACTCGAAGTTCCAGCTGTTGGCCCAACCTTGGTCGTTGAAATAATAGACCAAGTAGCTCACGTCCACGGAACTCACGGTCGCACCGGTATTGTTGTCCACGCGGAGGGTGAGAAAGCCTGGCGTCCAATCAGACCCGGCCGGCTGGACACCAAGCGCCCTGTTCCCCCCGGAAACGGTGAACGCGTAGAAGCCACCGGTGGTGACACCACCCGCCGAGATGCCGCGGGCGTGGTCACCTGCGGTGTTCGCTGCGCCGAAGGCTTTGCTGCCATCGCTCATGCCGTTCGTGGCCCAGGCATCGGCGTCCAGGTCACCTGCGGCGGGCGCCACCACGAAACCGGTCCCATCGATCTGGCCGTTGTTCACACCGGACACGGTGTTGTCGAAATCGATCACGAAGGGCGATCCCGTCGTGGTCACGCTCAACTGTGCCACCACCGGAGCGGCGAGCAGGGCGGGCAGGGTGGCGAGGAGGAGGGATCGGAGCGGGGAGTAACGCTGGGCCATGGGGGCGTTGGATTGGGGCGATAGGGCGCTGGGCCGGAGGGTTTTCCGGACCGTGCAAACCTACCAAAAGGGCCCGGGCGGCCAAGGGGCGTGGCGGTGGACTTATCAACGGCGGACCGGCACCGATGCGGGCGGCTGTTAACGAAGGTTAAGGAAGGCCATCGGGCTGTTAAGGTCCGCCACTGCCGCCGGGGCGGCGTTCACCTTCGCAGCCTCATGCGCCGCCGCCCGTTCCACCCGCCGCACATCGGTTGGCGCCATCTGGTGCTGGTGGTGGCCGCGGGCTCGGCCCTGGCGGCCTGGGCGGGTGTGCCGCAGCCCTGCGCTCCTAGCCCGATGCGCACCTACACGCATCCGCTGATGCAGCTGTTCGAGCACGGCGTGCCGGACAGCAGCGCGGTTCAAGCGGCGGACGGGGGCAGCCGGCGCAGCAGCAGGTAGCCGATCGCGCCGGCCAGCAGGGAGGCGAGCAGGATGCCCAGCTTGGCCTCCTCGCGCAGCAGGGGTTCGGCAAAGGCGAGCTCGTTCACGAACAACGACATGGTGAAGCCGATGCCGGCGAGGAAACCCATGCCGAGCAGATGCGCGCGGGTGATGCCCGCGCCCAGCCGGCCCACGCCCAGGCGCAGCAGCAGCAGCACGGTGAGCACGATGCCCAGCGGTTTGCCGATGGCCAGCCCGATGCCCACGCCCAGGGCCACCGGCGAGGTGATGGCGCCCAGTGGGTCATCGGGGAGTTCCACCCCGGCGTTGGCCAGGGCGAAGAGGGGCATCACGCCGAAGGCCACCAGCGGATGCAGGGCCTTCTCCAGGCGCTGCAGCGGTGTAGCGGCGCGCTCGCAATCGGTCTCGATGCGGTGGATCACCTCCAGCTGGTCCTCGCTGAGGGTGGGTTTGCCGTTGGGCTCCAGGTCGGCGAAGGCGGCGATGTGGCGTTTGATGCGGGCCACGAAGGCGGGTTCGTCCATCCGCGTTTCGGCGGGGATGGTGAAGGCGGCGAGCACCCCGGCGATGGTGGCGTGGATGCCGCTGAGGAGGAAGGCGGTCCACATGCCGGCGATGCCGAACAGCGCATAGAACCAGGGGTTGCGCACGCCCAGGCGGTTGCCGCCCCACAGCACGGCGAGGAAGGCCACGCCGATCAGCAGGTTGTGCAGGCTGATGTCGCTGGTGTAGAAGAGGGCGATGACGAGCACCGCGCCCAGGTCGTCGGCGATGGCGAGGGTGGTGAGGAAGATCTTGAGGCCGGTGGGCACGCGGTCGCCCAGGAGGCTCATGACGCCCACGGCGAAGGCGATGTCCGTGGCCATGGGGATGCCCCAGCCGGCGTGGGCCTCGCCCACGTGGTTGAAGGCCAGGTAGAGCGCGGCGGGCACCAGCATGCCGCCCATGCCGGCGGCCACGGGCAGGAGGGCATCGCGCGGCCGGCTCAGTTCACCGCCCACCACCTCGCGCTTCAGCTCCAGGCCCACCACGAAGAAGAAGAGGGCCATCAGGCCGTCGTTGATCCAGTGGTGCAGGGTGCCGCGGAGGGTGTACCGGTCGAAGGTGAGCGTGATGGTGTGCTCCCACAGGTGGTGGTAGCCCTCCTTCCAGGGCCCGTTGGCCCACACCAGGGCGGCCACGGCCGAAGCGAAGAGCAGGATGCCGCCCGTGCTCTGGTGATGCAGGAACTCCGCGAAGGCCAGGCGTCGCCGGCCGCCCTTGTGCACGTTCATGCGGCGCGTCAGCGGTATTGGCGGTGCTTGTGCTTGCGGCGGGTGTGGCGGCGTTGCAGCACCACACCCACGAGCACGAGGGCGAGGACGGCGAAGAGGGGCCAGAGCAGGCGCATGGCGGAGGCGGTTGAAGGGCCAAGATAGGGGTGGCCTCACGCGAGCACGCGCACGGGCCGGCGGCGCAGGATGAGCAGCACCAGCAGGGGCAGCAGCAGCAGCTCGCTCAGCAGGGCCACGCCCAGGGTGATGCTGATGAGCAGGCCCATGTAGTGCACGCTGGCGAAGTCGGACGCGATGAGGGTGATGAAGCCGGCGCAGAGCATGAGGCTCATCACGATCACGGCCTTTCCGCCGCTGAGGTAGGTGCGTTTCATGGCGTAGGGCAGTCCGCGGCCCTTGGCCAGTTCGATGCGCAGCTTGCCCAGCAGGTGGATGGTGTCGTCCACCGCGATGCCGAAGGCGTTGCTGAAGATGATGGCGGTGCTCACCTTGAGGTCGATGCCCACCAGGCCCATGAGGCCGGCGATGAACACCATGGGCAGCACGTTGGGCAGCAGGGCGATGAGCACCATGCTGGGCTCGCGGAACAGCACCATCATGATGACGGCGATGAGCAGGAAGCTGAGGCCGAGGCTCAGGAGCATTTGTTCGCTGAGGCGCTCGTTGTTGCGGTCGATCAGGAAGGCCATGCCGGTCTGGTGGAAGCCCACGGCGGGCGTGGGGCCGAGGCCCTTCACGAGGCCGTCGAGCGCGGCGTTCTTCAGGCGGTGGGCGGCGCCGCCCTCGTCGATGATGCGGCCGCTCATGCGCGCGGTGCGGCCGTCCGCTGCGGCGATGGTCGAAAGGCCTTGTCGGCCGAGCAGGGTGCGGGCCAGGCGGGCGGCGCGCTCGGTGTCGGCGGGGTCGTCGGGCAGGCGGTACCAGGCGGCGTCGCCCCCGTTGAGGGCCATGTGCGCCGCGCGCACCACCGTCACCGGGCTGGTGACGTGGCGCACGCCATAGCTGCGTTCCAGATGGTCCTGCACGATGGCCGTGCGATGCAGCACGTCGTGGTCCCACACGCTGAGGGCGGTATCGCGCACGGTGATCTCGAGGTCGAAGGGACGCACGCCGCCGAACTGCTGCTCGAACCAGAGGAAGCCCTGCTTCTGCGGGTCGCTGTCGGGCAGGTCCTCCAGCAGGAAGTTGTTCACCGTGATGCGCGGGATGAGCAGGGCACAGGCCAGGGTGAGGGCCCCGGCGCCAAGCAGGATGGCCTGGCGGCGGCGGATCACCAGGCGTAGCAGGCTGTGCACCACGCGGTCCCAGAGCGATGCGCGCACGGTGCGTTCGGCGGGCACGGGCGTGGGCATCAGCAGCAGCACGGCGGGCAGCAGGGTGAAGGCCAGGGCGTAGGCCAGGAAAACGCCCATGGCGGTGAAGAGGCCGAACTCGCTCATGGGGCGGATGCCGCTGGTGACCAGGGTGGCGTAGCCGATGGCGGTGGTGAGCATGGTGATGAAGGTGCTGAGGCCCACCTCGTCGAAGGTGATGGCCAGGGCGCGGGCCTTGGGATGGCCGTCGCGCAACGCCTCGATGTAGCGCTCGATGATGTGCACCGCATCGCTCATGCCCACCACGAAGAGGATGGTGGGCAGCAGCATGGTGAGGATGCTGAGCGGCTTGCCGAAGGCGGTCATCAGGGCCACCTGCCACAGCACGGTGAGGGCCACCACGCTGATGGGGGCCACCACGCCCCAGAGGGTGCGGAAGGCGATGGACAGGAAGATGACCAGCAGCACGGCCGAGGCGAGCATGAAGGTGATGAGCTCGCGGGTCATCAGGCCGATGTAGTGGCGCTGGCCGTGGATGCGGCCGGCGATGCGCACCTCGGGCAGGCCGCTGGCGGCCACGGCGGTCTCGATGCGGTTGAGGAGGCTGTCACTGCGGGCCTTGCTGAGGCCCTGTTCGGTGTGCATCACCAGCAGCAGGGCGTCGCCGCGGTCGTTCACCAGCGGGCGGGCCACGGGGTCCAGCCACAGGCGGGCGCTGTCGGCGGCCAGGGTGCTGTCGTGGTCCAGCCGCAGCACGGGCACTTCGAACACGCCGGCCGGGGTCCAGCGTGGCATCTTCAGCCGCGTGGGCGACAGCACGCGGCGCACATCGGGCAGCGTGGCCAGGCGCGCGGCGAGGCTGTCGGCGCGGCGCAGCAGGTCGAGGTGGAACACCGAGGGCCGGTGGCCGATGCCGAAGAGCACGTACTCGTTGTCGTGCCCGAAGCGCTCGCGGAAGGCCAGATAGCGGTCCAGCTCCGGATCGTCCGTGGGGAAGAACTTCTCGAAGTCGTAGTCCACCCGCACCTGGCGCAGGGCGAAGAGGGCCGGCACGGTGAGCAGCACGAGCAGCACCAGGGCGAGGCGGGCGTTGCGGCGCGTGAGCAGCCGTTCGATGCGGATGAGCCTCCGCTGGCGCCGGTCCATGAACAGGGGGCTGGGGATGGGGTGCGGCAAAGGTGGGGGCTGTCCGCGTGCGGTGCGGCTACCTTTGGAAGCCGATGGACAACAGGTTGGTGCGCGCCCTTGTTCTGATGCTGGGGCTGGGGACGGCGGCGGTGGCGTCGGCGGGCAAGCTGGAGAAGGCGTTCGAGGCGCTCAAGGAGTACAACTACTTCCTGGCCCGCCAGCTGTTCCAGGCCCAGGTGGGCCGGCAGCCGGCGGCGGCCTGGTACGGGTTGAGCGTGATCGCGGGCCGGGCGGACAACCCGTTCCACCAGCCCGACTCGGCGTACACCTATCTGGTGCGGGCCGAGGCGGCCTATGCGCTGAGCGACGAACGCACGCGGGCCCGGATCAAGCCGCTGGGGGTGGACGAGGAGGCGCTGACCGGGCAGCGCGCGTACCTGCATGGGCTGGCATGGGACCAGGCGCGGGCGGCCAACACCCTGGAGGGCTACGCTCGGTTCCTGGAGCGCCACCCCACCGCGGCGCAGGCCGCCGATGCACGGGCGGTGCGCGACCACCTGGCCTTCCAGCAGGCGCGTGAGCGCAACACCGCGGCGGCCTATCAGGCCTTTCTGGAGGCCTACCCGGGCGCGCGGCAGGTGTACGAGGCCCGCGGTCGGCTGGAGGAGGCCGTGTATCGGGAGGCCACGGCCGACAGCAGCATCGCGGCCTACGTCCGCTTCATCGGGCAGCACGGCGAAAGTCCGTATGTGAAGCAGGCCGAGGACGCCATCTACCGGCTGAGCACCCCACGCCGCACGCGCGACGAGCTGCGCGGGTTCATCGCCACCCACCCGACGAACCACCGCGTGCCTGACGCCTGGCGCGAACTGTACGCCACCTACGTCCGCGACCTGGACGCCGCGGCCATCACGCGCTTCCTGCAGGAGAATCCCGACTACCCCTTCATCCAGGAGCTGAGCGAGGACTACCGCGTGGCCAGCCTGGTGCTGCTGCCGTTCCGGCGGGGCGGAGCCTGGGGCTTCATCGACGACCAGGGCGTGGAGCGGATCAAGGCGGCGTACGAATGGGTGGAGCCCTTCCGGAACGGTCAGGCGCTGGTGGGGCGCGATGGACGAACAGGCACCGTGAACAAGAGCGGCAAGGAGGTGATCCCCGTGGAGCACGATGACGTGTCGGAGTACAGCGAGGGGCTGGCCACGGTGGAGCGAGCGGGCCGGGTGGGGGTGATGGACCGCACCGGAGCCCTGGTGGTGCCGATGCGCTTCGAGGAGATCGGCGAATACCGCGAAGGCCATGCGTACGCCGCGCTGGAGGGGCGCTATGGCTACATCGATGCGCGTGGCGGCACGGCGATCCCGTTCACCTTCGACCTGGCGGGCACCTTCCACCACGGCCTGGCGGTGGTGGAGCGCGCGGGACGCAGCGGGGCGATCGACACCCGCGGCCAGGTGGTGGTGCCCTTCGAGCACGATTGGATCGAGGGCTTCGACCGGGGCGTGTCGCGTGTGCGGCGCGACGGGCGCATGGGCCTCATCGGCCCGTTCGGCGACACGGTGCTCGCGCCGGTGCACACACATGTGGGCAGCTTCGCCGGTGGCCCGGCGCTGGTGGTGGACGGTGATCGGTGCGGGTACGTGGACCGCCAGGGGCGGTGGGTGGTGGCGCAGGAGCTGGAGGCAGCGGAAGGGGTCATCGCCTGGGGCGAGTTCCGCGATGGCGTGGCCGAGGTGCAGGTGAAGGGCAAGCGCGGGGCGATCGACAGCACGGGCCGCTTCATCATCCCGGCGCAGTACGTGGACGTGGGTGGCTACGCCCACGGCCTCATGCCCGTGAAGAAGAAACTGAAGTGGGCCTATGCCGATCGCACCCACAAGCTGGTGACCGAGGCGAAGTACGACCAGGCCTGGCCGCTGGAGGGCGGGCTGGGGCGGGTGGTGGTCGACGGGCGCTGGGGCGCCATCGACAGCACGGGCCGCGAGGTGATCCCGCCGCGCTACGAGGCGATGTCCGATGCGACGCACGGCATGCTGGTGGCCCTCCAGGGCGGACGCAGCGGCGCGGTGAGCGGGCAGGGGGCGGTGCTCGTGCCGTTCGAGTTCGAGAAGGTCGAACCCATCACCGCCGATCTGGTGCGCGTGGAGCGGGCGGGGCGCATGGCCTACTTCAAGCCTTCCGCCGGTCGGATGATCTGGAAGGAGGAGGGCTTCGACGTGGCGGCCTCACCGCAGTAGGGTCACGTGCCCGGTGAGGCGTTCCTGCCGCACGCCATCACGGCTCATCGCCTTGTAGCGCAGCACCCAGGGATAGACACCATCCGGCGCCGGCATGCCGTTCACCGTACCGTCCCACGAGAGGTCGCCCAGCTCGCGCGTCACGATGCGCTCGCCCCAGCGGTCGAACACGTCCAGCGTGAGCTGCAGCAGGTGGCCCTCCACGCTCGGGGAGAAGACATCGTTCATGCCGTCATTGTCGGGTGTGAACGCGTTGGGCACGTAGATGTAGGGACCGCAGTCGCCGAGGATCACGTGCACGCTGTCGGACACGCTGCCGCAGGCGCCGTCCACGGTGGCCCAGTAGAGCCCGGGTCCGTTCACCGCGAGGGAGGGCCCTTCCGCGCCGGTGCTCCACAGCACGGTGCCCGACGCGAGGGCCTCGAGCACCACCTGTTGACCTTCGCAGGCCTCCACATCGCGGCCCAGTTCCAGCGACGGATCGGGTGCGGTGCTCAGGGACACGCTCTCCGTGAACGGACAACCTTGGAAGGTGCCGGACAGGGTGTAGTTGCCGGGCTGCGTGGCGAGCAGCGTATCCCCCGTGGCGCCGGTGGACCACCCCAGGCCGACAAGGCCCGGAGGTGCCACGAGCAGGAGCGTATCGTCGGCGCACAGGACCGCATCACCGCCGAGGACGTTCTGCGGCACGGGCACCACGCTCACGAGCGCGGCATCCTGCCGGGTGCATCCGCCGAGGCTCACCGTCACCGACACGGTGCCGGCCTGCCCGGTGGTCCAGGTGGGCGCGGAGCTTCCGTCCGGCCAGGTGACGGTGGCCCCCGGGATGTTCACGGTGAAGGTGTGCACCTCATCGGGGCAGAGCGTGACGTCGGGCCCGAGCTCCACAGCGCTGAGGTCGATGAAGGTGGCCGTGATGGTGTCGCTGGCGGAACAGCCGTTGGCGGTGGCGGCGATCCAATAGGTGCCTGACGCGTTCACCGTCAAGGCGGGCTGGGTGCTGCCGGTGCTCCACAGCACCGAAGCGGAGCCCACGGACGGCGCCAGCACCAGCGATGCGCCGAGGCAGAGGCTGGTGTCCAGGCCGAGCTCCACGTTGGGCAGCGGCACCACGGTGAGGGTCATGGCGTCCGTCGCCGTGCATCCGTTCAGGTCCACGACCACCGCGTAGGTCCCGGTCGTGCTGGCCGTGAAGGTGGCACTGGTGCTGCCATCCTGCCACAGGTAGGTGGCTCCCGGAAGGGTGGCATCCAGGTTGGCCGTGCCGCCCGCGCATACGCTCTGGTCCGGTCCCAGGTCCACCGTGGGCACGGGGATCACGGTGATGTCCGCCGCATCGCTGGCGGCGCAGGGCCCGAGCGTCACCGTCACGGACACGGTGGTCGCCGTGGTGGTGGTGAAGGTGGGTGCGGTGGAACCGTCCTGCCACAGGTAGCTCGCACCGGGTGTGGTGACGTCGAAGGTGGCCGGCGTGCCATCGCACAGGGTGAGGTCGGGCCCCAGATCGACCACCGGCGTGGGCAGGAAGGTGAGGGTGATGGTGTCGCTGACCGCACAGGCGCCCTGGGACACCTGCACCCAGTAAAGTCCGCTGGTCGTGGCCGGCAGCGTGGCGCCGGAACTGCCATCGCTCCAGAGGTAGGTGGCACCCGGAAGGGTGGCGTCGAGCACCAGGGTGCTCCCCGCGCACAGGGTGGCATCGGGTCCGAGGTCCACGGCCGAAGGGGTGGCGACGAGCACGTCGGCCGCGTCCTGGGCGGTGCATCCGTTGGCGCCGGTCACCGTGGCGCTGATCGTGCCCGCCACGGCGGTGGTGTAGGTCCATGCGCTGGATCCATCCTGCCACACGATGCTGCTGCCCGCACCGGAGAGGTCGAAGGTGAGCTGCTCGCCCGGGCACAGGGTGGTGTCGTTGCCCAGGTCCACCGTCGGGGCGGCCAGGGCGTTCACGGTGAGCCCGTCATTCGCCGAACAGCTGCCGATGGACACGGTGACGGCCACCGCACCCGGTCCGGTCGACGTGAAGGTGGGTCCGGTGCTGCCGTCCTGCCACAGGTAGGTGGCCCCGGGTGTGGTGGCATCGATCACGGCCGTCAGCCCCGGGCAGAGGTCGACATCGGGCCCCAGGTCCACCACGGGAGCCGGTGCCACGGTGAGCACGAAGCTGTCCGTGGCGCTGCATCCATTGGCGGTGACCGTGACCGTGTAGGTGCCTGCCGTGGACGCGGGCCGTGTGGCGGCGGTGCTTCCATCGTCCCACAGGTAGGTGCATCCGGCGCAGGTGGCGTCCAGCACCAGTTGATCACCGGCGCAGATGCTCTGGTCGGGACCGAGGTCCACGGCGGGCGCCGGGCTCAGGCTCACCAGCACCGCATCCGAAGCGCTGCATCCGTTCACCGTGATGGTGCAGTTCACCGGGCCCGAGGTCGTGGCCGTGAACGTGGGGGAGGTGCTGCCGTCGTGCCACAGGTAGGTGGCGCCCGGGGTCGTCGCATCCAGGGTCACCTGGTCACCAGGGCACAGGGTGAGGTCCGGGCCAAGGTTGAGCGCCGGCAGCGGGTTCACCAGCACATCCACCGCATCGCTTCCGGTGCATCCGTTCACCGTCACGTCCACGCTGTAGCTGCCAGCAGCGTTCACCGTGCGGGTGGCGGCGGTGCTGCCATCGTCCCAGAGGTAAGTCGCACCGGGAGCAGTGGCATCGAGCGTTACCTGGTCGCCGGCACAGAGCGTGAGGTCCGGACCGAGGTTGACCACCGGCAACGGGTTCACCAGCACATCCACCGCATCACTTCCGGTGCATCCGTTCACCGTCACATCCACGTTGTAGGTGCCGCTGGCGCTCACGGTGCGGGTGGCGGCGGTGCTGCCATCGTCCCACAGATACGTCGCGCCGGGAGCGGTGGCATCGAGCGCCACCTGGTCGCCGTCGCAGAGCGTGAGGTCCGGACCAAGGTTGACCACTGGCAGGGGGTTCACCAGCACATCCACCGCATCGCTTCCGGTGCATCCGTTCACGGTAACGTCCACGCTGTAGGTGCCGCTGGCGCTCACGGTGCGGGTGGCGGCGGTGCTGCCATCGTCCCACAGGTAGATGGCGCCGGGCGTTGTGGCATCGAGGGTGACCTGGTCCCCCGCGCAGAGCGCGACATCCGGACCAAGGTTCACGTTGAGCGCATTGCTCACGATCACATTGATGGCATCGCTCGCGGAGCACCCGTTCACCGTGACGTCCACGCTGTAGGTGCCAGCGGCGTTCACGGTGCGCGCGGCGGCGGTACTGCCATCGTCCCAGAGGTAGGTGGCGCCCGCTGTGGTGGCATCGAGCACGGCCTGTGTCCCAGGGCACAGCGTCAGGTCAGGCCCCAGGTTGACCACCGGCAGCGGGTTCACGAGCACATCCACCGCATCGCTGGCGGTGCATCCGTTCACGG
>CALMPI010000017.1 GCA_937872175.1 uncultured Flavobacteriales bacterium | reverse complement strand
CGTGCCCCTCCTTGATGGGAGCAGCGAGCGATCGCTGCTCAGGAGGGGGCTTGATCAGAGCGTGTACCCGTCCACCTCAGGGAGATCGCCACGCATCCCCCGGGCTGCTCGTGCTACCGGTTGCCGCAGGCTTCCTTCTTTCTTCCTGGCTCTTCCCCCTTCTTCCTTCTTCCTTCCTGCACGCCTCATCCCACGGTCCTGTTCGGCAGCTGGAGGCCGGAAGCCGGAAGCCGGTGGCCGGAAGCTGGAGGCTGGAGGCCGAGCCCACTATCGCCGTCAGGTCGTCTCTTCTTTCAGCTTTCAGCTTTCCGCTTTCCGCTTTTCCTCCCTCACTCCACCACCACCTTCCCCCCGCTCAGCCACCGCGACCCGTCCAGCAGATGCACATGGTAGAGCCCGGAGGGCAGTGCGGCAACAGGAAAGCTGAACGCTAAAACACCGCCCGGTACCGCATGCTCCTGCACCAGCCGCCCCGCCGCGTCCGTCAGCGCCAGGCGAAGCGGACCGCGCGGTGCAAATCCCGCTGGAAGGTCGATCGCCACGTGCAGCTGCCCCTGCGCCGGAACGGGGTTGGGCCACAGCCGCAGCGCATCCCGCAGGTCCGTCACCTGCTCCAGCACCGCGTCGAACACCTGGCAGCCCGGCACCAGGCACCCGAAGCTGTCCACCTTCACCAGCCATGCGTCCTGGCTCACCAGCGCGCTGTCAAAGGCCGTCCCCGCCAAAATGAAGCCCCCGTCCAGCGTGCGGCGCACATCGTAGGTGTAGTTGGGCAGGTCCGTGGTCTGGTAGTAGCGCTTCCACAACAGGCTGCCCGTGCTGTCCAACCGCGATAGCATGCCCACCTGCACCCCGTTCAAGGTCTGCCCGCCGCTCACCACCAGGTCGCCGTTGTCCATCTCAATGGGCTTGGCGAAGTACACGCCGAACCAGGGCGGGTCCGGGTCCGGCACGGACCACACCTCATCGCCATTGGCCTCCAGCAGGTACAGCACGGGGCGAATGTTAGATCCGCTGCTCACCCGTTCGCCGCCTGCCAGGGCGATGCGCCCGTTGCGCAGCACGGTGGCGAAGCCGATGTTGTCGCTCCACGGGCTGCCATAGCTCCGCTGCCACTGCAACTGCCCGTTGGTGTTCGTCTTCATCACGTGCAGGTCGTACTGCCCGCCGCTCTGCACCTTGTAGCCCGCGAGGATGAAGCCGCCGTCCAGCGTGGTGTCGATGCTGTAGCAAGACTCTGCCCGTTGCGCATCCCCCAATCGCCGGGTCCAGAGGGTATCCCCAGCTCCATCAAAGCGGGCCAGCAGGAACTGATGGGAGGTCTGAACCGAAAGGCCCGCTGCGCAACTACCGCCATCAGCGGTGAGGCACAAAGCGAAGAAGGCATCATAATCCGTCCAACCAACGCGCCGGGTCCATAGGGTGTCGCCCAAGCTGCTCAACCGGACCAGAACGGCATCATCACCAGTTGTTCCGCCGTTGGCTTGCCTACCTGCCCAATACCAATCACCCTCTCCAGCACTCTCCAGGCCTCGACCCGTGCCGAACGCCGTTCCAGGGAATAGTACTGTTCGTGTGTGCAAGGTGTCTCCGGCCGATCCGATCCCTTGTGCCTTGAGGTAGCCCGTTCCGGCTGCATTCCAGATCATCAAGGCTCGGTAAGTGGTGTCGTCAAATAGCACCACACTTCCTTGCACGTCCGTGCTTCCAGCACCACTTCCTTCGTACGTCCGCATCCAACGCTGGGTCTGAGCCAACGCGGTGGCCCACAGGGCCAGGGCCAGCACTGTCGTCAGGGTCCGGTGTTTCATTGGGGCAGGATCACCACGCGCTGCTGTTCACGGTGTCCGTCGCTCAGCACCAGATCGGCGATGTAGGTGCCCGGGGCCGCTCCCGTGGCATCCAGTCGGCCTGCGCTGTAGCGCACAGCCACTCGCCGGCCGTCGGTCGTCCACAAGGCGCACTGCGTCACGGTCAGGTCGCCCGGCAGCGTGATCGTGAAGTCTCCGTTCCCAGGGTTCGGGTGCATCCGGAGTGGCGGCGGTTCCAGCCTTTGGCCAGTCTCCATGCTCCTTATCCCCGGCAGGTCGTCATTCAACTTCCACGGGCACCGCATGTAGGGCTCCCGGGTCACGTGGCGCAGCAGCGCCTTGGGGGCCATGGCACCATAGGGATCGGCTTCGATCAGCTCCCGCAACCACGTCACATACGCGGGGTCCTGCTGGTTCAGGCCCGATAGCACGCTTAACCGCAATTGGTACAATTGGGTGGTCAGGCTGGGGTCGCCACCCTCTGCATCCACGAGCAGTTGGATCACCGAGTCCGCAGCCGCCAGGTCGCCCATGGCCAGGTAGTACGGCACCCAGCGCTGCAGCTCCGCACCCTCCTCCAACACCTCCAACAGGCTGTCCAGGGTCTCGTGCTCCAGTACGGTCGCGGCGGGCGCCGGCATCGCCAGCAGCCCGGCCATCAGTGCGGTCGCAGGGTTCGGGTACAGCACGGCACAACCAAGGTAGGTCGTTCGGTCGGGCTGCGCATCGGGTCGGTATTGCACGCGTACATACGAGCTCTCTCGTCGCGGTCCAGCCCATCTCCAGGGAGACTGCCACGGCGCTCCACCCACCGGCCCATCGCAGCGCCTCGCAGTGACGGTCAGGAAATGATCCGCGCTCCACCCAACACGTCATCGCGAGGCGGGCATTTGCCGCCGAAGCGATCTCCCCGGAAGAGATCAGATCCCGATCCAGGGAGACTGCCACGGCGCCCCACCCACCACTCCATCGCAGCGCCTCGCAGTGACGGTGATCAGGAAGTGCGCTGCGTCCTCTGCGCCCTCCGCGTGAGTTCGTATCCACCGCTGCCGTCAGATCGCCTCAGCCTCCCGGCGATGTTCGCCGAAGCTTCAGCGCAGGCGTTCTCGGACGACTCATCAGACTACAGACTCAGTAGACTCCCGACTCAGAGGACTCCCTACTTCAAGGACTCCCGACTTTGTTCGCCGAACCCTCTGCCGGTGGCGACCTTCCTGGCTCTACCTCCTTGTTCCTTCCTCCTTCGCCAGCCTCCCTCACCGCCGCAGGTCCTCCATCACCTCCCGCGTGAAGAGCCGCAGGCCCAGCTGGTAGATCGGCGCCGTCAGCTGCTCGTCCAGGCCCTTGCTGCGGGCCACCAGGCGGTAGCCCCAGCCCAGCTGGAAGGCCGCATAGCGCCAGAACCGGTACTGCACCGTCATCAGCGGCTCGTACACCCACAGCGTGGTGCGTTGCAGCGCCTGGCGGTCGCCGGCCAGGTCCTCGAACATCAGGGACCCGCGCCCCACCCCCACCTGCACAGGGATCGCCATGGACCAGCGGCGGCGCTGCAGGAAGGTGTAGCTGAAGTAGGGGGCCACGTAGCCCAGGCGAAGTCGCGTCGGCACCACCCGCTCGGCACCCGCCTCCCACACGGCCCGGTCCTGCTCCACCTGCGTCAGCAGGAACTGATAGCCCAGCCCGTAGCGCAGGCGCCCGCCGTGCTCCAGCCCCACGCGCACGCCCGCCACGGTCACCCCCCGGTTGCTGATGAAGGAGCCCCGCGTGTCCACGCCCAGGTTCCACCGTGGCCGCAGGTGCAGGAAGTGGCCCAGGCTGTCCAGCAGCTGCGCCGGTGCCGCCAGGGGCAGGAGCAGGAGCAGAGGCAGGATCCGCGCGCGCATCGGGCCAAAAAAGCGGAATGTCCGCCACCAAAGGTGCGGACATTCCCAAGCGATCACCGGCCGGATCAGCCGTGCTCCTCCTCCTCGCCGTGCTCCAGCGGCACGGTCTGCGGCACGAAGTCCTCCGCCTTGCCCGGCTTGCTGTAGTCGTAGGGCCAGCGGTGCACCGTGGGGATGGCGCCGGGCCAGTTGCCGTGGATGTGCTCCACCGGCGTGGTCCACTCCAGCGTCGTGCCTTTCCAGGGGTTCTGCACCGCCTTGGGGCCGCGGAACACGCTGTAGAAGAAGTTGTAGAGGAAGAGGATCTGCGCCAGCGCACCCAGGATGGCGAAGATGGTCACCAGCACGTTGAGGTCCACCACCCCGTTGAACATCGGGAACTCCGTGTAGCTGTAGTAGCGGCGCGGGGCCCCGGCCAGGCCGATGAAGTGCATGGGGAAGAACACCCCGAAGGCCGCCACGAAGGTGAGCCAGAAGTGGGCGTAGCCCAGCTTGGTGTTCATCATCTTCCCGTACATCTTGGGGAACCAGTGGTAGATGCCGGCGAACATGCCGAAGATGGCGCTCATGCCCATCACGATGTGGAAGTGCGCCACCACGAAGTAGGTGTCGTGCACGTTGATGTCCAGCGCACTGTCCGCCAGGATGATGCCCGTGAGGCCGCCGGCGATGAAGGTGGCCACCAGACCGATGCTGAACAGCATGGCCGGGCTCATCACCAGGTTGCCGCGCCACAGGGTGGTGAGGTAGTTGAACACCTTCACCGCACTGGGGATGGCGATCAGCAGCGTGGTGAACACGAACACCGAGCCCAGGAAGGGGTTCATGCCCGTGAGGAACATGTGGTGGCCCCACACGATGAAGCTCAGGAAGCCGATCGCCAGGATGGACCCGATCATGGCGCGGTAGCCGAAGATGGGTTTGCGCGCGTTGGTGGCGATCACCTCCGAGGTGATGCCCAGCGCCGGCAGCAGCACGATGTACACCTCCGGGTGGCCCAGGAACCAGAACAGGTGCTGGAACAGGATGGGGCTGCCGCCCACGTGGTCCAGCGCCTCACCGGCCACGTGGATCTCGCTGAGGTAGAAGCTGGTGCCCAGGCTGCGGTCCATCAGCAGCAGCAGCGCCGCGCTCAGCAGCACCGGGAAGCTCAGGATGCCCAGCACGGCCGTCACGAAGAAGGCCCAGATGGTCAGCGGCAGGCGGGTCATCTTCATGCCCTTGGTGCGCAGGTTCAGCACGGTCACCACGTAGTTGAGGCCGCCCAGCAGCGCGCTGGCGATGAAGATGGCCATGCTCACCAGCCACAGCGTCATGCCCGCGCCCGATCCGGGGATCGACTGCGGCAGCGCGCTCAGCGGGGGATACACCGTCCAACCCGCACTGGCGGGGCCACCTTCCACGTACAGCGAAGCCAGCATCAGCACGCTGCTCAGGAAGAAGAACCAGTAGCTCAGCATGTTCAGGAAGCCGCTGGCCATGTCGCGCGCGCCCACCTGCAGGGGGATCAGCAGGTTGCTGAAGGTGCCGCTGAGACCGCCTGTGAGCACGAAGAACACCATGATGGTGCCGTGGATGGTGACCAGGCCCAAGTACATGTTGGGGTCCAGCACGCCGTTCGGCGCCCACTTCTCGCCCAGGAAGAAGCTGCTGAAGGCGAAGCTTTCGCCCGGCCAGGCCAGCTGCAGGCGGAAGATCAGGCTCATGATCACCGCCACCACCGCCATCACGATGGCCGTGATCAGGAACTGCTTGCTGATCATCTTGTGGTCCTGCGAGAAGATGTACTTCGACACGAAGCTCTCCTCGTGGTGATGATGCGCGTGGTGCGCGTGCCCGGCGTGGGCGTGGGGGGCGGTGGCTACGGATCCCATGGTTCGTCGGGTCGTCGGTTCAGGGCTTCAGGGCGGCGGTGGCGGAGGCCGGGGCGGCGGTGCTGTCCGCCGGGGCGGCCGTGCTGTCGGCAGGCGCCGCAGCGGCGGGGGCCGCGGGGGTGGCCGCCATCGGCGGGGCTTGGAAGGGCTTCTTGCGCGCCTCGGCGTACCAGGCGTCATAGGTGCCCTGCTCCTCCACCACCAGCGGCATCTGCATGTTGTAGTGGCTGGCGCCGCAGATCTTGTTGCACAGCAGGATGAAGTCGAAGGCCTCGTCCTTCATCACCAGGCGCATGCTGTCGGTGCTGATCGTGGGCACCATCTTGAAGGTGGTCGTCATGCCCGGTACGGCGTTCATCTGGGCCCGCATGTGCGGGATGTAGGCGCTGTGGATCACATCGCGGCTGCGGATCAGCAGGTTCACCTCCTTGCGCAGCGGCAGGTGGAACTCCTTGATCACCACATCGTCCGCCCCATGAAGGTAGGTACTGGCATCCCCTTTCTCGGCGATGTCCTGTTCCATCATGGTGCGCAGGTTCACGATGCGGCCGGCCTGGCGCTCGATCTTGGCGATCGCCGCATGCAGCTCGTCCACCTTCGCGTCGGGCAGGATGGCATGGTGCAGGGTGGAGTCCAGCTCGGCCTTGTCCGCCGCCAATTCGGCGAGCTGCTTGGCGATGCTCTCCTTGGTGACGATGCCCAGCGGGTTGTCCCCGTTGATCAGGCGGAAGTCCGTGGCCCCCAGCATGCCGTCCTCACCGGGGTAGCGGGCGGTCCAGTCGAACTGCTTGGCGTACAGCTCCACCTGCAGCGCATCGGGCGAGGCCGGACCGGTGATGTCCTGCCAGGTGCGCAGGCCGAAGATGATGATCACCGCCAGGAAGGCCGCCGGCACGATCGTCCAGATCAGCTCCAGCTTGTTGTTGTGGGCGTAGTAATGGGCCCGGCGGTCAGCGCGGTAGGCGTACTTGCCGGCGAACCAGAACAGCAGGGTGTTGGTGATGAAGAAGACGATGAAGAGGATCAGCCAGTTGAAGTTCAGCAGGGCATCGAGGGCCACGCCATGCTCACTGGCGGCCACCGGCAGCATCTTGTCGCCATAGGCCCACATCAGCCAGAAGAAGAAGCCGTAATACGCCAGCATGAACACGTACCACAGCGTGGCGTTCATGCGGTTGTCGGCCGGGGAGATGTCCTCCTCCCGTTTGCCGCGCAGCTTGGAGGTCAGTTCATAGACCCGCGCCAGCTGGGCCACAGCCAGGATGGCCAGCACCAGCACCAGGAGGATCAGCAGCTTCGTCATCGTTCGCCTATTGGAATACCCTCAGGGGCGGGTGTTTGTTCGTCAGATGGAATGGTGCACGGCCTCCTCCAGGTAGGGGTGCTGCACGGGGGCCAGCGGCGCCTTGGTGAGGGTGGTGAGCACGGTGTGGATCAGCAGGCCCAGGAAGGCCAGGAACATGCCCACCTCCAGCAGGCCCACCCCGTGGAAGTGGTGGCCCAGCGCGCCGGGCATCACGATCTGGATCATGTCCAGCCAGTGGCCGAAGAAGATCACCGCGCCCACCCCGATCAGGAAGCGCGGGTTGCGCTTCGCATCACGGCTCATCAGCAGCACCATGGGCACCGCGAAGTTGATGAAGAACATCGTCCACAACAGCCCGGGGTGGTGGTCGATCCGCGACTGGAACCAGGTGACCTCCTCGGGGATGTTGGCGTACCAGATGAGCATGAACTGGCTGAACCACAGGTAGCTCCACAGGAAGCTGATGGCGAACACCCACTTGCCCATGTCGTGGACGTGGCTGTTGTTCACCTGGGGCAGGTAGCCCTTGCGGCGCAGGTACAGCACCAGCACCACGGCCGTGATCATGGCGCTCACCCACATGCCGCTGAACACGTACCAGCCGAACAGGGTGCTGAACCAGTGCGCATCGATGCTCATCAGCCAGTCCCAGGCCAGGATGCTGCTGAACACCGCGAAGAGCACGAGGAACAGGGCCCCGCGGCGGTACATCAGCAGGTGGCGCTTCACCAGGGCCTCGCCGCTCAGTTCGTCCAGCGCCAGGCTCTGCTTGCGGAACCAGCGGGCGAACAGGATGAAGGTGGCCATGTAGGCGATGGCGCGCACCCAGAAGAAGGGCAGGTTCAGGAAGGAACTCTTGCCGGCGATCAGCGCGTCGTAATGCTCGGCGTTCGTCGGGTCGGTCACGCGCGGGTCCATCCAGTGCCAGATGTGATGCAGACCCAGGCTGCCGGCGGCCAGGCACAGCAGCACCACGCCCGCACCGATCGGCAGAAAGCCCAGGATGCCCTCGTACACCCGCTTCACCATCACGCTCCACGCGGTCTCGGTGGCGTTCTGCAACGCGTAGAAGAACAGGGTGCCCAGGGCGATGCCGAAGAAGAAGAAACCGTTGACGAAGAGGCTCGCCCAGGTGCGCTGGTGGTGATCGGTGTGGTCGCCGAGGATGCCGATGACGGCGGCCACGGCGCCGATGACCATCAACGCCATGCTGATGGTGCGGGCCCGTTTGCTGAAGGTGAAGTTCATCGCTGATCCGTGTTCGTCCGGGTTCACTTGAGGGCGGGTACGGCGGTCGTGTCGGCCGCGACAGGGGCATCCCGCCAGAGCTTACCTCCGTTCTGCAGGAACTGCACGTAGCGCGTCACCTGCCAGCGCTCCTCCTTGTTCAACTGACCGGCATGGCTGCCCATGGCCACGTTCTTGCCATACACCAGGCTGTGGAAGATCTTGCCTTCGGGCAGGTCCTTCAGCGCGGCGGTGTAGCTGGGCGGCTGCGGGTAGTTGCCGTTCTTCACCACGCTGCCGTCGCCCTCGCCCTTGGCGCCATGGCAGTGCTGGCAGAACTTGTCGTACACCACCTTGCCCTGGTCCACCACGGCCTGCGTCATGGGCAGGGGGCACTTCAGTTCCAGGCCGGCCTGCTCATACCCCTCGGGCGTGCCCGGGTACGGGTACGGGAAGTTGAACGCCGCCTTGGCCGGATCCATGCTGAAGGGCACCGTGCCGGCCACCGGCAGACGGGCGCTCTGCGTGGAGCGCTGGGTCGCGGCCTTCTCGTTGCCCACGTAATAGGGGTCCTGACCGGGGTCGACATAGGCCTCCACGGCCGGGCTGCGGTACATGTCGGGCATGTACTCGATGCCGGGGCTGTTGGGGTCGCCTCCGCACGACGGCAGCAGGGCCGCGGCGAGCAGGGCGGGAACGAGGGTGATCGGGTGCGGCTTGCGCATGGCTCAGCGTTCGCGTTCGTTGATCTCCAGGGCCGGCGTGCCGCGCAGCAGGTCCACGATGGCCTCGGCACCCAGATGGTTGTCCTCCGAGCGCACCTCCATGATGAACTTGTCGTCGGTGCTCCGCGGGTCGGGGTTGCGCGCCGGCATGCCCGGCAGCGTCTTGTTGCGGATCAGGTAGGTGATGGCCATGCCGTGGGCGGCACAGAACACGGTGAACTCGAAGGCCACCGGGATGAAGGCCGGCAGGTTCTGATACAGGGTGAAGCTCGGCTTGCCCCCGATGTTCATGGGCCAGTCGTGGATCATGAAGTACCAGAAGCCCAGCATGGCCAGGCTCGTGCCCGTGATGCCGTACATGAAGGCGGCGATGCCCAGACGGGTCCGCTTCACGCCGATGATCGGGTCCAACCCGTGGATGGGGAACGGGCTGAACACGTCGCGCACTTTGACGCCCGCGCTCACCAGCGTGCGCGCGGCGCCCTTCAGCACCTCGGGGTCATCGTAGACCGCGTATACGACCTTGTTGGCCATGGGCTCAGTGATGGTGATGTTGGGCCTGCTGCTTGTAGCTCTCGCCGCTGAGCTTCAGGATGCTCTTCAGCTCGTTGAGGGCCAGCACCGGGAAGAACCGGGCGAACAGCAGGTAAAGGGTGAAGAAGATGCCCAGCGTGCCCACGAAGATGCCCACGTCGACCCAGGTGGGGTGGAACAGGTTCCACGCGCTGGGCAGATAGTCGCGGTGCAGGCTGGTGACGATGATCACGAAGCGCTCGAACCACATGCCGATGTTCACCACGATGCTCATGAAGAAGGTGAACGTGAGGTTGGTGCGCAGCTTCTTGAACCAGAACACCTGCGGGCTCACCACGTTGCAGGTCATCATGGCCCAATAGCTCCACCAATAGGGGCCGGTGGCGCGGTTGATGAAGGCGTAGCTCTCGTACTCCACCCCGCTGTACCAGCTGATGAACAGCTCGGTGATGTACGCCACGCCCACGATGGAGCCCGTGACGATGATCACGATGTTCATGTACTCGATGTGCTTGATGGTGATGTAGCTCTCGAGCTTCATCACCTTGCGCATCACCAGCAGCAGGGTCTGCACCATGGCGAAGCCGCTGAACACGGCGCCGCTCACGAAGTAGGGCGGGAAGATGGTGGTGTGCCAGCCGGGGATCACCGAGGTGGCGAAGTCGAAGCTCACCACCGAGTGCACGGAGAACACCAGCGGGGTGGCGATGCCGGCCAGCACCAGGCTCACCTCCTCGAAGCGCGTCCACGCCTTGGCGTTGCCGGTCCAGCCGAAGCTCAGGATGCCGTAGGCCTTCTTCATGCCCGGGCTTTTCACCTTGTCGCGGATGGTGGCGAAGTCGGGGATCAGGCCGATGTACCAAAAGACCAGCGATACCGTGAAATAGGTGCTGATGGCGAACACGTCCCACAGCAGAGGGCTGTTGAAGTTCACCCACAACGAGCCGAAGGTGTTGGGCAGCGGCAGCACCCAGTAGGCCATCCACACCCGGCCCATGTGGATCACCGGGAAGGTGGCCGCCATGATCACGGCGAAGATGGTCATGGCCTCCGCCGAACGGTTCACCGCCATGCGCCAGCGCTGGCGGAACAGCAGCAGCACGGCGCTGATGAGGGTGCCGGCGTGGCCGATGCCCACCCACCACACGAAGTTGGTGATGTCCCAGGCCCAGTCCACCGTCTTGTTCAGGCCCCACACCCCGATGCCCGTGCCGATCAGGTACAGGATGCAGCCGATGCCGTAGAGGGCGATGAGGCTGCTGATGGTGATGAGGACGTACCAGGCGCGCGGGGCCTTGTTCTCGATGGGCGCCACGATATCGTTGGTGATATCGTGATAGGTCTTGTGGCCCAGGATGAGCGGCTCACGGATCGCGGATTCGGAATGCATGGGGTCCGGTCTGTTTTCCTTAGGCGTGATGGGCTTCGGCGGTCTCCTCGGTGTTGCGCACCCGGGCCAGGTAGCTGACGTTCGGCTTCACGCCGATCTCCTCCAGCGCCATGTACGCGCGCTCCTCGCCATGCAGCTTCGCCACGCGGCTCTTGGTGTCGTTGAGGTCGCCGAACACGATGGCGCCCGTGCCGCAGGCGGCGCTGCAGGCGGTCTCCACCGCGCCATCGGCCACAGGCGTGCCGGCCTTCTTGGCCTCGAGCTTGCCGGCCTGGATGCGTTGCACGCAAAGGCTGCACTTCTCGATCACCCCGCGGCTGCGCACCACCACGTCCGGGTTCAGCACCATGCGGCCCAGTTCGCTCCACGCGGGGTTCACATCGGCGAACTTGTCGGTGACGTAGTTGAACCAGTTGAACCGGCGCACCTTGTAGGGGCAGTTGTTGGCGCAGTACCGCGTGCCGATGCAGCGGTTGTAGGCCATCTGGTTGAGGCCCTCGTTGCTGTGCGTGGTCGCCGCCACCGGGCACACCGTCTCGCACGGCGCGTGGTTGCAGTGCTGGCACATCATCGGCATGAACACCACCCGCGGGTTGTCGCTGGGCACTTCCATGTCCAGGTACATGTCGATCTTGCCCAGGCCCTCCTCCTTCGCGCGCTCCTTGGTCATGTCGGAGCTGAAGTAACGGTCGATGCGCAGCCAGTGCATCTCGCGGCTGCGGCGCACCTCGTCCTTGCCCACCACCGGTACGTTGTTCTCGCTGGTGCAGGCCGTCACACAGGCCCCGCAGCCCGTGCAGGTGTTCAGGTCGATGCTCAGGCCCCAACGGTGGCCCACGCCCTCCACAGCATGCTCCTCCCACAGGTCGAACTCCTTCACCGGCAGGCGGTCGCGCGCGTCGATGGCACCATCCTCGTTCACGTCCTCATGCACCGCCAGTTCGTGCTGATGGTTGTAGGTGCCCTTGGGGTCGTGCTTGCTCCAGGTCGCCAGGGTGGTCTCCTTCACCACGCTATGGCGGTCCATGTGGGTGAGGTGCGTCTGCGTGATGGCGATGGGGTGCGTGGTGCCCGTCGGGGTCACGGTCACGTTGCCCACGGCCATGCTGGCGGTGCCGTTCACCAGGGTCACGAAGGGCCAGGCGTTGCGGCCCACCGGGGTGGTGCCGCCGTCGTCGTTGGGGAGGCAGGCGGCCTTGCCCACCTTCTCGCCGTTGGCACCACGGCCGTAGCCCACCGCGATGGCGATGGTGCCGGCCTTCTGGCCCGGGGCGGGCACCACGGGAAGCTGAAGCTCCACGCCGTTGGCGACCACCGTCACCACGCTCGCCGGGCTTTCCTGGCCCAGGTAGGTCTGCAGGCCCAGGCGCTTCACGTCGCTCGGGGCCATCAGCACGTAGTTGTCCCACGTGACCTTGCTGAGCGGGTCGGGCAGCTCCTGCAGCCACGGGTTGTTCGCGTGGCGGCCATCACCGATGCCTTCCTTGGTGTAGAGGACGAGCTCCCACTCACCACCAGCGCCTGCGTTCTTCTTCGCCATGGCCGCGGCTGCGGCGGCGTCGGCCGCGAACAGCACCGGGGCGTTCGGGTTCGTGTACGCCTCGTACACCCCGTCATGCAGGCTCGTTTGCCACACGGTGGCGAACGGCGGTGCGGTGGCCGCATCGGCCCGGGCGGCCAACGCGCCCTGCCAGGTGGCCTTGATGAGGTCGTGGTAGCTGCCCGTGCCGCCGGACCAGCGCACCAGGCTCTCCTGCCACTGCCGGGTGTCGAACAGCGGGCTGATCACCGGTTGGCTCAGCGCGTAGCGGCCCACCTTGGGCATGTGGTCGTCCCAGGCCTCCAGGTAGTGGTGGTCCGGGCACACCCACTGGCACAGGCTCGCGGTCTCGTCCGCATGGGTGCTCATGCACACCGACAGGGCCACCTTCTCCAGGCCCGCCTTGAACTCGGCGGCGTTGGGCAGGCTGTAGGCCGGGTTGGTGCCGGCGATCAGCAGGGCGCCCACCTGACCCGCGTTCATGTCCTTCACCAACTGGGCCACCGCAGCGTCATCGCCCTGGAAGAACCAGGTGTGGTTGGCCAGGTCGATGGTGCTGCCATAGGCGCCCAGGAGGTCGTTGATGCGGTTGACCACCACCTGCACGGCCTCGTCATTGCTGCCGCAGAGCAGCAGGGCCTTGCCCTTGGCCGCCCACAGGGCATCGGCCGCGGCGGCGAGCTGCGGATGTTCCATTCCGCCGCCAGCGGCAGGGGCTCCGGCCTTGCGGGCCACCGCGTCGTGCAGCGCGATCACCGCACCGGCCACTTCGCTCGGCTTGATGGCCACGCGCTCGTCCGCGTTGGCACCCGTGATGCTCATGCGCGTCTCGAACTGCCAGTGCCTGCTCATGGCCCCGTCCTCGGGACGGCGGCGGCTGGCGTACTGCCAGGCATGCTCGGTGGTGCTGCCCCAACTGCTCAGGAAGTCGCAATCCACGGACACCAGCACATCGGCCTTGGTGAGGTCGTAGGACGGCATCACCCGCAGGCCGAAGCTCTTCTGGTTGGCGCCCGTGAGACCAGCGTAGCTGATGCTGTCCAGTTGCACATGGTCCACCTGCGCCCCGCCGGAGGCGGGCTGGCCCTCGGTGGCGGGTTTGGCGCCGTAGCGGCTGCGCAACTGGCCGATGGCGGCCTTGGCGCTGGGGCTGATCACCGTGGAGGTGAGCACCACGATGCGCTTACCACCGGCGCTCAGTTCGGCCAGCTTGCCGCTGATGGCCTTGTCGGCATCGGCCCAGGATAGGTCTTCCCAAGTACGAGCACTATCGTTCAATTCGTTCTTGCGCGGACCCTGCAGCCGCTCGCCGTCGTACAGCGACAGCACCGAACTGTTGATGCGGGCGTTGATCGTGCCCTTGCCCAGCTTCGGGTTGCGGTTGATGCCGTGGCGCGGGTTGCCCATGATGTGGATGGGGCGGCCTTCGCGCGTCTTCACCAGGATGCTGGCGAAGTCCTGTCCGTCGTAGTAGGTGCTCGCGTACCAGGTGGGCACGCCGGGTACGATCTCCTCGGGCTTGTTGACGTAGGGGATGCTCTTGATCACCGGCGTTTCGCAGGCCGCCAGGCTGGCGGCGCCCAGGCCGAAGCCCAGGAACTTGAGGAAATCGCGGCGGCCCGTGGTGGCTCCCGTCAGGCCCTTGTCCGCCAGCATCTCATCGATGGGCAGCGGGGCCTGGAACTCGTTCTCCCGGCCTTGGATCGCTTCGCTGGCCTGGTCCAACTGGGCCAGGTCCTGCCAGTAACGCTTGGTGCTCGACATGCGGCGCGGCGGTGTTCTTAGTAGTGGCACTTGGCGCATTCCCAGCCGCCAAGCTCCTTCACGGTGATCTTCTCGTCCTCCAGGTACTCCTTCAACTCGCGGTGGCCCAGCTTCTCGTTCTTCTCCAAGCGTGCCATCACCTCGTCGTAGTAGCCGTTGCCGGCCATCTTCACCTCCTTCTCGTTGTGGCACTGGATGCACCAGCCCATCGTCAGCGGGGCCCACTGTTCGGCCACATCCATCTTCTCGTCGATGGGGCCATGGCACTCCTGGCACTCGAGCTTGCCCACCGCCACGTGCTGCGCGTGGTTGAAATAGGCATGGTCCGGCAGGTTGTGCACCTTCACCCATTCGATGGGCTTCGGCGTGCCGGTGTAGGCCTTGCCATCCCACCCCGTGGCGTCGTGGATCTTCTTGATCTCCGCAGTGCTCCACGGGTTGCGCTGCGATTCGCCGACGGCCTGGTGGCAGTTCATGCACACATTGGCGGTGGGGATGCCGGCATGCTTGCTCTTCTCGGCGCTGTTGTGGCAGTACACGCAGTTGATGGCCAGGTTGCCCTTGTCGGCCTTGCCGGCATGCAGGGTGTGGTCAAAGCGGATGGGCTGTTCAGGCTTGTAGTGCTCCACGGTGTCGCCACCGTACACCCCGATGGTGAGGGCCCAATCCCAGGCCGACACGATGCCCCAGGTGAGCAGCAGCAGGCCCAGCACCGAGGCGAAGGTCTTGTTCTGCCAGGCCCATTCCTTGAAGGACTGCCAGGCGGTGCGGTCCGGCGCGGGACCCTGACCGGCGGTCTCACGCACCGCATTGGTGAGGCTCTTGCGCACACCGCCGAGGCTCAATGCGACCACCAGCAGCAGCAGGCCGATCACCAGCATCCACGGCCAGAACGGGACGTCCTGCGGTTCGCCTGCAGGAACGGGTTCCTTGCCGGGAGGAGGCGCGGGCGGCATGTAGTTGTCCGCGTAGTACAGCACCGCATCGATCTCCTCGTTGCTGAGCGCCATGGGGGTCATGACGCTCTTGTTCCACTTGGTGAAGAGCTCGTTGGCGTAAGCGTTGCCGCTCTTGATGACGTCGGTGCTGTTGCGTACCCACGCATAGATGTCGCCCTTGCCGTCCCACCGGGCGCGCGCACCCTGCAGGGCGGGACCGGTCATGTCCTTGTCCGGCTTGTGGCAGCTGGCGCAATTGCCTTTGAAGACCTTTTCACCGGTGGCGTACAACGCAGCGTCCGCCGGCTGGGCCACCAAGGGCGCAACGGCAAGGGAGAGAGCAAGGACGAACAGTGCGTGGAACAGCCCGGGCGATCGGAGGGAGAACCTGGATGGACGCGGCATTCCGGACGTTTTAGGAAGGGGGACCCCCTTTTTGGACCGGCGCAAAAATAAACGGCGAAGCGTACGTGGGACAGGAGCGTGATGGGGATGCGAACACCGGTATGCTATTTAGGATCGTTCTAAACACGGGAACGCCGCGTCGGGCGCCGACTACCTTCGCAGCGCCATGCGCGTACGCCACCTCCTTCCCCTCTTGGTGCTGCTCCACGCCGCCGCCCTCCATGGTCAATCGAACGCGGACAGCAGTGCGGTGCGCTGGCTTGGTGACGCGCGCGCCTTGGAGTTCATGGCGGCCTATCCCACGATGGACCGCGTGATCGAAGGGTATCGGGTGCAGATCCACCTGGGCAGCAAGACCGAGGCGGTGAAGGTGCGGCAGGCGTTTCTTCAGCGCCACCCCGACGTTCCGGCCTACCTGAGCTATCTGGCACCCAACTTCCGCATCCGGGTAGGCGACCTGCGCGACAGGGTCGAGGCGGAGCGGTTGCGACAGGAACTTCGTCCGGAGTTCCCGGGTTGCTATGTGGTACAGGACCAGATCGAGCCACCAGCGCTCACCAAGGCCGGTGTGCCTTCGGCGCCGTAGGCCGCGGTTCACATCAGATCACTACCTTGGGCACCCCTTTCGGGACCGTTCGCGGTGTTGCTGACCTCGCGCGTGCTGCGCGGGACGAAGCACCTTGCGCCCTTCCCGATCGGACCAGACCGTATGCGGAACGCAACGATCGCCTTCAGGAACGTCCTCCCGGCCCTGGCCGTCGGGGTCTGCGTCCCCACCTCCGCCCAATACTTCCGCACCACGGATTATTGGAAGACACACCGCAACGAGATCACGATCGGCCTGGGCGCTTCCAACTTCCTGGGTGAACTGGGCGGCCGCGACCAGATCGGCAGCTCCTTCATCTGGGACCTGGAGGTGAGCCAGACGCGGCCCGCCTTCAGCCTGGGCTGGCGGTACTACCTGCGCGAGCGCCTCAGCCTGCGCACCCAACTGGGCTATGGGGTGATGGCCGGTAACGACAACCTCACGGAGGAGCCCGCGCGCAAGCGGCGCAACCTGTCCTTCCGTTCGGACCTGTACGAGCTGGCCCTGATGCTGGAGGTGCACCCCTTCATGGAGGAACTGGGCCACCTGTACGACATCCGGGGCGTGAAGGGGCAGAAGTCCTCCCGCATCGGCCTCTACCTGTTCGGTGGCGTGGGTGGCTTCTACTTCAACCCGAAGGCCAAGTTCAACAACGCGTGGGTGGACCTGAAGCCGCTGCGCACCGAGGGCCAGGGAATGGAGGGCGGACCCGACGAATACAGCAACTTCAGCCTGTGCATCCCCATGGGCATCGGCATCCGCAAGCAGCTCAGCAAGGTGCTCAGCGTGGGCCTGGAGGCGCAGTACACCAAAACGTTCACGGACTACATCGACGACGTCAGCGGCAACTACTACGACAACGACCTGATCGCCGAGGCCAACGGTGGCATCGGCTCCGAGTCGGGCGAACTGGCAGCCTTCCTGGCCGATCCGCAGCCCGAAGCGCTCCGCTATAGCGAAGGCGAGCAGCGCGGCGACCCGGATGACCTGGACGCCTATCTCTTCCTGCGCGCGCAGGTGCACTACAAGCTGTACAAGTACAAGACGCGCAGCAAGAAGTACCGCACCCGCCTGCGCCGCCAGAAGATCGTGTTCTAGGACCGTTCCGGCCCGACAAGCGGGATCCGGCGCGCTTCCCTGCTTCCTGCTCCACGGCGAACACCGTGTTCCGCACGGCACATCGTCATCGACCATCGGAGCCATCGCACGGCGTCCGCTCGCGCGCTTTACATGGGATAGTGGAAACCCATCGGATACTGAGGCCACACCGCGGTCGTAACCTCCCACAACCTTGGACTTGGTCGGCGCATCGCGGCGGCGGTCGATCACCGTTGCACCGGATCAAAGACGCGGTTATCGGCAGGTAAAGAGTTGAGCTGCGCAAGCCGTTCTCGCGGACGTCAGGATCTGGAACTGTGGTGAGGCGATCGGAGCCTGCGGGCGGTTTCCGAACACATGTATGGCCATACATACTTCCTTTGCCGTCGCTTCGAGGGTGCCAGGTCCGAGGCGATCCGCGCGCAATGTCCAGCACGATGCTGTTCAGGCGGCCTTGGACCCCGGCATATCCAGCAAGCCATCACATTGACCAAGAGCGGTCGGCAGGAAATAATAACACCCTCAGATACAAGGGAATAGAATGACCTTGGTCGTTATAGGCCCACGGCTGAAGCATGTATGGCCATACATACTTCCCGCATCCAAGCATCGCAGAGGCCCCGGCGGTCGATGACCACCATCGCCCCTGATCGCGTCACCGCTTGAACGCCGCGGGGCCGCCCAATGGGCGGCCCCGCGGCCATCGGTGCGGTGCACCGGTCAGTCGTTCAGCGTCTGTTTCACCTCCACCAGTTCGAAGGCCTCGATGTGGTCGCCCACCTTGATGTCGTTGAACTTCTCCACGTTGAGGCCGCACTCGTAACCGTGGGTCACCTCCTTCACGTCGTCCTTGAAGCGCTTCAGGCTGCCCAGGTCGCCGGTGTACACCACGATGCCATCGCGGATCACGCGCACCTTGTTGGTGCGCTTGAGCTTGCCGTCGAGCACGAAGCAGCCGGCCACCGTACCCACCTTGCTGATCTTGAAGGTCTCGCGGACCTCGGCGGTGCCCACCACCTTCTCCACCTCCTTGGGCGCCAGCATGCCCTCCATGGCCTGCTTGATCTCCTCGATGGCGTCGTAGATGATGGAGTACATGCGGATGTCGATCTCCTCTGTCTCGGCCAGCTTGCGTGCGCCGGGGGTGGGCCGCACCTGGAAGCCGATGATGATGGCGTCCGAGGCGGTGGCCAGCAGCACATCGCTCTCGGCGATGGGGCCCACGGCCTTGTGGATCACGTTCACCTTGATCTTCTCGGTGCTGAGCTTGAGCAGCGAGTCGGTGAGCGCCTCCACCGAGCCGTCCACATCGCCCTTCACGATGATGTTGAGCTCCTTGAAGTCGCCGATGGCGAGGCGGCGGCCGATCTCGTCCAGCGTGATGTGCTTGTGCGTGCGGATGCCCTGTTCACGCTGCAGCTGCTGTCGCCGCGTGGCGATCTGGCGGGCCTCGCGCTCATCCTCCAGCACATAGAAATGATCGCCCGCATTGGGCGCGCCGTCCAGGCCCAGGATGGAGACCGGGGTGGAGGGGCCCGCATCGTTGACGGCCAGCCCGCGTTCGTTGAACATGTTGCGCACGCGCCCGCTGAACTGGCCGGCCAGCAGCACATCGCCTTTCCGCAGGGTGCCGCCCTCCACAAGGATGGTGGTGACATAGCCGCGGCCCTGTTCCAGGGTGCTCTCGATCACCACGCCCATGGCGCGTTTGGCGGGGTCGGCCTTCAGGTCCAGCATCTCGGCCTCCAGCAGCACCTTGTCCAGCAGGTTCTCGATGCCGATGCCCTTCTTGGCGCTGATCTCCTGGCTCTGGAACTTGCCGCCCCACTCCTCCACCAGGATGTTCATCTGGCTGAGCTCCTCGCGGATCTTGTCGGGGTTGGCCCCTTCCTTGTCGATCTTGTTGAGGGCGAAGACCATCGGCACGCCGGCGGCCTGCGCGTGGTTGATGGCCTCCCGTGTCTGCGGCATCACGCTGTCGTCCGCCGAGATCACGATGATCGCGATGTCCGTCACCTGGGCACCGCGGGCGCGCATGGCCGTGAACGCCTCGTGGCCCGGGGTGTCCAGGAAGGTGATGTGCTTGCCGTTCTTGAGCTGCACACTGTAGGCCCCGATGTGCTGGGTGATGCCCCCGGCCTCACCGGCCACCACGTTGGCATTGCGCACGTAGTCCAGCAGGGAGGTCTTGCCGTGGTCCACGTGGCCCATCACGGTGACGATGGGCGGACGTGGCACCATGCGGCGCTCATCGTCGGCCTCCATGGGGATGTTCTCCTGCACCTCGGCGCCCACGAACTCCACCTTGAAGCCGTACTCGTCGGCGATCACCGACAGCGTCTCCGCGTCAAGGCGCTGGTTGATGCTCACCATGAGGCCCAGGCTGAAGCAGGCCTTGATGATGTCGGTGACGGGCACGCCCATCATGGAGGCCAGTTCGCTGGCGGTGACGAACTCGGTGACCTTGAGGGTCTTGCCGGCCAGCTCGCGGGCGGCCTGCTCCTCCTCGAAGCGTTGGAAGCGCTCGGCGCGCTTATCGCGGCGGATCTTCGCGCCCTTGCTCTTGCCGCCGGTGAGGCGCGCGAGGGTCTCGCTCACCTTCTTCTTCACGGCGTTCTCGTCGAGCTCACCGGGACGGCCGCCAGGGCGGCTGGCGGCATCGCGCTGCTCCTGCTGCACGGCCCTGTCCACGTTCACCGGACCGGGTTTCACGATGCGCTTGCGGCGCCCGCGTTCGCCACCCTGGTCGCCGCGGTCGGCCGGCTTGCGTTCCTTCTCCACCGGCAGCTCGATCTTGCCCACGGTCTTGGGGCCGGTGAGCTTCTCGGCCCGCGCGCGGATGAGCTCCGGTTCGGCGGGGGCGGCCGGCGGGGGCGGTGTCGCCGGAGCGCTGGGCGCGGGCGTCGCTGCGGCCGGCGCCTCCGGGGCCGTAGGTGCCTCGGGCGGGGCGGCCGGCGCCTTCTTGCGCGGGGACAGGTCGATCTTGTCCAGGACCTTCACGGATGGCTTCTCCACCCGGGCCTTGATGGTCTCGGCGGCGGGCTTCACCTCCGGTGCGGCGGCGGGTTCAGCGGCCGCGGGCGTTGGGGCGGGCGCCGGCTCCTCCACCGCCGGTCGGGCGGCCGCCTTCTCGGGAACGAGACTGATCGTCTCCCGCTCCTGACGCAGTTGCACGGTGGCCTTGCTCTGCTCCTTGATGGCCTTGTCCGTACCGAACTCGGCCAACAGCAGGTCGTAGAGATCCCCGGCGATCTTGGTGTTGGGGTTGCTCTCCACCTTGTGGCCCTTCTTCTCCAGGAACTCCACCACGGTGTGGAGCCCGAGGTTGAACTCGCGGGCCACCTTGCTCAACCGCACACCTTTTTCAGCTGCTTCGCTCATTCAGTTCGCGTTGTCCGTTCGCCGTTCTCCGTGCGGTCCCCGGCTCAGCTCTCCAGCTCGGCCTTCAGGATCCGCACCACTTCATTGATCGTTTCCTCCTCCAGGTCGGTGCGCTTCACCAGCTCATCCACCGGGATGTCCAGCACACTGCGCGCCGTGTCGCAACCGATGGTCTTCAGTTCGTCGATGATCCAGTGCTCGATCTCGTCGGCGAACTCCTCCAGGTCCACGTCGTCGGTCACCTCATCGGTCTCCCGGTACACATCGATCTCGTAACCGGTGAGGCGGCTGGCGAGCTTGATGTTGTGGCCGCCCTTGCCGATGGCGAGGGCCACCTGATCGGGCTTCATGTACACTTCGGCGCGCTTGTGCTCCACGTCGAGCTTGATGTTGCCGATCTTGGCCGGGCTCAGCGCCCGCTGGATCAGCAGTTGCTCGTTGCTGGTGAAGTTGATCACGTCGATGTTCTCGTTGCGGAGCTCACGCACGATGCCGTGGATGCGGCTTCCCTTCATGCCCACGCAGGCGCCCACCGGATCGATGCGGTCGTCGTAGCTCTCCACGGCCACCTTGGCCCGTTCGCCCGGCTCGCGCACGATGCGTTTGATGGTGATGAGGCCGTCGGCCACCTCGGGCACCTCCTGCTCGAACAGCTTGGCCAGGAATTCCGGTGCGGTGCGGCTCAGGATCACCACCGGCGTGTTGTTGCGCATCTCCACCTTCCACACCACCGCCCGCACGCTGTCGCCCTTCTTGAAGAAATCGCTCTTGATCTGCTGGTCCTTGGGCAGGATGAGCTCGTTGCCCTCATCGTCCAGGATGAGCGTCTCGCGCTTCCACACCTGGTACACCTCGCCGGTCATGATCTCGCCCACCCGCTCCTTGTACTTGTTGTACAGGTGGTCCTTCTCGAGCTCGAGGATGCGGCTCTGCAGGTTCTGCTTCAGGCTGAGGATGTTGCGGCGGCCGAAGTCGGCGATCTTCACCTCCTGGCTCACCTCCTCGCCCACCTCGAAGTCGGGCTCGATCTTGCGGGCCTCGCTGAGCTCGATCTCCAGGTTGTCGTCCTCGCTCATGCCGTCCTCCACGATCACGCGGTTGAGCCAGATCTCCAGGTCGCCCTTGTCGGGGTTGATGATGATGTCCACGTTGGCCTCCTCGCCGAAACGTTTCTTCACCACACCCCTGAACACGTCCTCCAGGATGCCCATCATGGTCACCCGGTCGATGTTCTTGATGTCCTTGAATTCCCCGAAGGATTCGATGAGGTTCACGGTGCTCATGGCACGGTCATTTGAACTTTAGGCTGGCTTGTGTGGATCGGATGTCGGCGAAAGGCAGTGCAAGCACGTCGTCGTCCAGCTTGTCAGGCCGGCCCTTCACCTTGCTCGGAAGCAGCGGCCGCAGGTGCAGGCGGGAGGACTCCACCGACTCCAGCCGCCCCTCGAGGGCCCGGCCGTCGGCGAGCTTCACCACCACCAGGCGGCCGGTGTGCTTGGCGTACTGGGCGGGCACCTTGAAGGGTCGGCCCATGCCGGGGCTGCCCACCTGAAGCTCCAGGTCGTGCCCCTGGGCGTCCAGGTCGGCGCGCAGGGCGCGGTTCAGCGCCACCAATTGCTCCAGGGTGATGGCCTGGGGGTCGTCCACCTCCACCACCACCTTGTCGCCGGGGCGCACCTCCACGTCCACCAGGAAATGACCGGTGCCCGCCAGATGGCGCTCCACCAATTCCCGCATGTGGCCTTCGGTGATCATCGTGCCTGACCGCCGGGGAACAAAAAAGAGGGGCGGTCCCCTCTTCCTCGCTCAACCGACTGACGGTGCAAATGTACGCAACAGGGCCGAACGGCCAAGCGGGGTCAGTCGAAGGCCTGCATGTCGCACAACCGGCGGTAGTGCCCCCCCGCGGCATGCAGCACGGCGTGCGTGCCCCGCTCCACGATGGCGCCGTCCACCACCACGCAGATCTCGTCGCAGTGCTGGATGGTGCTCAATCGATGCGCGATCACCAGGCTGGTGCGCCCCTCCATCATCCGGAAGAGCGCGTCCTGCACCAGCCGTTCGCTCTCGGTGTCCAGCGCGCTGGTGGCCTCGTCCAGGATCAGGATCGGCGGGTTCTTCAGCACCGCCCGGGCGATGGCCAGGCGCTGCTTCTGCCCGCCGCTGAGGCGATTGCCCATGTCGCCGATGCCGGTCTGATACCCGTTCTCCAACCGCAGGATGAAGTCGTGGGCGTTCGCGATCCGCGCCGCCCGCTCGATGTCCGCAGCGGCCACACCGGGCTGCCCGAAGGCGATGTTGTTGGCCACCGTGTCGTTGAACAGGATGCTGTCCTGGGTGACGATGCCCATCAGGGCCCGCAGGTCCTTGAGCTTCAGATCACGCACATCGTGGCCGTCGATCAGCACGCGACCACCGGTGACGTCGTAGAACCGCGGCAGCAGACCGGCGAGCGTGCTCTTGCCCCCCCCGCTGGTGCCCACCAGGGCCACGCTGCGGCCCTTGGGCAGCACCAGGTCCACGGTGCGCAGCACCGGCCGCTCGTCGTAGGCGAACTGCACGCCCTCGAACACCACGCGGTCTGTGAAGGCGGCGATGGGTCCGGCATCCGGGCGTTCCTTCACACTGTTCTCCACCGCCAGCAGTTCGAAGATGCGTTCGGCACTGGCCCCCCCTTTGCGGATCCAGTAGTAGCCCGTGGTGAAGCTCTTGGCCGGCGCCAGTAACTGGCTGAACAGGATGATGTAGCCGATGAAGGCGCCGCCGCTCAGGCTGGGGTCCTGCCCGATCACGAGGCTGCCGCCCAGGTACACCAGCGTCACCATCACCAGCGCACCGAGGAATTCGCTCAACGGCGAGGCCATGTCGCGCCGCCGCAGCGTGAACACGTTCAGCTTGTTGAGCATCTCGTTCTCTCGCCGGAACCGCCGCCGCATCTGCTCCTCGCCGTTGAAGGCCTTCACCACCCGCATGCCCGTGAGGGTCTCCTCCACGGTGCTCAACAGGTCGGCGGCCTTCTGTTGGGCGCGCAGGCCCTCCTTGCGCAGGCTCTTGCCGATGCGGCCGATCAACAGCCCGCTCAGCGGCAGCAACAGCACGGCGATGAGCGTGAGCTTCCACGAGATGCCGATCATGAGCGCCAGGGAGAGCACGATGGTGATGGGCTCCCGGAACACCATCTCGATGTAGTTCATGATGCTGAACTCCACCTCCTGCACATCGTTGGTGATGCGGGCGATGGTGTTCCCCTTGCGCTCGCCGGTGTGGAAGCGCATGGGCAGGTCCAGGATCTTGTCGTACACCGTGTTGCGCAGGTCGCGGACCGCCCGGTTGCGCAGGATGCCGATGGCCCACAGGGCGAAGTACCGGAAGAGGTTCTTCAGCAGGAAGCACAGGGCCACCACCACACAGATGAAGACCAGCCCGCCCATCTGGCCGTGCTCCTGGATGTAGGCCGCCATCCGCCAGTTGAAGAGCTCCGGCAGCCGCTTGAGGCCCTCCAGGCTGAGGTCCACCACGGGCCGGGTGGTGGGCGGCGGCGCCTGGCCGAAGAGCAGGTTGAGGAAGGGGATGAAGACCAGCAGCGAGCCCAGGTGGAACACGGTGCTCGCCAGGTTGAACACCACGTTGAGCACCGCGTAGCCCCTGTAGGGCCGCGCGTAGCGCAGGATCCGGAAGAAGTTGCGCATGCCGTGGATCCCCGCTTCCACAGGGCGGGGCCAAAGGTAGCCGCCCACGCCGCGGCGGCCCGGTATCTTCGCCGCCGATGGACAGCATCCGACAGAACAAGGTGAACAGCCTGCTGCAGGAGGAGCTCGCCGGGGTGTTCCAGACCGAGGGCCGGCGCCTGCTGCCCGGCAGCCTCATCACCGTCAGCGCCGTGCGCGTGAGCCCCGACCTGGGCGTGGCCAAGGCCTACATAAGCCTCTTCCCCGTGAAGGACAAGCAGGCCGCCCTCGACCGCATCCGCGACGAGGCCCACCACCTGCGGGGGCTCCTGGGCCGACGCATCGGCAAGCAGATGCGTGTGGTGCCCGAACTGCTCTTCTACATCGACGACTCCCTCGACCGGGCGGAGGAGATCGACATGCTCCTGAAGAAGTGACAAGTCACAAGGGACAAGGATCAAGTGCCAACAGAAGAAAGATGCCCAACGGCCTGATCCCTGTCCATTGACACTTTCGACCCGATCGATCGATGCAATACGACCCCGTCAAGCGCCAGCTCGGTGCCGTCTTCAACCGCTCGCCCTTCCTGCGCAAGCTGTTCTACGGCCTGCTGGACCTGCTGCTGCTGCGCGCCTGGCACGTGCACAAGGAGCTCAAGGCCTGGGCCCGGGACAAGCGCGACAAGTCCCTCCACATCTACGACGCCGGTGCGGGCTATGGCCAGTACAGCTACTGGCTCAGCGGGCGGCTGCCCCAAGCGCGCATCACCGCCATCGATGTCAAGGAGGAGCAGGTGGCGGACTGCAACGGTTTCTTCCAGGCCATCGGCCGCCCGCAAGTGAGCTTCCAGGTGGGCGACGTGACGCGGTTCCAGCTGCCCGATCGCTTTGACCTGGTGGTGTGCGTGGACGTGATGGAGCACATCCTGGAGGATGAAGCGGCGCTGCGCTGCTACAGCGGCTCGCTGAAGCCCGGCGGCATGCTCATCATCAGCACGCCGAGCGACCAGGGCGGCAGTGATGTGCACGATGAGGGCGAGGGCTCCTTCATCGAGGAGCACGTGCGCGACGGCTACAACATCGACGACCTGAAGGCGAAGTGTCTGCGCAACGGCTTCACCAAGGTGGAAGCGCGATACAGCTACGGCATCCCGGGCAAGATCAGCTGGCACCTCAGCATGAAGTGGCCGCTGCTGATGCTCAACACCAGCAAGCTCTTCTTCCTCATCCTTCCCGTGTACTACCTCATCACCTACCCCGTCGCCTACGTGCTCAATTGGGTGGATGTGTCCATGGATCACCCCACCGGCACGGGGTTGATCGTGAGGGCGTGGAGGTGAAGTAGGCCTTCAGTCCGCCGGATCAGGTTCCGGAATGGAAGGCGACCCCTGCTTGGACCTCCTCCCCTTCGGCAGGATGCGGTAGGCCACCACCGCGATCAGTTGCTGTGTCCACAGTGGTGAGAGCTGTCCGTCCGTATGGTCCTTGATGTCGGCAAGCCCTCGGAAAAAGCGAATGCCGACGTTCCACCGTTCAGCGATCGTTGTCGTGAGCCTGGCTGCGAGCCCGATGTCGAAGGCGCGCAAGCCGAGTTCCCGGGTCTCTGTCACCGTGGTGGAGCCAGGCACGAACATGAGGTCGCGGATGAAGCGGCCCTTCTGCGCGGCCAGATAACCGCATTGAAAGCCCGCGCCAAGCTGTAGGCGCCATGCATCAACCTCCACCAGCATGGGCAGCGACACATAGCCCAACCGACGCTCCGCCGAATTGGGCATGAACTCGCCGATCCAATACTCATCCCGACCGCTGATGCAGGTCCAATGGATGCCCGTCGCGAAATGCAGCGGCCCACTTAGGACGTGGCGAACCTGGAGACCGGCCGACCAACTAGTGCCGAAGAAGATCTTCTGAGTCTCGCCGCGACCGGTAGCCGGCATGAGATCGGTGGGCAGTCGACCAAGACCCGCCCCACCGAACACGGAAAGCTGCCACTGACCGAGCACCGCCGCCGGGAGCAGGGCCAGGCAGATGAGGATGGGTTTCATGACCTTGGGGAGCTGCGCCCTTCGAAGTTATGCGGCGAACGATCTTCACGCCGTGAACCTGCCCCTCCTCTTCGCCCGGCGCTACCTGCTGGCCTCCCGCAAGGCGGCCGGGCGGCGCACCAACGCGATCAACCTGATCACGTGGATCAGCATCGTGGTGGTGGCGGTGGTCACCGGGGCCATGGTGGTGGTGCTCAGCACCCTGAACGGCATCAACCAGCTGGTGGATTCCATCTACAGCCCCTTCGACCAGGACCTCACCATCACGCCGGCCCGCGGCAAGACGCTGTGGCGCGACAGCCTGGACGTGGAGGCGCTGCGCACGGCCGCCGGGGCCGAACGGGCCAGCTGGGTGATCGAAGAGAACGTGCTCCTGCAGTGCAACGGGCAGCAGGCCGTGGCCACCCTGAAGGCGGTGGAACCCCAGTACCTGGCCATGAGCGGCATGGAACAGCACCTGTTCAGCGGCGAGCCCGCGCTTGAAGGGGTGCAGGGGCCCTCGGCCCTGCTGGGGCTCGGCCTGAAGATGGACCTCGGCGTGCCGCTGGACGACGGCATCCTGACGCCGCTGCGCATCAGCGCTCCGGTGCGCGGCCGCAAGCTGAGCACCTACCAGCGGCGGGCCTTCGAACAGGCGGACGTGGCGGTGAGCGGCACCTTCAGCATCAACATGGAGTTCGACACCCGCTACGTGCTGCTTCCCCTCGACCTGGGCGCCACCCTGCTCCACTACGAACGGGAGGCCAGCGCGGTGGAACTGCAGCTGCCCGATGGGGCGGACGCCGACCGCGCGGCCGAGGCGCTCCGCCACATGCTGGGCGACCGCTACGCCGTGCGCACCCGCCACCAGAAGAACGCGCTGATGTACAGCACCAACGCCAGCGAGAAGTGGTTCACCTTCGTGGTGCTGAGCTTCATCGGCCTCATCGGCGCCTTCAACATCATCGCCTCGCTGACGATGATGATGATCGACAAGCAGGGCGACATGCGCACCCTGATGGCCCTGGGCGCGGATGACCGGCTTGTGCGGCGCGTGTTCCTGATCGAAGGCCTGCTGATCGTGGGCGTCGGTGCCGTGGCGGGACTTGCACTGGGGTTGGGGCTCTGCTGGGCCCAGCAACGGTTCGGGCTGCTCACCCTCAGCGGCTCGGTGGTGGACAGCTATCCGGTGCAGGTGCTGCCCGGCGACCTGCTGCTCGTGATCGGTGCCGTGTCCGTGATCGGACTGTTGACCACCTGGCTGCCGCTGCGTGCGCTGAGCCGCCGCTTCCTCTACGCCACCGCCGCCAGGGCGTAGGTCGCCTTCACCTCATCCAGGATGGCCTCGATGATGGCGGGATCGCGCTCGGTGCACAGGCGAAGCCGCACCTCCTTCACGTTGGGCAGGCCCTTCAGGTAGTTGCCATAGTGGCGCCGCATCTCCACCACGCCCTCCCATGGGCCCTTCCAGGCCAGTGAACTCCGCAGGTGCTGGCGTGCGGCCTCCACACGGTCGGCCACGGTGGGCGGAGTGCGGTGCGTGCCTGTGGCCATGTAGTGCTTGATCTCGTTGAAGATCCACGGGTGGCCGATGCTCGCGCGGCCGATCATCACACCGTCCACACCGTAGCGGGCGCGGTTCTCCACGGCCTTCTCCGGCGTGTCCACATCGCCGTTGCCGAAGATGGGGATGTGCATGCGCGGGTTGTTCTTCACCGCGCCGATCAGCGTCCAGTCGGCCGGGCCCTTGTACAGCTGGGCACGCGTGCGGCCGTGGATGCTGAGCGCGGCGATGCCCACATCCTGCAGGCGCTCGGCCACCTCGAGGATGTTCCTGCTCTTGTCGTCCCAGCCCAGGCGCGTCTTCACGGTCACGGGCAGCTTCACGGCCTTCACCACCTTCTCGGTGAGGCGCACCATCTTGTCCACATCGAGCAGCAGGCAGGCGCCGGCGCCCTTGCTCACCACCTTGTGCACGGGGCAGCCGTAGTTGATGTCGATGAGGTCCGGACCGGCCGCCTCGGCGATGCGGGCGGCCTCCTCCATGGCGTCCTCGCTGCCCCCGAAGAGCTGGATGCCGATGGGGCGCTCGGCCTCGAAGATGTCGAGCTTCTTCAGCCCCTTGGCGGCCTTGCGGATGAGGCCTTCGCTGCTGATGAACTCGGTGTACATGAGGTCGGCGCCATGCTGCTTGCACAGCGCGCGGAAGGGCGGGTCGCTGACGTCCTCCATGGGGGCCAGCAACAACGGGAACTCCGGCAGCTCGATGGGACCGATGCGGGGCATGCGGAAGGAGGCCGGCAAAGGTACGGGAGGCGGGGCCGGAACGAGGAAGCCGCCCTTGCGGGGCGGCTTTCAACACGGCGGAGAGAGAGGGATTCGAACCCCCGATACCCTGTTAAGGTATACGCACTTTCCAGGCGCGCGCCTTCAACCACTCGGCCATCTCTCCAAAAAGGGCCACGAAGGTACGAAAGGGCCTAATCCCCTACCCCACGCTCACCTCACCGCAGATCGGCCGTAGGAAGCGTTCGCGCAGCAGGTCATCGCTGAGGCCCTGGCCCAGCAGGAACATGAGCTTGGTGACGGCCGCCTCCACGGTCATGTCGTGGGCGCTGAGCATGCCCATGTCCACGAAGGCCCGGCTGGTCTGGTAGCGGCCCTGCTCCACCCGGCCGCCCACGCATTGGGTGGCGTTCACCAGCAGCACGCCCCGCTCCGTGGCATCGCGCAGGGCATCGAGGAACGCCTCGTCGGTGGGGCCGTTGCCGCTGCCGAAGGTGGTGAGCACCACGGCGCGCAGGTCGGGCGTAGCGAGGGCATGCCGCATCCAGTCGGGCCGGATGCCGGGGAAGAGCCGCAGCACGCCCACGCGATCGTCCACCGTGGTGTGCACCTTCAACGGACCGGTGCGCAGGGGCAGCACGGCGTTGCCATCGTAGCGGATGTGCACGCCCGCCTCGGCCAGGCGCGGGTAGTTGGGGCTGCGGAAGGCCTCGAAGCGCTCGGCATGCACCTTCACCGTGCGGTTGCCGCGGTACAGGCTGTACTCGAAGTACACCGCCACTTCGGGCACGATCGGTCGCCCGTTCTCGTAGGCCGCGGCGATCTCGATGGCCGTGATCAGGTTCTCCTTCGCATCGGTGCGGATGGTGCCGATGGGCAGCTGCGAGCCGGTGAGCACCACAGGTTTGCCCAGCCCCTCGAGCAGGAAGCTGAGCGCGTTGGCGGTGTAGGCCATGGTGTCGCTGCCGTGCAGCACCACGAAGCCGTCATAGCTGTCGTAGTGCGTACTGATGATCGTCGCCACGCGCACCCAGTCGGTGGGACGCATGTCGCTGCTGTCGATGGGCTTCTCGAAGGCCACTGAGCCCAGCTTCACGCCGATGCGCTCCAGCTCGGGCACCTGCTCCTCCAGATGCCCCACGTCCATGGGACGCAGGGCGCCGGTGCGGGGATCGGCCCACATGCCGATGGTGCCTCCGGTGTAGATGATGAGGACGGAACGCTGGGTCATGGGCACGGCGAATTCAACCACGGATGAACACAGATGGACACAGATGAACGCTTGGTCGCGCACTGCCGGAGGGACCGGCCGCTCTCGAGCTGCTTTCGAGCATATCAGTGTGCATCCGTGTCCATCAGTGGTTCAACCCGAACAAGGCCTCCGCATTGGCCGTGGTGATGCGTGCGATCTCGTCGACCGTGTGGCCGGTGGCCTTCGCCAGCTCGGCCGCCACCAGCGGGATGTAGCTGCTCTCGTTGCGCTTGCCGCGGTGCGGCACGGGCGCGAGGTAAGGCGCGTCGGTCTCAAGGACACAGCGGTCCGGACCCAGCTCGGCCATCACCTGGGCGAGGCCGCTCTTCGGGTAGGTGATCACGCCACCGATGCCCAAGAGGAACCCGTCCAGTGCGAGGATCCTGCGCCCCTCCTCCACCGTGCCGCCGAAGCAATGGAACACGCCACGCAGCTGCTCATCCTTCTCCTCCTCCACGATGGCGATGGTTTCGGCGAAGCTGTTGCGGCAGTGGATCACGATGGGCAGCCGCAGCTCCTTGGCCCAGCGGATGTGTTGGCGGAACACGTCCTGCTGCTGCACAAGCCAGGTCTTGTCCCAGTGGAGGTCGATGCCGATCTCGCCCACCGCGCGATACCGTCCGGTACGCAGCTCGCGCTCCATCACCGCCATCACCTCCGCGTTGTGCTCGCCCACGGAACAGGGGTGCAGGCCCATCATCGGGAAGCAACGATCGGGATGCGCCACGGCCAGGGCGTTCATGGTGTCGATGCTCTCCCGATCGATGTTGGGCAGGAAGAGCCTGGTGACACCCGCCTGCAGCGCACGCTGGAGCATGGCCTCCCGGTCACCGTCGAACTGCTTGTGGTACAGGTGGGCGTGGGTGTCGACGAACATCGGGGCGAAGTAAGGGCATCCCGCCTTGGCGGGACAGGTCGTGGGCCTGTGCTGCCATCAACGGGTGTCTGCGGTCGGCCAGCACTGGGCTCGCAACGCAGGAGCCTACCTTTCGGGCCGCTCTGCGGACGCATGAAGATCCTCCTCCTCCGCTTCTCCTCCATCGGCGACATCGTGCTCACCAGCCCGGTGCTACGCTGCCTGAAGCAACAGGTGCCGGATGCCGAGGTGCACGTGGCCACCAAGAGCGCCTTCGCCGATCTGCTGCGCTTCAACCCGCACGTGAGCAAGGTGCACGAGCTCGGGGACGACCTCGGCGAACTGATCCGCCAGCTGAAGGCCGAACGCTTCGATCGGGTGATCGACCTGCACCACAACCTGCGCACCGCGCGGATCAAGCGGGCCCTGGGCGTGCCGGCCCGCAGCTTCAACAAGCTGAACGTGGAAAAGTGGCTGCTGGTGAACCTACGGATCGATCGGATGCCCCGCGTGCATATCGTGGACCGCTACCTGGACACGGTGGCCGACCTGGGCGTGAAGAACGATGGCCGCGGGCTGGAGCTGTTCATCCCCCCGGACCGCGAGGTGGCCCCCGAGGCCCTGCCCGAGCCCCATCGCACCGGCTACACCGCCCTGGCCATCGGCGCGGCACATGCCACCAAACGACTGCCCCCCCACAAGCTCATCGCGCTGGCCAAGGCCATCGAAGGGCCCATCGTGCTCATCGGTTCCGCGCAGGACAACCCGGTGGCCCGGGCCATCGGTGACGCCATCGGTGCCCGGGTGTACGATGCCACGGGCCGCTACGACCTGCTGGGCAGCGCTTCGCTGATCCGCAGGGCGCGCACCGTGATCACGCACGACAGCGGGGCCATGCACATCGCCTGCGCGCTCGGCAGGCCGGTGGTGAGCGTGTGGGGCAGCACCGTGCCCGCCTTCGGCATGGGGCCCTACCAGCCTGTGCATCCGCAGCAGACCCATGTGGTGGAGGTCCCGGGGCTCGGTTGCCGGCCCTGCAGCAAGCTGGGCTTCGGCCACTGCCCCAAGGGCCACTTCCACTGCATGGAGAAGCAGGACATCGGGCGCATCGCCCAACTTGCCGCCTCGTGAGCTGGGACATCTACATCCAGGACCTTCCGCCGGTGCGCACCGCGAGCGAGATCCCCGAGGATTTCAGGCCGCGCCCTATCGGCGCGCGCGAGGAGCTCGCCCTTCGGATCCGCACGGTCTTCCCCATGGCCGATCCGCAGGACAACGACTGGTTCTTCGTGAAGGCCCCGGGCTTGGACCTCAGCCTTCAGCTGCACATGGAGAACGCGATGCAGGTGCGATACATCCTGGTGCACGTGCACGGGGGCGAGCACAGCGCCGCCGGCGTGGCGGCCCTGCTGCGCGAGCTGGGGCTGCGCGCGATGGACACCGCCACGGGCGACCTGTTCGACGCGGCCACGCTCGAGGACGGGCTCTAACGGCCGCTGCGCAGCTCCCGAAAAGGCACGAAGGACCTCCGGCCATCGGAGGTCCTTCGCACGTGAGGTCGGCTGCATCAGGCGCCCGGGGGCGGCGCGGAAGGCGGAACGGGCGGCGGTACCACGTTGGCCACGGGCTTGGTGCTCTTCAGGTAGCTGAAGATCGCGTGGATGTCCTCCTCCTTCAGGTTCTGCAGGTTCTGCCACGGCATGGGGGGCAGCAGGGGGCGCGAGCCTTCAAGCCCCTTGTACAGGCCCTTGGTGATGGCGCGCTTGAACTGTTCCTCCGTCCAGGTGCCGATGCCGCTGTCGTCACTGGTGAGGTTGGCGGCGAAGCTGGTGCCCCACGGGCCCACGGCGGCCGTGAGGTCCATCGACATCAGCGCCCAGCCGGCGTTGTCGTTCGGCAGCGGGGGCAGCTGCGTGCCGGCCGGATGGCCGCTCAGCAGGCGGTCGGGGTCGGGGTAGGGGCCCTGCGGACCCATGAGCTTCGGGCTATGGCAGTCGTGGCAACCCATGATCTCCACCAGGTACTTGCCTCGCTCGACCAACTCGGCCTCCGGAGGCTCCGTGGGTGCTGCGGGCGCCGGCTCAGGGGCAGGTGCGGGGTTGGAACAGGCGGCGACGAGGGCCACGAACGCCGCGGCGGTCAGCCATGAACGGGATGTCTCCATTGATCCGGTGGGTGTTGGTGAACGATGAACGCACGCAATGGGGGAACCACACGTTCCTCCGCATCGCTGCGCATGGGACGCACAGCCCCACCCGGATGTTACTCGAAGAGCGCCTTCAGCTCGGTGGCCTCCCCGGGCTTCATCTTGCCGCTGAGGATGAGCCGCAACTGCCTCCGCCGAAGCGCTCCATCATACCGCTTCTGCTGCTCCTCGTTGCCGGGCACCGCCTCGGGCACCGCCGTGGGCTGGCCGGCCTGGTCCACCGCCACGAAGGTGTAGATGGCGCTGTTGCATTTGATCCTCGATCCGTTCATCTGGTCCTCCACCCACACATCGGCCCACACCTCCATGCTGGTGCCGAAGGCCCGGCTCACATTGGCGCGGATGGTCACCAGGTCGCCCAGCTTGATCGGCCGGTCGAAGCTCACGTGGTTGACCGCCACCGTGACCACCACGCGCTTGCAATGCCGGTGGGCGCTGATGGCGCAGGCGATGTCCAGCCATTGCAGGAGGCGCCCGCCGAAGAGGTTGCCCAGCGTGTTCGTGTCATTGGGCAGGACGAAGTGCGTGGTCTCCGCCAGGCTCTCGTCCACCGGCTTGCTGCCGTGCGGGTTCATGGGCGGTCGAAGAAGAGGACACGACCGTCGTCCGTGCCGGTGACGAACTGCGCATCGGTGAACAGGCAGGGCGCCCGGTGGTGCTGGTCCTTGTTCTCGGGGAACGACAGCTTCTGCACCACGGTGCCCGACGTATCGCGGAACTCGATCGCGCCCTTCACCACCGCCTTGGCGGTGATGTCGCCGGAACGCGCCTCCAGTTGCTGGTAGAACCGGTCGAAGGTGCTGTTCTTCATGTCCAGCCCCATGGCCTTCACCGCCCGTGGATCGGGGATCCAGGTGTGGCCCTGCAGGGTCTTGTCCACTTTGCCGCTCTTCACATCCCACACCTCGCGCTTGCCGCTGTGGCCGATCAACACCACGAACTCACCGTTGGCGTTGAACGAGGCGTGGTACACCGCCGTGCTGCCGTCCTCCGCATAGGGAAAGGCCTGCACCCGTTTGCCGCTCTCGATGTCCCACAGCTCGGCGCCCTTGTCGGTGCCCACCAGGATGCGATCGCCCTTGGGCGCCAGCGCCAGGCAGGTCACCTCGCACTTGGCCAGCTTGATGGTGCGCGCCGCGGGCTCCTTCACCACCTGGGCGGACAAGGACAGGCCGGTGGCCAGAAAGGCGGGGATCAACAGGATGCGCATCAGGTGGGATCGATCAGGTGATGATGCTGGCGCAGCCAGTCCAAGGCGCTGTCCATGTCGGGGAACATCCGGATGGGCCGCGTGGGCTTGTGGTGGCGTACGAACACGTTGGCGGCCAGCTGGTGGCTGAAGTCGCGTACGATGATGGCATCCGCGGCCACGAACGCATTGCTGTCCGGGCTGCTCGCGTATGCACGGGCCTCGTTGGACATGGTGGTGCCCTCGCCCACGCTCACCAGCAGCAGCACCTTTCGCCCCTTGCGCTCGGCCTTCAGCGCCTCGAACATGTGGCGCACCTCCTCGACCTGAACGGTCCGGCCATCGCGGAAATGCACGTGCGCCACATCGCCTTCGAGCAGGTCGATGGTGCAGGCTTCGAGCTCCAGGCGGGCCATGGTCCGGGGACGGGGGCGGCAAATGTAGTGCGGTGCCCAGTGGCCCCGACAACGGTCAGTGCACGAGCAGCCAGGCGCCCTCCACCACCCCTTGCTTCAGCTCCGTCACGGCCTCCACCGCTTCCGCCCGGTCGGTGTAGCTGGCCACGGCCACGCGGTACAGTCCGCCATGCACGTCGATGACTCGGGCCCGGAATCCGCGTTGCGCCATGTCGGCGATGAAGCGGCCCGCATTGTCCTCGATGCTGAAACAGCCGCCGATCACGTGGTAGCGTGCTTCCGGCACCAGGGGCACGGCCACGTGGGTGGAGTCGACCGCGGCCACCGGAGCCTCGCCGAGATCGACCGGCACGGGCGCATACCCTTCGCCCAACAGCGGCAGGGCATGCACACCGGCCCCTTCGGGCACCGGCACGTGGAAGGTGGTGTCCAGGTCGATGTCGGGTGCGGACATGGCATCGCGTTCCACGTACCTCGCCGGTTCGCCACGCCAGGGCAGCACAGCGCTCCATTGCGGCGCGTTCCAGGTGTGGCGCACCAGGTAGCCCGCACCCAGCAGGAACACGAGGCCCGCCACGGCGGCGGCGGCCCAGATCATCGGGTGGCGGCCATCCTCGGGCACCACCTCAGCACGGGTCATCGGGCGCACCACGGCGCTGGCCGGCGCAGCCTGCTTGCGCGGCACGGGAACGGCCGCCACCGGCCGCAGACCGTAGGCATCGCGCAGGTAGTTCACCCGTCGGTCGGGATCGAACTGCAGGTTCCCCTCGGCGTCGGTGAAGAAGGTGCCGATGCGCGGCAGTTCGAGCCGGCGGTCACGGGCGATCCGCTCCCGCCAGCCATCGACCTCCTCCCCGATCCGGCCCGAGGCCTCATCGAATCCCGCACCGGTGCGGCGCGCAAGCTGGTCGGCCAGCAGCCCGTCGTTGCGCACCAGGTGCCGGTTGAAGCTGAGCTCCCGCGCGGGCGGATGCACCAGCCGGTGCGCCTCGTCCAACCGGGCCGGGCGGTAGTGGGCCAGGAAGCCGCCGAAGCGCGGCACGATCACGCAGTCGTGATGATGCAGCAGGTCGTGGATGTCGCGCTCGATGGCCATGGCAGCCGGCCAAATTACGATGCGGCGGCGCGCCGCCTGGCCTCCGCCAGATCGGCCTCGGTGTCCACACAGAAGCTGTCGTGGTCCGTCAGGGCGACCGTGATGCGGAACCCGTTCTCCAACCAGCGCAACTGCTCCAGTCGCTCCGCCAGTTCCAGCGGGCTCGGCGGAAGCGCCACCAGCCGCTCCAGCACTTCGCTCCGATAGCCATATACGCCCACGTGCTTCAGGAAGGGGAAGGCCCGATGCCGTGGACCGGAGACCTCATCGCGCAGAAAAGGGATGGCCGCCCGGCTGAAGTACAAGGCGTTCAGGTCCTTGTCCACCACCAGGTGGGCTTCACCGGGATCGTCAAGCTCCCGGTCATCGGTCACCGCTTTGGCCAGGGTGGCCACCTGGACGCCGGGGCGCTCGAGCGTGGCGCACACCAGATCCAGCTGGGTCGGGTCCAGAAAGGGCTCGTCGCCCTGGATGTTCACCACCGCATCGTACCGGTCTCGACCCACCTTCGCCAGGGCCTCATAACAGCGGTCCGTCCCGCTGGGATGGTCCGCGGAGGTCATCACGACCTCGGTGTTCAGACCGCGCACATGCCCGGCCACCCGTTCGTCATCGGTGGCCACCACCACGGTGGCCAGCCCGGTGGACCGGCGGGCCTGTTCGATCACACGCGCGAGCATGCTGCGCCCGCCGATGTCCAGAAGCACCTTGCCCGGCAGGCGGCTGCTTCCGTAGCGCGCAGGGATGACGCCCAGGATGCGCACGGCCTAAATGCTGCGGCTGAACTGCAGCTGGAAGCTGCGCGGTGCCTCCACGCTCAAGGGACGGATGGCGTAGGTGAGGTTGGTGAGGTTGTTCACCACCATGGAGACACGGTTGTTCGCACCCACCTTGACCCCCACCCGGGCGTCCAGGACCGTGTCACCGCTGCGGTGCGTGGCCATCCATTCGCCCACGCCAGTCCGCAGCGCGGTGAGTTCCACGGCGCTCTCGTCCAGGTCGACGAACACCTTGTCGATGTTGCGCACGTGGCTGTTGTAGCGCACGCTGAACCCGGCGTTGAGCCGTCGCCAATCGGCCTGCACATCGATGCGCAACAGATGCTCCACGCGGAACTTCAGCAGGTCGTCGCCCGCATCATAGCTGGTGTTGCGATAGGTGGAGGGCGGGTAGCCCTGGATCACGGGCTGCGCGTACACCTCGTCAGGAGTTGTGGTGATGGGCTTCGACCAGGTGTAGCCGGCCAGCACCATGAGGTCCACGGCACCGACCTTGCCCTTGCCGGCCAGCTCCAGTTCCACCCCGCTCACCCGCGCGTTGCCGGTGTTCACCGACTTGAAGCCCAGCCCGGCGAAGTTGGTGAAGGTGGGCACGGCCCACTGCCCGAAGGTGAATTCGATGTAGCGGCTGTATTCCTGTTGGAAGTACACCGCGTCGAAATAGCCGGTGAAGCCGCCGATGCGGAAGCCCTGCTTGATGCCGGCCTCGGCATTCCAGCTCTCCTCCGGCTCCAGGTCGGGATTGGGGTAGATGTTGAGCGGGCCCACGTTGGTGCGGATGAAGCGCTCGCCGATGGTGGGGAAGCGGAAGCCCTGCCCGTAGCTGGCCCGCACGAAGGTGCCCTTCAGCACCCGGTAGGTGCCCCCCGCACGGAACACAGGCACGGCCTGCTGGTCCTCGTTCACCGAGAAGCTCTCGTAGCGCACCCCTGCGCTCAATGCCAGCCGTTCCTTGATCAGCTTCTTGTCCACCTGGAGGTAGGCGGCGGTATTGGTGGCCGTGTTCTCATCGTCGCCATCGGGGTTGCCGCTGTACAACAGCGCCACCGAGCGGGTGCGCTGCGCCACGATGCCACCGGTGAGGACCGTCTCACCCCAGATGTCCATGCGCTGCTGGGCTTGATATTCCCCGTACAGGAAGTGGCTGGCGTTGCTCTGGTTCCCGCTGTTGTCGAACTTCTGGTTGAAGTAGCGGCCGCGCAGGCTGTGGCGCGTCTGTTTGTCGCTCAGGTAGTTCACGTAGGGGTCCACGTAGTACTGCATCCCCTGCGTGTTGGTCACCGTCCCGTTCTCCGCGCGATAGATGTTGTCGCCCGCATCATCCCAGATGAACACGCTGGTGTTATCCGCCCGGATGGCGTTGGCGTTGACGCCGTAGTTGAGGCCTTTGACCTTCTTGTGCCGGTAGCGCACCCCGCCGTTCACCCGCACGCGGTGGTCGTAGCCTGCGGGCGTGCTGTACTTGGGGTCGTCGCGGTTCAGCGTGTCCTTGCCCACCGATTCGGGGCCCAGGAACCCTTCGTCCCACACCAGGTTGCCGCCGAGCACCACATCCCATTGGCCGAAGCGCTGGCTGTGGAAGAAGTTGGTGCCTCCGAGGAACGCCGGGCGATCGGTGCGCGGCCGCGCTTCCTTGTTCCGCGGGGTGTCATACATCCCGGCGAAGACGTTCACCCGGGTCATGGGCTCCTCGCGCGGATAGGCGGTGCGCACGTTGATGACCCCGCTGAGCGCGGCGCTGCCGTAGAGCACACTGCTGGCGCCCTTGATCACCTCGATCTGCTCCACGTTCTCGGTGGGCACGATGCTCCAGGAGGTGCGGCCGATGTCGCCGCTCAGCACGGGCAGGTCGTCCACCAGCACCATCACCCGGCTGCCGGCCCCATAGCTGAAGCCGCTGCCGGCGCGGATCTGCGGGTCCTCGTCGATGATCACCACGCCGGGGACCTGCCCCAGCACCTCGTTCACGTTGGTGATGTTCTTGTTCTGGATCACCTCGGGGCGCAGCACGCTGAGGCTCTGGCTCACCTCCCCCACGCGCTGTTCGAACTTGCCCGCGGTCACCACCACCATGTCCAATTGCGTGGCCGAGGCGCGCATGGCCACGTCCAGGCGGGTCTCCTGGCCCCCCACCAGCACCACCTCGCGGGTCTCGTTGGCATAGCCCAGCAGCGTGAAGGTGATGGATCGCTCCCCGGCGTCCAGGGACAGGCGGTAATCGCCGTTGGCGTCGGTGGCGGTGCCCTTTCCGGGCCCGGCGAGCACGTTCACACCGATCAGGCCGATGCCCGAAGCGGTGTCGGTGATGCGGCCCTGCAGCACGGCCTGCTCTTGGGCCAGCGTGCCGGCCCCGAGCAGCAGGGCAAGGCAGGCGAAGGGGTTCCTCATGGGTCTGGTGGCGGGTCGAAAGTAGCCAAACCCACCGGCCCGGCTTCACGCGTGGCCCGCTGTTCCTCCACGATCGGGTGTGCCGTTATCTTGGGCGGGACCGCCATGACGCGAAGCCCGTCAGCCTCCACCGTGGACGACCGCACCTGGGTGCATCGCATCGCCCTGGCCATGCTCAAGGGCATCGGTCCGGTGAACGCCCGCAACCTGGTGGCGTACTGCGGCGGAGTGGACGCCCTGTTCACCGACCCCAAGGTGCGCCGCTCCCTGGAGAAGGTCCCCGGCATCGGGCCCAAGCTTGCCGCCAGCGTCACCGACCGCGCGGTGCTCCCCGCTGCGGAACGGGAACTGGCCTACGTGAGAAAGCACGGGTTGCGGCCGCTCTTTTACCTCGATACCGATTTCCCCAAAAGGCTGTCACAGGCCGAGGACGCGCCGGTGCTGCTGTACGTACGTGGTCCCGCCGACCTGGACGCCGCACGCATGGTGAGCATCGTGGGCACCCGCACCCCTACCGAACACGGCAAACGCTTCTGCGCCGAGCTGGTCGAAGGCCTGCGCGCGGTGAACGCCACCATCGTCAGCGGCCTGGCCTACGGGATCGACATCGTGGCCCACCGGACCGCCCTCAAGCAGGGCCTGCCCACGGTGGCCTGCGTGGCCCATGGCCTGGACAAGCTCTATCCCGCAGAGCATGCCGCCACGGCCCGGGAGCTCGCCGAACACGGCGCGGTCGTGAGCGAGCTGCCCAGCGGCTCGCCCTTCGCACCCGGGAACTTCCCGGCCCGCAACCGCATCATCGCCGGCCTCAGCGATTGCACCGTGGTGGTGGAGAGCGGACCCAAGGGCGGCAGCCTCATCACCGCCGACATCGCCGACAGCTACGACCGCGAAGTGATGGCCGTGCCCGGCCGACCCGGTGACGCCCGCAGCGAGGGGTGCAATCGGCTCATCCAGCAGCACAAGGCCGCCCTGATCACCAGCACCAGCGACCTGCTCACGCGCATGGAGTGGAACACCAAGGCTCCGCGGCGCAAGGCTCCAGTGCAACAACCCCTCTTCGCCGCCCTGGGCCCCGAGGAGCAACAGCTCGTGGAGGTGCTTCGGGCCGGCGGTCGGGTGGGCATCGATGACCTGTGCCTGCGCAGTCGGCTCCACCCCGGCAAGGCGGCCTCCCTGCTCCTGAACCTGGAGTTCAGCGGCGTGGTGCGAAGCCTGCCGGGCAAGCTCTACGAGCTGCACTAGGACCGCTGTTGCGGGTGCGTGCGCCCCATCTACCTTTGCCGCGCTTTTCCCAACCGGAAGCACAACCAAACATCCCCAGATGGCAAAGTCGAACAAGGCGGTGGACGCCTTCATGGCCGAGGTGAAGAAGCGCAACGGCAACGAGCCGGAGTTCCTCCAGGCGGTGCATGAGGTGGCCGAGATGGTGATCCCCTTCATCGAGGCCAACCCCAAATACAAGGGCAAGATGCTCCTGGAGCGCATGGTGGAGCCCGAGCGCGTGATCATGTTCCGGGTGCCCTGGGTGGACGACAAGGGCCAGACCCAGGTGAACCGCGGCTACCGCATCGAGTTCAACAGCGCCATCGGCCCCTACAAGGGCGGCCTGCGCTTCCACCCCAGCGTGAACCTCAGCATCCTGAAGTTCCTGGGCTTCGAGCAGACCTTCAAGAACAGCCTCACCACCCTGCCCATGGGCGGTGGCAAGGGCGGAAGCGACTTCGACCCCAAGGGCAAGAGCGATGGCGAGGTGATGCGTTTCTGCCAGAGCTTCATGACCGAACTGTGGCGCCACATCGGCCAGTTCACCGACGTGCCCGCCGGCGACATCGGCGTGGGCGGCCGTGAGATCGGTTTCATGTACGGCCAGGACAAGCGCCTGCGCAACGAGTTCACCGGCGTGTTCACCGGAAAGGGCATCACGTGGGGCGGCTCGCTCATCCGTCCGGAGGCCACCGGCTACGGCTGCGTGTACTTCGCCGAGGAGATGATGAAGCACAACAAGATGAGCTTCAAGGGCAAGACCGTGGCGGTGAGCGGCAGCGGAAACGTGGCCCAGTACGCCATCCAGAAGGCCACCCAGCTGGGCGCCAAGGTGGTGACCGCCAGCGACAGCGACGGCAGCATTTACGATCCCGCCGGCATCAACGCCGAGAAGCTCGCCTTCCTGATGGAGCTGAAGAACGTGAAGCGCGGCCGCATTGAGGAGTACGCGAAGAAGTTCAAGGGCGTCACCTACAAGAAGGGCGCGCGCGTGTGGGACGTGGTGGCCAAGTGCGACGTCGCGTTGCCCTGCGCCACGCAGAACGAACTGGACGGCAAGAACGCCAAGGACCTGGTGAAGAAGGGTGTGAAATACGTGGCGGAGGGCGCCAACATGCCCAGCACACCGGAGGCCATCAACGTGTTCCTGGCCGCAGGCGTGGCCTTCGCACCGGGCAAGGCCAGCAACGCCGGCGGTGTGGCCACCAGCGGCCTGGAGATGAGCCAGAACAGCCTGCGCCTGAGCTGGACCCGCGAGGAGGTGGACCAGCGCCTGCACAGCATCATGAAGAACATCCACGCCGCCTGCGTGAAGCACGGCAAGGAGGGCAAGGGCATCAACTATGTGAAGGGCGCCAACATCGCCGGCTTCGTGAAAGTGGCCGATGCCATGCTGGACCAGGGCGTGGTGTAAGTACCGACCGCACACCAACAGGAAGCCCCGGCCAATGGCCGGGGCTTCTTCATTCGGCCGCCATACGGCCGCCTGCGGCGAGGGATCCCCATCCTCCCCGACTTCGGTCATGTCCCGTGCGGGTCGATCGACGCACCTTCGCTCCATGACCCGCACACGCCTTCACACGGCCATCACCGCACTGCTCCTGGCGCCCATCCTCTGCGCCCAGGATCCATCGGCGAACCCCCAGCTGAGCGCTGCCCTGCCCCAGTGGGCACAGTTGATGTACGCGCCCGATCCCGACCCCGGCGCGGTGCAGGCGGTCTACGAGGCGTATTACGCCACGCACCCCTTCGAGAAGAACACGCACACCCAGTTCTACAAGCGGTGGAAACGGGAGCTTGGGCACGCGCTGGTCCCCATCGATCCCGCACAACGCGCCACCTACACCCAGGACCTGCGCCGCTACCATGATGCTTCCGACGCGTTGCGCGCCGGCCGTGCGGCGAACTGGAGCTGCATCGGGCCCTTCGACTGGGACCACGGCGCCGCCGCCAAGAGCTACGCCTGTGGTGCGGCGCACGTGTACACCGTGGAGCAGAGCCTTGTGAACAGCGACCTCCTCTATTCGGGCACGGCCAACGCCGGCGTGTGGAAGACCACCGACAAGGGCCTCAACTGGACCAACGTCACCAAAAGCCTCATGATCGGCACGGTGCTCAGCGTGGAGCTGGACCACAGCACGCAGAACACCGCCTACTTCGGTGCCGAGGGCGACCTGTGGAAGACCACTGATGGCGGGGCCAACTGGACCCCCATCGGCGACGCCACCTTCCAGGCCGCGGACCACGAGATCCGCGATATCGTGCTTCACCCCACGAACGCCCAAGTGCTCTTCGTGTGCAGCAGCGCCGGGCTCTATCGAAGCACCAACGGCGGCACCAGCTTCACCCAGGTGCAGACCGGCACCTGGCAGGAGCTGGAGTTCAAGCCCGGCGACCCGAACACGGTGTACGCCATCAAGCGGACCGGCGACCGCACCGAGTTCTGGCGCAGCACGAACAACGGGGTGAGCTTCACGCAGGTGGGCATCAACTGGCCCCTGCCCGCAGCGCCCGATGAACAAGGGCGCACGGAGATCGCTGTGAGCGCCAACGCGCCGAACACCGTGTACGCCCTTTGCACCGGTGTCGCCGATGGCGGCAGCGGGCTCTATGGCATCTACCGAAGCATGGATAGTGGCAGTACATGGACCTTTCAGTGTTGCGGCTCAGGACCTGGCGGTGTGCCCTCGCCCACCAACCTCAACCTGATGGGCTGGGACGATGCCGGACAGGACGACGGTGGCCAGTACTACTATGACCTGGCCCTCGCCGTGGATCCCTCCAACGCGAACACGCTCCAGGTGGGCGCCGTGAACCGCTGGGTGAGCACCGATGGCGGCATCACCTTCAGCTGCCCGGCCAAGTGGAGCCACAGCAACAAGGTCGACTATGTCCACGCCGACATCCACGATATCCGCTTCTTCGGCACCGATCTGTGGGTGGCCTGCGATGGCGGCATCTTCCACAGCACCGATGGCGGCGCCACCTTCACCCGCCGCATGAACGGCATCGCCGGTACCGACTTCTGGGGCTTCGGCCAGGGCGGCTGGACCGGCGCGCAGGTGATGCTCGGCGGCACTTACCACAACGGCACCCTGCTGAAGGACAACGCGGTGTACCTGGGCGGCTGGGTGAGCACCGATGGCGGCGACAACTACCGGGGCTTCGTGCATCCGCAGTACGACCGGCGCGCGCTGAGCGATTACGGATACAAGACCCTCAGCGGTGACCGCACCGTGAACAACGGCAACAGCGCGTGGTCGCGCGAACCGAACGCCAGCTACATCGTGGGTGAGAGCAGCGAGGTGGTGTGGCATCCCAACCTGGTGAACGCCGCCTTCGTGGGCGAGGACAACAGCCTCTGGCGCACGGATGACAACGGAACCTCCTTTGCCCAGGTGCACGATTTCGGCGCCAAGGTGACCAGCATCGAGGTGGCCTTCAACGACCCCAACACCATCTATGTGTGCACCTATCCGGGTTGGTGGGATGTGAAGAAGGTATGGCGCAGCACCGATGGCGGATCGAACTGGACGGACATCACGCCATCGAGCGCACAGCTGAACGGCAACACCTGGGTGCCTTACGACATCGCGGTGAGCGGTACGGATCCCCAGACCCTCTGGCTGACGCGCACATCGCAGTACGGCAACTATCCCGACCTGAACAGCTATGTGGTGTACCGCTCCACGAACGGCGGCACCAGCTGGACCAACATCACCGACGCGAACCTGAACGGGGAGTGGCCCACGAACATCGCACACCAGCTCGGCAGCAACGGTGGCCTCTACCTGGGCACACGCCGCGCCGTGTACATCCGCAGCGATGCAGCGCCGTCCTGGACCCTGTGGAACGCAGGACTTCCGGCCAGGACCTTCAGCACGCGCCTGCTGATCCACTACCGCGAAGGCAAGGTGCGCAACGGCACCGACCGCAGCGTGTGGGAGAGCGCACTGGAAACGCCGGCCCCGCCGCTGGCCAACTTCAGCGCCGACAAGCGCACCGCCACCTGCCTGGCACCCGCCGTGCAGTTCTGGGACAACAGCGCCCTCCACGGCACCAACGCCACCTGGAGCTGGAGCTTCCCCGGGGGATCGCCCGCCACCAGCACGGTGCGCGCTCCCGTGGTGTCCTACACCGACCCGGGCAGTTACGACGTCACCCTTACGGTGACGGACGGGAACGGAAGCAGCACCCGCACGATCCCCGGCTTCATCACCGTGCCCACCGGAGGCGCACCGACACCGGTCACGGCCAATGCCGAGGACCAGCTGGTGACCCCCGCCGGATGGACCTTGGAGAATCCCGACGGACAGGGCACCTGGACCAACCAGGCGCTCACCGTGGGTGCGGACGGTAACCCCACCCGGGCCTGGCGCATCGATTACTACTACTACAACGCCCCCGGCCAGCAGGACCGGCTGGTGAGCCCCGTGCTCTCCCTGGCCGGCAGCGCCGGCACACGGCTGCAGTTCCACCACGCCTACAAGCCCTACGGGGCCAGCTACACCGACGGCCTTCGCGTGGAGGTGAGCACGAACTGTGGACAGAGCTGGACCACGCTGTACTTCGAGGAGGCCCTGGCGTTGGGCACCACCACCACGGGCAGCAGCCCCTGGGCACCCACGGCGGCCAACCAATGGGAATTGCACGACATCGACCTGAGCGCCTACGACGGCCAGCAGGTGGTGCTGCGCTTCACCGGGGTCAACGACTACGGCGACCGCCTCTACCTGGACAACATCGCCATCCTCAACGGCGGGCTGCGCCTGTCCGTGAAGCTGATGCTCGAAGGCCCCTACGACCCGAACACCGGCCGCATGCGCGACCTGCTGCGCACCAACGGCCTCATCCCGGCCACCGAACCGTACACGGCACTGGGCTTCACCCAGGTGGCTGATGGTGGCGGTGAAGCCCTTCAGCCCGGGGTCACAAGCATCAGCGGGGATAACGCGGTGGTGGACTGGGTGCTGGTGGAACTGCGCCACGCCGTGAACCCGGCGACCATCGTCGCCACGCGCGCGGCCCTGGTTCAACGCGATGGGGATGTCGTCGCCGAGGACGGCGTGTCACCGGTGGCCCTGCTCGCCGCGCCCGGCAGCTACCAGGTGGCCGTGCGGCACCGCAACCACCTGGGCGCCATGACCGCAAGCACCCTGGCCCTCAGCACGACGACCACATCGCTGGACCTCACCACCTCCGGCACGCCCACCTGGGGCACCGACGCACGCAAGTCCGTGAACGGGGTGCAGGTGCTGTGGACCGGGAACGTGAAGCCTGACGCGACCCTACGCTACGCCGGCGCCAACAACGACCGCGACCCCATCCTGGTGGCCGTGGGCGGCACGGTGCCCACCGCCACGCTGGCCGGCTACCGGATCGAGGACACCAACCTGGACGGCGTGGTGAAGTACGCCGGCAGCGCCAACGACCGCGACATGGTGCTGGTGAACATCGGCGGTGCGGTGCCCACGGCCACGCGGGCACAACAACTGCCGTGATCGAAGGCTCTGTTCAGCAGAACTCCTCGTAGGCCATCTGCAGGTTGTCCGCGATCATCTCCGCGGTGCGGCCCTCGATGTGGTGGCGCTCCAGGAAGTGCACCAACTTGCCGTCCTTGAACAGCGCCATGCTGGGGCTGCTGGGCGGGTAGGGCAGGAAGTGCTTGCGCGCCTGCATGGTGGCGTCGGTGTCCACCCCGGCGAACACGGTGACGAGCTTCTCGGGCCGCTTGGCGCCGCGCAAACTCATCTTCACGCCGGGGCGCGCTGCACCGGCGGCGCAGCCGCACACGCTGTTCACCACGCAGAGCACGGTGCCGGGCTGGGCCAGCGCCTTGTCCACTTGATCGGGGGTCTTGAGGTCCTCGAAGCCGACACTGGTGAGGTCGGTCTTCATGGGGGCGACGAGTTCGGGAGGGTACATGGTCGTTCGGGTTGGACGGGCCGCCCTCGGAGCCACATTTGCGGTCCCCGACGGCGGTACAAAAGTAACGGGTCCGTCAAGGGGCACATGCCCACCTCTCGTCCCGTGCCCTCCACCACCCGCATCCAGGGTTGGTTCGAGGGGCTGCCCGCTCCGTGGCAGGAACAGGCCCTGCGCCTGCGCGACCTGCTGCTGGAGGCCTCTCCCCGAATGGCGGAGACCTGGAAGTACGGCATCCCGTTCTATGAACACCGGCGCTGGATGTGCTACCTCAGCCTGCAGAAGAAGGGGCTGGTGCTGGGCTTTGTGGAGGGCGTGCACCTAGGCGACCCCGAGGGGCTGTTCGCCCGAACGGACCACGCGCAGATCCGGCACTACCTCCCGCCGCCGGCCCCAGGTCCCTTGCCCGAGGGCGCCCTGCGCCGCCTGATCCAGCAGGCCGTCGCGCTGAACGAGGTGCTCGCGCAGGAACAGCTGGCCAAGGCCCGGCGGAAACGGCGCACACTGGGCGGGCGTTGAGGGCGGAGCTGGATGGGCGGGTGATCTTCCCGACACGTTTTCGCGAGCCTGGCTTTGCAGGGGAAGCGATCTCCCGGAAGAGATCGGATCACTGACCAGGGAGATCGCCACGCCGACTATCGCGCGAACACCCCTCCTGCGTGTGGAACGCTCCACGCGCCGGGCAGGGAGGCGCCGGGGGAGGTATCAACCCAGTCATGCCGCATAATTGATGAACGAGGAAACCACCCCGTGCCCCTCCTTGATGGGAGCAGCGAGCGATCGCTGCTCAGGAGGGGGCTTGATGGCGTGAACTCCCCTCCTGCGCGTGGAACGCTCCACGCGCCGGGCAAGGAGGCGCCGGGGGAGGTATCAACCCAGTCATGCCGCATAATTGATGAACGAGGAAACCGCCCCGTGCCCCTCCTTGATGGGAGCAGCGAGCGATCGCTGCCCAGGAGGGGGCTTGACCGCGTGAACGCCCCTCCTGCGCGTGGAACGCTCCACGCCAACCCAACACGTCTTCGCGAGGCGCGCCTTGGCGCCGAAGCGATCTCCCTGGAAGTGCTCCGATCATTGGCCAGGGAGATCGCCACGCCGGCCCTACGGGACCGGCTCGCGATGACGGTCAGGAAGGAGATCGCCACGCATCCCTTCGGGCTGCTCGCGAGAAGGGTTCGAAGTTGCTCTGGGTTCCCTGCGCCTCTGCGTGTGGCACACCCAGCTCCCTGAGCTCACAACGCCCGCTTCCTCCGGAAGAAGGCCTTCATCAGGTCCGCGCACTCGGGCTCCAGCACGCCGCCGGTCACCTGGGTCTTGGGATGCATCAAGCTCGCCCCGATGCGCCGGTAGCCGGCCTTCTCATCGAACGCACCGAAGACCAGCCGCCCCAGCTGCGACCAGCGCAAAGCCCCGGCGCACATCACACAGGGCTCGAGCGTGACGTACAGCGTGCAGTCCGCGAGGTACTTGCCGCCCAGGTGCGTGGCCGCCGCGGTGATGCACTGCATTTCGGCATGGGCGGTGACGTCGTTGAGCCGCTCGGTAAGGTTGTGCGCCTTGGCGATGATGCGGTCCTGGCACACCACCACAGCGCCCACAGCCACCTCGTCCAGGCTGAAGGCGCGCTCGGCCTCGCGCAGGGCCTGGCGCATCCAATGCTCATCGCCGCCCACCTGGATCATCGCTTCAGCACGCGGGCGCTTTGGATCACCTGGCCGCGTTCATCCCGCAGCAGCGCGATATAGGCCCCGCTCTTCACGTCCTGCAGATCGAGCGAATGCGCATGGCCGCGCACGCTCCAGCGCCCGCAGAGCCGTCCTGCGGCATCGCGCAGCTCGAGCGTGCCGGGGCCGGCCAGCCCGGAGAGGAACACCTGGTCGTCGGCGGGCACGGGATGCACACGCGGATCGGCCACCTCCGCCGGGTCCGGCAAGCCCACCGGCGTGGAAGGTTCGCAGTCCAGATGATGCGCGGCGTGCGCGGCGGTGTCCACCACGATCAGCGTATCGGAGGCCAGGCCGAAGGTCCATCCGAAGTAGAAGAGCATCATCTCATCGGTGGTGGCCTCGCCCAGCGTCACCCACTGCGGTGGGTCGTTGGGGTTGTCCGGGTTGGCGGTGGTGTTGTCGTAGGTGGCCTCGCCATGCAGCACCGTGCCCGTGGGCAGGAAGATCGGCTTGCGGAACGCGTAGAGCCCCTGCCAGCGGAAATCCCACTCGGGAATGTCGATCAGGGGAACGGTGTCGTTGCCCGGCAGCACGGCGTAGGCCTTCATGCGCGTGCACAGCAGGTGAGCGTGCGGGCCGATGGCCGTGATGGTGGCCGGGATGGGAACCGTGTACTGGTTGTGGAACGTCTTCACCACGTTGGGCGGGATCACCAGGGGACCGTCGATCAGCGTGGCCCCATGTTCCAGGATGGGGTCCAGGGCCATCTCACGCACGAAGCCGCCCGGCGACAGCTGCAGGTTCACGCGGGTGCTGTCCATTGCGAAGGTGCTGCCCGCCGGATAGTGCACCTGGATCACCAGGTCGGCGTTGGCCGGCAGCGGCAGGCCCATGCCGGGTGGTGTGAAGTAGGGGTCGGCCCCCGGCACCCATTCGCCCACCAGCTTCGCGCCGGACACCCCGATGCCGCCGAAGCTCGCATAGCCCGGTTCGGGATCGCCCGCATCGAGCTGGGCCGCCTGGCCGGTCTCATCGGTGAACACGAGCACGTGGTGCACCACCGCCGTGTTGCCCGGCACCACCTCGAAGCCGGTGATGAAGCGGTCCGTGGGGTTGTTGATGGGCAGCACGAAGCAGCGGTAGTTGTCGTTGGTGGAGGGCGGCACCACGTATTCCTCCATCCGCGCGGTGATGTCCGGCTGCGCGATCACCCAGTCGCTGGCGAAGACGGGTGGCGGCGGGGCCAGGTTCGGGTCCCCTTCCGGAGCACCCCCGTTCACCCAGGCCGCGATGAGGTCCACCTCGTCCTGGGTCAACAGGCGCTCGTGCGCCAGGCTGCGGTAGTCCTCGTCCGGCGGCCAAGGCGGCATCAGGCGCAGCTGGGTGGCATCGCGGATGTCGTTGCGGTACGGAAAGGCCTCCACGAAGCTCGTGAGCGGGAAATGGCCCGCCCCGCCTTCACGGTGGCAGGGGGCGCAATGGGAGAACACAATGCAGGCGATGTCCGCGCTCCAGGTGGGCGTGGTGATCTGTGCGGCCGCAGCAAGCGGCAGGACGAGCGCGGTGGCGAGCAGGTGGCGCATGGGGGTTGGACGCAGGGCGTTCTTCAGGGTTCGATCAGGCCGGTTCGCCCACGGCGCTGGCCAACGGCTCGTTCACCAGCAGGTCGGCGGTGCCGGGCTTGATGTCCTTGATGTTCATCTGCACGGTGGTGCGGCCGTTCCACGTGTTCTCCTCCAGGGTGTAGATGACGCTGAACGGCGCGCCGGAGCGCACCAGCTCCATGTGATGGCCCTGCCGGAAGGCGATGGCGTCCACCTCCCGGCGTGGGTCGTTGGGGTCGGCCAGGTTCATCTTCAGGTGGTTCTCGCCCACGATGCGCGCCCGCCCCTTGTCCACCACCCCCCGGGTGAGGAAGACCGGGCGCATGTTGCCGGGGCCGTAGGGTGCCATGTGGTGCAGCACGCGCACGAAGCGGTCGCTGATGTCGCGCAAGGTGATCTCTGCGTCGACCTCCTCCTCCGGCGTGCGCTGCTCCTCGCGCAGGGTGCCGCGCACCACCTCCTCAAAGCGCCTGCGGAAGGTCTCCAGGTTCGCCGGATCGAGCGTGAGCCCCGCCGCATAGGTGTGCCCGCCGAACTGCTCCAGCAGGTCGCTGCAGGCGCTGATCGCCTCGTACACATCGAAGCCCTTCACGCTGCGGGCCGAGCCGGCCACCTTGCCGTTGCTCTCGGTGAGGACGATGGTGGGCCGGTAGTGCACCTCGATCAGGCGCGAGGCCACGATGCCGATGACGCCCTTGTGCCAGCCGGGGTCGAAGACCACCGTGCTCCACGAGGCCTGCAGGAACTCATCGGTGGCGATGCGCTCCAAGGCCTGGCGGGTGGTCTCCTTGTCCAGGCCCTGGCGCTCCACGTTGTTACGGTCGATGCGGGCGCTCATCTGCTCGGCCTGCGCGGCATCGTGGGCCAGCAGCAGTTCCACGGCCTGCCGCCCGTGCTCGATGCGGCCCGCCGCGTTGATCCGAGGGCCCAGTACAAAGACCAGGTCGGTGACCGTGAGGGTGCGCTTCACGTTGGCCATTTCCAGCATGGCCTTGATGCCCGGCCGGGGATCCTTGTTCAGCCGGTCCAGGCCGGCGGCGCACAGGATCCGGTTCTCGCCGGTCACCGGCACGATGTCGCAGGCGGTGCTCACCGCCACCAGGTCGAGCAGGGCCTCCAGTTCGCTGAACGGGATGCCGTTGCGCGTGGCCAGGCCCTGCATGAGCTTGAAGCCGATGCCGCAGCCGCTGAGCTCCTTGTAGGGATAGGGACAGTCGTCGCGCTTGGGGTCGAGCACCGCCACGGCCGCCGGAAGCACCTCGCCGGGCCGGTGATGGTCGCAGATGATCATGTCGATGCCCTTCTCCGCCGCGTAGGCCACCTTGTCCACCGCCTTGATGCCGCAATCCAGTGCGATGATCAGACCCACACCTTCGCGTGCGGCATGGTCGATGCCCTGTGTGGAGATGCCATAGCCTTCCGCGTAGCGATCGGGGATGTAGAAGGACAGCTGGCCGGTGAAGCGATGGAGGAAACTGGTGACCAGGGCCACGGCCGTGGTGCCGTCGACATCGTAATCGCCATAGACCATGATGCGCTCGCCATCGCCCAGAGCCCGCTCGATGCGTTCCACGGCCCGCTGCATGTCGGCCATCAGGAAGGGATCGTGCAGCCCGCGCCGGTCGGGGCGGAAGAACGCGGAGGCCTCCGAGGGACCGGTGATGCCCCGTTGCGCGAGCACCCGGGCCAGCGGTGCCGGGCAGCGGTCGTTGGTCAAGGCGGCCACCGCCGCGGGGTCGGGCTCGGGCTTCAGGCGCCAACGGATGTTCGCAGGTCGGCTCATGGCCTAAAGCTAATGATCCAGGTCAGGATGGGTCCGGAACGGGCGGGGCCGGTGGCGATCGCCACCGGCCCCGCTCATGCACTCTTCCCGATCAGTGCGCCACCGTGAAGCTGCGCGCTGCGCGCCGTCCGTCGGCCGCGGTCACCAGCAGCGAATACGTCCCGTTCGCCAGTCCCGACACGTTCACCACCAACCGGTCGGTGGCGGTCACCGTGCGTGGGCTCAGCACCGAACGACCCGCGGCGTCGATCACCTGCCAGGCGCTGATGGGCTGATCCAGCGACACGTTCAATTCACCGTCCGCCGGCACGGGCCAGAGCGATCCGCCGAAGGCGGCATCCAGCTCCTCGACGCTCACCAGGCCATAGAACCAGTCGTGGCTCAGCTTCACCATCTGCTCGCCCACACTGGCGGTGGTCATCTGCTCGGGGCCCACACCGAAGTAAACCAGCTTGTAGGTTGCGGTCTGCACCCGCAGGCCACCGATCTTGCTGGGGTTGTTGTAGCGCAGGATGGGCACGGCCGGGGCGATGGGCGTGATCTCCTCCGGATAGCTGTTGCCCTGGAACACGTTGTTGATGTTCGAGTTGGGCACCCCACCGAACACCGCATCGTTGTCCTCGAAGTTCACCGAACTGTTCGCCGTGCTGCCATCGGCCACATAGTCCGCGTACATATAGTCCTCGTAAAAGGCCTGGGTGATGGCTGTGCCGTACGCGTTGGGGTCACCGCTCTGGTCCCAGCCGATGTCCTGGCCGGCGATCATCAGGTTGCCACCGCCATCCAGGAAGGCTTCGAGCTGGGCCACCACATCGTCCGTGAGGCTGGGGAAGGTCCAGCTGACATTGTAGTAGAGGTTGTTCACATCTCCCAGTGCACCGGCACCGGCGAAGCCCCCGAACAGCGCGCGGCTGGTCTTGGCGCGGCCGGCCTGGTTGGCGGCGGCCAGTCCGGCCATGTACAGGGGATCGTGCGGCTCGGCCTGCGGGTTGGTGATCACCAGGTCGGTGACACCGCTGATCACGTGCATCAGCTCGAAAAGGACCGGCGCGTTGGGTTCATCCACCGAGGCCACCGTGAGGGTGTAGGTGGCCACACCTGCGCTGGCGCCGGGTTGGATGTCGACGGCGATGGCCTCGGGCGTTCCGTTGGCGAAGGTCACCGTGGCACTGCCGGTGTATGCGTTGCCCATCACCGTGAAGCCCGAGGACCAATCGGCCGGGGCATCAGTGCTTGCGAGCGTGACGGTGAACGGTCCATCCGCGCCCAGGGCGTTCGTGAACGTGGCGCCGAAGGCGGTGGATGAGCCGCTGGCCCCTGCGGCAAAGGGCGTGGCCGGGCCGTCGAGGCCGCCGATCAGCAGGGTGGTGCCGCCATCGGCCATCACCTCGCGCACCTGATACACCTCGCTCTGGTCCTCGCTGATGAAGGCCACCACCTCGCAGTGCGCGATGTCGAAGTCGACCGGGACGTTGTAGGTGTACGTGCGCGTGACGGTGGTGCCCGCCGTGGTGGTGGTCACCTCATCGCCCCAGGTGGGCGTGATGTAGGCGCGCAGCACGTGCTCGTGGTTGTAGTTGGGGATGTTGCCGCCCGTGCTGGTCTGCGGGCCCACGATGTCGCTCTCCTTCAACAGCACGCTGATGAAGTCGTTGCCTGCCGGGCTGTTGTCCGTGTAGTAGGCCACCACGTTCACCGTGAGGTCGCGCGTACCGGCGTCGAAGCTGCTCTCCACGCCCAGGTTCACCGGAGAGCTAAGACCGAGGATCTCGTTCACGGCGCCTTCCCACTGGCCGCGACCCAGGTCATCCGCGCCGTTGAAGAGGTGGCGGTTGATCACGCCGGCCGGGTAACCCGCGATGGTGAAATGGGCGTCGATGTCGGTGCCTGCCTGGGTGCGGAAATCCGGCTCCCCAGTGCCCGGTGTGGCGTAGGGGCCGGCGTGCACGCCCACGATGACGACGCGGTCAGGTGCCGAAGCCTCGATGGCCGCCGCCACGGTATGCCCTTCGGGGCAGTACTGGCAATGGATGCCGGTGAAATCCTCCAGCAGGGCGGTGCGCAGCTCCGGCTGGGTGGAGACCAGCGATTGGCCGAAGGCCGACAAGGGGGCGGCCGCCAGCAAGGTGTACAGTGTTCTCATGTCCGGGGGTTTGGTATCGGTGAAGGTACCGTTCCGACCCGTTCGTCCCAGCGTCGTTGGGGTGGATGCTCGGAAGGCTGAGGGCGGACGTAACAAGGCCCGGACGAATGTCCGGGCCCGGTTACCTGTCGCTCCCAGCCTTCGCTCAAGCCGGCGCGCGCATCCTGCTCGTGTTCACCGATAGCCGTTGATGTAGGCGTTGGCGATGATCTCGCTCTCCCGCACCAGGCCCTGCACGATCTCACGGATGAGGTCGTTGAGCTGCTGGTCCGAGTAGCGCTGCAGATCGTGGTACACGTGCGATTTGCGCTTGCTGCTCTTGATGAAGGCTATCTTGTCCTTCTTCGTCATGGGCACCTTGTACGCGGATGTGGAAAAAAGGATCCACGCCGCCCGTCGGATCACGCCACAACCCTTGCGGGGCATGGAAAAAGGAACGGGGCCCACCACAGGCCCCGTCCTTCTTTCACCAAAACCAGGTCCCCGGTCCGGTCCCCCGGACCAGGCGCCTATCCGATCGCGAGCCCGTTCCCGCTGGAACGCGTCTCGTAAAGTTCCCTGAGCTTGCTCATGTAGCGTGATACATCCCCGGCCAGCATCAGGCGCCGGGCCTGCTTCTTCAAGCGCTCCACGCGGTTCGTGCGGGTCTTCATGGTCGTTGGGGTTGTTGCTGCCTGCTCATTTCCAAGCATCGTGCCAAACGAAATCGCGGCCCGAACGGAACAGCCCAACGCCCTGATCATCAGTCGCTCACATCGGCAAAGCCGATCGGCTATCTTTGCCCGCATGCACAGGGGCGCCTACCTGGTGGGCATCGCGGGCGGCAGTGGCTCGGGCAAGACGAGCCTGGTGCGCGCCCTGCGCGAACGCCTCCCCGACGGCAGTCTCTGCCTCATCTCCCAGGACGACTACTACAGGCCCAAGCACGAACAGGCCCTGGATGCCAACGGCCGGGTGAACTTCGACCTGCCCACCGCCATCGACCTGGATGCGCTGGTGCGCGATGTCCAACTGCTGGTGGCCGGCGACACCCTGGTCCGGACGGAGTACACCTTCAACCAGGAGGGCCGCGAACCCCGACGCATCGAGATCGCTCCGGCGCCCGTGATCGTGGTGGAAGGCCTTTTCGTGCTCCACCATGAACCGCTCCGTGAGCTGTTCGACCTGCGCGTGTTCGTGGAGGCCCGCCTGGACACCCAGCTGCGACGGCGTCTGGAGCGCGACCGCGTGGAACGTGGCTATGGCGCCGAGGAGGTGCTCTACCAATGGGAGCACCATGTGCTGCCCGCCTACCGCAACTACCTGGAGCCCTACCGCCACCACTGCGACGTGCACGTGGTGAACGAACAGGCGTTGACCCGCTCCTTGGAGGTCCTGGGCGACCACCTGCACAAGGCCGCCGAGCGCGTGGCCCCGCTGACGCTTCAGTCCCTGTAGAGCTTCCGTTCGGCGATGTGAGCGTACACCGCCGGGTCCAGGTCAGGTCCCGGATCGCGGCCTTCCCGGATGGCCGTTCGGATGCGTGTGCTGCTGATGTCCATCACCGGCCCCTCCAGCAGGGTGATGCCGGCATGCCCGGCGAGACCCGACCGCCCCTGATGTAGGTCGACACCGGGCCGCGGGTACACCAGCACGCGGTGGTTCGCCAGAATGGCCTCCGGGTCCTTCCATCGATGCAGTTGCGCGAGGTTGTCGCTGCCGATCACCAGCGCGAACCGATGCTCCGGCCAGCGGCTTCGGAACAGCGCCAGCGTATCCGCGGTGTAGTTGGGCGGGGGCAGGCCCAGCTCGGCCTCGCTGGCCTCCACGCCGTGCAGCCCCTGCACTGCCAGGCGCACCATGGCCATGCGGTCTTGGTCCGGGCTCACCGCCCGGTCCATCTTGAAGGGGTTGCGCGGGGTCACCACCAGCCACACGCGATCGATCCCCGGCACCTCCAGCACGCGCCGGGCGATGTGCACGTGACCCCGGTGCGGCGGATCGAAGGTGCCGAAGAGGCAGGCGATGGTCATCGCTCCAGGAAGCTGCGGACCCGGTCCACCGCTTCGCGGCAGGCGCGGTCCAGGTCGTCATTCACCACCACCGCATCGAACCGCGGCGCGGCCTTGATCTCCTCGGCGGCCTTGTCGACCCGCACCTGCAAGGTCTCCGGGGTCTCCGTACCGCGACGGGCCAGGCGCTCCGCCAGCACCTCAAGCGATGGCGGCTGGATGAACAGGGCCAGCGCCCGTTCGCCGAACCGTGCTTTCAGGTTCAGCCCGCCCACCACGTCCACGTCGAAGGCGATGTGCCGCCCTTCCGCCCACAGCCGCTCCACCTCGCTGCGCAACGTCCCGTAGTACCGGCCCGGATACACTTCCTCCCACTCCACGAAAGCGTCCTGCGCGATGCGCTCACGGAAGGCCTCCGGGCTCATGAAGTGGTAGTCCACCCCGTCCACCTCGTTGGCGCGGCGCGGTCGGCTCGTGGCCGAAATGGAGAAGGCCAGCGCGGGCACCATGGCCAGCAGATGACGCACCAGGGTGGTCTTGCCAGCGCCTGAGGGCGCCGAGCAGATCACGCATTTGCCTTCCGCCTTCACAGCACGTTCAGGAGTTGCTCCTTGATCTTCTCCAGGTCGTCCTTCATGCGCACCACCAGCTTCTGCATGGCCGCATCGTTGGCCTTGGAGCCGATGGTGTTCATCTCGCGGCCCATCTCCTGGGCGATGAAGCCCAGCTTGCGTCCCTGCTGGTCCGGGGCGGCGAGGGTCTCCAGGAAGTAGGCGCAGTGGGCCTTCAGGCGCACCTTCTCCTCGTTGATGTCGAACTTCTCCAGGTAGTAGACCAGCTCCTGCTCGAAGCGGTTCCGGTCCACGGTGGTGCCCAGCTCCTCCACCTTGCTCCGCAACCGGTCGCGCACGCGGTCGGTGCGTCCCGCGTCCAAGGCCGCCACCTCGGTCAACAGCGCTTCCACGCGCGCCACGGTGGAGCGCAGGTCGTCCATCAGGCGGGCCCCTTCCTCGGTGCGGTAGGAGGTGAAGGCCGCCGCGGCCTGCTGGACCAGGGTCAGCAGGGCCTCCCACTCGGCCGGGTCCGTGGGCTCGTCCGCGGGCTTCTGCTGTTCGGCCTGCCGCAGCACGATGCCCAGGAGGTCGGTGGTGTGCCCCGGAGCCACCGCGTCGGCCAGGGCCTTCAGCTGTTCGTACTGCGCCTTGATCGTGGTGGCATCCAGACCCTGCCGGTCGACCGCGCGCACGGCGTCGATGTTCACGAAGAGCTCCACCTTGCCCCGCACCACCCGCTCGGCGAGCCACGCGCGCAGTTCGGCCTCCCGTTCGCGGTGCGCGGCGGGCAGCTTCACCAGCAGGTCCAGCTGCTTGCTGTTGAGCGACCGCAGCTCCACGCTCGCCTTGCGTTCGCCCACCGGGCCTTCCGCCCGGCCGAAGCCGGTCATTGATCGCAGCATCCCCTGGTTTTCGCCAAAGGTATCGGCCGCCCTCACGTGCGACGGTCCGCGCGGTTCACCAGGTGCACGCCCAGGAAGATGAGCGCCGCGCAGAGCCCATGCACGGGCCGGATCTCCGGCGGAGCGAGCGCACCCGCCGGAGCGATGCCACCCACCGCGTACACCCACGCGAAGGCCACCGCCATCAGCGGCTGCAGGTAGATGTAGGTGCCCACCACCCCGGGGTCCACCACCCGCAGGGCCCAGGTGTTCAGCAGGTAGGCCACGAAGGTGACGCCCACCACCACGAAGGCGATGGCCCACCAGATGCCGGCACCCAACGTCGTCCAGTGGACGGTGGCCACATCAGCCAAACCGAAGGGCAGCACCAGCACCGTGCCGATGGCGAAGCTCCAGGCCATGACCGTGACGGCGGTGTAGGTGCGCATCAGGGGCTTCACCAGCACGAGGTACAACGCGAAGGAGGCCGCGTTCACCAGGATGAAAAGGTCGCCCAGCAACGTGGCCCCCGCATCGGCGCCCCCGGCCCCCAGCACCAACAGCACGGTGGCCCCGGTGGCGCCCAAGGCGATGCCCACGGCCTTGCCCCAGGTGACCCGTTCGCCGATGAGCACCGCGGCGAACACCAGCACCAGGATGGGCGCGGCCACCATGATTAGGCTGGCGTGCAGCGGGCTGGTGCGCATCAGGCCGTGGAAGAAGCAGAGCTGATTGAGCGCCACGCCGAAGACCGCGCACAGCACCAGGCGGGGCGCATCGCTCCACGCCACGCGCTCGGGGCGCAGCAGCCGCAGCAGCCAGAAGAGCACCACCGCGCCCAGCACCCGCACCAGGATGAAGCCGGAGGGTCCGATGACCCCTGGCATCAGGCCCTTGGCCACGGCGTAGTTGGCCCCGTAGATGAGGTTCACCGCAAAGAGGGCCAGGTGGGCGCGGGTGCGGGGGGACATGGGGGAGCCGCCTGCCAAGGGAGCACCTCGACCAAGGAAGCACCCCGTGCGGCAAAGAGAGGACTCAGGGATGGATCGACCAACAACACACCATGCGGTGGATGAGGCCACAGCCCCGACCGTTCGCTCAGTGCTTGATCATGCGCCCCTGGCCGAGCACACCGCCTTGGCCGTTCAACACCGTGACCGCATACGCCCCTGGGACCAAGTAGCGCACATCCAGCGTGGACACCACGTCCGTTCGGCCGGACCCCACAAGGCGCCCGAGCGCATCGTGTACCACATAGGCAACACCGGGCAGGGGTCGGCCACCCTGTGAGAGGGCCACCACCTCATCAGCCGGGTTGGGATGTAGCGAAAGCCCGCCTGTTCCCTGCGGATCCTCGTGCTCCGGACCCACGCCCACGATCACCTGGCAACTGTCCACATAGCCGCCCGCCACCCACTTGGCCACGCGGTTGATGCTGTCCGGACCGGCCACCGTGAAGGAACCGCCCACATACAAGGTGTCGCGGAACACGCCGATGGGGCCGATGTCCGGATAGAAGTAGTCCGGCGGCACCAAGCTGCACCACCGCTGGCCGTCCCACCGCGCGATCCGGCCCGTAGGTACCCCGCCGATGCGGCCGAACAGGCCCACCACATGCAAGGTGTCGTGCAGCCACACCATGCGGGTAACGGTGGCGTTGCTGGACCCCGAGGTGCCCCCGGCCAGGTCGTCCCAGGTGCTGCCATCCCAAGTGACGATGCCGCTGCCCGGATTGTCCGGGTGGCCGTAGGGCGGGTAGTTGGCGAAGGAGCCCGCGATGTATAGCAACCCGTCGTGTACCGCGAACTTGTTCACCGTGCTGAAGACACCCAGGAAGCCGCCGTCCACATCCACCCAGGCCGTGCCATCCCATTTGGCGATGTCCAACCGGCCGTTGGTGCCACCGAAATTCCCACCGATGTACAGCTCGCCTTGGTAGTAGGCCAGGTCGTTGATGCGGTTGATGTCGTTGGGGTTCAGCTTGGGCAGGTCGTGTACCTTATGCCAGGTGCTGCCATCCCAGCGCGCCAGGCCGTTCACCTCCAGGGTGTCGTTGGCGTACTCGAACCAACCCGCCGCATAGAGCCCGTCCGGATAGGAACGCAGGCTGTACACCGGGCCGCTCAGGCCGTTCTGGAGCGGTTTCCATAATGAAACAGCCGCATCCCAACAGGCGATCTTGGAGACCATTTGTGTACCAGAGTGCGTGAACCATCCGCCAGCATACAACTGCCCTTGATGCATGGTCAACGTAAAGACATGACTGCCATTGTTGATCTGGCTTGCACAGTCCCATGTTCCACCGTGCAGTCCACAACCCAAGGCCGAAAAGGAATGACCATTCCATTCGATCACACCAGGACTCACCACGGCTCCGTCCCCGGTGCGTGCGAAGATCCCTCCCAAGTAAAACACGTCGTTCAGGCTGTCCTCCACCATGCTAAGGACACCTTGTGGCGTTACGCCAGACCCAAGCGGAGCAAATAATGATGGCCATTGGGCATGCAAGGGGGGCGTTGTGAGGATGAAGAATGCGGCGGCCACGCCGCCAAGCCGGTAGTAGCCCATCGCTCAGTGTTTGACGAACCGCGTGGAGGTCGGCGTGCTGCCGTCCACACCGAGCCAGACCACGCTGTACAGCCCTGTCCCCAGCTGAGGTAGCCAGAGGGTGCCGTCCGCATCGGTGCGAGCCCGCAGCACCAACCGGCCTTGTGCATCCACCAGGTCCACCTGTTCATGGGCCAAGGCCCGCTTCCCCACGCTCACGCGGACGTGATCTCCCGCTGGATTCGGAGAACAGGATAGGCCGAGCGCTTCCAAGAAAAGATCATCAGGCACGCCGATGCTGATCTCTTGAAGGTTCAAGCGGGCGGCGAACCCATGGGACAGATCCGCAGCGGCTGCATAGGGTACCGAGGGTTCACACCACGAGGTTCCGGGATATGGGCACGCATCATCGAACTGGATGCCACCGGAACTTCCTGCACAATAGAGGGCCTCCCCCGGAACGAGCACGAGGCTGTGACCCCAATCGCATGCGCCCGGCCGCCATGCTTTGTCCGAAAGGTGATCCACATGGGTGAATCGGCTGCCGAAGGTGCTGGACCATAGACGCACCCGATCGATGTCGAAGCACTTCAATAGGATCTCGGTCTGCCCGGTGCCCATGTCCGAATACCACGGCTGGTTGTATAGACCGAAGGCGGTCAACGTAGGGTGGGTCTGCAACAGGCCATCCGAGTGGTCCAAGGACTGCGTGGCGATGCCCATGGCAAAGATGCTCCCTTCAGCATCGATCACCAGATCACTGAAGCGCCGGATTAGGAAGGGATGGTATTGCCAGGCGTCGTACACCTCCACGGCGCTCTCACCGGCATGTTCGAACACCGAGCCACCATGCACGGTGGACCATAGCATCTCGCCGGTCAGCACATCGAACTCCGCGAAATACTCATCCACACCATCAACAGCGTCATCGTGGTAGGCGCCGTTCCCGGGGTCGCAGATGGACAGGGCGCCCGAAACCGCTGTGCAGCTCGTGGACGTTGGGACCGGCGTAAAGCTGGCATCGAGGGTTGTGCCAGATACCACCAGCCGAGAGGTCTGTGGCTGCATCGCGGCCGCCTCCAAGCGGTCGGTGCCGTGCACGTTCGTCATCCACTTCACCGTGCCGTCGGGGGTGAACGTGGCAATGAACGCGGTAGGGCCGCTTAGTCCAGGAAGCCAGAAGTCCCCCGGATCCCCTTGGGGCAAGGACCCCTCCGTGCGGCCCACGGCGATGATCCGATCGTTGAAGCCCACGGGGTCCTGATAGAAGGCCATGTCAAAGAGCAGGTCGTCCGCCGCACCCCCGTAGAAGGTGGAGTTCAGCATGCGGAAGTCCGGGTCCAGCTTCAGGAGGAAGAAGTCGGTGCCACCGGCGTTGCTCGTTTGGTGGTAGGCCGTGCCGCCCGGATCGCACAAGGGCAGGCCCGTGGCCACGGCCGTGCAGGTGCCGCTGGCCGTGCCCGTGGCCGTGCTGGTGGCCCCACCGAAGTACAGGTCGCCGAACACATCCTCCGTTGCGGCCGTGAACATCTCATCGCCCTCACCGCCGAAATAGGTGCTGCGCAGGAGGTTCCCTTGTGCAGGGTCCACGACCATCAGTAGCCCGTCCGAATCACCTTTCAATGCGTCCTGCCAGTAACTTCCATCTTGAGGGTCTGCACCAGGCTCGATGGTAACGTCCTCGCTGTTGCTCCAGCCACCAATGTAGAGCCGGTCATCGCTGGCGTAGTGCGCCACGATGGGCTTGTCCGAGCCCGTGCCCCCGAAGTAGGTGGTGTGCAGCAACTGGGCATCATTGGCCGGGTTCCCGGGGGCATAATCGAAGCGACCGTAGTAGATGTCCCACACACCCTGATGGATCACCGTACCGGTGTTGGCGGGGAAGACCTGATCCAGCGTGTTGCCGGCGATGAGCAGGTCGCCATCGGGCGCGGCCACGGCCGCGTTGCCCCAGGAGTCGCCGCCACCGATTCCGGTGGCACTGCCCAGCAGGGTGCGCCAGTCCGAGGTGGCACCACCGCCGCCCAGTGGGGGTGGAGGGCCGATCTGGAAGATCAACGGGTAGTTGTCATCGAAGGTGCCGAACTCGAAGAAGACCTGTGCGCCGCCGTTCACCAGGTCGTAGTTCGGCGACCAGCTTACGGGCACGACGCTGCCGTTGATCACCTGGTAGGCGAAGGCCTCCTCCAGCCGCAGGAAGCGCTCGCCCACGTAGGCGCGCACCGCCCCCTGCCAGTCGATCGCCAGGCTGTCCTGCCCGCTGAAGAGCATCTGGATCTGGGCCGGTTCGGCACCCGGCTCCATCACGAAGGCCATCTTGGGACCGTAGGCACCCGCGTAGTGCTGCACACTGATCTTCGGATACAGGTGCTCGCGCCAAAGCGCCCCGGCGGCCGGTACCTGCTCCACCCCCGCGCCGGTGTGGGCCAGGTAGTAGTTGCTGTGGTCGGCGGTCTCCTTGATCACGCTCAGCACGGCGCCGGGGTCCACCCCTTCGCCCACGAAGTCCATGCGCACGCTGTACAGGGTGTCCCGGTCGCGGAAGGAGAAGGTCATGGCGGGTGTCTCGTGGATCCACACCGTAACGGGATGGCCCTCCGAATAGTACAGCAGGTCGCCTGGGGGATCGCCATCCGTGTCGATGGTCTGACCCATCTCCGTCCGGTAGGCGATGGGCCCCAAGGTATCGCCGGTGGCATCCAGAAGCTGGGCTTGGGCGGTTGCAGCGAGGAACAGAACGCCGCACAGGAAGAAGGAACGAGGCTTCATGGCAGCTGCGTGGGTTGGTGAACGAAATGACTTTCCTGACGAAGGAAGAGCCTGGTCGAAGCTAAGCTGAAAACCGATCCTTCCGACACGGATCGATCGATCGAAGCGGAAAAGGGGTACGAACCCATCGGACAGCATCCGGTGATGATCACGGCAATGCACCCGTCTCCGCACCCCCTCTACCTTCGCGCCGCAACGAACAAGTCCCTCGACCCCATGAGCCATCGCTTCGGCACCAAGGCCGTACACGCCGGCGTGGAGCCCGACCCCACCACGGGCGCCATCATGACGCCGATCTACCAGACGAGCACCTACGTGCAGGCCGCCCCCGGCGACCACAAGGGCTACGAGTACAGCCGCACGCACAACCCCACGCGCACCGCGCTGCAGCGGGCCCTGGCCGAACTGGAGAACGGGCGCCATGGCCTGTGCTTCGCCACGGGCATGGCCAGCATCGACGCCCTGATCAAGCTGCTGAAGCCGGGGGACCATGTGGTGAGCACCAATGACCTGTACGGCGGCACCTACCGCCTGTTCACCAAGATCTTCGAGGGCTTCGGCATCCGCTTCAGCTTCGTGGACATGGCCGATCCGGCCCAAGTGAAGCAGGCCCTGACGCCCGCCACACGCCTGATCTGGGTGGAGACCCCCACCAACCCGCTGCTGAAGGTGATCGACATCGCGGCCATGGCCGCGCTGGCCAAGGCGCAGGGCTGCTGGCTGGCGGTGGACAACACCTTCGCCAGCCCGGCCCTGCAGAACCCCCTTGATCGGGGCGCCGACATCGTGATGCACTCGGCCACCAAGTACCTGGGCGGCCACAGCGACGTGGTGATGGGCGCGCTGGTGGTGAACGACGATGCCATCGCGGAGCGCCTGGCCTTCGTGCAGAACAGCAGCGGCGCCACCCCCGGCCCCATGGACTGCTTCCTGGTGCTGCGCGGCCTGAAGACCCTGCACCTGCGGATGGAGCGGCACTGCCTCAACGGCGAGGCGGTGGCCCACTTCCTGAAGGCGCACCCGATGGTGGATCGCGTGTACTGGCCCGGCCTGCCCGAGCACGCCAACCACGGCGTGGCCAAGGCCCAGATGCGCGGCTTCGGCGGCATGGTGAGCTTCACCCTGAAGGGCGACCGCATGGAGGACGCCACCCGGGTGCTGTCGCGGACCAGCCTGTTCGCCCTGGCCGAATCGCTCGGCGGGGTGGAGAGCCTGATCGGGCACCCGGCGAGCATGACGCATGCGAGCATCCCCCGGGAAGAGCGCCTGCGCAACGGGCTGGCCGACACCTTGATCCGCCTGAGCGTGGGCACGGAGGACGCGGCCGACCTGATCGACGACCTGGCTCAGGCCATCGGCTGAACGCCCCCCGGCGAACGACCAACGGAGCTGGGCGCTGCAGCCTCTGATCGTCAGCCGGTTGTCATTCCCGGCTCGGATCCCAAGGGTCGGGGCGAAATGCGGGGTTGTTGACCAACAGTTGGAGGGGGGTGGCCGTTTATCTTGCGCTCCCCTACTTCCGAGCCCCTTGCTATGACCCGTACGAACCCTTTCGGACCGCTCGCCCTGGCGTCGGCCCTTCTGCTGCTGCACCCCGCCCTGGCCCAACAGGACGTGCCGTTCCACTGCAGCACGCACTCCCTGGAGCATCTGGCCCCGCTCCACCAGAACGACCCCCAACGGTTGCAGCGCATCGCCGATGATGAGGCCGCCCTGGAGGCCTTCACCCAGCAGTACGCCCAGCTGAGCGAGGCCGAGCGGGGTGGCAGCACCTACGTGCTGCCAGTGGTGTTCCACATCATCCACAACAACGGTCCGGAGAACATCAGCGATGCCCAGGTGCACGATGCGATCCGGGTGCTGAACGACGACTTCAACAAGCTGAACGCCGACTGGGACAACGTGCGGCCTGAGTTCCTGGGTATCGTGGCCGATGTGGGAATCACCTTCCGACTGGCCCAGCTGGACCCGGACGGCAACTGCACCAGCGGTATCAACCGCATCCAGAGCATCCTCACCAACGACGGCACGCAGGACATGAAGGACCTGATCCAGTGGCCGCGGAACAAGTACCTGAACGTCTGGGTCTGCGCCTATGCCGACGGCGCTGCTGGTTATACGCTGACCCCGGGTTCGGTGAACAGCTCCTGGGCCGCCGCTGCGGACGGGATCGTGCTCCTGCACAACTACACGGGCAGCATCGGCACCAGCAGCCCGGGCCGCTCGCGCACCCTCACCCACGAAGTGGGGCACTGGATCAACCTGCGCCACACCTGGGGCCCCACCAATGAACCGGGCATCGCCTCCAACTGCAACGAGGACGACAACGTGGGCGACACGCCGAACACCGAGGGGTGGACCAGCTGCACCCTGGCCGGAGCGACCTGCAACAGCACCCTCGACAACGTGGAGAACTACATGGAGTACTCCTATTGCTCCAAGATGTTCACCGAAGGCCAGAAGACGCGGATGCTGGCCGCCCTCAACTCGGGCACGGCCCAACGCAACCAGCTTTGGCAGCCGTCCAACCTGTCCGCCACCGGCACCACGGGCACCGATGTGCTTTGTGCCGCGGCCTTCACCAGCGACCTGCGCGAGGTCTGCTCCGGCGGCACCGTGCAGTTCACCGATGTGAGCTACCATGGCGCCACTGCCTGGGAGTGGTCGTTCCCGGGCGGCACCCCGTCCACCAGCACCGACCAGAACCCGGTGGTGACCTACAGCAGCCCAGGGCTGTATCCGGTGACCCTGGTGGCCGGCAACGGCAACACCCAGGTGAGCACCCAGGTGAACAACTACGTGATGGTGATGCCGGCGGCGGGTCTGGCCGTGCCCTTCAGCGAGGGCTTCGAGGCCACCACCACCCTGCCGAACGCCGACTGGGCGTTGAACGATGCGGGTGGCAATGGCGGCTTCCAGCTCGTGGGCACCACCGGGTACCAGAGCAGCAAAAGCGTACGCCTCAATAACTACGTGAGCAGCGAGGGTGAAGTGGACGAACTGGTGAGCAACACGCTGGACATGAGCAACGCCACCGACATCGTGATCAGCTACCGCTACGCCTACGCCCAGCGCAACACGGCGAACAACGATGTGCTGAAGCTGTATGTGAGCAAGGACTGCGGCGAGAGCTGGAGCCTGCGCGACATCCTTTACGGCACCGGCGCCCTGAACACGGCCTCCCTCCAGACCAGCCCGTTCACGCCATCCAACGAGTCGCAATGGGCGGAGTCGGTGGTGGACAACATCAGCACGAGCTACCACGTGAGCGAGTTCCGCTTCAAGTTCGAGTTCGAGAGCGATGGCGGGAACAACCTGTTCATCGACAACATCAACGTGAACGGCGCGCCGGTGGGCATGGCCGAACTGGTGACCGAAGGCTCGGAGGGCCTGCGTGTGGTGCCCAACCCGGCCGGCGCCGACGCCGACCTGGTGATGGACCTGCGTGAGACCGGGCTCTTGCAGGTGCAGGTGATGGATCCCGTAGGCCGCTTGGTGGCCCAGCTGCCGGAGCGGACCCTGCCCGCCGGCCTCAACCGTCTCGCCCTCCCTGTGGACGGGCTGGCCAAAGGCGTCTACCTGGCCGTCATCCGCCAGAACGGGCGCACGCAGCTCACCCGCTTCACCAAGGAGTGAGCTTCGTTCGGCTTGTGAACACGAAGGCCCGGTCGAACGACCGGGCCTTCGTGTGAAAGGACCGTGGGCCGGATCACTCCTTGAAGCCCACGAGGATGGCCACACAGCCGACGTGCACCATGTCGGTGCGCGCCTTGCCCGGCACCCAGACGACCACTTTCATCTGCTGCGTGGAGGCCATGCGCAGGTCGAAGTGATGCTTGGGCTCATCGGCCAGGCTCTCGAACACGATCTTGTTGGAGGCGTCCACGAGCTTCCAGTTCACCTCGCCCAGGATGGGGTGGGTACACACCATCACGCGGTATTCCTGCCCGCTGAAGAAGGTGAGGTTCACCTCGGCCTCCTCACCGGGGGCGAGCTGGGCCGCGTTGAAGGACTCATTGAACTTGTACGGGGCCAGCTCCGGCACGCATTTGTTCTTGGCGAAGCTGCGGCACTGGGCCTGCGCGGCGGTGGTGGCCACCAGCAGGGCACCGGCCAGGGCTGCGTGGGCGAGGGTCGTTCGCAAGGCGGTCATGGCGGTGCTCAGTTGATGTAGGCGTTGCGGATGGTGGCGGTCTTCTCGGTGATCGCCTTGAGCTGGTCGTCGGTGAGGGCCGCCGCAGGCCCGCCCCCTCCGATCACGGCCACACCGTTCTCCTGCGTCACCTCGGCGGGCGCACCGGCCGCAGGCGCCGGACCGAACAGCTCGGCCAGGGCCTTCAGATCGGCCTTGGCCCCGTTCAGGGCCTCGTCGGTGCCCGTGTAGGTGTCCATCAGGCCCAGAAGATCATCCAGGCTCAGCCGCTGCTCGGCGATGCGCGACCGCAGTTCAGGCGTGTCCTTCGTCCCGGCCACCTGTGTGGCGATGTAGAGGCCTTCCACCCAGCCACCGGCGATCATCAGCGCGCTGATGTTGTCCCGTTCGTTCTCCTTGAGGTAGGCGTCCACGCTCCAGTACGTCTCGCTGATGATGCTCAGGAGCGAGTCGCGGTCGTTCATGTTCGCCTCCATCCGCTCCAGCGTGGTGTCGTTGAAGGCGTTGCTCACCCCCAGCCGATCGGCCAGCTTCTTGGCACAGCTGGTGTAGAACATGCTCTCCTGCGTCTGGTTGTTCACGCTGGCGTAGCTCAGGTCGGCGCCGTAGATGCCGAGGTTCAGCGCCTGTTTGCTGGCCGCGGTGTAGCGGTCCACGTTCTTCACGTCGTTCAGGATGTCCTTGTCGTACTCGGCCCCGGCCTTCTTCAGCAGGGCCGCGGTCTCCATGGGTGACGGGATGTTGTAGAAGATGTTGCGGGTCTTCCGCATCCGCTCGGCCTGCGCCGCGGAGTCCGCGCTGTCGGGCACGTTCAAGGTGTCCTGCTGGCCGCTTTCGCCGCCACCACAGGCGACCAGCACGGCCAAAGCGGCCGCAAGGGGCCACACGGTCCGGGAGGTGTGATTCATGGGATCCAGTCTGCGGTAAAGGTCCATCCCGACCGGCCGCAGCTCAGTGCGCCTCCAGCCAGTTTTTCCCCACGCCCATGTCAACAACCAGCGGCACGTCCAGCAACAGGGCACCCTCCATGCGCTCCTTCACCAGCTCCTTCATCGTGGCCTCTTCGTCCACATGCGCGTCGAACACCAGTTCGTCGTGCACCTGCAGCAGCAGCCTGCTCCTCAGCCCCCGCGCCTTGATGTCCTGGTGGATGTTCACCATGGCCACCTTGATGATGTCCGCCGCCGAGCCCTGCATGGGCGCGTTGATGGCGATGCGCTCGGCCTGGGCCCGCACCGTGTTGTTGGCGCTGGTGATGTCCGGCAGGTAGCGCCGCCGGCCCATCAACGTCTTGATGTAGCCATGGGTGCGGCAGAAGCCGATCATCTCGTCCATGTAGTTGCGCACGCCGGGGAACTGCGCGAAGTAGTCGTCGATGATCTGCTTGGCCTCCGCACGCGGGATGCCCAGGTTCTGGCTGAGTCCGAAAGCACCCTGCCCGTAGGCGATGCCGAAGTTCACGGCCTTGGCGCGGCTGCGTTGCTCGCGCGTCACCTCCGCGATGTCCACGTTGAACACCTTGGCCGCGGTGGCCGCGTGGATGTCCAGCCCATGGCGGAAGGCCTCCTGCATGTTGCGGTCGCCGCTCATGTGGGCGATGATGCGCAGCTCGATCTGGCTGTAGTCCGCACTGAGCAGCTGGTACTCCTCGCTGCGCGGCACGAAGGCCTTGCGGATCTCGCGGCCCTTCTCCGTGCGGATGGGGATGTTCTGCAGGTTGGGGTCGTTGCTGGCCAGGCGCCCGGTGGCGGCCACCGTTTGCAGGTAGCTGGTGTGTACACGGTGGGTCACGGGATCCGCGGCCGCGGGCAGGGTGTCCACGTAAGTGCCCTTCAGCTTGCGCAGGCTGCGGTAGTCCAGGATCAGCGGTATCGCAGGGTGTGCATTGCTCAGTTCCTGCAGGACGTCCTCGCTGGTCTGGTACTGCCCGGTCTTCGCGGTCTTCTTCACCTTGTCGCCGCCGAGCTTCAAGGTCTCGAAGAGGACATCGCCGAGCTGCTTGGGGCTGTCGATGTTGAAGTTCACCCCGCAGGCCTGGTGGATGGCGTCCTGCAGGCGCACGAGCTCGGTGCCCAGCTCCTCGCTGAACTGCTTGAGGGCCGGAATGTCGATGCGGATGCCTTCGGTCTCCATATCGGCGAGCACATGCACCAGCGGCATCTCCACATCGTTGAAGAGACCGGTCACTTCGTCCTCGGCCAGCAGCGGCTCCAGCTTTCCGGCGAGCTGCCAGGTGACGTCCGCGTCCTCGGCGGCGTATTCCTTCACCAGCTCCACCTCCACATCGCGCATGCTCTTCTGCACCTTGCCGCGGCCCTTTTCGCCGATGAGCGTGGTGATGCTCACCGGCCGGTAACCCAGGTAGGTCTCGCTGAGGAAGTCCATGCCGTGCTTCTGCACATCGGGCTTCAGCAGGAAGTGCGCGACCATGGTGTCGAAGAGCGGCCCCTTCAGCTCCACGCCGTAGCGGGCCAGCACCCGGATGTCGTACTTGGCGTTCTGCGCCACCTTGCCGATGGCTTCGTTCTCCAGGATGGGCTTGAAGATGTCCACGATGCGCTGGGCCTCGGCCTTGTCGGCGGGCACCGGCACGTAGTGGCCTTCGTGGGGCTTCCAGCTGAAGGCGAGGCCCACGAGCTCGGCCGTGCGTTCGTCGGTGCTGGTGGTCTCCGTATCGAAGCAGAAGCGCGGCTGCTTCTTCAATTGCGCGGCCAGCATGTAAAGGTCCTCGTTGGTGCGCGCCAGGAAATAGCGGTGCGGCACCGTATCGATGGTGGCCAGTTCGGTGAGCTCCACGTTGCCGTCGGCGTCCACATGGCTGCCGAAGAGGTCCACCTGGCCGGGGTTGGCGGCGGCCGCTTTCCCGCGCCGGCCGGGCTTGGGCTCTTCCGCCGCGCCGTTCGCATCGCCGCCCAGCACGCGGTTGGCGAGGCTCTTGAACTCCAGCTCGCTGAACACCTCCAGCACCTTGTCCTTATCGGGCGGGTCCAGGTGCAGCGCATCGTGGTCCAGCTCCACCGGCGCATCCACAATGATGGTGGCGAGCTGCTTGCTCAGGCGGCCCTGCTCGGCGAAGGCGATCACGTTCTCCTGCTGCTTGCCCTTGAGCTTGTCGGCGTTCTCGAGCACCCCTTCCAACGAGCCGAACTGCTGCACCAGCTTGATGGCGGTCTTTTCGCCGATGCCGGGGATGCCGGGGATGTTGTCCACCGCATCGCCCATGAGCCCGAGAATGTCCTTCACCTGGTCGGTGCGCTCCAGGCCCCAGCGGTCACAGATCTCCTTCGGGCCGAGCTTTTCAGGCGGTTCGCCGCCGCGCCCGGGCTTGTACATGATGATCTTGTCGGTCACCAGCTGCCCGAAATCCTTGTCCGGGGTCACCATGTAGGTGGTGTAGCCTTCGGCCTCGGCCTTTCTCGCCAGGGTGCCGATCACGTCGTCAGCCTCGTAGCCGTCGCTCTCCAGCACGGGAATGTTCAGCGCCTCGATGATCCGGCGGATGTAGGGCACGTTGCTGCGGATGTCATCGGGCATCTCCTCGCGGTTGGCCTTGTAGTCCAGCAGGGTCTCGTGGCGCTCGGTGGGCGCGGCGGTATCGAACACCACGGCGATGTGGGTGGGCTGCTCGCGCTTGATGAGGTCGAGCAGGGTGGTGGTGAAGCCGAAGGCCGCGCTGGTGTTGAAGCCCTTGCTGTTCACCCGGGGCGCGCGAATGAAGCTGAAGTAGGCCCGGTAGATGAGGGCGTAGGCGTCGAGGAGGAAGAGGCGCTTGTCCGCATCGGCGGTCGCAGCTCCGGACAGGGTCGCATCGGACATGCGGGCAAGATAGCCCGGCCTCCCGGTGCGGGATCGCAAGACCGCCCGACACCAAGGCGCCGTCCGGTCAGGTCCGAGCGTCTACCTTCGGTCATGCGCTTCGGCCTGCACCCCTTCAACACTTGGGCGGTTCGTCTGGCCGCCGTGTGCGCGGTCCTGTTCACGGCCTGCAGGCACGAGGTGATGGCACCGGAGGGTGCACCGGCCGCGCAGCCGGGGGAGCCGGTGAGCTTCGATCTGGCGAACGTGCCCTACCCCACCCTGAGCGCGTATCGGTTCTTCGCGGGAGACCTGGCCGACCTGCAGCCCAATACCGGCGTGCTTCCCTTCGCCCCGATCAACACCCTGTTCACGGACCACGCCCACAAGAACCGCTTCGTGTGGATGCCGGAGGGCGCCCAAGCCCACTACGTGAGCGACCATGAGCCGTTGGCCTTCGATGAAGGGGCCGTCCTGATCAAGAACTTCTGGTACGACAACACGATGCCTGACGGGGAGCGACGCATCATCGAGACCCGGTTGATGTTCCGCCGCAACGGGGTGTGGGAGTTCGCGAACTACGTGTGGACCCCCGATCAGACCGAGGCCCACCTGGACATGGACGGCAGTTATCTGCCCATCAGTTGGACGGATGCCGAGCAGGGGACGATGAGCACGACCTACCGCATTCCCTCGGCCTCCGAGTGCTTCACCTGCCACAAGGTGAACACCGATCCGCTGCCCATCGGCCCGAAGCCGCGCAACCTGAACGCGGACATGGCCTACCCGGAGGGCACCATGAACCAGTTGGCGCGGTGGGTGCAGGCAGGCTACCTCGCGCCGGGCTTCCCGTCGGGGATCGAAGCAACGCCCGACTGGACGGAAGCGTCACTGCCGGTGGTGGACCGTGTGCGCGGCTACCTCGACATGCAATGCGCCCACTGCCACTCGGACCAGCGCCATTGCGATTACCGCCCGCTGCGGCTGGCGTTCCAGGACACGGACGACCCGGAGAACCTCGGGGTCTGTGTGCTGCCGGACGACCCGATCGATCCGTCGGTGACGCACATCGTGGCCGCCGGAGACACCGCCCGATCCATGATGCACCTGCGCCTCGGTTCCACCGATGGGGCGGTGCGCATGCCCCTCCTCGGCCGCACCCTTGTGCATCGCGAAGGGCTTGCCCTGATCAACGAATGGATCGCCTCGCTCGGACCACCATGCCCCTGAACATCACCCCGGACCACAAATGAAGCCACTGCTCCCCATCACGATCGGCCTGCTCGGCGCACTACCGACCCTGGCACAGGACAACTGTGCAACGGCCCTGCCCATCACCGCCGGCACCTACGTCGTCTCCGCGGTCAATGGCACGCAGGTGCCCACCCCCATCTGCGCCCAGAACGGCGCCGGGGCTACGGCGGGCGAGTGGTACAGCTACACGCCCACGGCCAGCTACACCGTGGCGATCAACACGGCCGTGGGGGCCCTGACCGACAGCCGGGTGCATGTGTACCTGGGCGGCTGCGGCGCCCTGGCCTGCGTGGCGGGTGACGATGATTCCGGTGTGAACAACACCGCCTTCCTCACCTTCAACGTGGCGGCCAGCTTCACCTACATCATCGCCTTCGACAATCGCTGGAGCTCCAATGGCTTCACCTTTTCGCTCACCGAATCCCCGATCGTGATCCCGGTGTTCAGCTTCTCGCCCCTGACCCTGCCGGCCGCAAGCGGCTCCGGCCAGGCCGCCGTGGACATGAACGGGGACCATCTGGACGATGTGGTGCGGGTCACCGATCTGCAGATCACCATCAACCACCAGCAGGCCGGTGGTGGTCTGGTGCAGACCACCTTCCCGACCGATACGGCGGATACCACGCCCTACTGGAGCATGGCGGCCGGGGACCTGGACGGCAACGGATACAACGACCTGCTCTACGCCGGAGGATCGGCCACCTTCATGCTGGCCAACGCCGACGCCACCGCCTATATCGAGAACTCGCAGACCGAGTGGATCTTCTGCCAGCGCTCCAACTACGTGGACATCAACAACGACGGGCACCTGGACGCCTTCATCTGCCACGACGTGGAGCCCAACGTGTACTACCTGAACGACGGCCAGGGCAACCTCACCTACTACCAGGGCGGACTTGGCGACACGCCCGATGGCGGCAACTACGGCAGCATCTGGATCGACTATGACAACGACCACGATGTGGACCTCTTCATCGCCAAGTGCCGCGGCGGGGTGGGACCGGCCAACATCGACCAGCTGCACCGCAACAACGGGGATGGCACATGGACCGAGGTGGCCGCGCAGATGAACCTGGCGGACAACCAGCAGAGCTGGAGCTCGGCCTGGGGCGATTTCGACAACGACGGCGACATGGACCTGGTGCAGGGTGCCAGCTCCTTCACCAACGGGGGCCACAAGCTGATGCGCAATGACGGCAGCACCTTCACCAACGTGACGGTCGGCTCGGGCTTCGACGTCCACGGCGGCACCAGCATCGAGTGGATCACGCACGACTTCGACAACGACGGCTGGCTGGATGTGCTGGGCGGCGGCAAATTGCTCCGCAACAACGGCGACATGACGTTCACCATGCACACGGTGACCCCGACCAACGGACCGGTGGGCGACCTGGACAACGACGGCTACCTGGATATCGTCAACGGCAGCACCGTGCACGTGAACGCCCTCACCGGCAACAACTGGCTGAAGGTGACCCTGGAGGGCACCGTGAGCAACACGAACGGGATCGGTGCCCGTGTGGAGATCATCACGGCGTCCGGTACGCAGATCCGCGACATCCGGAGCGGGGACGGGTTCCGGTACATGAGCACGCTGAACGCCCACTTCGGGCTGGGCCAGGACAGCGAAGTGGACCAGGTGACCGTGCACTGGCCCAGCGGGATCGTGGATGTGATCAACGCGGTCGCGGTCAATGGTGCGGTGCATGTGATCGAGGGCCTTTCCACGGCCGTGGAGGAACCGCTGCGCCCGATCCTGTTGAACGCATACCCCAACCCGGCCGAGACCATCCTGTACCTGAGCTCGGAGACCCCGTTGCGCAACGCGACCGCCACTGTGCTGAATACCGCCGGCCAGCCTGTGCTGCGCACCGTCCTCCATGAGCCCACCGTGGACATCGCGGGCATCGCCCCCGGGGTTTACATGATCCAGGTGGACCAGGAAGGCCGCCTGCTGCAGGAGCGCTTCGTGAAACGTTGAGGAGCGGTCACGAACAGGAAGGGCCCACCGGTTCGGTGGGCCCTTCCTGTTCGTGGACCCTCACCGCTCCTTCCACAGCACCTCCATCACCGTGGAGCCCACGGCGTGCAAAGTGGCGCGGTCGATCACGTCCATGTCGTCATCGTGCGTGTGCCAGCTGGGGTGGAAGGCCCCGGTGGCTTCGTGGTACTCGATGATGTCCGCTGTGGGGATGCGCAGCAGCTCGTTGATCGGCAGGTGGTCGTCCGTGCCTACGAAGTGGCGCGTCTCCGCCACGAAACGGCCCCCATGGCCCAACGCCGCCGCGGTCCGCCACAGCTTGCGCACCACCTGCGGTGCATACTGCATGCTGATCGACTCCTGGTAGAAGCGCGCATCCTTCGCCCCGCACATGTCCAGCAGCACACCGAAGCGCGCGGTGTACCCTGCCACGTGCGGGTTCTTGGCCCAGTACTGGCTGCCAAGGGCCCAGGTGGCGATGCTGTTGGACTCCATGGTCATGGCCCCGGTGGGCTCTCCGTAGTCCTCCACATCGGTGAAGAGCAGGTCCACCCCGAGCAATGCGGTGTCCGTGGCCGTTCCGAGGTGCCGCGCGATCTCCAGCAGAATGCCCACGCCGCTGCCGCCGTCGTTGGCGCCGAGGATGGGCTCGTTGCGGCGCTCCTCGTCCTTGTCGGCAAAAGGACGCGTATCGTAGTGCGCCAGCAGAAGGATGCGTTCACGGGCGCCGGGACGCCAGCTGCCGATGATGTTGCGCAGCGGCAGCGGGTTGCCATTGAACGCCGTCACCGTGCCGCGCTGTTCGGTGACGCTCGCCCCGGACGCCTTCAGCCGGGCCACGATCCAGTCCCCGCAGGCCGCATGCGCCGGTGTGCCGGGCACACGCGGCCCGAAGGCCACCTGCTGCGCCACGAAAGCGTACGCGCTGTCCGCGTTGAACGGCGGTGCCGGTGGCAGTAGAACAGGCACCGGCTCCGGTACCTCCGGCTTCGGCGCGGTCCCGGGCGTGCAGGCCTGCACGGCGAACGCCACCACCAGCCAGGCCCAGGATCGATCGGTGCTCACGCGCGCTCCCATGCCGTGCCCTCCTTGGTGTCCTTCAACACGATGCCGATGGCCGCCAGCCGGTCGCGAATGGCATCGCCGGTGGCGAAGTCCTTCCGGGCCTTGGCCTCCGCGCGCAGGCGGATGAACTCCTGCACGAGGGCGTCCAACGCCTCGTCGCCCCCGCTCGCGGCCGCGGTCTCCTCCCGGATGCCGAGCACATCGCGCACCAGGACCTGCATCATGGCCTGAAGCCTCGCGATGAATGCGGCGGTGAGCTTCAGCTTCCCATCGTTCACCGAATTGATGATCCGCACGGCCTCGAACAGTTCGGCGATCATCACCGGCGTGTTGAGGTCATCGTTCATGGCCGCATGGCAGCGCTGCTCCAAGGCCACGATGTCGGCTTCGTCCGTGTCGGTGGCCTTCAGCTTCGGCAGCAGGGCCATGGCCTTCATCAGCCGCTCAAGTCCCTTCTCCGAGGCCTGCATGGCGGCATTGCTGAAGTCGAGCGTGCTGGCATAGTGGCACTGCAGCATGAAGAAGCGCACCGTCATGGCGCTGTAGCCCTTCTCCAGCAGCTTGTGGTTCCCGGTGAGCAGCTCCTCCGGAGTGAATCCGTTGCCTTCGCTCTTGGCCATCTTGCGGCCATTGACGGTGAGCATGTTGCCGTGCATCCAGTAGCGCACGGGGGCATGCCCATCAGCGGCCACGCTCTGCGCGATCTCGCACTCGTGATGCGGGAACTTCAGGTCCATGCCGCCGCCGTGGATGTCGAAGGTGAGCCCCAGGTACTTGGTGCTCATGGCGCTGCACTCCAGGTGCCAGCCCGGGAAGCCCTCCCCCCAGGGGCTGGGCCATTTCATCAGGTGCGTGGGGTCGGCCTTCTTCCAGATGGCGAAGTCGAGCGGGCTGCGCTTCTCGTCCATGCCCTCGGTGTCGCGCGTGTTGGCCATCAATTCGTCGATCCTTCGGCCGCTCAGTTCGCCGTAGGCGTGCTTCTCCGCGAACCGGGGCACATCGAAGTAGACGCTGCCGTTGGCCTCGTAGGCGTAGCCACTGGCGATGATGCGCCTCACCATCTCGATCTGTTCGATGAGGTGACCGGTGGCGGTGGGTTCGATGCTGGGCGGCAGGATGTTGAAGAGCCGCATCACGTCGTGGAAGCCGTTGGTGTACTTCTGCACGATCTCCATGGGCTCCAGCCGTTCCAGCCGTGCACGCTTGGCGATCTTGTCCTCCCCCTCATCCACATCCCCCACCAGATGACCCACATCGGTGATGTTGCGCACATACCGCACCGTGTAGCCGATGAAGGTCAGCCATCGGTACAGCACATCGAAGGTGAGGAAGCTGCGCACGTTTCCTAAGTGCACATCGCTGTACACCGTGGGACCGCACACATAGAGGCCCACATGCGGTGGGCGCAGTGGCACGAACTCCTCCTTGCGGCGGGTGAGCGTATTGGTCAGGTGGAACGGACCCTTCTTGGCGTCGGACATGATCGGCGGAGCGGCCACGAAGGTAGCCAGCCCACTGCCGCCGCTATTGCAGGTCGTCGTCGGTGATCACCGCATCGCCGGCGTAGCGCCCGTCCTGATACACCTCGATGCGCACCAGCTTCCCGTTCGCATCGTACCGGTACCGCTTGCCGTCGTAGAGCCGGCCGGCCTTGAACATCCCCACTTGGGACAGGCGCAACTGCCTGTCATACAAAGTGTTGTATCCGTTCTCGCGAAAGGTCACTGCGTTGGGGCGCTCCTCGGCGCCCACGGCCGGGGCCGCCTTGCCGACCGGCTCAGGGGCCACGGCGGCTTCGCGGTGCACCGGCTTGATGTACTTGCTGTTCGCGGCATTGATCACGCCCCCATCGAACTCGGCCACCTGCTGCAGGTCGCCGTTGGCGTAGTACCGCTTCAAGGTCCCATCCTCCCTGCCTTGCTCGATGTTCACCGACACGGCCAGCTGTCCGTTCTCGTGGTAGTACTTCTGCTGGCCGTCCCGTGTGCCGTACTGATCGAAGACGAACTCCTGGGCCAGTTCGCCGTTGGGGTGCCATCGCTTGAAGGCACCGGTGTTCCGGTCCAGGTCCCAGTTGCCCTGCTCCTCGGCCTTCCCGCTGGGGAAATAGGTCTTGTAGGGTCCCTTCGGCCGGCCCAGGTGGTAGGTGATCTCGCTCATCACCTTGCCGTTGGGCCAGTAGCGCACCCAGGTCCCGGTGCGCTTGCCGTTCAGGTAGCTGCCCTCCTCGATCACCTGGCCGTCCGTGTATCCGGACCGCCCCTCCTGCGGGGCCAGCAGCCGCCAGGGCCCTGTGCGACGGCCCTGCGCGTCGACCTGATTGATGGCGGTCGTGGCCGGCCCGGTGGCCTGCGCGCGACCTACTGCGGAAGGGATCGCGCAGAGGACCAGGACAATGAGGATCAGGGCACGGAACATGGCGGGGGCCGTTCGGGACGCCCGCTATACGCCGCTGATGGTCCGGGGGTTTCGATCCCCTCCTCAGCCCACGCGCCCCCTGAGGTTGGCCATCATGTCGTCCACCATGGCCTTCAGGTCGTATTGCGGTTTCCAGCCCCAATCACCGCGGGCGGCACTGTCGTCGATGCTGCGCGGCCAGCTGTCGGCGATGGCCTGCCGATGGTCCGGGGCGTAGGCGATGGTGAAGCCGGGGATGTGGCGGCGCACCTCGGCGGCGATCTGCTCGGGGTTGAAGCTGAAGCCGGCCAGGTTGTAGCTGGTGCGCACCTTCACCTGCTCCGCCGGGGCCTCCATGAGGGCGATGGTGGCGCGGATGGCGTCGGGCATGTACATCATCGGCAGGGTGCTCTGCGGGCCCAGGAAGCTGGTGTAGGTGCCATGCTTGATGGCCTCGTGGAAGATGTGCACCGCATAATCCGTGGTGCCGCCACCGGGCGCGCTCTTCCAGCCGATGAGGCCGGGGTAGCGGATGCTCCGCACGTCCACCCCGTAGCGCTGGTGGTAGTACTGGCACCAGCCCTCCCCCGCCAGCTTGCTGATGCCGTACACCGTGGTGGGCTCGGTCACCGTGCGCTGAGGCGTGCCGTCCTTCGGTGTGGTGGGGCCGAACACCGCGATGCTGCTGGGCCAGTACGCCCGCTTCAGCTTCCCTTCGCGTGCCAGTTCCAGCACGATGAACAGGCTCTCCATGTTCAGCTTCCAGGCGAAGGCGGGGTCCTTCTCGGCGGTGGCGCTCAGCAACGCGGCGAGCAGGTACACCTCCGTGATCCCGTGCTTGTCGATGATGCGCTCGATGCCTCGGCGGTCCATCGCGTCCACCATGGCAAAGGGGCCGTCCTGGGCCGTTTGCGGCTCCTTGATGTCGGAGGCCACCACGTTCTCGCTGCCGAACCGCACCCGCAGCCCTTCCACCAGCTCGGTGCCGATCTGGCCCGAGCTGCCGATCACCAGGATCCTCTTGGACATGCTTGACCGCCGGATTGGAGTTGGACGGCGAATCTAGTCGTGTTCGCGCTCCCGATCAATGGATGCGACGGGACCGCGGACGGGGGCGCCTCGTCGTCCTGGCCACCCATGGACCCCGCAGGTCCGAACGCGAACGGGCACCCTTCGCACGAAGGATGCCCGTTGCACGTTCACTCGTGGTCCTAAGACTTCTCGCAGGTGCAGGTGCCCCCGTAAATGGCCGCCTGGTCCTCGCATGCCCGCTGGTTGGAATCGCGGACGTCCTTGTTCCCACAGGCCTTGCCTTCGTAGGTGGTCGTTCCGTTGTTCACGACCCTGCAGGTCTCGCACCTCCTGCAGGAGGCCAGGGAGGCCGTCAATACCGCCACTGCGGCGATCAGCTTGAACGTGTTCATGGTACGGGTCCGGTGTTGGTGTTGCGGGCAAGCTAGGGGATCCAGCTCGAACCCCTGTCACCGGTCGAGACACGCCCTGTGACCGTCCTCCGCAGGCGGTACGCCCATCCGTCCCGGTCCGGTCCTCCCATCCGCCGGGCCCGTGACGCGCCAGCGGGTCAGGCGCGACAGGCGGGGCTGTACTTTCGCGGTATCGTCGCGCCCGAAGGCCCGGCGCACGTCCCATGGATCCGCACCGCCTCCGCAACCTGCACCGACCGGATGTCCTCCGGGCCCGCTTGGAGCACGAAGGCCTACCGCGCACCACCCTCTCCTTCTACCGCTACGTGCGGCTGGCCGACGTGGAGGCCCTGCGCAACACCCTCTATCAGGATTGGGAAGCGCTCGGCGTTCTGGGTCGCGTGTATGTCGCCCCGGAAGGCATCAATGCCCAGGTGAGCGTGCCCACGATGAACCTGGGGCGTTTCCGCACAGCGCTGGACGCCCGCGAAGCGTTCTCCAAGGTGCCATGGAAGATCGCCGTGGAGGACGATGGCAGGAGCTTTCTGAAGCTGGCGATCAAGGTGAAGAAGAAGATCGTGGCCGATGGCTTGGCCGACGACGCCTTTGATGTGACCAACGTAGGTGAACACCTCGACGCCAGGACCTTCAACCGGAAGATGGAGGAAGGCGCCGTGGTGATCGACATGCGCAACAACTATGAGTGCCTCATCGGGCATTTCGAAGGCGCCTACCTGCCCAAGGCCGACACCTTCCGCGGTGCCATTGAGGAGGTGGTGGAGATGCTGCGCCAGCAGGATGCGCCTACGCCAGATCAGGTCGCCGGCACCGTCGACCCTCAGGGTCGACCTACGCACGAGCCCCAGATCCTGCTGTACTGCACGGGCGGCATCCGCTGCGAGAAGGCCAGCGCCTTCCTCAAGCACCAGGGCTTCACCAAGGTGAGCCAACTGCACGGCGGCATCATCGACTACGCCCGCCAACTGAAGGCCGAAGGGCTGAAGAGCAAGTACCTCGGCCAGAACTTCGTGTTCGACGAACGCCTCGCCGAGCGCATCACCGACGATGTGGTGAGCACCTGCATGCAGTGCGGCGCCCCCAGCGACCGCATCACCAACTGCCACGAGGCCACCTGCAACATGCTGCTGGTGCAATGTGAGGCATGCGCAACGATGTACGCCGACTGCTGTTCCCCCAGCTGCCGCGAGATCCACCAGCTGCCGATCGAAGCCCAGCGTGCCTGGCGCAAAGGCCGCAGCACGCGCAGCACGAAGACCAAGGCCGTGAACGATCCGGAAGGATTGCGCACACGCATCCGTGAGGAGGTGGAGCTCCTGGCGCTCAACGGCACGCTGCATCCGGAGTTGAGCAAGATCAGCTTCAAGGCCACACAGGCTTCCTAACGTCGCATCCATGAACTCAGGCGACCGGTCGTTAGTGAATGGTGAATGGGCAACCGCCCGCTCTGCCATTCGCCATTGACCATTCGCCATTCACCCGCATCCAGCCATGCCCATCTACCACAGCCTCGGCAAGATCCCGCACAAGCGGCACACCGTGTTCAAGAACGGCAAGGACCGCATCTACTACGAGCAGCTCTTCGGCACCATCGGCTTCGATGGCATGAGCTCGCTGCTCTACCACATCCACCGCCCCACGCAGGTGAAGGCCCTCGGCAAGCCGAAGGACCTCGCCCCGAAGATCGCGGTGGAGAAGAACATGCGCTCCCTGCGGCTGCACGGCTTCAAGGCGAAGCCGGAGAAGGACCACCTCGTGGCGCGCAAGCCCATCCTGGTGAACAGCGACGTGGCCATCGTGCTCGCCGCCCCGCAGGCGAAGAGCGTGGACTACTTCTACAAGAACACCGACTGCGACGAGGTCATCTTCATCCACAAGGGCAGCGGCACGCTCCGCACCTTCCTGGGCAACATCGACTTCAAGTACGGTGACTACCTGGTGATCCCCCGCGGGATGATCTACACCCTGGAGTTCAAGGACACGGACAACCGCCTCTTCATCGTGGAGAGCCACCGGCCCGTGTACACGCCGAAGCGCTACCGCAACTGGTTCGGCCAGCTGCTGGAGCATTCGCCCTACTGCGAGCGCGACATCCGCCGCCCGAAGAAGCTGGAGACCATCGACAAGAAGGGCGACTTCGTCATCAAGGTGAAGAAGCAGGGCCTGCTGCACGAGCTCGTCTACGCCACGCACCCCTTCGACGTGGTGGGCTGGGACGGCTACAACTACCCCTACGCCTTCAGCATCCACGACTTCGAGCCGCTCACCGGCCGCGTGCACCAGCCCCCGCCCGTGCACCAGACCTTCGAAACGGACGCCTTCGTGATCTGCAGCTTCGTGCCGCGCCTGTACGACTACCACCCGCAGGCCATCCCCGCGCCTTACAACCACAGCAACATCGATGCGGACGAGGTGCTCTACTACGTGGACGGTGAGTTCATGAGCCGCAACGACATCGGCCCCGGCCACATCAGCCTGCACCCCGCCGGCATCCCGCACGGTCCGCATCCCGGTGCCATGGAGCGCAGCATCGGCAAAAAAGTGACCGACGAGCTGGCGGTGATGGTGGACACCTTCAAGCCTTTGATGGTGACGGAGGAGGCGTTGAAGATCGACGACGGGAAGTATTGGAAGAGTTGGTTGGAGTGAGGGTGAGGTATCAGGGCTTAACAGACGTGCATGAAATCCCCTTTGCTGACTTGGAAGCCTTGGTATTGGCTATGCGCATTGGTCGCTTTCGGCATTGCAGCTAAGCTATTCCACCCACTTATCGCCCGTGCGCTCTGCGTAGCACTGGCTGGCTTACTGGCTTGGCTTTCTGGGTACTCGGCGCCGAACTCTTTCGACGGCTCGGCCCACCTACTACGCTGAACCTTGGTCGCTTTCGGCTCAGCCTATTCTACATCCTTGGCTACATCGCGATCATCATTTGGTTCCCTAGCGATGAGTTCCTGCTGAACAACTACACACCGGCGGAGTACAGCTGGCGTTGGGCGATATGGCCTATTGGCCTCGGCTTCATCTATTTCCTTTTCTACAGCCTATTCTTCCTCTCGAAAGCCACGAGCCTACTTCGCATGAAAGCTGGAATGGATGAACCAGTGCTGATCTACATGCTCCTCTTCTGGTTCTTTCCTGTTGGCATCTTAGTGCTCCAACCTCGCCTCGTGGAACTGTTGTCCCGAAAGGCCACACCTTGAGCATACTCTTCGCGTGAGAGATCGGACCGGAAAGCCCAGAGGCCCGCTATTCGGGTGAGGGCCAAGCATAGTCCTCCATACCTTCGCTACATGCAACTGGACGAACAGGCTTTGGCGCAACTTCGGGCCTACTTTGCAGGCCAACCCGTGAAGCAGGCCTACCTGTTCGGGTCTTTTGCGCGTGGTATGGCGGATGAGCGCAGTGACGTGGACATCCTCGTGGAATTGGACCATAGCAAGCCGATCGGTCTGCACTTCATACAGATGGGCCTGGACCTGGAAGCCTTGCTCTCCCGCTCAGTCGACCTGGTGACCACCAAGGGCCTGAGTCCGCATGTCAAACCTTTCGTGGATCGCGATAAGCGGCTGATCTATGCGCGCAGCTGAGGCCGACCGTGCGCGGGTGTTGCACATGCTGGACGCGATCCGGCAGTTGGAGGCCAGCCCGGCGAGCGCTTCGGAAGCGGAACTCGATGACGACCCGATGCTCCGTTTCGGAACGGTGAAGCTGATCGAGATCATCGGCGAGGCGGCGAACATGCTTACCAAGGAGTTGAGGGCCGCGCACCCGGAAGTTCCCTGGCCATTGATCATCGGCATGCGTCACCGATTGGTGCACGACTATTTCCGCATCGATACGGCCATTGTTGCCGAGGTGGTGAACGAGCACATGCCAGCGCTGAAGCAACAGCTCGAAGCCATCCTCGCTGATCTTCCGGAGTAACGGCGGATCCCGCGTGAGGGATTGGACCGGAAAGCCCGGAAGCCGGTAATCCGGCTGAGGACTTGAAGGGGAAATCCCGACCCGAGGGCCCTGAGCGAAGCGGAGCGGAGTCGAAGGGTGCGAGGGGCACGCCCCAATGACCTCCATCATCCCCACCCCCGCAAAAAGCCCGAACTTTGAGGCTCCGAACGTTCGGAGGACCAATCTATCCCCTACCCCAATGGCAACCGGATTGAAAGACGTCGATTATGGCCTGGAGAAGATCATGGCCGATGCACAGGACTTCCTGCCCCTGCTGGGCACGGACTATGTGGAACTGTACGTGGGCAATGCCAAGCAGAGCGCGCACTACTACAAGAGCGCCTGGGGCTTCCAGAGCCTGGCTTATGCGGGCCTGGAGACGGGCGTGAAGGACCGCACCAGCTACGTGCTGCAGCAGGACAAGATCCGCCTGGTGCTGACCACGCCGATGGGTCCGGACAGCCCGATCAACGACCACATCCGCAAGCACGGCGATGGCGTGAAGGTGATCGCCCTGTGGGTGCCCGATGCGAAGAAGGCCTGGGAGGAGACCACCAAGCGCGGCGCCAAGAGCTTCATGGAGCCCGTGCGCGAGGAGGATGAGCACGGCTACGTGGTGCGCAGCGGCATCCACACCTACGGGGAGACGGTGCACATCTTCGTGGAGCGGAACGACTACAAGGGCGTGTTCATGCCCGGCTTCAAGCCGTGGAAGAGCCACTACAACCCGGAGCCGGTGGGCCTGAAGTTCATCGACCACATGGTGGGCAACGTGGGCTGGGGCGAGATGAACCAGTGGGTGGACTTCTACGCCCGCGTGATGGGCTTCGCGCAGCTGGTGAGCTTTGATGACAAGGACATCAGCACGGATTACACCGCGCTGATGAGCAAGGTGATGAGCAACGGCAACGGCCGCATCAAATTCCCGATCAACGAGCCGGCCGAGGGCAAGAAGAAGAGCCAGATCGAGGAGTACATCGAGTTCTACAACGGCGCCGGTGTGCAACACATCGCGGTGGCCACGAACAACATCATCGAAACGGTGAGCGCGTTGAAGGACCGCGGCGTGGAGTTCCTCTACGTGCCGCCCAGCTACTACGACACGGTGATGGACCGCGTGGGCGAGATCGACGAGGACCTGGCGGTGCTGAAGCAGCACGGCGTGCTGGTGGACCGCGACGATGAGGGCTACCTGTTGCAGCTCTTCACCAAGCCCGTGCTGGACCGCCCCACGATGTTCTTCGAGATCATCCAGCGCAAGGGTGCCAAGAGCTTCGGCAAGGGCAACTTCAAGGCCCTGTTCGAGGCGATCGAAAGAGAACAGGAGAACCGAGGCACACTTTGACCCGCCTTCTTCGCCTTCGCGAAGCCGCTTCGGCGTAGCAAGGCGCTGAAGCTCCGGCGGACAAAGGCAGGCGAACCGGGGGACGCTCTAAGGCAAGGATGTCGCGCAGTATTCACGTCACTCACAAGAACGTCAAGGGCCTTTCCAAGAAGGAGCTTGATGAACAGTCCGCGGACCCCGACTCGGACCTGCGGCTGTTGGGTCGGAAGTCCGAGCTGAAGGAACGGATCAAGCGATCGCGCAGGCAGGAATGAGCCAGGGCATGGGCCACTTCAAGTTCCTGATCGTGCCGATGGCCCTGGGTTGGTCGACCTGTGCCACAGCGCAAACGGTCTACGAGAAGGTGCTGGCGGACACCGTGGGGCAGTACAGTTCTGTGGTGTCCGTGGTGGCGAAAGGGACCGGTGGCGCGGTGCTCCTTGCGGAATACGTGAACTGGCCGGACACAGCGGACTCGGGATTCCGTCTGTTCGAGGTGGACGACATGGGCGAGGTGGTCTGGAGCCATGCCATCACATTTCCTTCCCTGGGTTGGCCGGGCGGCCATGAGCCCTACCTGACGACCCGCGGACGGTCGCGCGCCTTGGTGGCACGGAACGATGGGAGCGGATATACCTTCGTGGGCAAGGCTCCGTCCGTGCAAGGGCGCGGGCTGCTGGTGTCCACGGACCTGGCCGGAGCGGTGACCTGGTCCGCCACGACCGAGGTGGTTCCGAACGGCATCGCGCAGGCGGCCAATGGCGACGTTCTTGTCTATGGCTGGGATTCACTGCAGTCCTTCTCGACCCGGGTGGAGCGGTACGATCCGAGCGGTGCCCTGCTCTGGTCGCAACTGAACCCGGTCGCGTTCGGGCCGGCGTGGTCCGGTGCGGCGACCCTGAATGACGGCCTGCTGATCTTCCATGGCTTCGGGCTGGAGCGACGGCTCTCGCAGTTGGACGCGTCGGGGAGAACGCGACCGCGACCATCACGAACCTGCCACCCGTCACTGACCTGGCCGCGGGCCCGGCAGGCGACCACTTCCTGGCGAGCACATCGCTGGGCAACGCGCCTTACAGCCACTTCATCCAACGGGTCAATGCACCGTTCAACCTGCTGCCGATCGAAGTGGTGGTCCAGGGCCTTCCCACGCAGGAGCGCATCCGGTCCATGGTGGTCGATGCCGGCGGCCATTTCCTCTTGACCGGATCACGGCGCTCACCGGGGAACGACTCGGACCGCATCGTGATGTACGAGGTGGATGCGAACTACCAACTGGTCCGGACCCTGCTGCTCGATCCCGGCGAACTGGGCACCCATCCCACGTGGAGCAGCGCGGGGCATTGCCTGACCGTATGCCCGGACGGCGGGGTGGTCCTGGGGGGCATCGCGGACGATGACGACGCCGGGAACCAGTTCGCCACCGGGTACTACGCGAAGATCATGGATACGACATCGCTCTCGATCAACGCTTCCGGAGGAACAACGAGCCTCGGGATCGCACCGAACCCCAGCGATGGTCGAACCTCGATCATCGTTCCAAGCGACGCCCCCTGGGGCTGCTCCCTGGAGGTGCGTGACGCCGTGGGACGGGTGGTCCAACGAACGGCATCGCACCGCGGTGCGCAGGTCCTGGACCTGTCCCATCTCGCGAAAGGCATCTACCCCGTTGCGCTGATCACGCGCTCAGGCCAGCTCCTCACCAGCGGCCGCATCGTGATCCCGTAGGTGGCATCCGTTCTTCCCTGCGGGTGCGCAGATCGCATCCTCCCGCCGGATATCCTCGTCCCGCACCAGGCGGAAGCGTTCCCACGCCGGCACCAGCACCTTCAAGGCCCTGTTCGAGGCGATGGCGGGAGCAGGAGAACAGGGGGACGTTGTAGGAGAAACCGAGATCACATGCGAAGGGCGTCCGATGGGCGCCCTTCTTGCATGGTGCTGTGCTCGCCGATCCGTTACACTTGTCCAGAGCCAGATCGCTACATCGTCCATGCGCAAACTCAAGTTCGACCGCAACCGCTACGGCAATGGCCTGCTGATCGACGCGGCGGACATGTCCACCTTCGACGGCAGCATCGTGGAGGCGGTGCCGGACTTCCATGTGATCGGCATCATTGAAGAGGGGAGCGGAACCCTCCTGATCGGCGAGCATCTTGTGAAGGTCCGTCCCGGCAGGGTCATCACCATCAGCCCTGGGCTGCCTGTGGACCTGAGCGGCTGCGCGTTCGACCGTGCCACGTGGCTCTTCTTCGAGGCGGGCTTCCTGGACATCCTGTTCGAGGAGGCGCACTTCACCTACAAGTTCAGCTTCTTCAGCGACGTGGGAAACGCACCTGCCTTACGCCCCGGCAAGCGCTCCTTCAGCGCGTGTGCCGCCCTGGCACAAGAGATACACGATGAATTGCGCAAGCCCTCAGGGGACAGCGAAGCCTTCCTGCGTGCCGCGCTCCAGCTGTTGCTGGTGCGGCTGCAGCGGGCGCATGCGGTGCTTGGTATGCACGACGGTGGTGTGGTCAACGACGCGCGTATCCAACGGCTTCGTTATGTGCTGGCCAACAAATTGATCGACCTGCGCACGGTGGAGGCCATCGCGGAGGAATTGGGGATCAGTCGTGGCCACATGCACAAGCTGGCGCAACGGCATTTCGGTCGTTCGGCGAAGCAGCTGATCGAAGACCACCGCATGCTGCATGCGCGTCGCGCCCTGTTGTTCACGGACGCCGATGTGGCCTCCATCGCGTTCGATCTGGGCTACAGCGACCCGAGCAATTTCGCCCGCTCGTTCCGCAGGCACATGGGCATGGCACCCGCCGCCTACCGAGCGCAGGCGACAAAGTGACCGGCATTCCTCCGGATCGACCTGAGGCGACCCTGGGGCCGCCTCTTGCTTTGTCGGCCTAAACCGGAATACCATGTATCAACCACTCATCGCCGGACTGGCTGGAGCCGCCCTGCTGGCCTGCAGCCCCGCCATGGAGCCAGCAACTTACACCAGCTCAACACCCACACCGACCATGAACGAGAATCCCATCATCGAGCTTGCCGTCCGCATGGTGAAGGACGGACAACAGGAGTCCTTTGAACAGGCCCGGAGCGCCTTCATTCAGGTCCTGACCAAGCAGGATGGCGTACGGAACGACCGGGAGTTCGCCTCTTTCCATTCCCTGCCCCAACCGGATGCTCGTGCCGTCTTCATCGGGATGACCCAATATCCGTCCATGGCCCGTGTAGGTGAGATCCAGTCCGTGCCGACGGTACAACAAGCCTTCGGTGCCTTCGCCGCCACCATGGACCTGAAGGCCTATGCCTTTCTGCAACAGACCGAGGGCAAGCCCTTCGATCTCGGCACGGTGATGCGTGGCGAAGGACAGGTCCTGGAAGTGGCCGTGCGCCGCACGCATGCCGGTCAGGAAGCCGAATTCGACCGCACCCGCAAAGCCTTCGTAAGCATGTTGGACGGCCGCGATGGCGTGCTGGAGAGCTATGAGTTCGCCGTGGTGGGCGGCCCGGAAACGGAGCGCATGAGCGTGGGCATGACAGTGTACCGCGACCAGCGGGCCTTCAATGCCATCGCCGGTGCGCTGATGCAGCTGCCCGAGACGCAGGCCTACTTCGCCACCTTCGATGTGGTCGCTTCGCAGTTCGCCACCTCGATCAAATAGTGCGGAGCGATGACCATCGACATCCGCATCCACACGGCCGCGCAAGGCAGCGAGGCGCAACTGGACCGGGCGTTGGAGGCGCTCGCACACCAGCTGAAAGGCCATGCCGACGTGAAGTTCCTGGTGCAAGGCGCGTCGTTCTTCACCATGCCCGAACCCGACACCCAACGCGTGCTCGTGAGCATCGTGGGATGGAATGGCTCAGCCCCGGCAACGCTCCGATCGTTCGATCAAGTACTGCCTGGTGGCGTCACGTTGAAGGCGAAAGGTTCCTTCACGCTGAGCGACGTGGATGCGCCGGCACTTGTGCAGCATGTCCAGCGCTCGAGCGCCATGGAAGTGGCCATCCGCACACCGCAGGCGGGACAGGACGAAGCTTTCCTGCGCGAGCGGGAACACTTCTTCGGGCTTGTGCGCCAGCAGCCCGGCTTCGTGTTCGAGCAGGAGCTTCGATCGGTGGATGGCCCGATGCGCGCCGTACTGATCGGCTGGAAGGACCGCAGCGTGTTCATGCAGGCGCTCGGCGTGCTCGGTCAGGCGCCTGAGATGGGAAGCTTCTTCAGCACCATCGACGTGCACGCCTACCAGGCCTTCGAGCGGAGCTGAGAGCACGGAAAAGCTGCACTGCACCGACCACAGCGCTGCTGCATCCGCACTGTATCTCACACCACCGGCTCCGGCGCGTCCGCGTATCGCTTATGCTTCCCCGCCAGCTTGCCGAAGAACACCGTGAGGGGCCACAGCACCTTCTTCACGAAGCCCGGCACCTCCAGGATGTCGAACTCACCGGCGTAGCGCATGCCCAGGTAGGCGCCGTCGAAGTCCTTGGGCCGCTCGCCGCCGTTCTCGCGTGTGCTGCGGTACAATTCCGTGAGGAAGTACTCCACATTGTCGGCCGGCTGGATCCATCCGGTGCAGCGCAGGGGTTCGCTCCCGGCCGCCCAGAACTTGTGGGGCACACCGGCGGCGAAGGTCACGGTCTCGCCGGGTCCATGCTCGATGGGCGACTTTCCAAGTTCCTGCACGCCGATCCGGCCGCTGACCACGGTGAGCGATTCCGCCTGCCGGTGATGGACGTGCATCGGTGGCCCCGAACCCGGCTGGACCAGGTTCTCTACGATCAGCTTGTCCCCCTTGGGGTCCTTCTCGATGCGGACGAAGGTGATCTGCTCACCGGCACCACTTTCGATCACATGAGGGCGTTCGTAGTTCATGTGCTTACTTTTGGACGTTGTCCAAATATATGGCGGAACACAAGATCACGAACAAGGGGCGGGAGAAACGCGAACGGATCCTGTCGACAGCCCTGGACCTGTTCAACCGGTACGGTATCGAATACGTGGGTGTGCGGGAGATCGCGAAGGCCCTGCACTTGCGACCGGGCCACCTCACCTACTACTTCGCGGACAAGGAGCGCATCGTTCTTGCGATCGGGCAGGGCCTCGCCGCCGCCAATGATGCCATCTACCCGAACGGCGAGGTGCGCTCGCTGGCGGAGTTCTTCCGGCGTTTCAACGCGCTCCTCTCCAACCACGTGCAGTACCGCTGCCTGCTCACCAGCATCACCCGTGCCCTGGAGCGCGATCCGCAGATGCGCCGGGGCTATGCGGCACGGCAGGAGCAACGGATGAACGACCTGCGCGCTTGCTTCCGCGCCCTGGTCGCCGCCGGCGAATTGCGCCGGCTCACCAAAGCAGAGGAGGATCACCTGGTCGCCAGTTGCAGCCTGATCTCGCGGGGATGGGTGGTGGAGGCCGTGGCTTCCGGCTACGATCCGGCGGACCGCATCCCCCACTATCTGGGCATGCTGCGGATGATCGTGGCTGTGTACAAGGCCGGGGCCTGATGGACATGAGCCGCTTCCGGGCATGTACGCCCACATGAAGTGCGCGGACCGGAGCCGGGAGCGATCCCGTTCGGGTCCAACGGGTGTCCGCAGGCACCCGCATCCTTCATCCATCCCGCTCCCGTTGCTCCCGTGCCAAGGCCAGATAGATCGCGCGGATCCGCTCCAGTTCATCATCATCCAGCTCCTCCAGATCGAGCAACGCATTGTTCGCTTCCTGTTGGACGCGGATCAACTCATCCAGCTTGATCTGCAGCGCCTCCGTGTCGCGGTTCTGCGTGTTCTGGATCAGGAACACCATGAGGAAGGTGACGATGGTGGTTCCCGTGTTGATCACCAGCTGCCAGGTGTCACTGAACCCGAACAACGGCCCGGTGATGCCCCAGGCCAGGATGACCACCATGGCCAGGATGAAGGTGACCGGCCTGCCGGTGACGAGCGAGACCCGCTTGGCGAAGCGTGTGAACGGAGAATTGACCTTTGGGACCATGACCGTGCGATCACGGCGTAAAGATCGTACGGCCCCCCATTCCCCCGCGCGTAGCTTCACCGGCCATGAAGCACCTGCTGAACGACCCGCGCGTGGTGGTGGACACCCCGGGGCACTTCCGCCTGAAGGACCATGTGACGGACCTGCCCGAGGAGGGGGACAAAAAGGAGCTGAAGGAGCGGTTGGAGAAGGACCGTGAGCGCATCAGCGACCTTCAGGAACTGCTGTACGCCGGGGGGCGCCATGCGCTGCTGCTCATCTTCCAGGCCATGGACGCGGCCGGCAAGGATTCCGCGATCCGCCATGTGATGAGCGGCGTGAACCCGCAGGGCGTCCGCGTGTGGAGCTTCAAGGCGCCGAGCTCGCTGGAGCGGAGCCACGATTTCCTCTGGCGGCACACCCAGGCGGTACCCGAGCGTGGCCACATCGGCATCCACAACCGCAGCCACTACGAGGAGGTGCTGGTGACCCGGGTGCATCCGCAGTTCATCCTGGGGCAGAACATCCCCGGCGTGAGCAGCGTGAAGGACATCGACGAAGCCTTTTGGAGCGCACGCTGCGAAGCGATCGCCGCGTGGGAGAAGCAGCTGGCCGCGAGCGGCACGGTGATCATGAAGTTCTACCTGCACATGAGCAGGGCCGCGCAGAAGAAGCGCTTCCTGGAACGCATCGACGACCCGGCGAAGCACTGGAAGTTCAACCCCGGCGATGTCGCGGAGCGCGCCCATTGGAACGCCTACATGCACGCCTACGAACAGGCCATCGGCGCCACCGCCGCACCTCATGCGCCGTGGTACATCATCCCCGCCGATGAGCAATGGGAGAGCCGGGCCTTGGTGGGACGGCTGATCCGCGAGCGGCTCGAAGCCCTGGACCTGCGGCCTCCGAAGTCCGACCCGGCGGTGGTGGATGCCCTGGCCTCCTGCCGCGCCGCCCTGATGGCCGAATGAGCCTTCGGCTCACGGCCGCAGCAACCGCCGCACCAGGCGGCGGTCCGGTGTGCGCAGTTCCACCAACAGCACGGCGGACGATCTAGCAGGCAGCACCCAACTGCGCTCACCCGGCCCCACCGGCACGCTGAAGAGCGCGCGACCCGTGAGGTCCCAGGCCGTGATCTCCGCTTCGCGCAGCTCCGCCCCACCGACCAGGTGCAGCCGGTCGTTCCGGATGAGCAGCTCCGCCTCGTCCGACCCGCCCGGATCGGGCACCGAGGTGGCCAGGCATCCGTCCACGAAGGTGTCGAACTCGGCCAGGGTCATGCTCTCGGTGGCCCCCTCGGTGAGCAACGGACCCGAGACCACCCCGTTCGCATAGCTCAGCCAGTACACCCCGCAGATCGAAAGCTGATGGTCGGTGGGCGACTCCAGGCTGGTGCCGCAACCACCGTTGCCGGACAGATCGCAATCCTGGATCGCCCACAGCACGGTATCCCCATCGGCCACGCCATCCACATAGTGGCGACAGAGCAGCCCGCAATCGCCCCACACGCGCACCACGGCCCCCGGCACAAGGGTTCCGCTGAAGGTCTGCACCACCCGCACATCCGCCCCGTAGGCCACGCCGCTCTCCTTCACCGCCAGGATGATGTTGTCCGGCACCCACCATTGCGGCTCGGGATAGGGGGGCGACAGCGTCTCGCAAAAGGTCTGCGGACCGAAGCAGGAGCAGGCCAGTGACAGGGCCGGGGCCAGGGCGGCAGCGGCGAGGAGCGGGTGACGCATGAGTTCGGGTCTTTCCCCGAAGATGGCCTGGGAGCCGCGAAGCGCTGCCCCGGCAGGGCCGGCCCGTTCACCCCGCCACGAGCGGCGCGTCCCGGTATCTTCGCGGCCCGCCACGCTTCCCCATGTACCGTACGCACACCTGCGGCGAGCTTCGCCTCACCGACGCCACCAAGACCGTGACCCTCGCCGGATGGGTCCAACGCGCCCGCGACCTCGGCGGCATGACCTTCGTGGACCTGCGCGACCGCTTCGGCATCACCCAGCTCAGCTTCAACATGGAGCGTGACAAGGGGCTGTGCGAGCAGGCGCGCCAGCTGGGCCGCGAGTTCGTGGTGCAGGCCACCGGCACGGTGCGCGAACGCGAGAGCAAGAACGCCCACCTCCCCACCGGGGAGATCGAGCTCGTGGTGACGGAACTGAAGGTGCTGAACAGTGCGAAGACCCCGCCGTTCACCATCGAGGAGGAGACCGACGGTGGCGACGAGCTGCGGATGAAGTACCGCTACCTGGACCTGCGCCGCGCCAACATCCGCAGCAACTTCGAGCTGCGCCACCGCATGTCCATCGAGGTGCGCAACTACCTCAGCGCACAGCACTTCCTGGAGGTGGAAACACCCGTCCTGATCAAGAGCACGCCCGAGGGTGCCCGCGACTTCGTGGTCCCCAGCCGCATGAACGCCGGTGAGTTCTACGCGCTGCCGCAGAGCCCGCAGACCTTCAAGCAGCTGCTGATGGTGGCCGGCTTCGACCGCTACTTCCAGCTGGTGAAGTGCTTCCGCGACGAGGACCTGCGCCAGGACCGCCAGCCCGAGTTCACGCAGATCGACTGCGAGATGGCCTTCGTGGAGCAGGAGGACATCCTGAACACTTTCGAGGGCATGGCCAAGCACCTGTTCCAGGCCATCCACGGCATCACCTTCGACGGCGCCTTCCCGCGCATGTCGTTCGATGAAGCGATGAAAGACTACGGCTGCGACAAGCCCGACCTGCGCTTCGGCATGAAGTTCCACGAGCTGAACGACATCGTGCAGGGCAAAGGCTTCAAGGTGTTCGACGAGGCCGAACTGGTGGTGGGCATCAACGCCGAAGGCTGCGCAGGCTGGAGCCGCAAGCAGACCGACGCGCTCATCGACTTCGTGAAGCGTCCGCAGATCGGCGCCACCGGCATCGTGTTCGTGAAGTGGACCGAGGAAGGCCTGAAGAGCACCGTGGACAAGTTCTTCGCGCCGGAACAGCTGCAGGCCTGGGCCGATCGCTTCGGCATGAAGCAAGGCGACCTGCTGTGCATCATGGCCGGCAAGGCCGACAGGACCCGCAAGCAGTTGAACGAACTCCGTCTGCACCTCGGCGACCAGCTTGGCCTGCGCGATCCCAAGGTGTTCAAGCCGCTGTGGGTGATCGACTTCCCGCTGCTGGAGCAGGACGAGGAGACCGGTCGCTGGCACGCCATGCACCATCCCTTCACCGCGCCGAAGCCCGAGGACGCGCAGAAGCTCTTCGACCAGAAGGACCTCGGCAGCGTGCGCGCGAACGCGTACGACCTGGTGATCAATGGTACCGAGATCGGCGGCGGCAGCATCCGCATCCACGACCGCACGATGCAGGAGGCCATGTTCCGCGTGCTCGGCTTCACCGACGAGGACGCGCGCTACAAGTTCGGTTTCCTGATGGACGCCTTCGAGTACGGCGCACCCCCGCACGGCGGCGCGGCTTTCGGCTTCGATCGCTGGGTGGCGCTCTTCGGCCACCGCACCGACATCCGCGAGTTCATCGCGTTCCCGAAGAACAACGCCGGCCGCGACACCATGATCGACGCGCCGAGCCGGATCGACGATGCGCAGCTGAAGGAGCTGGGGATCGTGGTGAAAGGGTGAGCCTACTCCGCCATCACCTCCTCCGACACAGGTTCCTCTTCTTCCGCCCGCAGCGCCTGGAACAGCCCGTCCAGCGGAGGCCGCGTGACGGCGGGTATCCCCAGCTCCGCCGCCAGGCGCTCGGCCTCGGCCACCCGTTCGGCGGTGAGCGGATGGCTGCTGAGGAACTCCATGGCCGCCGGCATGTCCACGGCCTCCTCCTGCAGCAGCTGCAACAGGTCCACCATGCCCTGGGGGTCCACGCCCCGGGCGTGCATCCGTTCCATGCCATGCCGGTCGGCATCCGTTTCCAGCCCACGCGAGTAGGACAGGTTGCGCACGTTGTCCGCATGCTTGGCCACCACGGCCGCGATGGCGCTGGCATCACCGATGATGAGGCTGAGGAAGACGTAGCTCGCCAGCTGGCGCATCAGCATGCGCGTGCTGTGGCGTTCCTGCACGTGCGTGCCCTCATGCGCCAGCAGGGCCGCCAGCTCCTCCGGCCGGTCCATGCGCTCCAGGATGCCGGTGTACACCACGATGTGGCCGCCGGGCAGGGCGAAGGCGTTCACCTGTTCGTCGTCCACCACGTGGAAGGTGAGCGGGTGGTCCGGGCTCAACTGCAGGGCCTCGCCGAAGCGCTGCAGGGTTCGGCTGCGCGCGGTGTCCTCGTCCAGCGAGTGCACCATGGTGCCCCAGGCGGCCTCGCCCAGCTGCCGGTCCACCGTGCGCGGCATCAGCATGGCCACCCCCTCGGCGGCCCACGGCAGCAGCCATACGTAGCTGGCCACCAGCAGCACCGCCACGCCCAGGAAGAAGAGCACCGGCCCGCTGCGCGCCAGGCCCAGCATGCGGTCGTACACGCCCTGGCGGCCGGTGTACCGCATGCGCAGCACGAAACTCCTGATGAAGAGCGGATCGCGCACGATCAGCACCCGCCGCGGGAACTCGCCGAAGGTGATGCGCAGCGTGTCGCGCGTGCGCTCCCACTGCATGCCGGCGTGCTCCAGCGGCCAGGTGAATCGCTCGCCGCCGTGCTCCACCACCAGCGCGTTCGGGGCCCGCACGCTCACGCGGGCCTCCAGCGGCCTGCTGCTCACGCCGTCGTACAGGACGGCCTCCACCCCGTCGTTCACAGGAAGATGCCGATGTCCATCAGGTCGCCCAGCTCCTCGGCCAGCGCGCCCTTGTGCTCCTGTTCGGTCTGCGCCACGTTGTTGAGGTCGGCATCGCCCACCAGGGTGATGTTCGCCAGGATGTAGCGCATGGTGCGCACCTCGGCCCACGCGTAGCCGATGCCCAGCGTGAAGATCACGAGCAGCACGTTGGTGATCATCAGTCCGAAGAAGCCGCCACCGGTGGCCGTGCCCTTGAACTGCAGGCGCTTCCCATCGGTGAAGTTCCAGCTCAGGTGGTCCACGTAGTAGTGGAACATGTCCTTCTGCCACCAGAAGCCGTAGATGCCCAGGGTGAACAGCGTGAGGAAGTAGCCCTTCAGGTTCATCAGGAAGAAGTCGAGGCCATCGCCCTTGTAGGCGAACTGCGAGCTGCCCCAGCGCACGTGGCTCATCACGTAGTTGCGCAGGTTGATGGTGAACCAGCTGCCGTAGATGCCGAGGGTGACGAGCGTGAGCAGGCCGTCGCGCAGGCAGATGCGGTAGAGCTCGTTGCGATCGCCGCGGTAGCCGAAGTGGATGCCGCGCCAGCTGCTGCGGCTCATGCGGTAGCGGTAGGTGCCGTGGATGATGAGCGGCAGCAGCAGCAACAGGCCGCCGAAGAGCACCAGGAAGCCCAGCACGCTGGCCCAGGCCTCCTGCAGCATCGCCAGCCCGAAGAAGGCCCCGTAGAGCAGCGCCAGCAGGCCCACCGCCTTGATGAATCCGATGAACATCTCGCGCCCCGTGCCGTGGAAATGGAAGGGATGACCGTCCAGCTCGGTGTGCTCATAGTAGTACTTGAGCCGGCGCACCTTGGCCCACGGGTAGTACAGGCCCAGGGTGACCATGGTGAGCAGCCAGTTGACGATGAGCACCGCGAAGAGGTCGCCGCCCTGACCCTTGAAGGCCAGGCGGCGTTGTGGCGTGAGGAGTTCCATGCGCGGGGGGTTGGTGATCGAAGGTAGAAGGCGGCCGCGGACCGGCAAGGAGAGGCCGTCCGCACTCCCCTCCGATCGACGCCGACACGGCAGACCCGTATATCATAGAAGAAGATCGGCGCACCCATCGTTCGACGATCACCCGGCAGCACTATCTTCGGTCGACCATGCTGCGAATTACGTTCCACCTCCTTCACCGATCCTCAACGCCATGATCCCTACTGGAGCCCACGCCGTTCGCCTGCAACCAGGCTGGTTTTGCCGTGTATTGAACACGTTATTCTCAAGGGGGGGGGGGTAGTTCTCTTCCTGTTCATGGGCGCTGAGGTGCCAGCCCAGTTGCCCGGGGTGCAATGGCAGCGCATCAAAGCACTGACCGAACGACCGGAAGGCACGTTGTACTCGTACATCACCAACTCATCCCCGGTGAGCTACAACCCCACGACCGTGCCCCTGAGCACGAGCGTGGATCCCGAAGACTCGGGGGTGGACTGGTTCAACGACGTCTGCCTTGTGCGTGATGCGAACGGCGCGCATATCGGCTATGCCGTAGCCGGATATTCCTACATCCCCAACTGGGGGTTCACGAACGCCCACTGCGAGTCGTTCAGCGTGTCGGGCGATCCGTACGTGCCGATCTTGGAGACCAAGGAGAGGCGGTTGGGCATGATCACCGGCACGGTGGCCTACTTCGATCTGGACGGCAACCCCCAGTGGCACCATGCCTACATGGGCGGTTTGTTCCAAGGCATCATTCAGGACCGGAACGGTGACCTCGTTGTCACCGGCTATGGGTTGAGCATCGCTCCGTGGCCCAATACGCCCTGGGCCCAACAGCCCATTTACTATAACCCCACCACCGGGCAGCCGCTGGTGGACCTGGGCGATCCGAACATCCCGTGCGATGCCCAAGCGGGCAAGATGGTCGTGCTGAAGATCGATCGGACCAATGGCCATGTGCTTTGGAACCATGCCTATGGGAGCAACGACGACCCCTCGCTGGCCCGCAACGGTCGCACATACGGCTACTCGTTGGTAGAGACCGATCCCGACGGGGACGGTGGCTATCGCGTGGTCGGCTACCGGCGTGCCGGCTCGAGCGATCCGGCACTCGCACAACGGCCCTTCATGGTGGACTTGGACGCCAACGGCATGCTCAACTGGAAAGTCGTCATGGACGAAGCGTACCTCAGCGCGTTGTGGCCGGACGCCATTTGGCTGGAGAGCCAAGCGTTCCATATCACCCGGCATCCCGACCCGGCCCAGGACAAATACGCGGTCACCGGCATGCGGTGGCAGTTCGCCGCAGGAACACCCATTGGTTTCACTGCATTCCTGCTGTACTTCGACGGTGCTGGGCAAACACCGACCTGGTTCGAGGATACCGGTGTGGACGCCACCGAATATGCGCTGACGTCCAACTCCTATTGCAGTGCGAACCGTGTTCAGTTCGCTATGGACGGTCAGAACACCAGCATCATCTGGCCGGTCCTGACGGACTTCACCGCAGGCTATGGCGCGCAGCCCGATCACCAGGCCACGGGCCGGGTGTATCGCATGGACCTGAACGGCGACCAGCTTTGGCCGGCTCCGGCGGACCTCGGCCCCATGCGCGGTTATGATATTTTGTTGGCCGCACGGCAACGCGCCAACGGCCATGTGATCATCTCCAGTACCAAAAGCACCCAAAGCACCACGCCCTTGCAGTGGTCCGCCTTGAGCCAGGACATCCAGAACTGCCTGACCAACACGTATACCATCGACCACGACAACGACCCGAACACGCCGGACCAGTTCGACTGGCCCACGGCGGGCCTCTCCGACTGGGGCCATTGGCTCAGCGACAGCTACATGGCCGAATTGGACCTCGCCGACGGCAGCGTGAACTGGGAAGGCACCTGGGACGCGGATGCGGTGATGGGCGTAACGCCCCTTTGCGACCCCGATAACCTTCGACAGCGGCAGTGCAGCTTCCAGGTGGTGGAGGCCGATGATGGTGGCCTGGTGGTCTGTGGCAATACCGGCCACACCTGGGAGGATGGCTACCTGATCAAGTTCCACGGCTGCGAAAGCGACCCGGCCCTGTACACCGCGTTCCACGCCCTGTATCCCTACGATCCAAGCAACATCTACACCCTCACCGCCGCCACCACCACCTGGAGCAGCAGCATGAACGTGCGCGGCAGCATCGTGATCCCTGCCGGCAAGACGCTCACCATCAACAACGGCGCCACCATCAGCTTCGCGGACAGCCGCCGCGTGGGCTACACGACCAACATCGTGGTGCAGCCTGGCGGCAAACTGGTGGTGGTGCAGGGCGCTACGCTCACCAACATCGGCCCCTGCGGCGATGGAATGTGGGATGGCATCATGGCCTTGGGCAACACCAACCTGGCGCAGAGTCCGGGCAATCAAGCCACTGTGGAACTGGCCACCGGGGCCACCATCAAGAACGCCTTTGTGGGGGTGTTGGCCGCGAATGCTGACATCAACGACCCCATCGGCAGCACAGCCACCCAGCGCGGTGCCCGGGTGATCTGCACCAATGCCATCTTCGAGAACAACATCCATGATGTCGTCCTCAGGCCCTACTCCTGCGGCAGCGGTGGCGGCTGCGCGAATGACTTCACGGTGACCAAGTTCTGGGAGTGCGATTTCCTCACCACCGGGCCGCTCAACTATTCCGACAAGACCCCCAAGGTGCATCTCTACGTGAGCAACTACCCTCGCATCTGGGTGAGGGGGTGTGTGTTCGACGGATCGCACAGCGGACTGGACGTGAACAACGTCGCCGCCTGGGGTGTGGGGATCGAAAGCGTCAACACGGACCTACGGATCGTCGATGCCTACGCCGGGCTTCCCACGAATCCGCGCTCACCGAGCTTCAGCAGCTTACAGGAAGGTGTGCTGGCCAACAACGTTCCCAGCGCCAAGATGGTCCGGGTCCATTGAGCCTTCTTCGCCAACTGTGGCCATGGCCTCGGCATCTGGGGCAGCAACAATGCACAGGTCACCTCCTGCGAGTTCAAGGAACCCGACCTGGACATGGTGGGTCAGGGGCTAGGGGCCCCTGTGTATGGCAGCTACTTGGATGCGACGCCGACCATCCTCTTTGAGAACAACGCCTTCATCGCCTACGGCTCGCCTTTCGCCAACCCTTGCGTGGGCAGTACCTTCAAGGCCATCGGCGACAACAACAACCGCTTCTTCAACAATACCTACAGCGGCTTCACGGGAAACAACGGCGGCTTTTTCAGTGCGGGGGTCACCATACAGGGTGACAACGACGGCCCGCTGGTAACCGACGGCCTCCACTTCAAGTGCAACGACTTCAGCTGGTACCTGGACGATGACTTCGACATGGCCTTTACCGGACCGGGAGTGAGCGTGGGGAATGTGCAGGGGAGCGATGTCAACCAATCCTCCCCCGCAGGCAACACCTTCCTGCAGAACTGCACCGGTAACGACGAGCACATGCAGGTGGATGACGTGGCCAACAACCTGGGCCTCTACTTCCAGTATTGGCACCATGCGCCCACAGCCGGAGTGGAGGTGATCCCTACTTGCCTGACAAACCCGCCTTTGGACCCAACGCCTCTCACCGGTATCAACCAACCAACCCTATTCACATATAGCAAGCAAACGGCATGTGGTACCGGCACCATGATGATGCTAACCGGTGGTGGTTCGTCCGCCTCCAGTGAAGCAGCCTATTCGGCCGCCGAGCAGGCTACGCTGAGGGCGGTGTACGATGATTGGACCGACGGGGGTAACACGGATGGCCTGCAGAATTTTGTCCAGAACCCCGCTAATGGCAGCTATGCGGTCCGCAACCAGCTGATGCTGGTAGCGCCCAAGGTGAGCAGCGAGGTGTGGAAGCTGGTCTTCGAGCGGCTGGCCGACATGAACCCCTGGCACCTGGCCCAGGCACTGATCGCCAACAGCCCCTTGGAACCCGAGGTGAACAAGCTGATGGAGGAAAGTGCGCTGACCCCCTACTACAAGCAATTGGTGGCGAACGAGCAGGGTGGCGGTATCAATATGCAGACCCTGATGGAAAGCGAAATGGCCTACTGGATGGGCCGCCAGAGCCAGGCCCTCCTGGCCCACACCTCGCTGGCCTTGGACAGCGCATCGGGTGTGAGCATTGCCGATGCCATTGCCTTGCATCAGCAGTACCCTGTCCCGGGCAGTGACCAGCAGATCTACCTGCTGAACTTGGCCGATGGCGACCTCGCCAATGCGCGCTCGGCCATGAACGCCAAGCTGGCCGCGGATCATGATAGCTGGTGGGACTTCCAGGACCTGTACCTGAGCAAGCTGGAAGCCGGTGAGGAACCTTGGGAATTGACCACCGCCGATGAAAGTGCGATGAGCACCATGGCCGCAGGTAGCGGGCAAGGTGCCATCCATGCTGCGGCGTGGCTGGCCGCTACCAACAACGAGCGCCCGGTTGCTGAGGTGATCCTGCCCAGCTCGGGTACCAAAATGTTCCTTGGCGGAAAGGGTGCAAGCACTGCATCCCTGCTGGACATGCTGGGCGTGTATCCCAACCCGACCAAGGGTGAGGCCTTCGTGACCTACCAGCTCCCTGAAGGTGCGGAAACCGGCTGGTTGGAGGTGCGCGATGCACTGGGCCGTTCGGTCCTCTCCCAACAGATCAACCGCAGCGGCGGTATCGTGGAACTAAGCAAGGACCAACTCCATGGCGGGTTCTATGCTGTTTCGCTTCGTGCCGATGGCATATTGGTGAGCAGCGCCAAGTTCATCGCTTTGCGCTAATCGATGGGCAGCCGTTCCATCAAGGTGCTGCTTGTGGCAGTGCTGCACTGGAGCCTTAGCTCCAGTGCAGCCGCTCAAGCGTTCAATCGCCGGTATGACCCCATCTTTCCGGGCAACCCGCAATTTGCCTGGGCAATCGAACAAAATGCCAGTGGCCAGTTCATTGCGGTCTGCAACTCTCCTTGGATTGATTCACTGTTCTATAGCTCGAAATTGATGACCGTGGTGATCGATGAGAACGGAGATGAGATTGCGTCCTACCGGTTGGACACACCGCTGAAAGCTGGCTATCCTGGATGGTCGAACTCTTCTCTCGTTCTGCCCGATGGCCGCATTACTGTTGCTGGAACGACAGTGGACCCCACGGATACAATGCGTAGTGCCTTGTACTGGTTCAGTGCCAGTGGCGAGCCTTTGTCTTACATCGAGATCCTACCCATTGCGATGGAATGGATCACTTACCAGCACAAGAACACGCCCGATGGCGGCTTCATCCTTACAGGAGTGACCAGTGCCACGGGCTTCCAGGACATCTTCCTGCTGAAGACCGACAGCCTGGGCAATGTGCAGTGGTGGCAAACCTACGGCCACCCGACACGCGTTGATTACTCGGCTTCGGTAGATCTCGCTCCGGATGGGGGCTTCTACGTTGGAGGGTTTTATCCACAGACGACCACCAAATACCTCCAGTGGGCGATTCGCACCGATAGTGTTGGCAACCTGATCTGGCAGGAGTTTCGTGGATCTCTTCAAGATGAGTCGTACACATTCAATGCGGCGGTCCTTAGTACGTCTGATTCCATGGTGGTATACGCTTCTGGGTTGTACAGCGGCGGCAACGACCAGCAGACCTGGCCTCAATTGGCGAAGCTCGACACTGCTGGTAACACAATCTGGGACAAAACCTACGGTGAGGCTTTCTTTGGCACCGGCTTCTTCGCGGTGGCTGAAGTACCCGGCAGCCATGACCTGATCGCTTGCGGGCAACGCTACTACCAGACCATGGGCGGCATACCGTACAGCAAGGGCCTGCTGCTGCGCACCAATAGCCAGGGCGACAGCCTGTGGATGCGTGAGTACTTCTACTACGACAGCCTGATGACCGATGGTGCTGGCACCCTGCGTGATGTGCAGCCCACCCCCGATGGCGGCTTCGTTGCGGTGGGTGCCGCCTACGGCAGCATCAGTGGCAACAACCCGCCCGGCCTCAGCCAGGATGTGTGGGTGGTGAAGGTGGATAGTCTCGGTTGCATCGAGGCGGGCTGCAACATCATAACCGGCATCGAAAGCCAGGTCACCAACCTCAGTGAGGCCCTGCGCGTGTACCCCAACCCGGTCGCCAGTGGCGGCAATGTCACCGTAGAGATCACCCTACCCGAGGGCCTGCGTCAGCAGCCGCTCCGCCTCAGCCTCATCAGCGCCGATGGAAAGTTGGTCCGCGAAGAACAGCTCCCTGCATTTCTTTCCAGTTACAGCTTTCCAATTTCAGCTTACCACTCCGGCCTCTACATGCTCCACCTCAGCACCCCGGATACCTGGCTCAGCGGGACCCGATTCGTGGTGGAATAAGCTGGTGGGCTTGCCTACATGCGTGACGGGCCAGGCCGGTCGGGCGCTGGAACACACGAAGCCCCGCTCAGCGCCTACCCGTGCATCCGACCGCTGCGCCCCTGGCCGTCGGCCAACGAAAAGCCCCGCATCTCGCGGGGCTTTCCAGTTGGCCGACTAGGGCTCGAACCTAGACTCTTCTGAACCAAAATCAGACGTGTTGCCAGTTACACCATCGGCCATCGTTGCTCCTGGGCTTGGGTGGTGGGGCACCACCAAAGCGCGGCAAAAGTAGGCATTGACGTCAACCCCGCGCAAAAGAACGGTCCATGGCTCCGAGAGGGGGCCTCGGCACCCATCCCCCCACCGTCGCACCACGCCGCGCGTCCCCCTCCGGCCGCCATTCGGTACTTTCGCCCTCGCCTTGCCGGAACCCCCTGATCCCGTGGCGGGTAGGCAGGCCAACATCCCCCGGACCTTTCCCCGCATGGACTTCAAGCGCCTCAACATCATCACCGGCTGGCTCGTGTTCCTGGTGGCCGCCATCACCTACATCGCCACCATCGAGCCCACCAGCAGCTTCTGGGACTGCGGGGAGTTCATCGCCACAGCGTACAAGCTGGAGGTGGGCCACCCGCCCGGCGCGCCCCTGTTCATGATCCTGGCGCGCGCCTTCAGCGCCTTCGTGAGCCCCGAGCAGGTGCCGGTGGCCATCAACGTGATCAGCGCCCTGGCCAGTGCCTTCACCATCCTGTTCCTGTTCTGGAGCATCACCCACATGGCCCACAAGCTGGCCACGCGCGACGGGGAGGCCCTTACCGCCGGTCGCACCATCGCCATCCTGGGCAGCGGCCTGGTGGGCAGCCTGGCCTACACCTGGAGCGACAGCTTCTGGTTCAGCGCCGTGGAAGGCGAGGTGTACGCCCTGTCCAGCTTCTTCACCGCCATCGTGTTCTGGGCCATCCTGAAGTGGGAGAGCGAGGCCGACCAGCCCCACAACAAGCGCTGGCTCATCCTCATCGCCTACCTCATGGGCCTCAGCATCGGCGTGCACCTGCTCAACCTGCTGTGCATCCCGGCCATCGCCTTCGTGTACTACTTCAAGAAGCACAAGGTGACCCCGATGGGCGTGCTGTGGACCCTGGTGATCAGCGCGCTGATCCTGGGCGCCATCCAGGCGGTGATCATCCCCGGCCTGGTGAAGATGGCCGGCTGGTTCGAGCTGCGCTTCGTGAACGACATGGGCCTGCCCTTCAACACCGGCAACCTGGTGTACGGCCTGCTGCTGGTGGGCCTCATCGTGTGGGGCCTGTTGTGGAGCCAGCGCCAGGGCCGCGACATCGTCAACACCATCATCCTCGGGGTGTCCGTCATCATCGTAGGCTACAGCACCTACGCCCTGATCGTGATCCGCAGCACGGCCAACCCGCCCATCGACGAGAACAACCCGGAGAACGTCTTCAACCTGCTGAGCTACCTGAACCGCGAACAGTACGGCGACCGCCCCCTGCTGCTGGGCCAGTTCTGGGACAGCGAGCTGAGCAACGAGCGTGAGGACGGCGCCCCGGTGTACACCGCCACCTGGCAGGCCACCAAGGGCGGCCGCCCCGTGAAACAGTTCTACGACCGCTGGACCGCCCAGCACTGGCTGGAGGCCAACCCCGGCCACGAGATCGACCACGCTTACGTGATCACCGACCCGCGCAAGGGCACCGAACCGGTGTACGACCCGCGCTTCACCATGCTCTTCCCCCGCATGTACAGCAACCAGCGCGGCCATGTGGAGGAGTACAAGACCTGGAGCCGCTTCAAAGGCACCCCCATCCGCACCACCGACCGCGAAGGCAAGCCCACCATCATCAACAAGCCCACCTTCGGGGAGAACATGCGCTACTTCGTGGACTACCAGCTCAACTGGATGTACTGGCGCTACTTCATGTGGAACTACGCCGGCCGCCAGAACGACGTGCAGGGCCACGGCAACATCGTGGACGGCAACTGGCTCACCGGCATCGACCTCATCGACGAGCAGCGCCTGGGCAGCCAGAAGAACCTGCCCGGCAGCATGACCTGGAACAAGGCCTACAACAAGCTGTACCTGTTGCCCCTGCTGCTGGGCGTCATCGGTCTGGTGTACCAGCTCTTCCGCCACCTGCGCGACTGGTCGGTGGTGATGCTGCTGTTCTTCTTCACGGGCATCGCCATCGTGATCTACCTGAACCAGACGCCCCTGCAGCCACGTGAGCGCGACTACGCCTACGTGGGCAGCTTTTACGCCTTCGCCATCTGGATCGGCCTCGGCGTGTACGCCCTGTTCGATGCGGCCCGCTCGCTCTCGCAGCGCGATCTGGTCTACGCCGTGGGCGGCGGCCTGGGCCTGGGTCTGCTGAAGTTCCTGGTGGAGACGATCAGCGGCGACGACCACGCGGTGAGCTACTCCATCTTCTACCTCGCGGTGGCCGGTGGTGCGGCGCTCGCGCTCTTTCACCTGCTGGGCAAGGCCACGCGCGGCGAACGGGTGCCCGCCCTCCTGGCCTCGGCCCTGGGCCTGCTGGTGCCCCTGCACATGATGTCGGAGACCTGGGACGACCACGACCGCTCCATCCGCACCCCGGCGCGCGACCTGGCCAGCGATTACCTGAACAGCTGCGCCCCCAACGCCATCCTGTTCACCAACGGCGACAACGACACCTTCCCGCTGTGGTACGCCCAGGAGGTGGAGGGCATCCGTACCGACATCCGCATCGTGAACCTGAGCCTGCTGAACACCGACTGGTACATCGACCAGATGCGCCGCCAGGCCTACGAGAGCGCCCCGGTGCCCTTCGGCCTGGCCCCCGAGAAGTACCGCCAGGGCACCCGCGACATCGTGGCCGTGATCCCCAGCCAGAACCAGAAGGGCGTGTACGTGGACGTGAAGGCCGCCATGGACTTCGTGGCCAACGACCGCAACATGCAACCCCTCTTCTCGCGCGGCACCAAGGACGCCTACTTCCCCACCAACAAGTTCCGCATCCCGGTGGACAGCGCCAAGGTGGTGGACAACGGCACCGTGGCCTTGAAGGACACCGCCCTCATCGTGGACAACGTGGACTGGCAGATCAACAAGCAGGTGCTGCTGAAGAACCAGCTGATGGTGCTGGACCTGCTGGCCAACTTCAACTGGGACCGCCCCATCTACTTCGCCGTCACCACGGGCCCCGACAGCTACCTGAGCCTGCAGAACCACTTCCAGCTGGAGGGCCTCACCTACCGCCTGGTGCCCATCTTCACCAAGAACGACAACCCCAACCTGAGCGGCCGCGTGGGCACCGACGTGATGTTCGACAACGTGATGAACAAGTTCGTGTGGGGCAACATGGACAGCCAGGAGGACATCTACCTGGACGAGAACATCCTGCGCATGACCACCAACCTGCGCCTGCAGCTGAGCAGCCTGGCCGACGCGCTCACCGAAGAGGGCCGCAAGGAGGACGCGATGAAGGTGCTGGACCTCACCATGGAGAAGATGCCTGAGCGCAACGTGCCCTTCGACCGCATCATGCTGCCGGTGATCGAGTCCTTCTACAAGGCCGGCGGCACGGAGAAGGCGAACGAACTGGCCGAGCGGCTCTTCACCATCATGGAGGAGAACCTCGCCTGGTACACCAGCCTGGAGCCGCGCTTCGCCGAGAAGGTGAGCAACGAGATGGCCATCACCCATGCGGTGATGGACCGCATCCTTACCACCGCCAAGGTGATCCACAAGCAGCAGGAGCTGGCCGACCGCCTGCAGCAACGCATGGACGCCGCCGAGGAGGCCTACGAGCAGAAGCTGATGGAGCTGGAGAGCGCCGGGCGCAAGACCAGCAAGATGCGCTTCTGACCGCCGTGGTGACCGCCCGCCCGCCCTGGCCGCTGCGTGCGCTGATGCCGGGGGCGTTGTGGCGGATGCCGGCCCGTGACCGGGTGCTGTACCTCACCTTCGACGACGGGCCCGACCCGCAGCTGACCCCGTGGGTGCTGGACGAACTGGCGGCCGTGGACGCCCGCGCCACCTTCTTCTGCCGGGGCGATCGGGCCACCGCACACCCGGACCTGGTGGAGCGCATGCGCGCCGCCGGCCATGCCGTGGGCGGTCACACCTGGGACCACCCCGACGGCTGGCGAACTCCGCGGAGGGCCTTTCTGCGCAACGTGCTGCGCGGTCAGCGCGTGGTGGGCGGCACGCTCTTCCGCCCGCCTTACGGCCGCCTCACCCCGGCCCAGCTCGTCGCCCTGGGGCGCCGCCTCCGTGTGGTGATGTGGGATGTGCTCTCGCGCGATTATGACATCCGCTGCACCGCGCAGCAGTGCCTGGACCGTACGCTGCGGCTGGCGCGCCCGGGCTCCATCGTCGTGTTCCACGATGCGCCGAAAGCGGCCGACCGACTGCGCGTGGTGCTACCCGAAGCGCTGAAGCACTGGCGGGACGCAGGCTATCGCTTCGCGTCCCTGGCGTAGGGCACGGTGGGCATGCCCGCCTCCTTCCAGGCGCCCATGCCGCCCACCAGGTCGTACACCTCGGCGAAGCCGAGCTCCTTGAGCTGCTTGCTGGCGCGGTAGCTGCGACCTCCCGCCGCGCAGTACACGAACACGGGCTTCGTCCTGTCCAGCATGGCCGCAGCGGCGGACTTGAAGCCGCCGGCGTTGAAGTCGATGAAGCGCGCCCCGGCGATCACCCCGGTGGCCCACTCCTCGGGTGTGCGCACATCAAGCACCTGTCCGGGCTTCTCGGCGATGACCTTGGCGAACCGCGCCGGATCGCACTCCACGCCGGCCTCCTGGGCGTGCAGGGTGACCGACATGGACAGGAGGAGCGGCGCGAACAGGAGGCGAATGGAGGGGTGCATGGTCAGGGACGGATCTCGGTGACGCTGTATTCCACGCGACGGTTCTCGGCATGTTCGGCCTCGGTGCACTGCACCCCGGGCACGCAATGATTCACCAGGCGCATGCCACCGTATCCCTTGGCGGTGACGCGGTCCTTCGGAACGCCCTTGGCCACGAGCTGGTCCACGATGGCCTGCGCACGCTTCTGCGTGAGCCTGAGCTGCGCCTCCCCATCACCGCGCGCATCGCCGTGCACCGCCAGCTCCACGTGCAGCGCGGGGTTCACCTTGAGCCGTTCGGCCAGCTGATCCACCTCGGTGCGGGCCACAGGGTCCAGCGACAGGCTCTTGTCATCGGGCCACTTGATGTACTTGAGACGCACCGGTCGGCCCAGCTCCACGGGCTCGAAGCTGAGGTCGAAGGCCGCGTTGAGGTCGATGACGCTGTTGCGGATGCCGATCGAGGAGACCGACACACTGCGGCTGTAATAGCCCGGTTTCTCGAAGAGCACCTCGAACTCCTCGTTGGCCTGCAGCCTGAAACTGAAGTCGCCCCCCTCGCCGGTCACCTGGCTCTCGGAATAGAAGCTGCTCAGGTTCACCACGCTCACGGTCATGCCCTCGATGAAGCCCAGCCGGTCCTTGTAGCGCACCGCGCCCCGCAGCCATACCCCGGCATCGGGCACCAGGTGGATGTCCCGTGCCACGATCTGCTGGTTCTCGATCCGCTCGGTGCTGAGGTGCTGGCCGCCTTCGTAGCGGCCCTTCATGCGGGCCACCACACGGTACTCCTTGTCCTTCTGCACCCCGAACGAGTACTCGCCGCGTGCATCGGTGCTGGTGCTGGCCAGCACAGCGCCGCTCATGTCCTGCAGCTCCACGACCACATCGATCACCGGTGAGCCGCTCTCGTCGTCGATGACCACGCCGGTGCATAGGAAGCGCTGTTCCAAGGGGCTGTGCATCACAAAGGCGTAGATATCATCATCGCCCATGCCGCCCGGCCGGTTGCTGCTGAAGTACCCGTGCTTCCCCGTGGCGTCGATGATGAAGGCCAGATCGTCCTTCGTGCCGTTCAGCGGTGCGCCCACGTTGATGGCCGTGGTGAAGCGATCGCCATCGGCCGGTGTTGCGGCGAACACGTCGAGGCCGCCCAGACCGGGATGCCCGTCGCTGCTGAAGTAGAGCGTGCCATCGGCGGCGATGAAGGGCGTCACCTCGTTGTACGGCGTGTTGATCACCGGCCCGAGGTTCTCCGGCTCGCCCCACTGGCCGCCCAGGTCGCGGCACACGTAGATGTCGCTGCCCCCGAGACCACCCGGCATGTCGCTCACGAAATAGAGGCGCCGGCCATCGGGGCTCAGCGCGGGGTGGCCCACCGAACACTCGCTGTTGTTGTACAGGAAAGGGTCCACCCCGCCCCATTCGTTGCCCACGCGCCGCGCCCGGTAGATCCCCAGCCGGGTGATGCCGCTGCGGCTCCGCTCGCTGCTGTTGCGGGTGAAGTACATGGTGCTGCCGTCGGTGCTGCACACCGCGGGGCCGTCATGCAGGGCACTGTTCACCTTGCCCTCCAGCAGCGTGGGGGGGCCCAGCGTCCCATCGGCCTGGCGGGCCGACCGGTACAGGTCCAGGAAGGGCTGGTCGTTCCAGGCCGCCCGGCGCTGGATGCCGACCTTCTCGTTGCGGCTGCTGGAGAAGATCACCTGGTCGGGACCGCACCACGTGGCCGCCATGTCCGAGTATGGCGTGTTGATGTTCAACGTCGTGATGGTGAAGCGCTCCTGCTGGTCGGTGAACTTGCGGGCGAAGCTGGTGATGTTGCTGCGCTGGACCCCGCCCTCCGGAGGGCGCGTGGCCAGGTAGCGGTCCATCCACTCCTCGGCCTGCTCGTACTTGCCATTGCTCTTCAGGGCCTGCGCATAGGCGTACAGGTCGCGCGGCTCGCGGTTCAGGAACTTCACCACGATGGCGTACCAGCGCTCGGCCTCCTCGGAGTTGCCGAGCTTCATGTTGCACTCGGCAAGGCGCTTGGCCACATGCTCGTTCACCGCGCCCAGGTCCGCAGCCGCGCGGTACTCCTGCTCGGCCAGCGCGTAGGCCAGCTGGGCGAAGTGCTGATCGCCCGCGCGGATGCGCGCATCCGCGCCCCCTTGGGCCGCGGCGCCGACCGGCGGCAGCAGCGGCAGCAGGAGCAGGAGGAGCAGGCGGAGCGGGCGGAGCGGGCGCATCGATCAGAAGTAGCGTGGCGAGATCGTCCGCCCCTTGGTGAACTTCAGGTCGTAGCTCAGCATCACCTCGTGCGTGCCGGCGTTGTAAGCACCCACGCGTGTGGTGGTGAGGTCGAAGGCGTAACCCGCCCTGAACTGCTCGTTGAATTGATACTGCGCCATCACGCCGAAGGCGTTGCCCACGCGGTACATGCCGCCCAGCCAGATGCGCTCGCGCAACAGCAGGTTGAGGTTCACATCCAGCGACAGTGGCGCACCGGCCACCGCGCGCAGCATCACCGAGGGCTTCAGCTTCAGGTCGCGGCCCAGGTCGAACACAGCCCCGCCCAGCAGGAAGTAGTGGCGGTCCTCCTGTGCCGTGGCGACCACCGCGCTCTGGGCCTCGGTCAGCTCGTTCTCCAGCAGCTTGGGGGCGGAAAGGCCCACGTACCACCTGGGCGCATGCCAGAAGAGCCCGAAGCCGAAGTTGGGCAGCGCCTTGCTGCTGATGCTCGCTGCGGACGGGTCCACCTCGACGGTGCTCAGGTCCGCGAGGTCGGCCTGGAAGAGGTTCACACCGCCCTTCAGGCCGAAGGCCAGGCGCGAGCGTTCACCGGTGCGGATGCGATAGGCCACATCCAGAAAGGCGCCCGTCTGCCGCGCCGGTCCCACGCGATCATGCAGGACCGTGCCGCCCATGGACAGGCCGTTCACCGGAAGCGGCGAATGCAGTGTCAGGGTCTGCGTGCTGGGTGCCCCCTCGAAGCCCACCCACTGGTGCCGTGTGAGGGCCATGATCGTGAACACATCCGCACTGCCCGCGTACCCCGGATTGAAGGCCAGCGTGTTGAACATGTACTGGCTGTACAGCGGGTCCTGCTGCGCGCGCGCACGGGCGGACACCGCACCCAGCAGGAGCAGCACGAACAAGGCGCGGGTGACCGGGCGGCGTTTCATCGGTTCAGGTAGACGTAACCCTTCAGCGGTTCGCGACCGCCGCCCAGTTCGATGACGTAGAAGTACGTGCCGCTCGGCAGCTGGCCGGAAAGCCCGGCCCGTTGCGAGGTGCCGTCCCACACCACCGTGCTGTTGTCGTACCCGGCGGCGCTGTACACCTCGTCGCCCCAGCGGTTGAAGATCGCGACCGTGTTCTCCGGCCAGCCCTCGATGCCCGGGAGCTGGAAGGTCTCGTTCACGCCGTCCCCGTTCGGTGAGAACAGCCCCGGCACGAACACATCGTCCTCGAAGGCGCAGGGGCTCACGCCCTCCAGCAGGCGTGGCGCACAGCCGTTGGCATCGGTCACCGTACAGGCGAAGCCCTGGCTCGTGAGGATGGGGGCGCTGGTGAACACGAAGGGCGCCGTGGTGGACAATGTGCCATCGAGGCCGGTAATGCCGTAGCTGGCCGCATCGCCACCGCTGATGGTGAACTGCACGATGTAGGTGCGATCCTCCTCGTTGCAAGTGCGCGTCAGGCCGCTCACGGTCACCCCTTCGAGAAGGGTCAGCGACACCGTGGCCGAGACCGGCGTGCAGCCAGGGACCTGCACCGTGTAGCGGAAGCCATAGGTGCCCGGTCCCAGCAGCGTGGTGTTCACCACAGCACCGGTCAATGTACCGCTCGAGTTGAGCTCCGTCCAGGTGCCGCCCACCAGCGGTTCGCCGGCCAGGGCTGCGAAGAGATCGTAAGCCTCATCCGTGTTGCAGAGCGTGACGCTGCTGTCGGCCCCAGCGCTCGCAGGCTGGTTCACGGTGATGCTCACCGTGGCGTTGGCGTTGGTGCATGGTGCGATCCCCTGGACGGTGTAGGTGTAGGTGCCCGGCACATCGGTCGCCGTCTCGAACGACCCGTCGTGCACGGCTCCCAAGGGGTTGGTCCAGTTGCCGCCCGGCTCCGGCGTCCCGGTCAGGGCGTCGAACAGGTCCACCGTGCCGGCATTCGCACAGGTCTGCACGCTGCCATTGCCTCCCGCATCGGGGGCCGGCGCCACGTGGATGATGATGCCCACCGACACCAGGCCGCAGGCCACGGTCTGCACCTCGTAGGTGAAGGGATAATTGACCCCGGCGGGCAGCTGATCGGCGTTGAGCACCGACCCGTTGAGCTGGCCCGTACCGGAACCGTCCGTCCATGTCCCCGTCTGCACGGTGCCGACCGGCAAGGAGTTGAACAGGTCGTACGACGCGTTGCCGCAGATGGTATCGATGGTACCCGTGCCGATGTCGATCCCCGCGGAGACCTCCACGGTGACCGTGGTCTGGTCGCTTGGGCAGGGGCTGATGCCCGGCACGGTGTACACGAAGGTGTAGGTGCCCAGGCCCACCACGGTGGCATCGAACAGACTGTCCGTTAGGGCGCCCGTGCCACCGGGATCGGACCACACACCGCCGCTATCGTACGGACCTTGCAGGCCCTCGAACAGGTCCTGCGCTGTTTCTGTCACGCACACCGGCAGGGTGAGGCCGGTGCCCGCCAGTGGTTCGGGCACTTCGTTCACCACCAGGATGGCGGTGTCGTTCAGACAGGCTCCCTCCGCATCCATCACGTAGGTGTATGCGCCAGGCTCGTGAACAGCGGGGTCGTAGATGTCGTCCGCTAGTTGGATCCCATTGGGATCCAGCCAGAACCCTCCTTGGCCGGGATTGCCCCCGAGCTGTCCGTTCATGATGAACGAAGCCTGCGAGGAACATACCGTAACGGCATTGTCGAGGCCGGCGTTCACCGCTTCATTCTCCGTGATGTTCACCGTGGCCTGGTCGGGGAAGCAGAACAGCGAGCCCTGCACGTTGTACACGTAAAGTCCAGCGTTATGGATGTTCGGGTTATACACTCCGCTGTACGGCACATTGCCCGGTGCCAACCAGGCGCCATCCGTATCCGCACCCGGCAGCAGGGAGATGAGGGCCACCAGACCACCGTTGCTGCACACGCTGAGGCTGGTGTCGGGTCCGGCGTACGGCGCGGCCTCCACCGTCATGGTCACCGTGGCCTGGGCCTGCGGACAGTTGCCGATCGCGGGCACCGTATAGGTGTACACCCCGGAAGTGTCCACGGCGGGGTCGAACTGGCCGCTGTGCGCCTGGCCGCCCGGGTCCGTCCACGTGCCATTGGCATCCGGGCTGCATCCGTTGCCGAGGAACTGGATCAACAGGAAGGGATTGGCGTTGCTGCACACGGTCTGTCCGCTGGAGCAGCCTGCGTTCGGGCCTTCGAGCACAGTGACCACCAGCCGGGCCGTATCCCCTTCACATGCCGCGGACGGTGCGAGGATATAATCGAACGGCCATTGGCCCACACCAGCGAGCGAGGCGTTGAACACTCCGTTGAGCATCGCCCCCGACCCACCGACGTCCACCCATGTGCCCCCTGACTGGGGTGTGCCTTGCAGAAGGTTGAAGAGCGGTACGAGGCTTTCGCTCTCGCACACATCGGCCGTGCTGTCGTCGCCTGCATCCAGGCCCTGCACCACCTGCGCCGTGACGGTGGCCGTGGCGGCCGTGCACGGACTTATCCCGGCCACGGAATAGGTGAACTCGTAGGTTCCCGTAGGAACACCGGTGGCGTTCCACGTGCCGCCGGTGAGAACGCCCTGACCGCTGATGTTGGTCCAGATACCACCGGGGTCCTCTCCGTTCAACGCGGTCGACAGGTCCACCGCGCTCGCCTCCACGCAAACGGCCAGCGAACCCGACTGTCCTGCGTACGGGGCGGGCACGAGGGTGATCTGCACCGTGGCGCTCACGGTGGCGCAGGGCGCCGCGGCCGGAATGGTGTACACGTAAGCGCCTGGCGGATCGGTGGCCGGATCGAAGTTGCCCGTCGGCACCGGACCGTTCGGGCCGCTCCAGGTGCCACCGGGATCAGGCGTTCCGTTCAGCAGGGTGGACAAGGCCACCACCGGGCCGTTGCTGCACAGCGCACGCGCCGCATCCACCCCGGGGAAGGGCTGCTCGCTCTCGAAGATGGTGACCTTGGCCGTGTCGTTCACGCACGGCGCATCACCGAAGAGGATGTAGCTGTAGGTGCCTTCAATGGATATACCGGGCACGTAAGTGCCGGAGAAGGGCCCGTTGTTCGGGTCGCGCCAGGTGCCCCCGGTCTCCGGCCCCCCTTGCAGGAGCGGGAACAGGGGGAAGGAGGATTCGGTACTGCACACTTCGTCCACGCCATCGGTCCCGGCCCACGGCTGGTGGTTCTCGATCACCGTCACCGTGCTGGAATCATTGGGACAGGCCTGCACCCCACCGACGCGGTAGGTGTACACGCCCGGTGGGCTCGACCCTGGGAAATAGATGCCCACGACGGTGGCCCCGTTGGGATCGCGCCAGATGCCGTTGAGGTCCGGGCTACCCGTGAGCAGGCCGAGCAGCCCGAAGGGATCCTCGTCGTCGCAAACGATCGTCACCCCGTTCCCGCCGGCGTCGGGGGCGTCGTTCACCACCACCGTCACCCGTGCGGTGTCGTTCGCACACGGCGACTGGGCGGTACGGATGTACTTGTACACCCCCGCCACATCCAGGCTCGGCTGGAAGAGCCCATTGTGCGGCTGGTCCAACGGGTTCAGCCAGTTGCCCCCCGGCTGCGGATTTCCGGTGATCTGGTTGAACAGGTTGATGGTGGGGCCCGGTCGGCAGACCACGGTGGTCACATCATTGCCGGCGTTCACACTGACGCTCACCCCCACGGTGACCGTGGCGGAGATGGCCGGGCATGGTGGCGGGCCGCTTACGGTATACACATAGACCCCGGGCGGATCCTGACCGGGACAGAACACCCCGTCGTCCACCCCGTTGGGGCCTGTCCACGTGCCGTTCGCGGCGGGCGTTCCGCCCAGCTGCGTGAAGAGCGAGAAGCACGGCTGCGCGCTGCACACCGACCGGGTGACGCTCGTACCCGGGCTCAGCGGGGCGCTCACGGAAACGATGACCACCGCTGAATCCGCGGGGCAGGGTGACACCCCGTTGACCTTGTACTTGTACGCCCCGGGCGGGTCGTTCTGCGGGTTGAACACGCCCCCATGGAGCTGCCCGAGCGGGTTGGTCCACGTGCCGGTGTTGTCCGCCCCGCCGAGCAAGGGGAACAGGTTCACCGAACCTCCGGTGGAACATGCGGTCGTGGACGTGCTGTTGCCTGCGTTGGGGCGGGCGTTCACGAACACGCTGGCCACAGCACTGTCCGCCTCGCACGACCCACTGGCCGGCACCACGTAGGTGTAATCGCCCTCCGGGTCCACCTGCGGGTCGAAGAGCACATCGGTGGCCTGTCCGTTCGGGTCAAGCCAAAAGCCGCTGCCATCCGGGGTTCCGGTAAGGACCGTGCTCAGCAGGAAGGCCCCCGCATCATCGCACACCGTCACCTGACCATCGCCGCCCGCATCGGGCTCCAAGGTCTTGTTGACCGTCAGCACGGCTACGGCGTTGCTGCAAGGGAATGCCCCTGGTACCGTGTACACATACGCCCCCGAGGGGTCCACACCGGGGACGAACAGGTTCGCATGCACCTGGTTGCCGGGGTCCGTCCATGTCCCTGTCAATTGCGGCGTTCCACCCAGGCTGTCCGTCATCACGAACGGCGCATCGTTCTCGCACACGCTCACCGGGCGGCCCTGACCCGCGTTCGGCGGCGCCACCTCGTTCACCGTCACCGTGGCGCTCGCGTCCAGGCAGGGCGGGTCGCCATCCACCCGGTACTCGTAGACCCCAGGTAGATCGACGACCGGGTTGTACGAGGGCGAGTGGGGCTGGTTGTTGTACTTCCAGGACCCACCCGCGTCGGGCGTGCCGCCCAGTACACTGAACAACTGGAACGAACCGCCGTTCCCGCAGACCATGGTGTCCGCGCTGATGCCGGCATCCGGTGCACCCTCCACGTTCACCGTCATCACCGCTTGGTCGTCCGGGCAGAACCCGCCGCCGTCCAGGAAATAGGTGAAGTCGTAGTTGCCCGGGGCCACCAGGGTGGCGTTGAACAGACCGTTGGTGAGCGCGTTCGTGTTGTCGTTGTCGATCCATACGCCGCCGGGATCCGGCCCGCCATTGAGGTGCGCGAAGAGGTCGTAGGCCGTCTCGTTGCCGCACACCTGCCGGAAGGTGTTGCTCCCGGCATCCAGCTGTGGAACGATGGTGATGGACACCTCGGCCGTATCGTTCGGGCACTGGCCCGAGCCGGGCACCACGTAGCGGAACAGGTAGACGTTGTTCGCAAGCCCGTTGGTCTGGAGCACACTGCCGGTCAACTGGCCCGTGGTGTTCACATCCAGCCAGGTCCCACCCGCACTATACGGTGGCTGCAACAGCGTGAAGAGATCGATCGCACCGGAGTTCGTACAGACCGTCTCCGCGCCGTCGCCACCGGCCGTGGGGGCGGTGTTCACCACCACGGTGACGATCGCGGAGGCCGACGAACAGGGCGCGAGGCCCGCCACCGTGTAGGTGTATTGGCCGGCGGGGCTGGCACCCGGGGTGAAGGTGCCGTTCATAGCGCCTCCCGGGCCGCTCCAGGATCCGCCTGGTGCCGGCGTGCCGGTAAGCGAACCGAACAGGTCGAAGGCAGGGGCGTTGCTGCAGACCGTGACCGTGTTATTGCCACCGGCGTTCGGCGGGGCCGCCTCCTGCACGATCACCGATGCGGTGGCGTTGGCGCATGGCGGGACCCCAGCCACGGTGTAGGTATACACATCGGGCACATCCGTCACCGGATCGTAGATGGGGCCGTGCGGATCGGTGCCGGGGCCGGTCCAGGTCCCGTTGGCATCAAAGGGTCCGACGAGCACCAGGCTGAGCGCGAAGGAGGATCCGTTCCCGCATACCAACGTATCCCCGTTGATCCCCGCATTGGGCGCCTGTTGCACGTTCACCGTGGCGAAGGCCGTGTCGTTCACGCACGGGGCCGTGCCGGTGACCACGTAGCGATACACACCCGGCGGGTTCTGGCCCGGCACAAAGTTGCCCGACGGCACCACCACCCCGTTCGGATCGGTCCAGGTGCCGGTGGTCATGGGCGCGCCGCCGAGCACCGAGATCAGCGGGAAGCTCCCCGTGTTCGAACACACGGTGGTACTGCCATCATTACCAGCGTTAGGTGCGATCCGTCTTGTGATCTGCACCGTTGAGACCGCGTCCACGCAGGGCGGAGCGCCCACAACCGTGTAGGTGTATGTGCCGCCGACATCGGTCGCCGGGTCGTACTGACCCGGGTGCGGCTGGCTCCCGGGATCGGTCCATGTTCCACCGGCATCCGCTCCGCCCAACAGGGCGAAGAGGTCCACCACCGGATCATCACTGCACACGGTGAGGGCCGCACTTGTTCCGGCGTTCGGCGCCGTGGTCTGGTCGACGTCCACCGTGGTGATGGCGTCGGCACACGGAGCGATGCCGGTCACTGTGTAGGTGTAGAGACCGGGTGGCGAGGTGCCGGGCACGTAGCTGCCGGACGGCACGGCCGCGCTATTGGGGTCGGTCCAGTTACCGTTCACCGCCGGCGAACCGCCCAGGCTGTCGACCAGGTCGAAGGCCCCATCGGTGCTGCACACCAAGGCAGAGCCTGAACTGCCCGCATTCGGGGCCGGGGTCACGGTGATGGTCACCGTGGAAGTGGCATCGGCGCACGGCGCCAAGCCCTGCACCGTGTAGGTGTAGATCCCCGGATCATCCGCCCCGGGATCGAAGGTCCCGGAGAAGGGGTCCCCATCCGGGTCCGTCCAGTTGCCCCCGGGATCGGGAGCGCCCCCCAACTCACCGAAGAGCTGCACATCCGCGTCGGTGGAGCAGAGCAGCAGGGTGGCGTTGGTACCCGCATCCGGCGCGACCACCAGCTGAACAGTGACCGTGGCCACGGCCGGGTCGCAGGGCGTTTGGCCGGTCACCGTGTATGTGTAAGTGCCCGGGGGGCTCGTGCCCGGTATGAACGTGCCATTGAACGCCGCACTGTTCGGATCGGTCCACGATCCGGTGAGGTCCGGCGATCCGCCCAACGAATCAACGAGCGCGAATGAGCCCCGCGAGCTGCAAACGACCACCGTGCGGTCCGATCCCGCATCCGGGGCTGGGCGGATCGTAACGGTGAGCTGGGCCGAAGCGTCCGAACAGGGTGCGACCCCCGCCACCGTGTAGGTCCACACCCCTGCGGGGCCTACTGTGGGATCGAACAGGTCGCCGGGGATCGGCCCTCCCGGGCCCACCCACTGACCTCCGGGGTCCGGTGTTCCGTTCAACTGTGCCGTGAGCCCGAAGGGGGCGTCGTCGCTGCACACGGTGATGCTTCGGTCCCCGCCGGCATCCGGGGCGGCCTGTTCGCTCACCGTCACCGTCGCCGTCGCATCCACGCACGGGGGGATGCCCGGAATGGTGTAGGTGTACACCCCGGCCTGGGAGACGCCCGGGGTGTAGGTCGGCGGGTGCGGACCGCCCGGCCCGGTCCAACTGCCACCCGCGTCGGCATCAGGTCCGAGCAACGCGAACAAGCTGAACGGGACATCATCGCTGCATACCCCGATGCTGGTGCTCGAACCGGCGTCCGGTTGGGTGTTCACCGTAACGGTCACTGTCGCGGTGGCCACCGGGCAACCGCCACCCGCGTTCACCGTGTAGGTGTACGCCCCTGGTGCATCCGTGCCGGGATCGAAGGTGGCGCCGTGAGGGGCACTGCCCGGGTCCGTCCATGTGCCTCCAGCATCCGGTGTGCCGCCCAAGGCGGCGAACAGGTCCAGCGGGGCGTCCGTGTCGCAGACGGTGACCCCCGTGGAACTGCCCGCATCAGGGGCCGGGCCGATGGTGGCGGCCCATCCCGGGAAGGCATTGGCCGCATCGCTCACCCACCGGAACGTCAGGCAGCCCGTCGGGCCGGTGGCCGCAATGGTCTGGCCATTGAGCGGGTTGGCCCCATTGCCCGTGACCAACAGCGGATCGGCCGTGCTGGTGCCATCGTGGATGAAGAGCTGATCGGTGGCGCCCGGCTCGACCGCCCAGGCCGTGAAGGTCACCGAAACGCTGGAGCCCGACCCTGCCCCGTTGGCGGGGCACAAGGTGGCCGTGAGGTCCTCGCTGTTCCCATAAGCCCCGCCCGCACCGCCGCTATCCAGGAACTCTCCGCTGCAGGCCTGCCAGCTGGCATTGCCCATGATGAAGGTCTGGGCCGCCAATGGCGAAGCAGAGAGCATGGCCGCCATGAGGGCCGCTCCACACAAGCGGATCGGTCCGGGGACCGTGTAGGGGCTCACGTTCGGGCGCAAGGGGGTGCAAGGTAGCCAAAACACCCCTTGGAACGCTAGTCCGACGCGGGTTTTCGCCGGGCCGAACCGCTTCACCGATGAGGGGTGGGGCGTCGTGGACGTGTCAGCGACCGACGACACGCATCAAGGCGTCGGTGCGGGCGGGGCAGGCTCGGCGGTGGTCTTGGCACGCGCTGCCGGTCGATCCTTCCCGAAGGTGATGGCCAACATCACCTCGTGCGTGCCTTGACTGTAGCGGCTCAAGCCCGTGGTGGTAAGGTCGAACGAGTACCCGAACTGGAACATCTTCTTCAACCAGCAACCCACCATCAGGGGAATGGCGTCGTTGGACCGCCAGCCCCCTCCGATCCACAGGATGTCCTTGTAGTTCAGGGTGAGGTTCAGGTCCACCTTCGGCGGCACCGGGCTCACGTACTTCACCAGGAAGCTGGGCTCCAGGCGCAGATCCTCGGAGAACCGGATGCGGTATCCGCCGGAGGCGAAATAGTGCCGCTCCAATCGGCTCAGGGTCTCCTCCTGCTCATCGAAGAAGTAGATGCGGTTGTTGAACAGTTGCGGGGCCGTGGCGCCGAACCAATAGTTGGGATGGTGCAACAGGAAGGCGAACGTGGCGTCCGGAACCACCTCGCCCCGCAGCTGATCGTCCATCACGGGATCGCTGCCGTCGTGGAAGGTGATCTTGGACCCGTCGATGAGGAACTGCACCAGCCCGCCGCTCAGCGAAAGGCCCAGGCGCAGTTTTTCGGTGAGCTGGAGGTGGTAGGCATAGGTGAGCTGGAAGCCTGTACGACGCGTGGGCCCCACATTGTCCGTGAACAGGAATCCGCCCAACCCCATCTTGCGGCCCACCGGCGTGGTGGCGCTCAGCATGAAGGTGCGCGGCGCATCCTGGACCCCGACCCATTGATAGCGGTGCGCACTGCGCAGCTCGAACCAGGGCCGCGAACCCGCCACGGCCGGGTTGTACAGGTAGTCCTGGCTCACGTACTGGCTGAGCTGCGGCAGTTGCTGTGCGGCCGCCGTGCCGGCGACCATCAACAGCGGAAGGAATTGGTGGCGCAGGTTCATGGCTTCAGCGGATGACGGTCAGCGGACCGGTGTAGGGTTCGGGGAAATCCGGGTGGTTGAGGCGGATGGCGTAGTAGTAGGTGCCCACCGGCACCAGACCACCGCTGTACCGGCCATCCCAAGGCTCCTTGTAGCCCACGCTCTGGAAGAGCAGCTCACCCCATCGGCTGTACACCTCCACCTCACACTCGGGGAACATATCGATCAGGTCGATCTGCCAGGCATCGTTCCACCCGTCGCCGTTCGGCGTGAATCCGGAGGGGATCACCACCTCGGGCACCACGGTCACCAGCACCGAATCCACTGCGGAACAGCCATCCGGCGTGGTCACCGTGAGGACGAACCAGGTGGTCTCCAGCGGGGTGGCCAAGGGGTTGGCGGAGGTGGGATCGTCCAGCAGCGAGTCCGGCTGCCAGCTGAAGGTGGAGCCTTGCGGGCCGCTGGGGTCGTCGCCCAGCTCGGTCTGCGCGTTCAGGAAGATGGTGCGGTCGGGACCGGCATCGGCGAACGGTGTGGCCCAGATCACCACGGTCACCTGGTCCTGCGCCGAGCACGGTCCGTCCGTCACGGTCAGCGTGTAGGTGAGGGTGTCGGGGCTCAGGCCCGTGAGCGTCAGCACAGGTTGTGTACCGACGATGGTGCCCTGCCCATCGGTCCATTGCCAGCTCGATCCGCCGGTGCTCGCGCTGCCGTCCAGCACCACCACGGACCCGGAACAGAGCTGCTGATCGGCTCCCGCGTCGGCCGTCACCGTCACCAGCGCTTCCACCTGAACGTTCGCGCTGGTTGTGCAGCCGTTGGCATCCGTCACCACCACGGTGTAAGGGCCGGGGAACAGTTGGTCGATGTCCTCCTGGGTGCTGGAGAAGCCGCCCGGGCCGGCCCACAGCACGGTGTAGCCGCCCACCCCACCGGCGATGGTGATGTCGATGGACCCGTCGGAGGCCGTGTTGCAGCTGGCCGGCACGGTGGCGTCCACCGTCACCTGCACCGGTGAGGGTTCCTGGATGCTGTATGTGACCGTGGTGTCGCAACCGATGCCGTCGGCGATCGTCACCGACCACGCGCCGGGACAGAGCCCGGTGGCCGAGGCACCGCCCTGGCCGTTCGGCGGCACGGGCGACCACGTGAACGTGTAGTTGTCGAAGCCGCCTGTCGGCGCCACGGTGATGGTGCCGTCGCAGGCCCCATTGCACAGCACATCGGTCACCACCTCATTGGGCACGATGGGCGCAAAGGGCAGGATGGTGAACGCCACGGTGGTGTCGCAGCCCAGGCTGTCGGCGATCGTCACCGCCCAGTTGCCCGGGCAGAGGCCGGTGGCGTTCGGGGTGCCCTGACCACCGCCCGGCTGCGGCTGCCACAGGTAGGTGAAGCCGCCAGCGCCGCCGGTCGGGCTCACGCTCGCCGTGCCATCGCAGGGCCCGAAGCAGGTCTCGTTGGTGAACAGCAGTCCGGCGTCGATGGCCGCACCCTGTCCGATCGTAAAGGGCAATGTGACGATGCATCCGTTCGCATCCGCGGCCGTCAGCGTGTAGTCCCCCGCGCACAACCCACCGATGAAGGTGGTGTCCTGCGCCAGGATCACCCCACCCGCATCGGTCCACGTTTCGCTGTATGGCGGTACACCACCGGTCAGTGCGGCGGTCGCCGTGCCCGCACAGTCACCGGAACAGAGGTTGTCCGTGATGGTGAGCTGTGCTTCGAAGAGCGGCGGATCCACCACGTTGAATGTGAGCGTGGTATCGCAACCGTTCAGGTCGGTGATCAGCACGGCATAGCCGCCTGCGCACAGCGAGAATGCCGCGTTGGTGCCGTCGCCGTTCGGCGGATCGGGCGTCCAATCGAAGGTGTAGCCCGGTGTGCCGCCCGCCACCGTGAGCACGATGCTGGCATCGCAGGCGCCGTTGCAGGTCACCGGTTCCTCCACCGCGGAGATCGAGAACGGCTGGGGCTCCAGAATGAGCACCGCCACGGAGATGCTGCAGCCGCTGGCATCGGTGATGGTGAGGTCGTAGGTGCCCGCGCACAGGTCGGTCACCTGCGGCGTGCCGTCCCCGTTGATCGGGTCGGGAGACCAATCGATGACGTACGGACCGACACCGCCACTGATGCCCACGGTGGCCGTTCCGTCGCACAGTCCCGCACAGGTCACCGGCGTGGTGCTCAGCTGGGCCACGATGGGATCGGGTTCCGCCACCACGGCCGTGTCGATCGTGATGCAGCCCGAACCGTTGGTGACCACGATGAAATACGGCCCCGCACACAGGCTGTCGAGGCTCGTCCCCGGTTCGTTCAGGTCGTTGCCGAGCGCATCGGTCCACGCCACCGTGCACGGCGGATCGGCACAAACGAAGGAGGCCGATACTTCGCCATCGCATTCACCCGGACAACTGGTGATCCCGTCGGTGGTGGTCACCACCTCGCCATTGCTGTCGGTGATGGGCACCAACAGGGCGGCCAGGCAGCCATTGGCATCCTGGACCGTCACGGTGTAGAGCCCGGCGCAGAGGTTCGTGGCCGTGCTGTCCGAGGCGATGGGCGAGCCGTTCAGGGTCCAGCTGTAGGTGTACGGCCCGGTCCCGCCCACGACATCCACTTCGGCCGCACCGATGCACAGACCGCACTCGCTCGGCGTGGCGCTCGCTACCAGCACCAGTGGTGGCGGCTCGGCGATGAGGTAAGTGATCAACGTATCACACCCGTTGGCATCGGTGATCAGCAGGTCGTAGCTGCCTGCGCACAGGCCAAAGGCCGCGTTGGTCCCGTCGCCGTTCGCAGGAACCGGGGTCCACTCATAGGTATAGGCGCCCGTTCCACCCTGCACGGTGACCACGATGCTTCCATTGCACTGGGCCTCGCAGGAGGCATCCTCCACGACGGCCGAAACGGACAGCGGCTGCGGTTCCAGGATCAGCACGTTCACGAGGGTGTCGCAACCCGTGCCCTGATCGATGATCTGCACCGTGTATATGCCGGCGCAGAGCCCGCTCGCCTGCGGGCCGCCGTCACCCGTGATCGGATCGGGCGCCCAATCGAACGCATAGGGCCCGATGCCGCCCGTGGGCCCCACCGTGGCCGTGCCATCGCAGGCGCCCGCGCAGCTCACCGGGGTGGTGGACAAACCGGGGATCACCGAGCTACCCGGGGCCACGAAAGCCGTATCAATGCTGATGCAGCCCGCGCCGTTCTCCACCGCCACGAAATAGCTGCCGGTGCAAAGGCTGGTCAACGTGTTGTTGCCTTGCACCAGTGTATCGCCCAGCGTGTTCGTCCAGGTGACCGTGCATGGCGGCAACGAACAGGTGAACTGCACGCTCACTTCGCCATCGCATGTGTTGCCGCAGGTGGTGCTTCCGTCCACGACCGTGAGCACCTCGCCGTTGGCATCGGTCACGGGCACCACGAGGCTCGCGTCGCAACCTCCGGCATCCGTCACCGTCGCTGTATACAGACCGGCACAAAGGCCCGCCAGCGAAGGCGCGTTGCCGACCGACTGACCGTTGCCGTCCGTCCATTGGATCGTGTAGCCCGGAGTTCCGCCCGCGATCACCACTTCCGCGGTGCCGTTGCACACCTGGCACTGGCTCGGCGTGCTGCTGCCGGTGAGCACCAGCGCAGGTGGTTCGGCGATGGTGAAGACCACCGTCGTATCGCAGCCGTTCGCGTCGGCGATGGTCACGGTCCAGTCGCCGGGACAGAGATCCAATGCGGAGGATGTGCCCTGTCCGTTGGGCGGTGCCGGTTGCCACAGGTAGGTGTAGCCCGGTGTGCCTCCGGTCGGGCTCAGCACGATGCTCGCATCACAGCTGCCGGGACACCCTTCGGGGGTGACCACCGCCGCCGGATCGATCGGTGCGGGGGCCAGGATCAGCGCGCTCAGCTGCAGGGTGCATCCGCCCTGGTCCGTGATCAACAGGTCATAGGCGCCTGCACAAAGGCCGGTCGCCTGCGGGCCGCCATCACCGCCCGGCGGGTCGGGGGTCCAGTCGAAGGTGTACGGTGGCTGGCCACCCACCGGCCCCACGGTGGCGGTGCCGTCGCAACTGCCCGCACAGGTCTCGGTCGTGGTGCTCAGGTTGGCCACGATCGGCGGCGGAGAGGCCACGACGGCCGTGTCGATGCTGATGCAGCCCGAACCGTTGGTGACCTGCACGAGATAACTGCCCGCGCAGAGGTTGGTGGCCGTGTCCGTGGGTTGTCCGAGGTCCACGCCCAGCGCATCCGTCCACAGCACCGTGCAGGGCGGATCGCTGCACACGTATTGCACGCTCACCGTCCCGTCACAACCGCCCGGGCAGCTGGTGAGCCCATCGGTGGTGGCCAGCACTTCGCCGTTGCTGTCGGTGATCGCCACCGGCAGGGAGAAGAGGCATCCGTTCGCATCGCTCACCAGCACGGTGTAGAGCCCGGCGCACAGGTTCACCACAACGCTGTCCGTGCCGATGATCACCCCGCCCTGGCCCGTCCATTGGAAGCTGTACGGTGGTGTGCCACCCTCGGGATCCACCTCGGCGGAGCCGATGCACTGCTGGCACTGGCTCGGCGTGGTGGTCAAGGTGGCGGTCAGCGGTAACGGCTCGTCCAGGATGAAGGTGGCCGTGGTGTCGCAGCCATTGGCATCCGTTATCAGTACCGCATAACTGCCAGGGCAGAGGCCGAAGGCGCTGTTGGTGCCATCACCGTTCGGCGGGTCGGGCGTCCAGTCGAAGGAATAGCCCGGCGTACCGCCGCTCACGTTCAGCACGATGCTGCCATCGCACTGGCCCGCACAGGTGATGGGCGAGACCGATGCGCCCAGGTCCAGGGCCTGCGGTCCGGTGATCAGCACCTGCACGGTGGTGTCGCAGTTGAAGAAATCGGCGATGGTCACCGTGTACACGCCCGCGCACAGCCCGGTGGCCTGCGGAGTACCCTGCCCTCCGCCCGGAGCGGGCGACCAGGTGTAGGTGTATGGCGCTTCACCGCCCGTGGGGCCCACCGTGGCCGAACCGTCGCAGATACCGGCACAGCTCACCGGTGTGGTGCCCAGGTTGGGCACGATCGGCTGGAACGGAAGGATGGTATAGCTCTCGGTGGTGTCGCAGCCCAGCGCATCGGTGATGGTGAGGCTGTAGGTGACGCCCGCGCAGAGCCCCGTGGCGATGTTGCTGCCCTGTCCACCACCGGGTGCGGGCGTCCACAGGAAGGTGTAGGGGGCGCCGTTGCCACCCGTCGGGAAGGCCGCCGCACTGCCGGTGCACGGGCCGTCACAGGTCTCGTTGCCCCATTGCAGGCTCGACACGATGGGAGGTGGCTTCACCACGTTGAAGGTCACCGTGGTGTCGCATCCGTTCGCATCGGTCACCGTCAGGGCATACTGGCCATCGCACAAGCCTGTCACGCTGCCGGTACCCTGACCGGTACCGGGTGCGGGTGACCAGAAGAAGGTGTAGGGACCTGTTCCGCCGGTCGGTGTAGAGGTCGCCGACCCGCTGCAGGTCAGCGCACAAATGCCGTCCACCACCACCAGCCCCACATCGATCGGCTGCTCCGGCAGGATGTCGAAGGTGAGGGTGGTGTCGCAGCCACCCGCATCGGTCACCGTCAGGGCATAGGTGCCCGCGCAGAGACCCGTGGCGTTCGGGGTGCCCTGTCCACCGCCCGGTGCCGGGTTCCACACGTACTGATAGCCGGGCTGCCCGCCGCTCACGGACACGCTCGCTGTTCCATCGCACGGGCCATTGCAGGTCTCGTCGGTCACCGTGAGCTGAGCGTCCAACGCCGTGGGTGCCGGCACGTTGATCACCAGCACCGTGTCGCACTGCGCCTGATCACTGATCACCACGGTCCAGTCGCCAGGGCAGAGCCCGCTCACGGTCGCGGTCCCTGCACCCACCGGAGGTGCCGGTGTCCAGTCGAAGGTGTACGGACCCACGCCACCGGTCACCGTGAGGTCGATGGCGCCATCGCACACGTCGGCACAGCTGGCCGGTGTCACCTGTGGGGTCGCCAGGATGCCGCTCGGTGTGCTGATCGTGAAATTGAGCGTGGTGTCGCAGCCGTTCGCATCGGCCACCACCAGCACGTAGGCACCGGGACAGAGACCGGTCGCGTTCGGCGTGCCCTGACCGGCACCGGGCGCGGGTGTCCACACATAGGTGTAGCCGGGGGTGCCACCGCCCGCCGTGGCCGTCGCCGTGCCGTCGCACGCGCCACCGCAGCTCGCCGGTGTGGTCACCAGCTGCACATCCAGCGGATCCGGCGCATCGATCGTGAACTGCAGGGTGGTGTCGCAACCCACCGCATCCGTCACCAGCAGCGTGTAGCTGCCCGCACAAAGTCCCGTGGCATCTGCGGTGCCCTGCCCACCACCCGGCGCCGGTGTCCACAGGTAGGTGTAGCCGGGCGTGCCCCCGCTCACCGCGGCCGTGGCGGACCCATCGCACGCATCGGCGCAACTGGCGTCCGTCGGTGTCAGCTGCACCTCCAGCGACGGGGGGGCCTGCAGGTCGATCGTGAGCGTGGTGTCACAACCACCGGACGTGATGGTGACGGTCCACACACCTGCGCACAGGCCCGTAGCCTGCGGCTGCCCCTGTCCGTTGGGCGGTTGAGGCGTCCACCCGTAGGTGTACACGCCAGTGCCTCCCGTGGGCGCGAGCGTGATGCTGCCATCGCAGGCATCGGCGCACACCGGCTCCACCACCACTTCGTTCGGAAGGATGGCCGAGGGCGCGTTCACCGTGAAGGCGATGGTGCTGTCGCAACCCAAGGCGTCGGTCACGGTCAACTGGTAGGGACCGGCGCACAGGCCGGTGACGTTCGGGGTGCCCTGGCCGGCACCGGGCGCCGGCGACCACAGGTAGGTGTACGTCGGGGTGCCGCCCGTGATGATCACGCCCGCTTCACCATCGCATACGCCCGGGCAGGACGCATCCTGCACGTTGAGCGAGAACTGCAAGGGCACCGCATCAACGATGGTGAAGGGTACCGTGAGCGAGCATCCGTTCCCGTCGGTGATCAGCACACTGTACGCACCGGGACAAAGGCCCGTGGCGTCAGGCGTGCCCTGACCCCCGCCGGGTGCCGGTGACCAGCTGTAGGTGTAGCCCGGTGTGCCGCCGCTCACCACGACGGAGGCCGTGCCATCGCACTGCCCGCCGCAGGTCACGTTCGTCTGCGTGGGTGTGGCGTCCAGCGGCGGCGGTTCGGCCAGTACGAAGGCCAGCGTGGTGTCACAGCCGTTGGCGTCCGACACGGTCACGCTGTACGGGCCCGCGCACAAGGCCGTGATCCCGGGCCCGCCCTGTCCGTTGGACCACGAGATGGTGTAGCCGGGTGTGCCACCGCTCACCAGCACGGAGGCCTCCCCATCGCACACGCCCGAGCAGCTCACGGAGGTGGTGTCCAAGGCCACGACGAGCGGCGGCGGCGCCGTGATGGCGAAGGCGATCAGGGTGTCGCAACCGGCCGCGTCCGCCACCAGCAGGGTGTAGTTGCCCGCACAGAGCCCGGTGACGTTTGGTGTGCCCTGGCCCGCGCCCGGGGCCGGGCTCCAGGTGTACGTGTAGCCGGGCGTGCCCCCGCCCACCACCACTCCGGCACTGCCGTCACAGGTGTTCGCACAGGTGGCGTTCACGGCGGACAATGTGGCCTGCAGCGGTGGCGGCGAAGCGATGAGGAAAGGCACAAGGGTGTCGCAGCCCGTTGTCTGATCGGTGATGAGCACCGTGCCGGGTCCGGCGCACAGGCCCGTGGCCGTTCCGGTGCCCTGCCCGCTTCCGGGTGCAGGTGTCCATAGGAAGGTGAACGGCCCCGGCGCTCCGGATGGGGTGGCCGTGGCCGTTCCATCGCAGGCATCGGCGCAGGTGGCCGGCGTGGTCACCAGGTTGGGCTCGATCGCCGGTGGCGCCACCAGGTCGAAGGTGATCAGCGTGTCGCAGCCGTTGGCGTCCGCCACCAGCACCGTGTAAGTACCCGCACAAAGCCCGGTCACCTGGGCGGTCCCGTCACCCACCGGGCTGCCGGGCTGCCAGTCGTACGTGTAGCCCGGTGTGCCACCCGTGACGGTGACCTCAGCGGTCCCGTCGCAGTCCCCGGCGCAGCTCGGCGGTGTGCTCTGCAGCGTCGCTTCGAGCGGAAGCAGGGTGATGGTGAAGGTGGTGTCGAAGACACAGCCGTTCGCATCGATGATCTCCAAGGAGTTGACGCCGGCGCAGAGCTGCGTGGGGTTCGGAACGGTCTCCGCTCCGCTGTTCCAGTCATACTGATAGCCGAAGCCGGTGCCCCCACCGGGGAAGGTGATCGCCGTGCCGTTGCACACGTTCGCACAGGCCGGTGGGTTCAGGCCGAAGAAGACGACCCCCAGGGGCGGCGGAGGGGTCACCAGGACGGAAGCGAAGCAGCCCACGTTCTGGCCGAGGTCGGTGACGATCACGAGCTTGTTCCCGGCGCAGGTGTTCACCCAAGGCAGCGCGGTGCCCGTGCCATTGGGGCCGCCCTGCCATTGGATGGCGAAAGGCCCGATGCCTCCCTGGATGGAGACGTTCACCGCCGCATCGCACACGCCATTGCAGCTCACCCCGAAACCGTTGTAGTCGCTGGTGACCACCGCGTTCACCTGGAACGGGATCTGCCCGGTTCCAGTGCCACAGTTCACCGCCATGCGCATCAGGTCCTCCTGCCCCACGGCCGTACCGTCCCAGCGCCGGGCGGCACCGTTCACCAGCAGGGTGGTGGTGGGCTCCCAGGCCATCCGCCCCGCACCAGCACCCTCCAGCCGGTCCACCAGGACCATGGCGCCGGCGGCCTTCAACCCCCTCTCGGCGCGCGGACCCACGACCAGTGCACCGGCCTTCAGCACCCCGCCGTTCAGCCGCAATTCACCGCGCTCCAGCCGCACGGCATGCGCTGCATCGATCACCAGCGCGCTCAGCAGGTCCCAGCTGCCGGAACCGTCCAGCACCACATCGTTCGCCACCTCCACGCCGTGGAGATCAAGCACCGCATCACCGGCCCGGCCCGTGAGCCGCACGCCGCCCTCCACGGCCATCCGCGCCTCTCCTGCCATCACCCAGCCGCCCGCGATCGTCACGCGCGCGCCCGGGCCTCCATGCACCCGCACACGCCCGGCCCGCGCATCCACATGCAGCGAGCGGCAGGCCACCCCCCCTTCCACACCCACTTCCACCTCCCCGCCCCCACCGATGTGGACCTCGGTATCCTCATCCGGCACCCCCGCTCCACCCGCACCGCCCGGCGATGCGGACCACATGCGTGCATCGCTCCAGCGGCCCTCACCGCCGGTCCAGTGGAGGACGTCCTGTGCACTGGCCACCGCCCCCATCAGAAGGAGCGTGAACAGCAGTGCCGGGCGGATGAGCGTTCGGGGTCCGTGGTCCTTCATGGGGTCCTATTCGAAGATGGGGCAGCTGACGATGCGCTTGCTGGGATCGACCGGGATGCAGGGCGTGATGCCCAGGATCACCTCGTGCGTGTTGCTGCTGGCGGCCTTCAGCTTGGAGGTGGTGATGTCGTACGCGTAGCCCAGGGTGAAGAACTTGAGGAAGCCGAACTTCACCATGGCCACCACCGCGTCCTGGTTGCGGTAGCTCACCCCGATGCCCAGCACGCGGTTCCACTCCAGCATGGCGTTGATGTCCATGGCCATCGGCGATCCGCGCGAAAGCTTGATCAGGGCATTGGGCGTCACCGAGGTCTTTCGGCCGATGCGCCAGCGATAGCCTGCGCTCAGGAAATAGTGCGGGCTCAGCCGCGAATCGACCCCGATGCCGGGCACGCGATTGTTCAACAACTGGTGCACGCTGAGGCCCGCCCAGTAGGTCTTGCTGTACAGCCAGAGGCCGGGCGAGATGATGGGGAACACGAACGAGGAGCTCCTGCTCGCCAACACCGGGTCGCTGTTGTCCGCCACCAGGGTCTGCCCCACGTCGAATTTCTGCTGCTTCACGCCCAGGAAGGTGCCCATGGCCAGGTAATGGTCCTTGTTCATCCGTACATGGTAGGCGTAGGCCAGGTTGATCAGCGTGTAGCCCAGCGGACCCGTATCGTCGGCCTCCACGTAGCCGCCGATGCCGTGCTTGCCCTTGAGGTAGGGCTTCTTCTTGTTGCGGATGGTGGCATGCACGCTGGCCCAGCCCGTGGTGGGCGCGTTCTCGAAGCCCACCCATTGCTTGCGGAAGCCCAGGCGCACATCGATGCAGTCCTTGCTGCCCGCCACCGCCGGGTTGATGTTGAAGTAGTTCAGGACGTTCTGCGAATACTGCGGCACCTGCTGCGCCTGCAACGACGCGGCGAAGAGCACGGTCAGCAGCAGCAGGGTCGCCCTCATCGCACGATGGTGATGGACCCGGTGTAGGCCGCAGCGGACCCACCCTCCCGGGTGTTGAGCACGATGTGGTAGTAGTACGTGGCCATCGGCAATCGCGCCCCGCCGTTGGTGCCGTCCCAGGGCTCCGCGTAGCCCACATCGCGGAAGACACGCTGGCCCCAGCGGTCGTAGATGGTCACCTCGCAGGCCGGGTAGTCCGAGATGCCGAAGATGGTCCAGGTGTCGTTGTGCCCGTCGCCGTTGGGCGTGAAGGTGTTGGTGGGCTGGATGCGCCGGATCACCTCCACCAGCACCTCATCGCTGTACGTGCAGCCGTTCAACTGCGTGGTCACCGTGTACGTGGTGGTCTCCGACGGGTTGGCCAGCGGATCGGGAACGGCGTCGTCGCTGAGCCCTGCGTTCGGCGTCCAGGTGTAGGTGGTGCCGCCCGTGGCCTCCAGTTCCGCGTACTCGCCCTCGCCGATCTCCACGTCCTCGCCCGCGCTGAAGTCCACCCCGACGATGTCGGCCCCGGGCCCGCTGAGCGTGACGCCGAAGTCGCACTGCGCGTTGATCGTGGCCCCGTTGTCGGCCACGCCGCTCACCAGCACCCAATATTGGGTGTTGGGCGACAGGCTGTCCGTGGTCATGGTGAAGTCCACCGAATCCTGCGTGCAGTTGCCCACCGCCGTGAAGCTGCCCGGCTGGCAGCTGCCGTCCCCGCTCAGCACGATCACGCTCAGCTCGTTGTCCATACCGGCCACCACCGGACAGTCCAGGCCGTTGATCGCCACGTTCACCGCGCCGCCCTGTGAGTTGGTCGTGAAGGTGTACCACAGCACGCTGTTGGTGCCCGGGCAGAAGCCCGGAATGCCCACCGCGCCCGTGTTGTTGCCCGTCAAGGATTGCTGGGCGCAAAGGGTCAATGCCGACGCACAATCGTCGTTCACCGGTTGGGCCCATGCCGCGGGCGCGCACGCCAGCACGGGCAGCATCAGCAGGATGGATCGCAGCAGGGTGGGCACGGTCACGGCCGAACGCACGAGCGGCCGCGCCGAAAGTACCCGGAGGGCCTGCGGAGGCAGGTCGCGGACACCCCCAAGTTGCGCACACGCACGTGTTGACGGGCCGGTGGGTTCGATGCCTTTCCTCCCCATGCGCATCCGATCCCATCCAACGTCCTGGCATGCCGTTTCCGTGAGGCGATCCGACGGATGGCGGCCGGAAGCTGACGACCAAGCCGACGTACCTGACCGAAGGCCGGTGGTCCGCAACACCCGGTGTTCGTGCCCCGCTGCCCATCTTTGCGCCCGCGACGCTGAAGGTTTCCAGAGCGTTCGCACATGATCATGAGCACACAGGAAGACCGCCTCAAGACCCTCATCGGCCATGCCAAGGAGTATGGCTTCGTGTTCCCCAGCAGCGAGATCTACGACGGCCTCAGCGCCACCTACGACTACGGGCCGTACGGCGTGGAACTGAAGAACAACATCCGCCGCTACTGGTGGGAGGCCATGACGAAGCTCCACGAGAACATCGTGGGCATCGACGCGGCCATCTTCATGCACCCCACCACCTGGAAGGCCAGCGGCCACGTGGACGCCTTCAACGACCCGCTCATCGACAACAAGGACAGCAAGAAGCGCTACCGCGCCGACGTGCTCCTGGAAGAGCACATGGCCAAGTACGCCGACAAGATCGAGAAGGAGGTGGAGAAGGGCCGCAAGAAGTTCGGCGAGGCCTTCGACGAGGCGCAGTTCCGCGCCACCAACCCCAACGTGAAGCGGAGCCAGGAGCGCATCGATGCGGTGGAGGGCCGCATGAAGGCCGCCCTCGAGGCCAACGACCTCGCCGGCTTGCGCCAGCTGATCATCGACGAGGAGATCAAGTGCCCTATCAGCGGCACGGGCAACTGGACCGATGTGCGCCAGTTCAACCTGATGTTCGCCACCGAGCTGGGCAGCGTGAGCGGGGAGAGCAGCACCATCTACCTGCGCCCCGAGACCGCCCAGGGCATCTTCGTCAACTTCCTGAACGTGCAGAAGAGCGCGCGGATGAAGATCCCCTTCGGCATCGCGCAGACGGGCAAGGCCTTCCGCAACGAGATCGTGGCGCGCCAGTTCATCTTCCGCATGCGCGAGTTCGAGCAGATGGAGATGCAGTTCTTCATCAAACCTGGCACCCAGCAGGAGTGGTACGAGCACTGGAAGGCCAAGCGCATGGCCTGGCACCGCGCCCTGGGCCTGCCCGCGGACAACTACCGCTTCCACGACCACATCAAGCTGGCGCACTACGCCGACGCGGCCTGCGACATCGAGTTCAAGTTCCCCATGGGCTTCAAGGAACTGGAGGGCATCCACAGCCGCACCGACTTCGACCTGGGCAACCACGAGAAGTACAGCGGCCGCAAGCTCACCTACTTCGACCCCGAGGCCAACGAGAGCTACGTGCCCTACGTGCTGGAGACCTCCATCGGGCTGGACCGCATGTTCCTGGCCATCCTCAGCGCGGCCTACGACGAGGAGAAGCTGGAGAACGGCGAGGTGCGTGAGGTGCTGCGCATCCCTGCCCCGCTGGCGCCCGTGAAGGTGGCTGTGCTGCCCCTGATCAAGAAGGACGGCCTGCCCGAGAAGGCCCGCGCCATCATGGACCGCCTGAAGCTGGACCACAACTGCCAGTACGACGAGAAGGACAGCATCGGCAAGCGCTACCGCCGCCAGGACGCCATCGGCACGCCCTACTGCATCACCGTGGACCACGAGACCCTCACCGACAACGCCGTCACCATCCGTGAACGCGACAGCATGAAGCAGGAGCGCGTGCCCATCAGCGAGGTGGAGCGGATCGTGGGCGAGAAGGTGGATCTGAGGGGGTTGTTGAAGCAGCTCTGAGCTCGCGCCGGCATCCGTAGGTCCGGGCGGAGGAACGGTCCCTTGGTCGACCGTCCATGGTCAACCCATCACCTCTTGACCCCAAGGCCCATCAAGGTCGGGCGACGATGAAGCGCTGGCTGCTGACGGCCGACCCCGTGCGCACTTCGAGCAGGTAAGCACCGGCTTCGAACGCGCGGAGCGGGATCGTCATCCGACCGGTCGGTGGATGCTCCATCCTCCACACCTCAGCGCCCGTGGCGCTCACCACCCGCAGATGCAGCGCATCCGGCGGCACGTCCAGGAAAAGGAGTTCATTCGCCGGGTTGGGGTGGACCTGGGGTACCGTCATTCCGGCGACGTGCGTCGGTATGCCCGTGGGTAGCGAACAGGCCGTCCCGTTCTCCGGGAAATAGGTGGTGTCGGCCACGCTGTAACAGAAGCCCCAAAAGCTGCAATATCCGAGGTATGGGGGCTGCAAAAAGCCGAACCAACCGTTCCCGTTCCCGCTCCAGCCCACGCCTTCAATAAGGGAGAACTGGCCGGTCTGGTATCGCCTCCTGAACGAACCTTGAACGACCACGCTATCGATGGAAAGGACGACCGCACTGGGAAAGGTCCACATCACGGTCTGCACGACGGTATCACCCACCTCCAGGTCCATATCGTACAACAGGTGCTCCACGCCATTCAGCAGGCGATACATTGAACCGAGGGTGTCGCGGAGGAACAAGGACGGCACACCGTGGTGGTCAACGAACACCGTATCGTCGCAGGTCCCCGGGGGCACACCGCATTCCTTTTCAATGCTCAGGCTGGACTGAAAGACCTTTTTATAGAGGTGCCCATTGATCACGGTGTCTCCATCCACCACACGTCGGTCCTTGACGGATTCACCACACATCGGTGTGCCCGGAGGACAGCAGGTATATCCTTCCATCCAGACCGTGCCGTCGGCCAACCACCCGTTCGACTGGGCCATCGTGGTGGCGCTCAACGATCCAGCGACCAGGGTCGTGGCCAGGGGTCGGAACAACCAACTGAACCAGTGGGACATGGGAGACGGTTATCGACGAACAAGATAGGTCAACCGCCTTCCTTCGCGTGATGTTGGTCCCATCCTCCGCTGGCGCCAAAGCATGGAACGCGTGATCGCCATCAGTAGGTGTACCGCATCATGTGCGCCAGGCCCCATGCACCGTTGAAGCAGCTCCAAGCCGCTATCTTCGCGCTCCCCGAAAGGGGTCCCCCCACCCAGGTGGCGGAATCGGTAGACGCGCTGGTCTCAAACACCAGTGAAGCAATTCGTGCGGGTTCGAGTCCCGCCCTGGGTACCGCGATCATGTGCCCATGTGCTCATGCGAGCATGTGGCCATGCCTGAGCCGGATCCCGTGGCGCGATGCGCACACAGGCACATGGCCACATGGGCACATGCCTTCCGCTCAGATGCAACAGGAAGCCCTCGTCTATTCCGACCCGCGGAAACAGGAGCGCTACGACCGCGCCTACATGCGCATGGCCTTGGAGTGGGCCCGCCTGAGCCATTGCACCCGCAAAAAGGTCGGCGCCCTCATCGTGCGCGAAGGCATGATCATCAGCGACGGCTACAACGGCACCCCCACGGGCTTTCCCAACGACTGCGAGGATGAGAACGGCATGACCCTCTGGTACGTGCTGCACGCCGAGGCCAACGCCATCATGAAAGTGGCCCGCAGCACAAACAATGCGCGGGGCGCGACGTTGTACCTCACGCACTCCCCCTGCAAGGAATGCAGCAAGCTCATCCTGCAGGCCGGCATCAAACGCCTGGTGTACCTCACCGCCTACAAGGACCCCTCCGGGCTCGACCTGCTGGCCCGCGGCGGAGTGGCCCTGCAGCAATTGGACCCCGACCCCGCATGAGGGACCCTCGCACGATCAACCCTGCCGTCCCGCTCCTGCTCAGCCTGGCCCTGGTGGCCGGTCTGTTCATCGGCCACGGCATGCGCCGGGAGCACATGCCCCTGCCCGCCCTCTTCGTGACCCGCGGCACCAGCCCATCGGACAAGGTGGACCAGGTGCTCGACCTCATCGACCGGCAGTACGTGGACACGGTGGCCAAAACGCAGCTCGTGGAGGAGGTGATCCAGGACCTGCTACAACGGCTCGATCCGCACAGCTACTACATCAGCGCCGCCGAACTGCGCGCCGCCCAGGAACCCCTCGAGGGCAGCTTCGAGGGCATCGGGGTGGAGTTCGCCATCCAGCACGACACCGTGGTGGTGATCGCCCCGGTGGAAGGCGGGCCCAGCGCGGCATTGGGCATCCGGGCCGGCGACCGCATCGTCGCCGCCGACGGAACGCCCATGACGGGCATGGACATCACCAATGAACAGGTGATGGACCGCTTACGCGGCCCTGGCGGCAGCTCGGTCACCGTGTCCATCGTCCGCAAGGGCCAGGCAGGTCCCTTCGAGGTCACCATCCAGCGGGGAAAGATCCCCATCACCAGCGTGGCGGCCAGCCTGCTGCGCCCGGACGGCACCGGCTACATCAAGCTGGTCCGCTTCGCCCGCACCACCCACCAGGAGTTCGTGGACGCGGCCAGGACCCTGCAGAACGCCGGCATGCAGCGCTTGGTGCTGGACCTGCGCGGGAACGGAGGAGGTTACCTCAACGCGGCCATCGAACTGGCCGACGAGTTCCTGCCCGAAGGCCGGATGATCGTGTACACGCAGGGCCGCTCCCACCCCCGGCAGGACTACCGCGCCACACGCAATGGCCTGCTGGAGACGATGCCGCTGGCCGTGCTCATCGACGAGGGCAGCGCCAGCGCCAGCGAGATCCTGGCCGGAGCGGTGCAGGACAACGACCGGGGGACCATCGTGGGCCGGCGCTCCTTCGGAAAAGGCCTGGTGCAGGAACACCTCGACCTGCCCGACCACAGCGCCGTGCGCCTCACCACCGCACGCTACTACACCCCGAGCGGTCGCAGCATCCAACGGCCATATGGGGAGGGCATCGACTATGCCGACGACCTGGCCGAGCGCTTCGATCATGGAGAGATGCTGCACGCCGACAGCGCCCAGGTGGACTCCACGCAGGTGTTCCGCACCATGGGCGGCCGCATCGTCTACGGCGGCGGTGGGATCACCCCGGATCTGTTCGTGGCCGCGGATACCGCCGGCACGACCCGCTTCCTGAACGAACTCTTCTTCAGCGGCTCGTTGAACCAGTTCGCGTTCGACGTGGTGGACCGCGACCGGGCCCGGTTCGAGGCCTTCGGAGACCCGCTGGTGTTCCGGGACCGGTTCCGGATGGACGACCGGCTTTGGGCCGACCTCCTGGCCCATGCGGCCAGGGAGGGCATCGCCGACAGGCCCGCGGAACGCACCCGCAGCGCACAGGCCATCGAGCAGCGGCTCAAGGCCGGGATCGCCCGCAACGTGTGGGGCAACGAAGGCTTCTACCGCATCCTGCTGGACAGCGACAGCATCTTCCTGAAGGCGGACGAGCAGTTGCGCACCGGCGGTTGAGGCCGGCACCGAAAAGAGAAAGGGGCCTCGCGGCCCCCTTCTGCTAAAGTTCTGGTCAGCTTAGTGCCCAGCCTTCTTGGCGGCGGCGTCCACAGCGCTCTCGACCTTGGCGGCAACGCTGTCCATCATGGCGCTGGCGGTGCTGTCCACAGCAGCGGCGGCAGCAGCAGCAGCGGCGGCGGCCTCAGCGGCCTTGATGCTGTCCATACGGAGCACATTGGCGATGCTGTCAGCGGTGGCCTTGGCCTTCGCCTCCAGTTCCTCAGCGCTCGGACCGCCGCAGGCGACGAGCAGTGCGGCCATGGCGGCCAGCACAGCGAATTTCTTGGTCATTGACGTGGTGGTGTTTGGGTGAAAGTGGCGGCAAAGGTAATGAGTTTCAGGATATTGCAAACTTTATCCGGAGATCTGAGCGGTTATCTTTGTACCCTCTTCCTGTTCGCCCCAACTAACCCACTGATGACCATGGCCTTTCAACTACCTGAACTCCCCTACCCGCACGCCGCCCTGGAACCGGTGATCGACACCCTCACCATGCAGATCCACCACGGCAAGCACCACCAAGCCTACGTCACCAACCTGAACAAGGCGATCGAGGGCACCGCGCTGGACGGCAAGAACATCGAGGAGATCCTCAAGGGCCTGGACATGACCAACATGGCCGTGCGGAACAACGGCGGCGGTCACTACAACCACTCGCTCTTCTGGTCGATCATGGGGCCCAATGCGGGCGGGGCACCGGGCGGCGCTTTGGCCGAGGCCATGAACAGGACCTTCGGCTCGTTCGAGGCCTTCAAGGAGAAGTTCGCCCAAGCGGGCGCCACACGCTTCGGCAGCGGCTGGGCCTGGCTGTGTGTGCAGCCCGGCGGCAAGCTGGACATCTGCAGCACGCCCAACCAGGACAACCCGCTGATGCCGAACACCGGCTGCGGCGGCAACCCGATCCTCGGGCTCGACGTGTGGGAGCATGCCTACTACCTGCACTACCAGAACCGCCGGCCCGACTACATCAACGCTTGGTGGAACGTGGTGAACTGGGCGGAGGTGGAACGCCGCTACACGGCTGGACAATAAGCCCATCGTTCGCCGTCCGGCTAGCTTTCACCGCATGGGCCGTACCGCCGGCGTGCTGGTGACCATGCTGCTGCTGTGCAGCTTGGCGCTGCATGCGCGGGGCGCCGGACCATGGCTCCCCCCGTCCACAGCGATGCCCGCTGCGGACAGCCTCCGACGCGAACCCGAGCGGTTGGTCGCGAGCGTCCTGGCCATCGGGCTGGGCACCTTCGGCGCGCACCGCATCTACCTCGGTACACGGCCCGGGGTACCGATCATCTACGGCATCACGTTCGGGGGCTTCGGCGTGCTGCCCCTGCTGGACCTGGGGCACCTGTTGTTCACCAAGGACCTCGGCCCCTACCGGAACAACCGGCAGGTCTTCATGTGGGCGGCGCCCAGGAAGCCCATCACGCCTCCGTGAAGGAGGCCCGCCCCCCGTCCGGGACACCGACCCCTGAGGACCGGCACAGCCACTATTCGACGGTGACGCTCTTCGCCAGGTTGCGTGGCTGATCCACGTTGCAACCCCGCATGACGGCGATGTGGTAACTGATCAGCTGGAAGGGGATCACGCTCAGCAGCGGCACGAAAGGGTCGGGGATCTCCGGAATGGGGATCACATGGTCCGCCAGGCCCTTCACCACCGTGTCGCCCTCGGTGACGATGGCGATCACCTTGCCCTTGCGCGCCTTCACCTCCTGGATGTTGCTCACCACCTTTTCGTAGCTGGCTCCCTTGGTGGCGATCACGAACACCGGCATCTCCTCATCGATGAGGGCGATGGGGCCGTGCTTCATCTCGGCGGCCGGATAGCCCTCCGCATGGATGTAGCTGATCTCCTTGAGCTTCAAGGCGCCTTCCAGGGCCACCGGGAAACTGTATCCACGCCCCAGATACAGGGCGTTGGTGGCATCCTTGTAGATGTCGGCGATGTACTTGATCTGCGCCTCGGCCCCCAGCACCTTCTGCACCTTGTCCGGGATGGCGTCCAACTCGTTGAGCAGGCGGTTGAATTTGCTGCCGCTGATCGTGCCGCGCTTCTGGCCGATCATCAGGGCCATCAGCGTCAACACCGTCACCTGGGCGGTGAACGCCTTGGTGCTGGCCACACCGATCTCCGGCCCGGCGTGCGTGTACGACCCGGCGTGCGTCACCCGTGCGATGCTGCTCCCCACCACATTGCAGATGCCGATGATGGTGGCCCCGCGCCCCTTGGCCAGCTCGATCGCCGCCATCGTATCCGCCGTTTCGCCGCTCTGGCTGATGGCGATCACGATGTCATCCTCATTGATGATCGGATTGCGATAGCGGAACTCGCTCGCGTACTCCACCTCGACCGGGATGCGCGCCAGCTCCTCGAAGAGATACTCGCCCACCAGACCTGCATGCCAGCTGGTCCCGCATCCCACGATCAGGATGCGTTTGGCCTGCACGAACTTCTGCTCATAGTCCTTGATGCCGCCAAGGACCACCTCGCCTTTGGCCAGGTTGAGCCGCCCCCGAAGGCTGTCGCGGATGCTGCGCGGCTGCTCGTGGATCTCCTTGAGCATGAAGTGGTCATAGCCACCCTTCTCCAGCGCCTCCAAGTGCATTTCCAACTCCTGGATGAACGGGGTCTTCACCTGGTTCTTGATGTTCCTGATCTTGAGGCCTTGACGACGGTCGATCACGGCGATCTCGCCGTCCTCCAGGTACACCACGTTCTTGGTGTGCTCCACGATCGGCGTGGCATCGCTGGCCACGAAGTGCTCGCCGTTCTCGCCGATCCCGATGACCAGGGGGGAGCTCTTGCGGGCGGCCACCATCACGTCCGGGTCCTTGCGGTCGAGCACCACGATGGCGTACGCGCCCACCACGCTCTCCAAGGCAAGCCGCACGGCCTCCGCAAGATCCACCTCTTCGGTGCGCTGGATGTCGTCGATCAGGTGCACGAGCACCTCGGTGTCCGTATCGCTGCGGAACACATGCCCGCGGGTGCGCAGCTCCTCCTTGATCGGTGCGTAGTTCTCGATGATCCCATTGTGGATCAGCGCCAGGTCGCCGCTGGTGCTCTGGTGCGGATGCGCGTTGATGTCGTTGGGCGGCCCGTGGGTGGCCCAACGGGTGTGGCCGATGCCCACCGTGCCGGCGTGCGGCCGACCGTCCACATGGGCCTCGAGGTCGCTCACCTTGCCCTGGCACTTGTGGATCGTGAGCTCACCTCCGTCCAGCAGCGCCACGCCCGCGCTGTCGTAGCCCCGGTACTCCAGGCGCCGCAGGCCATTGATCAGGATGGGATAGGCCTGTTTGTCACCCAGGTAGGCTACGATACCGCACATGGCCGCTCAGTATGTCGTAAATGTAAGGATGAGCCGCATGGGGTCCTCGCCGTCGGCCGGACCCCGCAGCACCGTACGGTCCACGGCCACACCCCCGTTGCCGGGAACGATGGACAGGCCGCTGTTGCCGTACTCCCCGTTGAGCAACCGCTGCATGTAGCGGGTGATGGCGAAGCGGTACACCCTGTCGTCCTCGTCGAGCTCGCCACCAATGGAAAGGCCGGAGGTCAATTGGTCGGGCAGCAGCAGGTCCTCCCCCTCATCATTGCTCCGGAAAAGGAAGAGCGTCGCAGAAGGGGGCAGCCCGTCCGGCCAGTCCCCTCGCACAGGCACCACCAGCTCGGCCTTGGCCAGGGCACGCAGCTCGCGCTCGGGATAGTCCAGCACGTGGGGAAGGGCGATGCGGGTGCGCAGGCCGCCGAGCGATTGCACGAAGCATGTCCCGCCAAGGGTGCTGTCCGCCAGTGCCTCGGGAAGGCCGGGCTCCACCGCGGAGGCATGTCCATGCTCCATCAGGGTGTACCGCACGCTGTTCTCATTGATCAACAGATCGAAGCTCAAGGTATCCTCGACGCCCGGCAGGGTGTTGCGGTAGTAAAGTGTGAGCTTGCTTTCGGCCAGCAGCAGGTTGAGGTACAGGATGCCCCCCTGCCCGGGCAGCTGACCCGGGTTGTCCACTCCGATGAGCAGGCCCTTGAGGTGGTTGAGGAAGGCGGCGTTGTCCACCATGTCCGCCGTGCCGAAACGGCCCAGCAGCCGCTGACCGAAGGCCGGATCGAGCGGAATGCGCAGCTGGGGCCCCAGGGTATCACCGCCCACCACGGGGCGCTCCCCGGGCCGCGGGGTGATGAGGCCACCATGTGGCCGGACCAGGTCGAGCGGTATCGTCCCCGGCACATCGCCCACCCTGTAGGTGCTGTCCAAGGACAAGGCTTCGGTGATCTCATGCACCGTGAACCGCTGTGCGCTCAGGTCGCCGTACACCGGACCACTGTCCTCGAACCGCAGGGCCAGCACGGCCGAATCGATCACCAAGCCGCTGTTATCCTGCCCGCTGCCCACGTTGTTGGTGCTCAGGCGCACCTGGGTGACGATGCGGGCGTGCACCGTGCCGAAACGCGGGTCCACGTAACTGCCAAGCGCATTGCGGCTCAACCCGTTGGTCTTCACCGGCTCCTCGCGAACCGTCCATGCCAGCAAGGTGGTGGTGTCGGACACCACGAGGCCCAACGTGTCGGCCGGATCGATCAGGTCGCGGCCCAGCTCGTCCTCCGGACGCTTGCACGCGCCAAGCGCCAACAGGGCCAGCGCCCCGAAAAGAACGAGGCGTTCGGAACGGAACGGATGCGGGGCGGCCAAGGCGGTCACACCAAGGCTTCCTCCAACACGCTCTGGTAGAACTCGGCGTGCGCCGTGATCAGGTCGGCCGGCGACGGACAGGCCAGGACCGGCTTCTCACTGGTCTTGATGGCGCTCTCCAATCCCTTGCTGAGCTTCGAACTGCCCTTCACCACGGCATCGCTCATCTCGATGCCGAACTTGTAAAGCTCATCGGTGGTGGGCTTGGCCAGACCCTTGAACAGGTCCTTCGAGAAGCCTTCCAGCTCCAGCTTGCGCGCCAGACCCTTGTCGAGGGGCTCCGGCTTCTCATCGTACACACTGAACACCAGCTTGGCGTTCTCAAAATGCGGGTCGTCGCTGAAGTGGTGCTTCACATACAGGGGCACGAAGGCCGTCATCCAGCCATGGCAGTGGATGATGTCCGGCACCCAGCCCAGCTTGCGCACCGTCTCCAGCACCCCGCGGCTGAAGAACAGCGCCCGCTCGTCGTTATCGGCATGGAAAGCACCATCCTTGTCGTTCCAGGTACACTTGCGCTTGAAGTACTCCTCATTGTCAATGAAGTACACCTGCATGCGGGCGCTGGGTACGCTGGCCACCTTGATCAACAGGGCGTGGTCCGTGTCGTTGATGATCAGGTTCATCCCGCTGAGCCGGATCACCTCGTGCAACTGGTGCCGCCGCTCGTTGATGCACCCGAACTTGGGCATGAAGACCCGGATCTCGTTACCGCACTCCAGGATGCCTTGAGGCAGCTGGCGCGTGGCCTGGGCCATCTCGTGCTCCTCCAGGAAGGGGTGGATCGACTGGGCGATGGTCAGGACTTTCGCGTTCTTCAAGCTCATCGGAAGGGGTGGGGGGGAAAGCGGGTACAAAAATATAGACTTTTAGGCGGACCTTCAACCGGATGGCCTAGCTTGGCGCTTGCCAGAACAGCCGTTTCTCCCTGTCGGTCAATGACTTCACCCCCCTTGGACCGCCTGACCATTCCCTCTGAAGCGGCCGCATGGAGCGCCGCACAGCGTCGGCAGGGGGCCCGGATCGGGTTCGTGCCCACCATGGGGGCCTTGCACGCCGGGCACCTGGCCTTGGTGGTGGAGGCCCGGCAGCAGTGCGATCGGGTGGTGGCCAGCATCTTCGTCAACCCCCTGCAGTTCAACAACCCCGAGGACCTGGCCCGCTACCCTCGGCAACCCCAGGCCGATGCCCGTCTTCTGCAGGAGGCCGGTTGCGACCTCCTCTTCCTGCCGGACGCAGAAGGCCTCTACCATGAATTCCAACCCCTCCGATACGACCTTGGTGGGCTTGACCGGTATTGGGAGGGTCCCAGCCGCCCCGGTCACTTCCAAGGCGTGGTGAACGTGGTGGAACGTCTCTTCCATTATGTGCGGCCTGACATGGCCTTCTTCGGGGAGAAGGACCGCCAGCAGCTCGCCATCATCAGCCATGTGGGCCGCACCCTGCGCTGGCCCACGATGATCGTGCCCTGCCCCACCCTGCGCGAGGCCGATGGCCTGGCCATGAGCAGCCGCAACCAGCGCCTGGGCCCTGCCGACCGCGCACGCGCACCACGACTGCACCAGGCCCTGCAGGCCGTTGCGCGCGCCTCCTTCCAGGGCAGCGTGGACCGGGCGCGCCAAGCCGGGCTGGAGGTGCTCGCCGCGGACCCGGAGATCAGGCTCGACCATCTTGGCATCGCCGACCCGGACACCCTGGCTCCCCTCGAGGCGTGGGACGGGCTCGACAGGGCGGTGGCCTTGATCGCCGCCGAGGTGGGCCCTGTACGCCTCATCGACAACCTGGAACTGCGCCGCGGTTGAATCCGAGGGCGATACCTTTGCGGCCCGTATCCGCGGACCGCCCATGACCATCGAAGTCCTCCGTGCCAAGATCCACCGCGTCCGTGTTACCGAGGCCGACATCAACTACATCGGCAGCATCACGCTGGATGAGGACCTGATCGACGCCGCCGGACTGGTGGAAGGCGAGAAGGTGCAGGTGCTGAACGTCAACAATGGCGATCGCCTCTACACCTACGTCATCAAAGGACAGCGTGGCTCCGGGGTGGTCTGCCTCAATGGCCCGGCAGCCCGCCGCGTGAGCGTAGGCGACATCGTGATCGTGGTGGCCTATGCGCACATGACCCTCGAGGAGGCCCGCGCCTTCCGCCCCACCATCATCTTCCCCGACGAGCACACCAATTCGCTCAAGCCGTAGGCCCATGCAAAAGACGGTCCTGGGCACCCTGAAGGTGGCGGTGCCCGTGGCCTTGGGCATCTGGCTGGTGCTCCATTTCTACCGCCAGCTGGACACGGACCAGCGCACGGCCCTGTTCGAGGCGTTCGGTCGCGCATCGCTGCCTTGGTTGATGCTGAGCAACCTGCTGGGTTGGCTGAGCCACGTGAGCCGCGGTTGGCGCTGGCGCTACCTGCTGCGTCACCTGGGCCACAAGCCCGGCTTCTGGCCCTGCTACCACGCCGTGATGGGCGGCTATTTCATGAACATGCTGCTGCCCCGGGCCGGTGAGGCCAGCCGGGCCGCCATGCTCTACCGCGCAGAGGGCGTGCCCTTCGAGAAGGGCTTCGGCACCATTCTCGCCGAACGTGCCGTCGACATGGTGATGCTGCTCGGCATCGCCGGCCTTACGCTCCTGCTCCAGGCCGAGAAGCTCGACCTCTTCCGGACACGCATCGCCGCCTTCCGCGCCCAACAGGACCCCTCCACCGAAGTTGGCGGCCTGGGCTGGTGGTTGCTCGGCCTCGTCGTCATCGGTGCGCTCGCGGCCGCCTACCTGGTGTTCACCCGTCCGGCGCTCAGGGCCCGCCTGATGGACGGCGTGCGTGGCTTCGTGGAGGGCGTGCGCTCCATCCTGCGCACTCCCGATAAAGGCCCCTACCTCTTCCACACCGTGCTGATCTGGGCGCTGTACGTGGCCATGTTCTGGGTGGGCTTCATGGCCCTGCCCGAGACCCGGCACGTGCCCGCGGCCGGTGTGATGGCCGGGTTCATCGCCGGCTCGGTGGGCATCGTGCTGGTGCAGGGCGGCATCGGCGCCTACCCGGCCTTCGTGGCCCTCATCGTCAGCGTATACATGCCCGACGGCGATGGTGGGACCATCCGCCCGGAAGCCCTGGCCATGGGCTGGCTGCTCTGGGTGGCCCAAACGATCATGATCATCGCCCTCGGAGGCCTCTCGCTACTTTTGGTCGCCCGCAAGCGCAGCACCCCATGACCACCGACATCGCACCCGCCAGCGTTCACCCCCATGTGACCGATCGCATCGGAGCCGTGCGTCTGGCCCATGTCTGGCGTGTGAAGGGGGACCGCATCGTGTTCACCAATGGCTGCTTCGACATCCTGCACCGCGGCCACGTGAACTACCTGGAGGAAGCCGCACAGCTGGGCGATCGCCTGGTGGTGGGCATCAACAGTGACGCCAGTGTGCGCCGCTTGGGGAAGGGCCCTGACCGACCCCTCAACGATGAGTTGAGCCGCGCGCTGGTGGTGGCCGCCCTGCGCTGCGTGGACGCCGTGGTGATCTTCGACGAGGACACCCCGCTGGAGCTGATCACCGCCATCCAACCCGATGTGCTGGCCAAGGGCGGCGATTGGAAGCCCGAACAGATCGTGGGCGCCGACGTGGTGAAGGCCCGTGGCGGCAGCGTGCACAGCCTGAAGCTCGTGGACGGCTTCTCCACCACCGCATTGGTCGAGAGGATCCGCAAGGGTTGACCTCCATCCTCGTTCGTTCCTTCGCAGGACATGGGCCTCTGCATTCACTTCCATGGCACTCTGCGAACATTCGCTTCACTGCCACAATTACGGGAGGTGTTGCTTCGCCATGCCAAGGCTGCCAAGGCGGAGTTGACGGACATTGATGATGATGAAGGAGATCTCGGTCTCTACCTGAACGAAGAATTGATGGACACCTCAGCCCCGCTGAAGGGCTTTCTCCTCAGCTTCCAACCCGCCTGTGAACCGGTGTTCTTCGTATTCGGAATGGACCGCCGGATGGCGTGCAGCTGCAAGACGCAATTCACCACGTTGGACAACCATAAGCGCATCGTGTATTTGTTGGAAGAGGTGGCCCCGCTCTTCGAGGAACTGCATGTGCGCGATGAGGGCGGCTACTGGGAAACGCGTGACGAAGCGGAATTGCTCGCCCTGCGGAACAAGTTGGCCCAGGCGATCGACATGGTCGCTGAAGCGCTGGAGCATGGTAAGCCACAAGCCAGGCCAACGCCAGATCACGACCTGAACTGAACACATGGCCAAGGTCCGCTCCCAGTACGTCTGCCAGAACTGCGGCTCCGCGTTCCCCCAATGGCTCGGGCAATGCCCCAGCTGCAAGCAGTGGAACACGCTGGTGGAGGAGGTGCGCGACCGCGTGGAGGAGAAGCGCGGCACCCCCGCCAGCGTGAAAAGCCGCACACCCAAGCCCGTGGCCATCGGGGACATCCCCGCGCAGGACGGTCCACGCATACCGCTCAGCGACGGTGAGCTCGCGCGTGTGATGGGTGGCGGCCTTGTGCCCGGCAGCATTACGCTCATCGGTGGCGAACCCGGCATCGGAAAGAGCACGTTGCTGCTGCAGACCGCCTTGCGCAATCCGCACTTGAAAACGCTCTACGTCTCCGGTGAGGAGAGCGAGCACCAGGTGAAGATGCGGGCGGAGCGGTTGCAAGTGGCGAGTGGCGAGTACCGAGTAGCGAGTGAACCGACTCGTCACTCGTCACTCGCCACTCGCCACTCCGACAGCTGTTACGTCTTGACCGAAACGAACACCCAGAACATCTTCAAGCACATCGAGGCGCTGGAGCCGGGGCTGGTGGTGATCGACAGCGTGCAGACGCTCCACACCGCCACGCTCGATGCGAGCCCGGGCAGCGTGGGCCAGGTGCGTGAGTGCACCGCCGAGATCATGCGCTTCGCCAAGGCCACCGATGTGCCCTTCGTGCTCATCGGACACATCACCAAGGACGGCTTCATCGCCGGGCCGAAGGTGCTGGAGCACATGGTGGACTGCGTGCTGCAGTTCGAGGGCGACCGCGATCATGCGTACCGCCTGCTACGCCCGTTGAAGAACCGCTTCGGCAGTACGAACGAGCTCGGCATCTACGAGATGCACGGCACGGGCCTCGCCGCGGTGGAGGACCCCAGCCAGGTGCTGCTCGGCGACCGACGCGAACGCCCGAGCGGCGTGGCCGTGAGCGCCACGCTCGAGGGACAGCGTCCATTGCTGATCGAGGTGCAGGCCCTGGTGAGCAGCGCGGTCTATGGCACCCCGCAACGCAGCGCCACCGGGTTCGACCTGCGCCGCATGAACATGCTGCTCGCTGTGCTGGAGAAACGCTGCGGCTTCCGCCTGGGGCAGAAGGACGTGTTCCTGAACCTCGCCGGTGGCTTCCGCGTGGAGGAGCCCGCGATCGACCTGGCCGTGGTGTGCGCCGTGCTCAGCAGCAACGCCGACATCGCCATCCCCATGGACACCGCGTTCTGTGGCGAGGTGGGCCTCACCGGCGAGATCCGCCCCGTGACGCGCACCGAGCAGCGCATCGCCGAGGCGCAGAAGCTCGGCTTCGCCCGCGTGTTCGTGCCCAAAGGCACCAAGGGCATCGGTCCGGTGAAGGGCATCGAGCTGGTGCAGGTGGGTCAGGTGAACGAGGTGCTGTCGCACCTGTTCGGGTAAGCCCACCTCGGATCAGGCCGCCTGCAGCGCTGCGGTGTACACGGCCGCGCGTTCCTCGGAATAATGATCCACCACGAGCCCGGTCGCAGCGAACACGAGCAGCCCGACGGCGATGCCGGACGTGGTGGCATTGCGCCAGAAGAGCATGAGGCCGATCGCGGCCAGCATGGCGGCGGCGTACAGGTAGCGGTAGGTGGCGTAGTTGCGGTTCAGCACGGCCATGCGCGCACCTTCGTCCGCACGCACCCGGGCCTCCTCCCCTTGCGCGATGCGCGTGCGCAACCGCTCCGCGTGCGGGCCATCCCGCAGCAGAAGCGGGATCGCCGTGCTGCAGGCGATCACAGCGCACAGCCCGAGCACCACGGCCAGTGAGCGCGCAAAGCGGTCGCTCGTGGTCCAGAGCAGCCCGGCCGCCCCCACGAGCACGCCGGCAAAGACCAGGAAGGCGATCATCTCCGCGCGCTCTCCGCGGAAGTAGAGGTCCATGGCGGTGCGAAGAGAACCGGTCATGCGGTGAAGCTAGGTCCCTGCCCGATAGCATGCCTCGGACCACGCGGGAACGGGCTTGATGATCGATCGTTATTTCTTGTGAATGAGGGAGTAAGCCAAAAATCAGTATGCGCGCATACGATTACCTTTGTGGCCATGAACGAACATCCTTCCCTGATCGACACGGCGACAGCCACCGTGGAGCGGGTCTCCGCAGCGCTGATCGAAGTGCGCTTCAAGCCGGATGTGAAGTTGGACGTGGAGGGTATCGGCGAGGTCGTGAACGCGAAACGCACCCTTTGCGGCGCGGACAGTCCCGATGTACTGGCGGTGATGCCGCCGGAGGTGGACTTCGAACTGAACGTCCTGAACGTGGACCATAGCAAGGCCAATGGCGGCTGCCCCACCCGGCGGCTGGCCTTCGCCGGCCAAAGCCCGTTGAACGAGCGGCTGGCCAACCTCTACTTCAGCTACTTCCCGCGCCACAGCGAAACGCGGGTGTTCCACGATGAGCGCGAGGCCCGCCTGTGGCTCGATCAGCGCGCCGAGGTGGTCATGCTTCCCTGAGCAGGGTCCGGCCAAGAAAGGGCCACCTTGCCCACGGTGCGGCCCGAGCCGAGCTCCCGCAGTGCCGCAGGTAGCTGCGTTGCCGGCAGCGTGGCATGCACATGCGGCCTCAGCGCACCACCGGCCGCCTCACGCACCACCGCCTGCAGGCACTCGGCGACGAGCCCGGGTCGGTGGTCGCCGAGCTTCAGCATGTTGATGCCGACGATGCTCTTGCTGCGCATCATCAGGAAGATGGGCACCACCAGGCCCATGTCCCATGCAAATCGCAGGGTGGCGAAGGGACCCGGGCCGCTGCCGCGTTGGGCACCCCCGAAGAGCACGACCGTGCCGCCGCTGCCGATCAGTCCCATGTCCGTGCGGAAACTACGCCCCGCCACGGCGTTGAAACTGACATCGAGGCGAGCGCCGGCGAGCGCGCTCCGTACGGCGACCTCATACGGCCCGGCCAGCCGGTCGACGGTGTGTTGCGCGCCCAAGGCCCGCAAGTGGGCCATCTTCTCCGCGCCTCCGGCCACGGCGAACACGGTGCATCCGCTCTGCAGGGCCAGTTGCACCAGCAATTGACCCACCCCGCCGGCGGCGCTGTGCACCAGGACCCGCATGCCGGCACGGAGCGGAACGGCGATGCGCGCGGCGTACCACGCGGTGCAGCCCTGCGTGGCCAGTGCCGCGGCCACCCCCAGCGGAAGATCATCAGGGATGGGCGCGCAGGCCCGTGCATCCGCCAGCGCCAGCTCCGCATATCCGCCGAAGCGGGTCAACCCCACCACCCGGCGTCCTTGCAACGCGGTGGTGGCACCCGGACCGCACGCCACTACCCGGCCCACCACCTCGTAGCCCAGCACGCTGGGCAGTGGCGGCGCCTCGCGGTAGAGGCCTCGCACGGCCATCACATCGGCGTAGTTGAGGCCGAATCCCTCACAGCGGATGAGGACCTGGCCAGGTCCGGGCCGCGGATCGGCGAGCTCCACCAACCGCAGACCGCGTTCGGGATCACCGTGCCGATGAAGTTGCCAGGCGCGCATTCGTGGTCGGACAGGCGGTGAAGGTCGCTCGCGGCTACTCCCCCTCCAACATCACCTCGAAATCCACCACGCATTGGCGCGTGCAATCCAGTTCGTCCGTATCGCCGATGCAGGTGTAAAGCGGCGCGTACTGCGGATGTGCCGCACGGAACCGTCCGCTGGCCGAGCGCTCATCACCTTCACGGAACACCGCCGGCACGATCGGTCCCTCCAGGTCCTTGCTCACGTATGACCGATGGCCCTGGCCCTCTGCGAACATCACCTGCTCGAGCCGCTCGTGCTGCATGCGCAGGTGAGCGTGGCCGTTCTCGTAGTAGCAGAGGCCGCCCTGGGTCCACAAACGCACCGGGGCATGGCGCTCATCGGGATTGATCCGGTAGACCACATCGCCGTAGCTGAACCCCCAGAGGGTGGAGCAGGGGACCTCGCGCCGTGTACCGTCCTTGTCCACCGCGAGGATGTGATCACGCCGCACGGCACGGAGCTCCACGAAGGCGCCCACCTCCTCTCCCTTGTGCGTGCGGTACGCCTCCACCGTGGAAAAAAGGACCACCTGCGCTCCTGCCGCACCGGGCAGGAGCATCGGGCCGATCATCAGCAGGACGGGCAGGCACCACGCGTGCAGTGGCATCCACGGCTTCACCGGGGAAAGGTACCAGCCCGGGGTGCGCCCGGGATGCGATCCCTTGCGGATGCATCAACAGGTGGTGGTGGGCAGGGACATCATGGGGCGCCACCCACGCACACCACGAACTCACCGCGCGGTGCGTGCGCGGCGAAGTGCGTCCGCAGTTCGGCGATGCTGCCTCGGACATGTTCCTCGTGCAGTTTGCTGATCTCGCGGCTTGCGCAGGCGGGGCGGTCCGCTCCCATCACCCCGGCCAGTTCGTCGAGCAATCGTTGAAGGCGGTGCGGGCTCTCGTACAGCACGATGGTGCGCGGTTCGTCGCGCAAGGCCTCGAGGCGGGTTCGGCGGCCTTTCTTCTGGGGCAGAAAGCCCTCGAACACGAAGCGGTCGCACGGCAGGCCGCTGCACACCAGCGCGGGCACGAAGGCCGTGGGACCGGGCAGGCACTCCACTTCGATGCCGGCCCTCAAGGCGGCGCGCACCAGCAGGAATCCCGGATCGCTGATGCCCGGGGTGCCCGCGTCGCTCACCAGTGCCAGGCGTTCGCCCCGGGCCAGCCGGGCGATGAGCTGCTCCACCACGCGGTGCTCGTTCACGGTGTGGAAGCTGACGAGCGGCCTGGCGATGCCCAGGTGCTGAAGCAGGCGACCGCTCACCCGCGTGTCCTCGGCCACCACGGCGTCCGACTCCGCCAATATGCGTTGTGCGCGGAAGGTGATGTCCTCCAGGTTGCCGATCGGGGTCGGCACCACGATCAGGCGCCCGTTCACTTCAGCCCGTTGATCAGGTCCACCAGGGTGAGGTACACGTCGTGGTATTCGGTGAGCGGGAGGGTCTCCGCGCGGTCGAACACGTCGTGGTAGGCAGCGATGCCGCCAAGGGTGTAGATGAAGATGGCCGGCACACCCCGCTTCACGAAGGGGCAATGGTCGCTGTTGCACGCCGGACCCCGCGGCTTCACCTGCGCCAGCCGGCCCGTGGCCTCGTTGCCCGCCACCATGGCATCGAAGACCTCCTGCTGGGCGGTGGCGTTCACCACCGTGATCCCCTCGTCACCGGTGCCCATCAGATCCAGGTTGACCAGGAGCTTCACGGCACCAAGGTCGAACGCCCGGTCCACCGCGCACCATTCGCTCCCCAACAGGCCTGCCTCCTCGCCGGCGAACGCGATGAAGAGCATGTCGTACTGCGGCTTCGCCCGGGCATAGTGGGTGGCGAGGTTCACCAGCATGCTCACACCGCTGGCGTTGTCGTTGGCCCCGGGAAAGAGCACATCCGGCCCCATGCGGCCCAGATGGTCGTAGTGGGCGGTCACCACCACCAGCTTCTTGCTGCTGCGCCCCTTCACCAGGCCCCACACGTTGCGCGCGTGGTGCTTGCGCATCCTGCTGGTCACGTGCAGGTCGATCACCGCGGCACCGTCCTTCCATACCTCGGCGTCGAGCTCCAGCAGGGGGTACCGCGCGGCCTGCTGGGATACGCCCCAGGTGAGCTTGCCGGCCGCCTTGCGCAGCACCGGTCCGTAGTGGAGCAGGTCGGCCTGTACGCTGCGCACCAGCTCCAATGAATCGGCACTGCGCACCACCGGCAGGTGCAAGGCGATGGCCCTGCCGGTGACCACGCCCATGGTCATGGCGCGTCGTTCCGGGGTGGCCAGGTCGCTGAGCGTGAGGTGAACCACGTCGTAGCGGCCCATCGCACTTCCCGATCCGGGGTCGACGAGGAAGTCGATGCCGGGCCGGAGCGGTGCATCGTCCACGGTGAGCTTCACCGTATCCGGGAAGGTGTTCACCGAAAAGCTGAAGGGCTCGAACCGGCTCTCGCGGACCCGGTGCAGACCGAGGCGGTCGAACTCGGCAGCGATGAGCTCGGCGGCGAGGCTGTCGCCTCCGTTCACATAACCGCGGCCATGCAGCGCTGGCGAGGCGAGGGTGTCCACCCATCGGCGAGCGTTGGCCAGCACCGCGGCGGCGTCCTGTGCGGTGGCGGGCATGGCCACGAGCGCCAGGAGAGGAAGGTGGAGGATGCGCATCAGCGGTGACGGCGTTCCACGAGTTCCAGAAAGGCCTGCAGTGCCTCGGGGTCCGGGGCCTTCTTCAGCCTTCCGAGCTGCTCCTTCACCAAGCGGCGAGCCTCGTCGCCATCCGCTGCGGTGTTGATGGCCTCCACACCCTGCTCAAAGGCCACGCGATCACCCCCGAACAACTCGGCCACGAACCAGAACTTCTGGCTGAGCGCGATGGCCTTGGACAGGTCGGGGATGGGAGCCTCGCCCAACTTGTCGGCCACGCTCTTGGGCCGATCGACCGCCCCTGACGCGGGCTTCCCGGCACGCGGCCGCACAGGGGCGGATTCGGTCTCGGCGATGGCGTCGATCAAGGAGGTCTGCCGGATCTCGGCGCGCGTGTCCAACCGGATCACGGGAGCAGGGAGCGGTGCCGGTGCCTTCGGCGGGTCTTCCTCCTTGGGCTTCGCGGCGGGAGGTTCGGCCGCCAGGGCCAGCGCTGCGGCAGGCGGGTGCGGTCGCTCACCTTCGCGGGCCTTGTGGCGCAGCACCACGAGGCGTTCGTACAGTTCCCGCGCATCATCGCAGGCCTGCTCGAGGCCCGCCACGTTCAAGCCCCCCTTCTCCAGTGCCCGTTCGGCCTCGATCAAGGCCTTCACCAGGTCCTGGATCCGCTTGTACCGCTTGTCATCCACCTTCTGCATGGCCCAAGGTCCAACGCGAAGATGCCTATTTTCGTGCCGGGGCGCAAACCCATGTGCGCCCCGTCCCCCTAGGCACCGCCGCAATGTTTCTGGAGCGCGTCCGCAGCCAAGCCCCCGGCAAGGGCTGGATCGAAGTGATCTGCGGCTCCATGTTCAGCGGCAAGACCGAAGAGCTGATCCGCCGGCTGCGCCGTGCCGAGTTCGCCCGCCAGAAGGTGGAGATCTTCAAGCCCAGCGTGGACACCCGCTACGCGGACACCGAGGTGGTGAGCCATGACGCCACCAGCATCCGAAGCACCCCCGTGCCCAACAGCAGCAACCTGCTTCTGCTGGCCGCCGACATCGACGTGGTGGGCATCGACGAGGCCCAGTTCTTCGACGAGGGTCTCCCGCAGGTCTGCGCCCAGCTCGCCAACAGCGGGGTGCGCGTCATCGCCGCCGGCCTGGACATGGACTTCCAGGGCCGGCCGTTCGGCCCCATGCCGCACCTGATGGCCATCGCCGAGCACGTTTCGAAGGTGCATGCCATATGCGTGCACTGCGGACAGCTGGCCACGTTCAGCCATCGCACGCACGCGAGCACCGACCTCATCCACCTGGGGGAGACCGACAGCTACGTGCCCTTGTGCCGCGGCTGCTTCGAGGCGGCCCGCCTGGACCAGGACGCACCGGCCCGACAGGTGGCCGTCCGCCGATGATGGGGCCGCACCTCCTGAGCCGCATCGCCGAGGCCGTGGGCGGTGCGTTGCGCGCGCCGCTGGGCGACGCCCCTGTCACCGACCTTGTCCTGGACTCACGCCGGCCGCACCTGTCGCCCGACGCCCTGTTCGTGGCCCTCCGGGGCGAACGCCACGACGGGCACCGCTATCTGACCGACCTGGTGGCGCGTGGAGTGCGCAACGCCCTTGTGAGCACCGCCCCACCCGAGGAGCTGAGTGAGCGGCTCAACACCATCCTCGTGCCCGACACCCTGGACGCGCTGCAGCGGCTCGCGGCCTGGCATCGCGGGCACTTCCACGGGCCCGTGGTGGGCATCACGGGCAGCAACGGCAAGACCGTGGTGAAGGAGTGGCTGGCCCGATCACTGGGCCGCGAGGAGCACATCGCGCGGAGCCCGGGCAGCTGGAACAGCCAGGTCGGCGTGCCGTTGAGCGTGTGGGGATTGCATGAAGGGCACACCCTCGGCCTGTTCGAGGCGGGCATCAGCCGACCCGGGGAGATGGCCCGTCTGCGCCCCATCATCCGCCCCACGATCGGGGTGTTCACCAGCCTTGGCCCGGCCCACGGCGAGAACTTCACCAACGATCGCGCCAAGGCGCTGGAAAAGCTCGAGCTGTTCCGTGAGGCGCAGGTGCTGGTGTATCCGCAGGACATCGCCACGCTGCACGCGGCGGTGAAGGAGCTGCACCTCGACCAGCACCTGCTGACCCGCACGTGGTCGCGGGAAGGCTCGGCGTACCTGCATCTGCTCCGTGAGGAGCGTGTGGAGGGCGGGCTGCGGCTCACCGTGGTACACGACGCGGACGTGTTCGCCGTGCAGCTGCCTTTCGACGACCATGCGAGCGTGGCCAACGCGCTGACCTGCATGACACTGTTGCTGCATCTGGGCCGCACGCCAGCCTGGCTGCAGGAGCACATTCCCCAGCTGCACCCGGTGGCCATGCGCCTTGAGCTGCTGGACGGGGTGAACGGCAGCCTGCTGATCAACGATGCGTACAGCAACGACACCGCCTCCCTGACGATCGCGCTGGACCACCTGTCCGCACACGCCGCCGGCCGGGAACGGATCGTGGTGCTGGGCGACATCCATGAGAGCGGCGAAGCTCAGGACGGGCTGTATGACCGGGTGGCCGGCCTGTTGCACCGCGCCCGGGTGGAACGGCTGCTGGGGGTGGGGCCGCAGCTCACCGCCCAAGCCGTGCGGTTCGGCCCGCATGCACGCTTCTTCCCGGATGCGGACGCCCTGCTGCACGAGGTGCCCACGGATGCGCTGCGCGATGCCGCGGTGCTGGTGAAAGGGGCCCGCAGCCTGGGCCTGGAGCGTGTGGTGGAGCGCTGGCAGCGGCAGGTGCACGGCACCGTGCTGGAGATCGATCTGGAGGCCGTGCGCCACAACCTGAACCACTTCCGCGGACTGCTGCGGCCCGGCACCGGGGTGCTGGCCATGGTGAAGGCCTTCGGCTATGGCAGCGGCGCCACCGAGCTGGCGCGCCTCTTCGCCTACGAGCGGGTGGACATGCTGGGTGTGGCCTACGCCGACGAGGGCATCTCCCTCCGGCAGGAAGGCATCACCCTGCCCATCCTGGTGATGAACCCCGAACCCGTACCGCACGAGGTGATGCATCGCTTCCGCCTGGAACCGGTGGTGTACGATCTGCGTTCGCTGCACGCCGCCATCGACCATGCCCGGTCGCACGCCGACGCGCCGGCGGTGCACCTGAAGATCGACACCGGCATGCACCGCCTGGGCTTCGACATCGCCCACCTGGCGCCGGCGATCGAGGCGCTGCGGCATGCCCCCTTCCTGCGGGTGTCCACCCTGTTCAGCCATTTCGCCGCCAGCGAGGACCCCGCCCACGATGCCTTCACCCGCGACCAGCTGGCCCGTTTCACCGGCGCGGCCGACCGGGTGGAGGCCGTGCTGACACATCGACCGAAGCGCCACATCGCCAACTCGGCCGGCATCAGCCGTTTCCCGGAGGCGCACCTGGACCTGGTGCGGCCCGGCATCGGCCTGCATGGCGTGGGCTTCGATGCCTCCGAGAGCGCCAGACTCCGGCCCGCGGCCCGGCTCCTCACCACCGTCGCCCAGGTGAAGGAGGTGCGTGCGGGGGACAGCGTGGGGTACGGGCGCCGCCATCGCGCGAGCGCACTTCAGCGCATCGCCGTGCTGCCGATCGGCTATGCCGACGGCCTGTTCAGAAGCCTGGGCCACGGCGTGGGCCACGTGCGCATCCACGGCCGATCCGCACCGTTCGTGGGCGGCATCTGCATGGACATGTGCATGGTGGATGTCACGGAGGTCCCCTGCCAAGCGGGCGACCCGGTGGTCGTGTTCGGCCCCGATCGCCCACTGCAGGACCATGCCCGGGACATGGGCACCATTCCCTACGAAGCCTTGACGGCGGTGAGCCAGCGGGTGAAGCGGGTCTTCGTGCACGGCTAGCGACAGCCTTCCAAGGTCCGGGGGCAGGGCGTCCGATCCCCGGACAGCCCTCGGGTGTTGTTCACGCGTCCTTCGGGTACATTCGCGCCCCGGAACCACGTCCCTGTCATGAAGAACCTGCTTCTCTCCTTCGCCACGGCACTCTTGATCCCCGCCCTGTTGCAGGCCCAGGCCCAGCGACCGGCCTATCTCCCCGGCGATGTGCTCGTCATGCTGCAGCCCGGTGCCGATGTCGCCACCATCGCCGAGGACCTGCGCGTGGTGGACGGGCTTCCCACCACCCTCCGCGTGGTGAGGCAGGTGAGCGCCCCCCTGCGCTCCTGGCTGCTCCATTATGACCAACCCGCTCTGCCCCAGCAGGTGATGTTGCGCGCCGTGCAGCGCCACCGTGCCACCCTCCAGGCCCAGAACAATCATGTGGTGACCGAGCGTGTGGTGCCCAACGACCCGCAGTTCGGCCAGCAATGGCATCATGTGAACCCCAACGATGCCGACATCGACAGCGACCTGGCCTGGGACATCACCACCGGCGGGGTGACCGCGGCGGGCGATACCATCGTGGTGTGCATCATCGAGAACGCCGACCTGCCCCACCCCGATCTGATCGGCAACGCGTGGTTCAACTACCAGGAGATCCCCAACGATGGGATCGACAACGATGCGAACGGCTATGTGGACGACCGCCGTGGCTGGAATCCTGCGGGCAACAACGACAACGTGTACGGGGGTGGTCATGGCACCCAGGTGGCCGGCATGATCGGCGCCAAGGGCAACAACGGCACGGCGGTGAGCGGTGCCAACTGGAACGTGAAAATGATGGTCGTGGACTACGCCGGCGTGGCCGAGAGCGAGGTGCTGGCCGCCTACACCTATCCCCTGGTGATGCGGCGCCTGTACAACCAGACCGGCGGGAACAAGGGCGCCTTCGTGGTGGCCACCAATGCCAGCTGGGGCATCAACTACGGCGACCCTGCCGACTCGCCGTTGTGGTGCGCGATGTATGATACCCTGGGAACGGCCGGCGTGCTGAACTGCGGGGCCACCGCCAACCTGAACATCAACATCGATGTGGAAGGCGACCTGCCCACCGCCTGCCCCAGCCCCTTCATGGTGAGCGTGACGGCCACGAACAACAACGACCAGCGCACCTTCAGCGGTTACGGCGCCACCACCATCGACGTGGGCGCACCGGGCGAGGACGTGGTGACCACCAGCATCGGCGGAGGCACGGGCAGCACCAGCGGCACCAGCTTCGCCAGCCCGCTCACCGCCGGGGTCATCGGCCTGCTGTACAGCGCCCCGTGCGCCACTTTGGGCGCCCTGGCCCAGGCGGACCCGGAGGCCGCCGCCCTTTACGTGCGCGACAAGCTCTTCGAAGGCGTGGACCAGGTGGGCAACCTGCCCGGCAACACCGTCACCGGCGGACGCATCAACGCCTTCAACAGCCTGCAGGCCATCATGGCCGGCTGCGGTCCCTGCCCGCCGCCCTATGACCTCAATGCGGAGAACGTGGCCATCGGCGATGTGATGTTCTCCTGGGGCAGCACGGCCACAGGCCCCTTCACGGTGCAGTACCGACCGGTGGGCAGCAGCACCTGGACCACCCAGGCCGGTCTGATCAACCTGGCCTTCATGGCCTCCGGCCTCACCCCCTGCACACCCTATGAGTTCCAGGTGATCGCCGAGTGCGACACCCTCACCAGCGACCCCAGCGCCTTGTTCACCTGGACCACCGAGGGATGCTGCGCTCCCCCGGACGGCCTGAGCGCGGGCTTCGCAGGCGACAACATCGCCAATGTGCTCTGGACCGCGGTGCTCGCCGCCACCTCCTACGAAGTGGAAGTGAGCCCTGCCGGTGCGGGGAACTGGACCAGCTATCCGGGGATCATCAACACCAGCTTCGAGATCTCCGGCCTTGCCCCCTGCTCCGCCTATGACGTACGGGTGCGCTCGGTCTGCAATGGGAACCCGACCGCCTGGAGCTCGATCATCACCGTGCAGACCACGGGTTGTGGCGCCTGCGTGGACAACACCTACTGCCCCTCGGAGAGCGCGGATGCCAGCGAGGAGTGGATCGCGAACGTCTCCCTCGGCACCATCAACAATAGCACCGGTACCGACGCCGGGTATGGGGACTACACCGCACAATCCACTTCGCTCAACCTTGGTGGGAACCATCCCATCTCCCTCACCCCGGGCTATGATGGTTTCGCCTACGATGAGTATTTCACCGTGTGGATCGACCTGGACCAGGACGGCGCCTTCACCACCACAGGCGAGCTCGTGTACAGCTCACCGGTGGCGAATGGTACGGTGACCGGCAACATCGCCATCCCGGCCTGGGCCACCCCCGGCAGCACCCGCATGCGGGTGATCATGGTCTATGACGCGGCCGCCACTTCCGGCTGTGAGGACGGGTATGACTTCGGCGAGACGGAGGACTATTGCGTGACCCTCGTGGATCCCAACACCGGCATCGCCGAGCTTTCCGCGGGCGTGATGGTGCAGCACTTCCCGGACCCTGCCGACCGTGATGTCTTCTTCAACGTGTACGGCGCGGCCGGACAAGGACCGGTGACGATCGAACTGCTGGACAACGCCGGACAGGTCGTCGAACGCCGCAGCTCCGCCAACGGACGGATCACGCTCACCACCGCCTGGTTGGCCGATGGCCTGTACTTCTACCGTGCCGTGCAGAATGGTCGGGAGCTGGGCCGGGGCAAGTTGATGGTCGCCCACTGAGCGTCGCGCTGCCCGGACGGTCGGCTAACTTCCGCCCGATGGGCATCTCGGCGGTCATCATCACACGCAACGAGGAGGCCAACATCGCCCGCTGCCTCACCGGCCTTGCCGGCCTTGTGCAGGAGGTGGTGGTGGTGGACGCCGAAAGCACCGATGGGACACGGCGCATCGCCGAGGCCCATGGCGCGCGCGTGGTGACGCGCACGTGGACCAACTACAGCGACCAGAAGAACTTCGCCAACGGCCTGGCCGCGAACGCCTACATCCTGAGCGTGGATGCGGACGAGGTGCCCTCGCCCGAACTGGCCCGGTCCATCGTTGAAGCCACCGGCAGGGGCCTGCATGGTGCCTACCGGATGAACCGGCTCACGAATTACTGCGGGACCTGGGTGCGGCATGGCGGCTGGTACCCGGACACCAAGACCCGGCTCTTCCCGAAGGGCGGCGCACGCTGGACGGGCGACCATGTGCATGAGGTCCTCGAGCTCGATCCCGGAACGCCGGAACGGCTTCTGATGGGCGACCTGCTGCACTACAGCTACCCCTCCCTGAACGCGCATCGCGCGCGCATCGAACGGTACAGCGACCTGCACGCACAAGCCCTGTACAAGGCCGGGAAGCGGGCCGGACCGGTGAAGCGATGGCTCTCGCCCGCCGCCAAGTTCCTCCAGGGCTATCTGCTCCAGGCGGGCTTCCTGGACGGTGCGGCCGGATGGCACATCGCCACCCTGAGCGCCCGCGCGGTGTGGTTGAAATACGCCAAGCTCCACGCCCTGCACCATGCCGACCCCGCCTGAGCACATCATCCTCAGCCGGCCGGACAGCATCGGCGATGTGATGCTCAGCCTGCCCCTGGCGGGACTGCTCAAGGAGCGGTATCCGGGCGTCCGCATCACCTTCATCGGCCGCGCATACACCGCGCCCGTGCTCCGCTGCTGCGGCCATGTGGACCAGGTGCTCACCCTGGAGGAGCTGGCTGGCGGTGATGCCGTTCACGCACTGCGGGCCCTGAACGCCCATGTGCTGGTGCATGTGTTCCCGCATCGCACCGTGGCCCGATGGGCGAAGGCCGCAGGCATCCCCATGCGCATCGGCACCTCGCACCGCTGGTGGCATTGGACCACCTGCACCCACCGGGTGGCCTTCAGCCGGCGTAGGAGCGGGCTGCACGAGGCCCAACTGAACACCATGCTCCTGCGCCCGCTCGGGATGATGGGCACGCCCGACCTGGACCGCCTGGCCGAGCACACCGGCTTCACGCCCCCGCCGCCCACCGTGCTCCCGGCGGACCTGACCCCGATCGCCGCCCGCACGGTGATCCTCCACCCCGGTTCGCAAGGCAGTGCGGTGGAGTGGGGGCTCGCCAACTTCGCGAGGCTGATGCACCAGCTCCATTCCATCGGCATCCGAACCGTGGTGACCGGCACGGCCACCGAGGCCGAACGCTACCGGCCACAGCTTCCCTGGCACGATCCGCTGGCCGTGGACGCCGGTGGCCGGCTGAGCCTCGAGCAGCTGGTGGCTCTGATCGGAAGTGCGGACGGCCTGGTGGCGGCAAGCACAGGACCATTGCACATTGCTGCGGCCTGCGGCATACGGGCCGTGGGCCTGTTCGCGCCGCGACGCCCCATCCACCCTGGGCGTTGGGCGCCGATCGGACGCGACGCCCATGCCCTGGTGTTCGATCCCGCCTGCCCCACCTGCCGGGCGGGTCGCGCATGCGACTGCATCACACGGATCGCTCCGGAACGCGTGGCGGCCCTGCTTGAAGCCCTGCCTGCGCATTGAGCCAGCGCCCGCCGAACACGAACAGTGCGGCGTACAGCGCGAAGAAGGTCGCCCCGGTCTGGGTCTCCAGCGTATCCTCCGTAAGGCAGGACACGAGGAAGATCGCGGCCCAGGCGATGAAGACCGGATGGCGCCAGGCGCGGTACACCACCACCGGTGCCGTCCAGCAGGCCAGGATGAACAGCAGGCCCGGCAGGCCGAAGGTGATGAGCAAGGTGAGGTATTCGTTGTGCGCACGGTTCCTCCAAGCGCTGTCCAACGGACTGCGTACCTCGTCGTACGCTTGGGCGAACGCCGGCCGTGTATCCCCCGTGCCCACACCCGTCCACAGATGCCGGTGTGCGATCCGCCAGCCGGTGCGCCAATAGACCAGCCTCATGGTGAGGCTGTGCCCGTTGGGATCGCCGGTGGCGCGGTAGCGGTCAAGCTCCATGCGCAGCTGCTCCATCCGGGCCGCCAGCAAGGGCCGCCTGCCCGTGCGCACGTTGGGGATGCCCTGCTCGATCCGTCGCACGTCCTCATCGCTCAGGGCGAGCATGGCCACGGAATCCTTGCGCAGCCCCATGCTGGCGAGGTAGCGCACCAGCGTGCCGCGCAGCAGCTGGCCTCGCTCGTCATGGTCATACAGACCGATGCGGCTGCGGCGCGCCCACCCCCGTTCAAGCTCTTCCTTGGCCACATGCACCCACACGGGGTGCCCGTTCTCCCACTGCGGGTCGGCCACGTCGTGGTAATACACTTCACCGCCGGCGCTCCGGACCTCCAGGTCCTGCAGATGAAGGGTGGGTTGTGGTCGCGGCCACAGCAGACCGAGCAGGGCCGGCAGCGCCGCTGTGGGGAGCAGCACAAGAAGGGCCCGGACCGACCTGCGCACCAGCGGTCGCGCACCTTCCACACGACGCCAGGCCAACACCACCAGCGCGGCGGACAAGGCGCCCAGCCCGCTGAGGCTGCCGATGCCCGTAAGGAACCCCACGGCCCACAACGCGGCAGCCACGTGCAGCGCCCGCATCCACCGCTGGGCCGGTCGGTCCAGAATGAACACACAGACCGCGAGCGCGAGGAGCAGTCCCAACCGGACGTGGCTGATGAAGATGCTGACCGCACGATGATCGCCGCTCTGGAGATGCCCGCCGGCCACGATCAGACAGACCACCGTGCTGGCCACCACGCTCCAGGCTCCGGTGCGCAGCACATCGCGGATGGCCCGCCCGCCCATGGGCGGCGAGGTGGACAGCACCACCCCGAACACGAGCACCGGAAGCAGGATCCGCGTGAGGTCCATCGCCCATGCGCGGTCATCGGACCACAGGATGCCCGCCGCATGAAGCAGAAAGGGGGCGATGAACGCCAATGACCACCGGTCGGTGAAGGCCTGCCTGAACCGTCGGCCCAGATCGCCGGAGGCCAGGCCCTCGCCCAGCCAGCCCAGCACCATCAGGATCTGCGCATTGCTGAGCAGCACATTGTTCCACGGCAGGGCGGCCGCTGCGATGAACAGGCCGGCCATGCGCACCAGGCCGACGCGCCGCACCCAGGGTCCCGCAGGAACGCCCGCGGCCATCCGCATCCGCTCAGGGCTTGGTGCCGGCCAGGATGCCGGTGTATCCACCGTCGGTGAGGACCTTCACGGCGGCCTGCACATAGGGATCGGTGACGAGCGCCGCCTTGGCCCGGCCGGTCTGCAGATCGTACCGCGATACGATCTCGTTCCGCAGCATCTCCTCGACGTCCGTGCGGAACAGGTCGAGCTCTTCGGCCGGATCGGGCGCCAGCTCCTTCTTCAGTTCCTCAAAGGCCTTCTGGGCATGGCCGTAGTACCGCTCCTTGCGCGCCACCTCCTCCAGCTTGGCATAGGCCTGCATGCTCTCCGTGTCATAGGTGAAGCCGCGTGACCGGGCGAACTCCGTGAAGCGGTGGTACAGCTCATCGTCGATCGTGAACCGCTCGGGCGGACCGATGCTGTCATGCGTCCGTCGGTGGTCGGTGGCGAAATCGAACAGGATGTCCTCGGCATAGAGACCACCCACCACCTTGGCCAGTTCGGGTTCAGTGACGGCCACATCGGGCAGGATGCCCCGTCCATCGTACACCGTGCGACCGTTCCGGGTCTGGAAGGCGACCAGGTTCGTATCCGTGCGCACGGTGGCCTTCCCGCTGCTGTCCCGGTGGGCGTAGTCCAACTTCTGGATGCAGCGGCCGCTGGGGATGTAGTACTTGGCCACGGTGACCTTCAGCTTGCTGTTGTAGAACAGGTCGCGCGTCTGCTGCACGAGGCCTTTGCCGAAGGTGCGCTCACCGACCACCACCGCGCGGTCGAGGTCCTGAAGGGCCCCGCTGACGATCTCACTGGCGCTCGCCGAACCACCGTCCACCAGCACCACCAGCGGAACGGTCGCGTCCTCCGGCTCACTCAGCGTGCGGTAGCTCTTGTCCCACTCGGCGATGCGCCCCTTGGTCTCCACCACGGGTTCGTTCTTGGGCACGAAGAGGTTGACGATGTTCACCGCCTCGCGCAGCAGGCCGCCACCGTTGCCACGCAGGTCGAGGATGAGGTGGCGTGCACCGTCCTGCTTGAGCTGTTTCATGGCGCTGCGCACATCGGCGCTGGCGGTCTGTGTGAAGCTGTTGAGCTTGATGTAGCCCACCATGTGGGTGGCATCCACGATGCCCTTGTAGGGCACGTCGGGGATCTTGATCTCCTCGCGGGTGAGGATCTTCTCGACCGGTTCAGCATCACCGCGCTTGAGCACCACGCGCACCGGGGTACCGGCCTGGCCCTTCAACAACTTGCTGACGTCCTCGGTATCCAGCCCACGCACCTTGCGACCGTCCACCTCCACGATCTCATCACCGGCCCAGATGCCCGCCTTGGCCGCGGGGAAGCCCTCATAGGGTTCGCTGATCACCATGCCATCGCCCAGGCGTTTGATGAGCGCGCCGATACCCCCGTACTGGCCTGTCGTCTGGAACCGGTACTCCTCGATATCGCTCTCCGGGATATACTGCGTGTACGGGTCCAGCGAGGAGAGCATCGCGTCGATGCCCGTCTTCATCAGGGTGCCCGGCTTGGTGTCCTCCACATAGTAGACGTTCAGCTCCTTGTAGAGCTCGGTGAAGATCTCCAGGTTCTTGGAGATCTCGAAGTAGTTGTCGCCCGCGGCGATGGTGAGGGCGCCCGAGGCGGCCAGGGCGCCGCCGATGATCCACGTGCGTAGGCGGGGGGTGCGGGGTGCGTTCATGGAAGGGATGAAGCTTCAGGGGACGGGGTCGTGGCCATGGCCGCCCCAGGGATGACAAGATAGGAAGCGCTTGAGGGTGAGCCAGCCACCATGGAAGGGGCCATGGCGGCGCAAGGCCTCCACGCCATATGCGCTGCAGGTGGGCGTGTACCGGCAGGCGCCGGGCAGCAGCGGCGAAAGGGCGGACTGGTAGAACCGGATGAGGCCGATCATGGCGGCGGTGAGGAGCCTACGCATGTTCCTTGAACCAACGGTCCAGCGCCCGGATCATTTTGCCCTCCACCTCGGCATAGGCGGGCACGGTGCGCCCCTGAAGTACGAAGAGCCAGGCGCACGACCGGCCGAGCTGCTGCAACCGGTCGTGGTAGGCCTGCTTGTGCAGCCGGTAGGCTTCGCGCATGCGGCGGCGCGCCTTGTTGCGGTCCACGGCGCGCGGGAGGTTGCGCTTGGGCACGGCGAAGGCCACCTGGGCGGGAACGGGGGCGTCGAGCTCCATGAACAGGCCGGTGAGGCGGAAGGGCGGCACGTGCACCGAGCGCCCCTCGGCGATCAGCCGCTGGAGGCGGGGACGGCCACGAAGGCGCTCCTGCTTGGGGAAGGTATGACGCTCCATGCCGGACGGATCGGCCCGAAAGGCCGGGACGTTGGCCCCGTGACGTCCGGGGCCTATTTCTTCTTCCCGAGCCGCTTGATGTACAGCTCGATGGCGCCGGTCATGCTCGGGGCCTCGGGCAGCGGGGCCTCGATGTCGAGCCGCAGACCGGCATCGCGCACCGCCTTGCTGGTCGTGGGGCCGAACGCCGCGATGATGGTCCCGTTCTGATCGAACTTCGGGAAGTTCTTGAACAGGCTTTCGATCCCCGCCGGGCTGAAGAACACCAGCATGTCGTATTTCAGGTTCTTCAGGTCGCTGAGGTCGCTCGCCACCGTACGGTAGAACACCGCGTTGGTGTACTTCACCCCCGCCTTGTCGAGCAGCGCGGGGATCTCCTGCTTCTGGATGTCGCTGCACGGCACCAGGTACACCTCGTCCTTGTGCTTCCGGATCACGTCCAGCAGGTCCTGGAAGGTGTTCTTGCCGATGAAGACCTTCCGCTTGCGGTAGACGATGTACTTCTGCACGTAGTATGCGACGCTCTCACTGACGCAGAAGTACTTCATACTCTCCGGTACGTTGAGCCGGAGCTCCTTGCACATGCGGAAGAAGTGGTCCACCGCGTTGCGGCTGGTGAGCACGATGGCGGTGTGGTCCAGGATGTTGATGCGCTCCTGGCGGAAGTCCTGCGCCGGAACGGCCTCCACCTTGATGAACGGCTTGAAGTCGATCTTCAGGCCGAACTTCCTGCCGAGCTCGTGGTACGGGGACTTGACGTCCGTGGGTTCCGGCTGCGAAACGAGGATGGTCTTGATCTTCAAGGCCGCTCGGTTAGGGGAGTTGGAACGCGGATGGGCCGGAACGCTGAAGGGTCTGGAGAACGAGGAGCACAGGCAGGATCTCGGCGGCGCAAAGGTACAGGAAAATGTGCCTGAGCGGGACCCCTGCGGATCTCCCGATGAGCACGGCACGGCCCCATCGGAGCAGCACGATCACCGAAGCGACCACCCCACCCACAGGCAGGAGCACGGCCCTCATCTCCGGCCGAAAGGCCACCAGCACCGCCACGGGCAGCAGGGCCGCCCCCAGCACCAGGTGGTTGAGCACCATGGCATGGGTGTATTCCTCCAGGCCCCCATCCCCTTGGAAGAGCCAGCTCAAGGCCCGGAGGACGAACACCTGCGCGAACACCAGCACGATCAGCAGGGCCACCACCCCGCCATAGCCCAGCGGCCCCGCGCCCACGATGCCGCGCATCACCAGGGCCTGCTGAACGAACAACGCGAGCCCGGCCAGCAGCGCCGCCAACAGCCCCAGCATCGAGCGGTCCTGCAGATCGATGTCCTCCCTCAGGCTGCGCCGACTGATCCGTGCACGGAACGCTCCGTCCAGGATGAGGCCCCATTTCCGGGGGGAAACGACGTTCGTCCAAGCCAGCTGAACGGCCACGGCCAGCAGGACCAGCACCACCCAATCGGCGCTCAAGGGGTCGTGTATCCGCGGTTCGCCCATGGCCGGCGGGCAAAGGTATCCGGCGGCGCGGGGGTGGGCGTGCTACTTTTGCAGCCCGGTGCGCGGCCTCCCCGCCACCGTGAACCCCCCTTCGCATGTCCACCACTTCCGCCAACGGCACCACGGCCAAGGCCGCCACCGACCTGTTCCAGAGCCACGACCACTACCTGGTGGACGAGCTGCTCACCGAGGAGCAGAAGCTGATCCGCGACACCGCGCGCAAGCACGTGAGCAAGCACCTCAAGCCGATCATCGAGGAGCGCTTCGAACGGGCCACCTTCAGCAAGGACATCATCCCCGGCCTGGCCGACATCGGCGCGTTCGGCCCGTTCGTTCCGGCCGAATACGGCGGCCCCGGACTGGACCAGATCAGCTACGGCCTCATCATGCAGGAGATCGAGCGCTGCGACAGCGGCCTGCGCAGCCTGTGCAGCGTGCAGGGCTCGCTGGCCATGTATCCCATCTGGAAGTACGGCAGCGAGGAGCAGAAGAAGAAGTGGCTGCCGGACATGGTGCAGGGGAAGAAGATCGGCTGCTTCGGCCTCACCGAGCCCGACTTCGGCAGCAACCCCGGCGGCATGGTCACCACCTTCAAGGACATGGGCGACCACTACCTGCTGAACGGCGCCAAGATGTGGATCAGCAACGCGCCCTTCGCCGACCTGGCCATCGTGTGGGCCAAGGCCGAGAACACCGAGGGCCGCATCCACGGCCTCATCGTGGAGCGCGGCATGGAGGGCTTCACCACCCCCACCACGCACGGCAAGCTGAGCCTGCGCGCCAGCCCCACCGGCGAGCTGGTGTTCGACAACGTGAAGGTGCCCAAGGGCAACCTGCTGCCCAACAAGAGCGGCCTGGGCGCCCCCATGGGCTGCCTGGACAGCGCGCGCTACGGCATCGCCTGGGGCACGCTGGGCGTGGCCATGGAGTGCTATGATGTGGCGCTCCGCTACAGCAAACAGCGCATCCAGTTCGGCAAGCCCATCGGGGCCTTCCAGCTCACCCAGAAGAAGCTGGCCGAGATGATCACCGAGATCACCAAGGCCCAGCTGCTCACCTGGCGCCTGGGCGTGCTGCGCAGCGAAGGCCGCGCCACCACGCAGCAGATCAGCATGGCCAAGCGCAACAACGTGCACCTCGCGCTCACCGTGGCCCGTGAGGCCCGCCAGATCCTCGGCGGCATGGGCATCACCAACGAATACCCCATCATGCGCCACATGATGAACCTGGAGAGCGTGGTGACCTACGAAGGCACCCACGACATCCACCTGCTGATCACCGGAGCCGAGGTGACCGGCATCCCGGCGTTCAAGTAAGGTCGCACAGGCATCCTGCCTGTGCCATACGACACACGCTCGCAGGGTCTCCCACCGGAGGCCCTGCGGCATTTCGGACCGCACATCGACCTGTTCACGAACGCATGGGACGGCCGCCTCCCTTGTTCAGTGGCCGGGCTAGCTTCACCGAATGAAGCGGTTCCGAAGCCTGGCGGCGCTCCTGGCCCTCGTCGTGTGCACGAGCGGTGCTTCGGCACAGATCACGCTTAACACCTACTATGTGACCCCACCCATCAACGGATGCGATGGCGTGTGGGCCTTCGGACCATACTCGGCCTTGTGGAGCGCCTGCCCAGGTCCTTATACATGGTTCTTCGATCCGCCCGGTTGTGTGGATGGCTCGCAATGGGGACAGCCCATTCCATTGAACGTGGTCGGAGACACCATCCTCATGGACCTCTGCTCGCAGCCGTGCGACTTTCTCTTCTACGCGGACACGGGATTGTGCATGGTATGCATCTGCGGGCCGCTCATTCCCACGACCGTCGCTGATGCGGATCCGGGAAGCGACCTCTCCATCGGCCCGAACCCTGTCCCAGCAAGCTCGCCCACACTTCAGCTCCACACCACTCGGAGCGGACCGCTGTTCGTTCAGGTGCTCGACCTTGCCGGGCTGTCGCTCTTGCAGGTCACCGTGCACGATGGTCAGGCGGAGCTTGACCTGAGCGGCATCCCTGCGGGCGCCTACCTGCTGTTGCTCCGGGATGAGCACGGGCGCATGAGCACCCACAAGTTCGCGATCGAGTGACCTGAAGTACCGTTGGCCGGCATGCCTCCACCAGGTCCGGAGCAGTGTTCGACGACCCGTTCCGATCAGGAGCGGCCCAGCAACTTCTGCAGCCGCCCGATGAACTTCGCTTCGCTGGCGTTCACACCGGCGGAGGCTTGGGCAATGGCGTCGGCGGTGCGCAGGATGAGGTCCCTGCTCCACGCATCATAGCGGTCGGGTTCGCGCAACAGGTCGGCCTCGAAGGTGGCGAAGGCCTCCTCCGCGTCCATGCCGCTGCGATGCGCTTCATCGAAGGCGATGTCCATGTAGCGCACGCTGGCCACACCGGCTTCGTCCAACGTGGGGTCGGTCGCCATCCAGTGCTGCATCATCATGTCCTGGAACGCCTTGAGCTCGACCTGCACCACCGATCGGTCGCTGGCCGCGATGCTGTAGAACAGAATACCCAAGCTTGAGTAGCGGTCCTCGTAGGTGATCTGCTGGGATCCGTGCGGTTCGGAGAGATCCGTGTCCATGGTGTGGGGTGTAGGCAAGCGCCAAGATACCGCCGAACGCCCTGCACCGGCGCAGCGGACCGGCCATCGAGCGGTCCACGCGCAGGACAGCAACTGGTAATCCGCCGTGGCGGCGGCTACCGCTCCTCCTCCTGGATCACCTCCGCCAACTGCAGCTGCAACCACCGGCGCGCTTCGGACTCCTCATTGAACACCTGCGTGCGGAACACCGTGGGGAAGTAGGTGAAGAACAGCTTGGTGACCATTTCCGCCATGCTGTCGTGCACCACCACCGCGAGGGCGCACAGGGTGTCCTGCCCACGCTCCGGACCGAAATGGTCCACCCCGGTGACCTCCATGTCGAAGTCCATGTCCCGGGGGATGATGCTCAGCATCACGCACGGCTTCCCCTGCGCCAGCTCGAGCCGTGCGCGCTTGTTCTCCGCGAAGCCGGGCAGGTCGATCCGTTCACCCGGGCGGTAGCGCTGCTCGATGAAGCCCGGGCGCACCAGGGTGATGGTGGCGATGCGTGTCTCGATGATGCGCGGTTCGAAGCGCATGGCCCTGCCAAGATAGCGCTCACGTACCCGGGCATCGACAGGTAGCTTTGGCACTGCGTCCGGTCGTCCGCTTCCCCCGGAACCCGCCACCCCACCGGGCCGTACAAGCCGTTCCCCGCGCCTCCCGCATGCTCTTCAACTCGATCGACTTCGCGGTCTTCCTCCCGATCGTGTTCCTCCTGTACTGGGGTGTGTTCAGGCGTTCGGTGCCCTGGCGCAACGCCTTCCTCATCCTGGCCGGATGCGTGTTCTACGGGTGGTGGGACTGGCGATTCCTGGGGCTGTGGCTCTTCACCGCCGGGGTGGACTACCTGGTGGCCCTGGCCCTGGCACGCACCGAGGCTCCCTCGCGCCGCACGCTCCTGATGGGGCTGAGCCTGACGGCCAACCTGGGGCTCCTGGGCTTCTTCAAGTACTACGACTTCTTCCTGCAGAGCTTTGTGGACGCGTTCACGCTGCTGGGGCGGCCCATCGATGCACGACCGCTCGGGCTGGTGCTGCCCGTGGGCATCAGCTTCTACACCTTCCAGAGCCTGAGCTACACCTTCGACGTGTACCGCAGGCAGCTGCCCGCTGTGCGCGAGGCCTCCACCTTCTTCGCCTTCGTGAGCTTCTTCCCCCAGCTGCTGGCCGGTCCCATCGAGCGCGCCCGGCACATGCTGCCGCAGTTCGGCACCGAGCGGCGCTTCAACGAGGCGGCCGCATACGACGGTGTGCGCCAGATGCTCTGGGGCCTCTTCAAGAAAGTGGTGGTGGCGGACAATTGCGCCGCCTTTGTGAACCCCGTGTTCAGCGCGCACGAGGCGCACGATGGCAGCACCCTGGCGCTGGCCGTGCTGCTCTTCGCCTTCCAGATCTACGGCGACTTCAGCGGCTACAGCGACATCGCCATCGGCTGCGCGCGGCTGTTCGGCTTCGAGCTGATGCGCAACTTCGCCTACCCCTACTTCAGCCGCGACATCGCCGAGTTCTGGCGCCGCTGGCACATCAGCCTCAGCACCTGGTTCCGCGACTATCTCTACATCCCCCTGGGCGGAAGCCGCGGCGGCAAGGCACGCACCGTGCGCAACGTGCTCATCATCTTCCTGGTGAGCGGCTTCTGGCACGGTGCCAACTGGACCTTCGTGGCCTGGGGCGCGGTGAACGGCCTGCTCTTCCTGCCCCTGCTGTTGCGCGACACGCACCACGCCATGAGCGATACGGTGGCCGCCGGCCGCCTGCTTCCCAGCGCCCGCGAAGCGCTGCAACTGCTCACCACCTTCCTGCTGGCCTGCTTCGCCTGGACCTTCTTCCGTGCCGAGAGCATGGCGCAGGCCTTCGACATCCTGGGCGCCATCGCCTCGCCCACGCTGCTGCACGCACCGTTCATCGCGGACAAGAAGGTCCTGGCCTTCGCCCTGCTGGGCATCGGCATCACCCTGGTGATCGAGTGGCTGGCCCGTGAACGGCAGTACGGATTGCAGCTCGACGGGCTGCTGCCCATGCCCGTGCGCCGGCTGGTGTACTATGGCGTCATCGCCGTGCTCACCCTCACCGCTCCGCTCGGCGGCGGTGAGTTCATCTACTTCCAGTTCTGATGGTGGGGCGCTTCATCCTCCGCTGCGCGCTGCTGGGCCTGCCCGCCCTGGCGATCCCCCTCGCCTACCTGCTGCTGCTGCGCGACACCGTGCCGGCGCCCCGCATCACCAACAACATCGCCCTGAACGAGAAGCTCGCCTTCGTACGCGCGCACTTCTCCGACGGGGTGGACGTCCTTGCGGTGGGCTCCTCCATGACGCTGAACAACCTGGCGAGCGCCGGCGTGGTGGCCCATTTCGGCACGGAACGCTATGTGAACGCGGCGGCCTGGGGCCTTGGCGCGGCCGAGCTCCCGGTGCTGGGCACCCTGCTCACCGACCACCTGCGCCCGCACACCGTGCTCGTGGCCACCAACCTGATGGACTTCCGGAGCGCCGGGCGCCAGCTGGGTACCGACAGTGCGGCCATGGCACGTTTCATGGATGGAGAGCCGCTCGTCCTGAGCTACTTGCGCCACTGGGACGCGCCGTATCTCCTGCGCCAGGCCGAGGCCAACCGGATCCGTTTCCACGACCCCGGCAACTACGAATACCTGGGCTTCGACGCCCATGGCGGCGCCACCCTTGACGTGCCTGCCGACCGCATCGACCAAAGCCGCTTCAACGAAACACCTCCTGACGCCGGCCAGCTGGATGACGCGCGCTATGCGGCCCTCGCCCACTTCGCCGGCTGGCTGAAGCAACGCGGCGTGAAGCTGGTGGTGGTGCAATGCGCCTACCGTGACGGCCTGCGCACCCCGGCGCTCGATGCCCTTCAACAGACCCATGTCGGCCGCCTGCGCACCATGCTGGAACCCCTTGGGCACACGGTGATCGACGGCAACGACCACCGCTGGCCGGATGCCCTGTACGTGGACGGCAGCCACCTGGGCCGTGCCGGTGCGGCGCAGTTCACCGACATTTGCCTCCCGCCGCGCGGCGCGGGGGGCCGATGATCTTCAACTCGATCGCCTTCCTGGTCTTCTTCGTGGTGGTGACCACCACGTACCATCTGCTGCCGCACCGCTGGCGCTGGCCGATGCTGCTGGCCGCCAGCTGCTGGTTCTACATGGCCTTCGTGCCGGTGTACATCCTCATCCTGGCCTTCACCATCGCGGTGGACTACGGGGCCGGGCTGCTGATCGAACGCAGCGAGGGTGTGGTGCGCAGGCGCTGGCTCATCGCCAGCATCGTGGCCAACGTGGGCGTGCTGGCCATCTTCAAGTACTACGGCTTCCTCACCGAGAACATCGAGGCGATGGTGCGGGCCGCGGGCTGGACCGGCTACACCATCCCCGACCTGGGCATCATCCTGCCCATCGGCCTCAGCTTCCACACCTTCCAAAGCCTGAGCTACACCATCGAGGTGTACTACGGCCGGCAACGCGCCGAGCGCCATCTGGGGATCTTCAGCCTGTACGTGATGTTCTATCCCCAGCTCGTGGCCGGCCCCATCGAGCGCCCCGGCAACCTGCTGCGGCAGCTGCACCTGCCCATGGCCTTCGACCCCGGCCTGCTGGCCAGCGGCCTGCGCCTCATGGCCTGGGGCTTCTTCAAGAAGATCATGATCGCCGACCGCGTGGGCGCCATGGTGGACCATGTGTACGACGCGCCGTACACCCACGACGGCCCGGCGCTCATCCTGGCCTCGCTGCTCTTCGCGGTGCAGATCTACTGCGACTTCAGCGGTTACAGCGACATCGCCCTCGGCGCCGCGCGCTGCCTGGGCATCGACCTGATGCGCAACTTCCGCACGCCATACGCCAGCACGAACATCAGCGAGTTCTGGCGCCGCTGGCACATCAGCCTCAGCACCTGGTTCCGCGACTACGTGTACATCCCGCTGGGCGGCAACCGCGTGCTGACCTGGCGCCGCTACTACAACCTGCTCATCACTTTCCTGCTGAGCGGCCTGTGGCACGGCGCGGCCTGGACCTACATCATCTGGGGCGGCCTGCACGGCCTGTTCCTCATCGGCGCCATCGTCACCGAAGGCGGAAGGACGCGCCTGGGGCAGCTGATCGGCCTGCACCGCTGGCCCCGGTTGCACATGGCCCAGCAGGTGATCACCACCTTCCTGCTGGTGGACCTGGCCTGGATCTTCTTCCGCGCCAACAGCGTGCAGGACGCCTTCCACATCGTGGGCAACCTCTTCACCGGCCTGGACGGCTTCCTCACCGCCGATGCCTTCAGCCTGTGGGCACCGCTCGTGGGCGCCGGGCGCGGTGAGATGGTGCTCGCCGTGGCCGGCATCGCCGCCATGGAAGGTGTGCAATGGCTGGACCGCCGCAAGGGCGCCACCACCTGGCTGGCCGAACGCAGCGCCTGGCAGCGCTGGGCCCTGTACACCGGCCTCATCGGCAGCATCATCTTTCTGGGCAGCTACTACCACACCTCGCCCTTCATCTACTTCCAGTTCTAGATGAGCACCCGCCGCCTCTTCCGCTGGATCGCCGCGCTGGCCCTGCCCTTCGCGCTGGTCTTCGGCACCGTGCTGGTGGTGGACCCCTACACCTACTTCGATCGTTCGCACCTCATCCCCGAGGCGCTCAAGCGGAAGAACCTGTACCACGACGGGCGCACCATGCCCTTCAGCAACCTGCTGTGGAAGCTGATCGAGCTGCGGCGCGCCCCTCAGGACCGCATCCTGCTGGGCGATTCACGCCTCTCGCACTTCGACCTGGACCACCTGCAGGCGGTCTGCGGCCACCGCTACTACAACCTCGGCGTGCCCGGCGGCAACACGCGCACCCTGGCCGACCTGTTCACCTTCGCCGCACAGGCCCCGCTGAAGGAGGTGGTGGTGCAGGTCTCGTTCCGCGGCATGAACCGGGGCATGGACTGGGACCTCTACAGCGAACCCCGGCTGCTGCTGGACCAGCCCTTCCTGTACCTGAGCAACCGCCGCGTGCTGGAGGCCACCCTGCTGAACCTGCGCAGTGCCGTGCTGCCCTCCACCGTACAGTACGATGCGCTGCCGCCCGACCATTGGCAGCGCGTGCTGGAGATGGAGCGCACGAACGCGAACGACTTCTCGCTGGACAGCGCCGCGTTCGGGCGCTTGGAACGGATCGCCGCACGCTGCACCGCGCTGGGCTGCTCCCTCCGGTTCGTGGAGTACCCCACCCATCCGGAGGTGCAGCGCATCTATACCGAGGCCGGCCTTGAGCCGCTGCGCGCGCGCTATCTGGAGCGCCTCCGCGAACTGGCGCCGGTGATCGACCTGGACCGTCCGGGCCTCTTCCCGACGGACAAGGCCCTGTGGCGCGACCCCCTGCACCTCACCACGGAGGCGCAGCGTGCGGTGATCGATACGGTGTGGGGCGGGGCGGCGCACTGATCGCGCCCCACCGGACCCACTCCGTTCACTCGCAGAGCTGGTCGTGGATGAAGACGTGCTCGGCGAAGTCCTCCAGACGCAACTTGTCGCCGCTGTAGAACTCCACCATCACCTTGCAGTCGCCGAACACGGTGGTGAGCGCCTCCTTCTTGTACATGTTCTTCTTCACCTTGATGGCCTCCCCGCTGCCGGCCTTCACCACGAAATAGGACTTGTCATCCCCGCCTCCGGTCTGTTCGGCCATCGGGTCCTGGAACACCTTCATCTTCTTGTCGAAGCCCGGATTGAGCAGCTGCATCATCACCTTCTTGTCCTTGCCGGGCGGCGAGGTCTGCACGTAGAACACCCACTCGCGGTTGAGCACCTCGCCGAAGTCCTGCTTGAGGAACTTGCTCATGTTGGGCTGCGAGAGCATCGTGGTCACGTTCATGAACTTCGAGGGCTTCACGCGCACCTCGGAGAGCTCCTCCGCCTTGAACTTGAGCTTCTCACCGGAAGCGGTCTTGATGGTGATGGACTGCAACTGGCCCATGTTCAGCATGCAGGAGGGCACGGTACCCGAGATATCCTTGCCGTCCAGGGTGAAGACATGGACCTCCTTGGACATCATGATGCCCGAGGCATCCATGGGCGTGATGAACTGTTGTGCCGAGGTGGGGGCTGCGGCCAGCAGGGCGACAGCACAGAGATGGATCGAGGTCCGCATGTCCGGTAGGGTTTTGGTCCAGCGAAGCTCCGGGAACCGGACATTCGGCGTGTCATTGGAACCAATGAACCACCGGCCACCCCATCGCCTTGGCCGGTCCGCATCACAAGGAGGGTGATCCGCCCCTTTTGCGCCGAGCTTGGTCCAGCAACGTGCTCATCCCTTTCGCGTGCGCAGGACCTTCGGAGCACATCCACCGCATCCCCATGGCCCACATCACCCTGCGCAACGAGGAACTGCCCGGCATCGTCGGGCTCATGCACTTCCGGCCCGAGACCGCCGAGCCCTTGAACGCCCTGGTGGAGGTGCTGCTGCGGGGCCCCTCCACCCTGACCAGTGGCGAGCGCGAGCTCATCGCCTCCTCGGTGAGCTGGTGGAACAACTGTCACTTCTGCCACCACTGCCATGGAGCGGCCGCCGCCGCGCACCTGCAGCGCGGGCCCGAGTTCATCGACGCCATCAAGGCCGGCCTGCCCGACGAGCCGCTGAGCCCCAAGATGCGCGCCCTGCTGGCCATCGCCAGGCACGTGCAGGAGGGCGGACTGAAGGTGACGGAGGCCGACATCGCTGCGGCTCGCACCGCCGGGGCCACGGATGTGGAGATCCACGACACGGTGCTGATCGCCGCCGCCTTCTGCATGTACAACCGGTACGTGGACGGCCTGGCCACCTGGCGCCCCGAACCCAAGGAGGCGTACATGGGCATGGGTGAACGGCTCGCGCACCAAGGCTACCTGAGCTCGATCCCAGCCTGAGGCACCCCGCATCACTTCAACCGCCGCGCGATCCACGCCGCACCGAAGGCTTCCAGCAGGCTCCACGGCACGGCCACCGGCAGGATGCCCATCGGCAGCACGCCCAGGTTGCCGATCACCACCCACATGAGCAGGAAGCCCACCCACCACGCGGTGAGCCCCACGGCCCAGAGCGTGCAGCGCTGCGCCAGCCACACCACCGCCACGGCGAGGAGCAGGGCCCAGAGACCCCACACGGCCCCATTGAGCGGAGCGGCCGGGAAGGTGAGGCCCAGCCCGGCGTAGTGTACGGTCCAGTGCTCGGCCAGCACGACCTGGTTGCGCACGAACTCGTTGATCGAGACCCAGATGGTGATCGCCAGCACGGCCACCACGGTGCGAAGTGCATCCCAGCGCATGGCCGAAATCTACACCACGGTCCTCCATACATCCGGATCGGTCCATTCCCCGCCGGAACGACCCCGGTCCTGCCCATGACCCAACCGTTCAACTAATTTCTTCGTCCTTCGACTAATTCCTTCGTTATTCTTGCGGCGATGGAACGTTTGACCCGTGCCGAGGAGGAAGTGATGCAGGTGCTGTGGCGCATCGGACCCGCCTTTGTGAAGGACATTCGACAGGCGATGCCGAAGCCGCGGCCGGCCATCACCACAGTAAGCACCATCGTGCGCATCCTGGAGGCCAAGGGCTTCGTGGACCATGAGGTGATGGGCCGCAGCCACCGCTACAGCGCCCGGGTCCTGAAGGCCGAATACGGCCACCGCAGCGCGCGCCGCCTGCTGAAGGACTACTTCGCCGGTTCGCCGCAGGCCCTGGTGTCCAGCTTCATCGAACGGGCCGACATCGATGCACGCGAGCTGGAAGCGCTCATCGCCCTGTTGAAGCAACAACGCAAGCGCTGACATGGACCTCCTCCCCTTCTACCTGCAGGCCAACATCGCCTTCGCGGTCCTCCTTATCGCCTATGTCGTGGGCCTGCGCAACAGCCCGCTGCTCGGCGCCCGCCGCGCCTTCCTGTTGCTGATCCCCGTTTGGGCGGTCGCCCTTCCGCTGCTTCCCCGCACGGCCGTGTCGGCGGCCCTGGCCCCGGTCGCCCTGCCCCTCATCACCGTGCGCCCGGATGCCGGCGCACCGCTCGAACCGGCGGCGAGCGTGATCGCCGTGCATTGCGGTGTGAGCCTCGTGCTGATCGTCCGTCTCCTGTGGCGCATCGCCTCCGCAGGACAGGCGGTGCGTCAGGGCGGACCCACGGCCATGGCCTTTCTGGGCCGCGTGCATCTGCCGGTGCATCTGGCCGGAGCGGAACGGGAGGCCGTTCGGCAGCACGAACTGGCGCATGTGCGCCTTGGCCATTCCTACGACGTCATCGCCTTCGAGCTGCTGGCCGCGCTGTGCTGGACGAACCCGCTGTGGTGGATGGCGCTGCGCGAACTGCGCCTGGTGCACGAGCTGCAGGCCGACCGCGCCGCGGCGCGGACCGCTCCGGACTACGCCCTCAACCTGCTCGCCCATGCCCTGGGCACGGACCCGCGACACCTGCTCCATCCCTTCAACCGCTCATTCCTGAACACCCGCATGCTCATGTTGACCACCTCCCCTTCCCCGCGCCGGGCCCTGGCCCGCGCACTGCCCACCCTCGCCTTCGCCATGCTCGGCCTGGCCTGGATCGCTGCAACACCCCTTTCCGCTCCTGATGCCGATGCCGTGGTGCTCCCGGGATCCGACCGCGGCGCGGAATACCCCGGCGGCATGCCTGCACTGGCCGCCTACCTCGGCAAGGCCGTCACCTATCCGGCCGGGGCGCGTGCCGACGGCGTGGAAGGCACCGTGTACATCGCCTTCACCGTGCAGGCCGATGGCCGCGTGACGGATGCATCCCTGAAGCGCGGCGTGCGCAGTGACCTCGATCAGGAGGCCCTGCGCGTGGTGAGCGCCATGCCCGCCTGGACACCCGCGGCGAAGGACGGCAAGCCGGTGGCCTCGCAGATGACGTTGCCGATCGACTTCAAGCTGGGCGGCCAATAAAGAACCGCGGCATCCGGATCATCCACGAATGAAGGGGCTCACGCGCCCTTCATCACCACAGCCTGCTCCACTTCGGCGATGGCCCGACGGGTCTTCAACAGGCTGTCCGGCGTCACGCTGATGGAGTCGATGCCGAGCTCCACGAGGAATTGTGCGAAATCGGGGTGATCGCTGGGGCCCTGCCCGCAGATGCCCACCTTGGTGCCCGTGCGCTTGGCCGTGCGGATGAGCTGCTCCAGCATGCGCTTCACGGCGGGGTTGCGCTCGTCGTAGAGGTGCGAGACCAGCGCGCTGTCGCGGTCCAGCCCGAGGGTGAGCTGCGTGAGGTCGTTGCTGCCGATGGAGAAGCCATCGATGTGCTGCGCGAACTCCTCGGCCATGAGGATGTTGCTGGGGATCTCGGCCATCAGGTAGAGCTCCAGGCCCTCCTTGCCGCGTTCGAGCCCGTACTCCTTCATCACCTTCTTCACCGCGAGCAGTTCCTCCACCGTGCGGCAGAAGGGGATCATCACCACCACGTTCTTCAGGCCCATCTTCTCGCGCACCCGCCGGATGGCCTTGCACTCCAGGCCAAAGGCCTCCTTGTACGTGTCGCTGTAGTAGCGTGAGGCGCCGCGCCAGCCGATCATCGGGTTCTCCTCGTGCGGCTCGTAGTGCTCGCCCCCGAGCAGGTTGCGGTACTCGTTGCTCTTGAAGTCGCTGAAGCGCACGATCACCTTGTTGGGGTGGAAGGCCGCGGCGATCTTGGCGATGCCGTAGCTCAGGCGCTTCACGAAGTAGGTCTCCTCGTCCTCGTAGCCGTGGATGAGGTAGCTGATCTTGCCGCTGAGGGTGACATCGCCGAGCTCCTTGTGCTGCAGCAGGGCCAGCGGGTGCGCCTGGATGTAGTTGTTGATGATGAACTCCTCGCGCGCCAGGCCCACACCAGCATTGGGTAGTGCGGCGAACTTGAACGCGAGGTCGGGACTGGCCACGTTGAGCATGATGGGCGTGCGCACCTCGGGCAGGTCGGTGAGCATCGTCTCCTCCTTGCGGAAGGGGATGATGCCCTCGTAGATGACGCCGTTGTCGCCCTCGCAGCAACTGGCGGTGACCTGCATCCCGGTGTCCAGCAGGTCGGTGGCATTGCCACAGCCCACGATGGCGGGCACGCCCATCTCGCGCGCCACGATGGCGGCATGGCAGGTGCGGCCGCCTTTGTTGGTGATGATGGCGCTGGCCTTCTTCATGATCGGCTCCCAGTCGGGGTCCGTCATGTCGGTCACCAGCACATCGCCCTGCTTGAAGTCCTTGCCGTCCATGCCGCCCCCACGGCCATCGAGGCTGTAGAGGATGCGCACCGTGCCGGCGCCGACGCGATCGCCGATGGCGATGCCCTTGGTGATCACCTTCGGCTGCGCGACCCCTTCGGGATGGTCAAGCTTGTACTCCACCACGCGGTCGTCGGCCTTGCGGCTGTGGATGGTCTCCGGCCGGGCCTGCACGATGAAGAGGCCGCCGGTGAGCCCGTCCACCGCCCACTCCACGTCCATGGGACACCAGGTGCCCTTCTTGTCGCTGTAGTACGTCTCGATGGCCACGACACTGCGCGCGATCTCCAAGGCCTGCTCGTCGGTGACGCAGAAGCGGTTGCGCTGGGCGCGTTCGGTGGGGATCACGGAAGTGGGCTTCCCGGGCTCCACACCATAGATCATCTTGCGGTCCTTGTTGCCGATCTTCTTCTCGATGATGGCGCTGTAGCCCTTGGCCAGCGTGGGTTTGAATACGATGAACTCGTCGGGGCTCACCGCGCCCTGTACCACCATCTCGCCCAATCCATAGCTGCCGTTGATCAGCACCACGTCCTTGAACCCGCTCTCGGTGTCGAGGCTGAAGGCCACGCCGCTGGCGCCCAGGTCGGAGCGCACCATCTTCTGCACGCCCACGCTGAGGCCGATGTCGAAGTGGTCATAGCCGCGGGTCTGACGGTATACGATCGCACGGTCGGTCCACAGCGAGGCGAAGCAGTTGCGCACCGCGGCGATCAGGTCCTGATGTCCGCGGATGTTGAGGTAGGTCTCCTGCTGCCCGGCGAACGACGCATCCGGCAGGTCCTCGGCCGTGGCGGAAGAACGCACGGCCACATCGGTGGCCTCCTGGCCATACTTGCCACTGAGCTCATCGTAGTGGGCCATGATCCCCTTCCAGATCGGCTCGGGGAACTTGCCGTTCTTGATCAGGGTGCGCACTGCAAGGCCGGTGCGGCGGATGTTCTCCACATCATCCGCATCGAGGCCGGACACGATGTCGCGGATCTTCTGGTCCAGTTCGTTGTGTGCGATGAAGGCCTCGTAGCTCGCGACGGTGACCACGAAGCCACCAGGTACGTTCACCCCCAGCTTGCCCAGGTGCTGGATCATCTCGCCAAGGCTGGCGTTCTTGCCGCCCACGGAGGAGATGTCCTTCAGTTCGACCTCATGGAGCCATCGGAGGTGGGGGGTGGTGCTCATCGGTGGGCGGGGTTCGTGCAAAAGCCGCGTATACGGGCCGGATCAAAATTGGTTCCTCGCCGGGTCCGCGACCGCTGACCTGTGTCAATCGGTCTCCAGCGGCCTTCATACCGTGAAGTACGGGATCCTCACCGGGAACGTGCTCGCCTTCCCGCGCTCGCGCTCCACCGATGCGCGGCCGACCTGCCGCTCGGCCGGCTTGCGGCGGATGGTGAGCCCGACCCGTTCACCGCGATCTCCGGACCTGGACACCAGCTGGTCGTTGGCACGGATCACCGGTCCGCGCCAGCGACATGGACCATTCGCGCGAGGTGGTCCTTGAACCTTTGGGCGACCTTGCGGTCCAAAGCCCAGCTCCGACCCGATGCGCACGCTCCACCTCCCCCTCCTGCTGGCCACCACCACCACCTTCGCCCAAGGCCCGGAGGTCACTTCCTGGATCATCAACCCCGGCAACGAGACCGGCTACGGCGGCATCGCCACCAACGTCCTCAGCGTGCACTACACCGCAGCGGACGTGTACGTCACCAGCACCTGCATCCCGGGCTACGACATCGGCCCGTGGGCCGGCAACCCCAACAGCCCCGCCAATCAGGACTTCTGCTTCCGCCTCACCCGCACACCGCAGCCCAACACCGGAACGGCGGTGGCCACCCAACTCGGACACATCGGCGTGTGGCGCAACGGCGTCAGCATCTTCAACGCACTTGACGGCATGAGCTACAACAACCAGGGCGTGTGGAACCGCGATGCGCTGTTCTGGGAGGGCAGCAGCTTCGACCTCTGCCTGGGCCATCCCGCGCCCAACGGCGAGTACCACCACCACGTGTCGCCCAACTGCCTCTACGACCATTTGAACGACCAGCAGCACAGCGATCTCATCGGCTACGCGTTCGACGGGTATCCCGTGTACGGCGCCTACGGCTTCGCCAACCCCGATGGTACCGGGGGCATCGTGCGCATGCGCAGCAGCTACCAGCACCGCGGCATCACCGCCCGCACCACCCTGCCCGATGGCACCGCCCTGCCCGCCAACCAGTACGGACCCACCGTCAACGCCCAATATCCGCTCGGCGCCTTCATCGAGGACCATGAGTACGTGGCCGGCAGCGGCGAGCTGGACGAACACAACGGTCGCTACGGCGTAACGCCCGAATACCCGGGCGGTATCTACGCCTACTTCGTCACCCTGAACGATCAGCTGGAGCCGGCCTATCCGTACGTCATCGGCCCCACCTACTACGGCACGGTGGCGCCGGGCAACACGGGTCCCGGCAGTGGCCACAACACGGTACCCGGTGGTGCCGTGCTCTACGACCCCGGAACCACGGCCATCCTCGAGCAACGGGCGCTGGAGGTGACGGCGCAGCCGGTGCCTACCGATGGCGTGGTGCTGCTGCGATCAACCGGTGATCGCCTCGACTCGGTGGAACTGTTCGACGCACACGGGCGCGCCGTGCTGGTGACCGCGCCCCGCGCCTTGGAGGTGGTGCTGGACCTGTCCCCGTTGCCCAGTGGGGCCTATTGCGCGGTGCTGCGCGGTGCGGATGGCTCCGTGGTGCGCATACGCGTGGTGCGGGCGTAGGGCGACCTACTCCTTCATCACGCGACCGGACCACACGCCATCGGCTGTGCTCACCAACACGCCGTAGCAGCCGCCCGGCAGGCCGCCCAGATCCAGCTGCACGGCTGATCCCCGCAGCTGGGCCGATCGCAGTTCACGACCGAGCGCATCCACCACGCGAACGTCCATCTCCGCTGGTGCGTCATTCTCCCGCCGGATCGTGAGCCGGCCCGTGGTCGGGTTCGGGAACAGCACGATCCCTGTTCCCTCCACCCCCCTCGCACCCAGACCATTGGTGCCCGAGATGGACACCTGCAGTTCCGTGGGATCGCTGGAACAGTTGGATTGTCCGGTGTTGTTGGTCACCACGGACACCACGCCCACCGGGCCGGAACCCCAGGTGACGTCGATGCTGTTGGTGGTGGAGCTTCCGGTGCCGCCGCTGATGGTCCACGTCCACGTGTGGCCGGCGATGAAGGGCACGGTGTAGGTCATGACCGAACCCGGTGCCACTGCGGTCGGGCCGGTGATGGCCGCCGGGGCCGGTGGCAGGGGACCACCCACGAGCACGGCCAGCTCAGGTCCACCGAAGGAGCCCGCGTACACCGTGTCACCCGCCACAAGGATGGCCTGCACCGTGCTCCAGCCGTTGCTGATCGGGGCAGCGTTCCAGCAGGTGGCTGCCCCCGTGGCCAGATCGAGCTGGGCGATCCGGTAGCGCGTCTGGCCGCCCATCAGGTACGAGTTGCCACCCACCCAAATGCGGTCGCCGCCCGGGAACAGGCTCAGCACCTCGTAGCTGCTGTTGTTCGGGTTGAAGGGCGCCAGCGCGCCGCCCGGATCGAACGCTGCCACGCCCTTGCGGCTCTGCCCGGCGATCATGTCGTAGTCGCCGCCCACCACCACGTGGTCGTTGGTGCGCACGATGGCCGTCACCCCGAAGTTGTTCACCGCCGGCTGCGGGTGCCAGGTGCTGTCCAGTTCACCCGTGGACAGGTGGAAGCGGCACAGGTCATCATACACGCTCGATCCGGATGCGAAGCGGAAATCGCCCCCCGCGTACACGAAGCCATCGGCCACCAGCAGCGCATTGATGTAGCCCTGCTCCTCGAAATTCGGCGTGCTCTCCCAGCCGGTGGGCAGGCTGGTGGTGGCATCCACCGCCACGATGCGGCAGGGGCTGAACGGGCAGTAGTAGAAGGTGCTGCCCTGCGCCGCCACGCCCTGGCGCCAACTGACGAAGTTGGCCACATCGTTCCACGGCTCGAGCGCACCCGTGGCCAGATCGAACATGGCGATGCCCAGCCGCGACTGGCCGTTCACCGCGCTGAAGGAGCCGCCGGCGATCAGCTTGTCGCCCGCACGCGTGATGGTGTTCACGTAGTTGTTGTCCACCTGCGGGGCCCAGCTGTCCAGTGCACCGGTGGCCGCGTTGAAGCGGGCCAGGCGCGTGTACGGCTGGCCGTTCACCGTGGTGAAGCCGCCGCCGATGTACACCGTGCCGCCGATCTTCTCGATGGCGTACACATCGAGGTTCGGGTCGGGCATGTTGGGCAGCAGGGTCTGGGCCTGGGAGCAGGAAGCGGCCAGCAGAGCGGCCACAAGGACGGGTCGACGCATGGATCTGAAGCGCCAAGCGTTGGTGCCCGGGGCCACGCCCTGCAAGACGGGGCGTTGCAGCAACGGTTGCCGATGTGTTGCGTAGGTGTGGACACTGGTGGATCGACCGATCCCGCGCCACCAGCAGCGGCAGCGAACCCACCGGAACACCGTGCCACGCTCACACCTTCAGCCCCATTGGCGCTCGAAGTGGCCGTCCTGGCGCCCGGGCCCTACCACCTGTTCATCGTCGGCGATGACGGTGCGCAGGTCGTGGAGTTGCTGCACACGAACGCACCATAGGTCCGTCGCCGAAGGCTGCGCCACGGGCGCGCCTAGCGCATAAGCACCACCGCGCTCCGGCCCAGTACCGTCCCGTCCCGTCGCACGCGCAAGACGTAGCGGCCCGGCTCCAGCCCCGCACCGGGCACAACGGCCTGCTGCCCTCCACTGATCCGTTGAACCAGCACACAACGGCCCGTGGCGTCGAACAGCTCGAGGTGCGTGGGCTCATCCGGCATCGACCAGCTGACGGTGAAGGCCTCCGTGGCGGGGTTGGGATGGACACGGACAGTGCCCGGGTGCACGGGCTCGGACGCGGACAGGCCTGTGTTGATGTTGAACTGGTTGCCCGACCACACCAACTGCTCCTGCACCCCGAGGTGGTAAATGACGTCATCGCTGCCATCACCATCCAGGTCGGCGAAGCCCAGGGCGCTTGCACCGGCGAGGAGCACCGCCGTTGCCGCGAACACACCCGCTCCGTCGTTCCGGGACCAGAACTGATCGCCGCCGAAACCGATCCGGAACAAGAGGTCGCCGTCACCGTCCTGGTCCACATCGTGCACCACCATGCTCTCTGCGTTCCCGATGACCGTGGTGAGCACCGCTGCCGCTGCGAAGGTGGAGGGCCCTGTGCGTTGACGCCAGACCAGGGCATGGTCCGAGATCCGCTCGTACACGATGTCCTCCTCGCCGTCCGCATCCACGTCCAACAGGCAGAGGGTGCCAGCGTCCGCGCCGCTGGCGGTGATCGTGGTGCTCACGGGTGTCCCGGGACCGTTGTAGCCATCGTTGCGGTGCCATTGGATGTTGCCGTTGGTGGATGCGGAGCTGATCACATCCGTATCCCCATCGCCATCCACATCCATGGGCACCGCCCGCACCGGACCCTGCAGGCCGGTGCCGATGTTGGGGAACGCCGGCAGGGCGAACGTGCCGTTGCCTTCGTTGCGGATCCAGATGACCCGCCCTTGTTGGGGACATGGGACCACGATGTCCTCGTCGCCATCCCCATCCAGGTCGACCAGCGCGAAGCTGCTCGATCCGTCGGCCAAGGCATACAGGTTGACACGGGGCCCGAAGGCCCCTGCGCCGAGCCCGCGCATCCAGTACACGAACCCCGTGGTCCCTTCAGAGGCCACGATGTCCACCACCCCATCGGCATCCATGTCCTTCACCTCCATCACCACAGCGGCGTAAGACCGATCGGCCACCACGACGTGCGGAACATCGAAATCGAGGCCACCGACATCCTCGTACCAAATGATGCCGCCCACGTTGGACTGCGATGTGGCGATGTCCAGGTCCCCATCCTGGTCCATGTCCACCGCCTGGGTCCGCGTGCAGCCGGCGTAGTCCGCGTGGTGCGTGATGGGCACGGCGAACAGGCCGTCACCGGCATTGTCCCGCACCTCCACCATGTGTCCTCCCTCGTAGAGCACCACCAGGTCACGATCACCATCCGCGTCCACATCGCCACTGCGGAAGTGGTTCATGTGCAGCTGATCGACCACGACCGGTGTGGCGAAGGTGCCGGTGCCGCTGTTGACGTACTTCCGGATGCGGAAGAGGCCGTCGTTCGGTGCGGTCGCCCGGGCCAGGATGTCGCGGTCCCCATCGCCGTCCACATCCACCAGCTCCAAGCCGTTGTTCACATGCACATAGGTCTGCACCACCGTGGCCGCGGAGAAGGCGCCGGCCCCGTTGTTCGTATACAGGCGCAGCTCGAAGTCGTTCGCTCCGGATGATCCCGTGGCCCCCACGATGTCCGGATCCGCATCGCCATCCACATCACCCAGCACCAACTGGGCATGGTTGCTGCTGCCGGTGTACACGTCGTGCGTGGCCGTGAAGAGGCCCGTGCCGTCGTTCTCGTACCAGCGCACGAGGGTGGCCCCACCGATCAACAGGTCCGTATCGCCATCCCCGTCCAGATCACCGGCCTGCACCAGCCCCGCACCGAAGGTGCTCGGGGTCAATGCCGTCGCCGGGCTGAATGCGCCGCCACCCAGGTTCTCGCACCAGGCGGCCACCCCGGTCTCGGCCACCGCGTAGCTCAGGTCCGCATCGGTGTCGCCGTCCAGATCGGCCAGGTCGAAGAAGGCGAACTGGTTGGCCCCACCGGTGAGCAGCATCTGCCGTGCGCCGAAGTTGGCCCCTCCGTCGTTGGCCTTCCAAAAGATGCTCCCGTCATCGGTGCTCGCCAGGATGTCCATGTCGCCGTCCGCATCCAGGTCGGCCAGCCGAAGTTCGGTGATGCCCGTGCTCTGGGGCTCCAGTACGCGCACCGGTCCGAACGCATCGGGCCCCAGCCCCTTCATCCACCCCAGGTCCGCGCGGAAGTCCGCACCCAGCACGATGTCGTTCAGGCCGTCGCCGTCCACATCCCCCACCGCGCTGCGCTGCAAGGAACGGATCGGTGCCTCGTGCACAAGCTGCGGAGGACCGAACTGGGCCTGGCAGAGCGCAGGGAGTGCGACGAGGAGGAACAGCGGCCGGCTTGTGGCCGCAGGCAGGCGTCGTGGGTTCATGTTCACGAAGCTAATCGCGATCGTTCGTGGTCGCCCTGATCGGGCCGGGAGCCTGATCTGACCTTCCTTCGCATGCGGCATGGAAGCCCGATGACGTGGTGGCGTGCGGACACGCGCAGCATCCTGATGTGACGGCCTGGGACCTTGATGCGGGCCCCGTTCCGCTCGCGCCATTCCGAGTCGGCCGTGTCCCCTACCTTCACCGCAACCCACCCCACATGCGCTGCACATCCGCAGCTGCCCGATGGCAGCCCCGCACCACCCTGACCCTGTTCCTCGGTGCGCTCCTCCTGCTTCTCGCTCCCCGACCGGTCCACGCGGCACAGCCACCGACCGTGGTCCGCCACAAGGCGCACGTCGCCCTTCGCCCGGACCCCACCCGGATCGCCGTGCATCCCGATCCCCAGCGGTACGCCACGATCCTGCGCGAGGGCCTGCCGGAGCTGGGGCTGGGATCCGGTCGCGTCGAACCGCATGCGGTGCACGGTTGGGTGGTGCTGAACACCGGTGCCTTGACGCCGGAGGCGCAACAGGACCTGGTGAACACCATCGCCCACATGCCCGGCGTCACCTTCGCCGCTGCGGCGTACGTCGACGATCTGGGCGGCCTGATGTTCCCGACGCCACAGGTGCTGGCGGCCTTTGCCTTCGGCATCGATGCCGAAGGCCGCGAAGCGCTCGCGCGGCAGGTGGGGCTCACGGTGCACCAGGAGTTCCCCGCCACCGGGGTCACCGTGCTGCGCAGCCCACAGCTGCGCACCGGCGCCGCGGTGATCGCCGCCGCCAATGCGCTGGCCCTGCGCGCTGAACTGCTGGAGGCCGAACCCGACATGGTCTTCAGCGGACGCGGCGACCTGGTGCCGAACGACCCGCAGTTCACCAGCTGCTGGGGCCTGCTGAACACCGGGCAGAGCGGCGGCACGGCAGGCATCGACATGAAGGCCTCCCAGGCCTGGGACCTCACGCAGGGAAGCGCCTTCATCATCACGGTGATCATCGACACCGGCGTGGAGCAGACCCACCCGGACATCATGCAGGTGCCGGGCACCAACACCACGAACGACGGCTCGGTGGGCGGCGGACCCGCCAACAGCTTCGACAACCATGGCACCGCCGTGGCCGGCTGCGTCAGCGCCACCATCAACAACAGCCTCGGCACCGTGGGCGTGGCCCCGGGGACACGGAGCGCCAGCGCACGCACCATGATCGGCACCACCAGCAACGGCAACTGGAGCAGCCAGGCCAGCTGGACGGTGGCCTCCCTCGACTGGGCGGTCACCATCGGCGCGCGCGTCACCAACAACAGCAACTACTACGGCTTCACCAGCGCCACCATCGAAACGGCGTACACCAACACGCGCAACGGCGGCATGGTGCACTTCGCCAGCGCCGGCAACGATGCCAGCAACGCGCTGAGCTATCCCAGCAGCCTGTCCACCGTCAATGCCGTCAGCTCCATCACGCGCACCGGAGCCCTGTCCTCCTTCAGCAACTTCAACGCGAACCTGTCCTTCTCCGCCCCGGGAAGCTCCATCAACAGCACGGACCGCACCGGCAGCGCCGGATACAGCAGCGGCGACTATGCGGTGGTGCAGGGCACCTCCTTCGCCTCGCCCTACGCCGCCGGCGTGGCGGCCCTGGTGCTGAGCGCCGACCCCTCCCTCACCGCCGCTGAAGTGGAACAGGTGCTGCAGACCACCGCCACCGACCTCGGCACCACCGGCTTCGACATCCAGTACGGCCACGGCCTGGTGAACGCCTTCGCCGCGGTGTCCAGCGTGCTGCGGCCCCTGGCCACCCCCCGCCTCTTCCTGGAAGGACCGTACAACAGCAGCACCGGCCTGATGAACGACGCGCTCCGCGCTCAAGGCCTGATCCCCGCCACCGAACCCTACACCGCCCTGGGCTATGCGTACATCGGCGGGGGCGGCGAGACCGTGGCCCCGGCCGTGCTGGCCGTCACCGGCAACAACGCCATCGTGGACTGGGTGCTGATGGAGCTGCGGGACGATGCCGACCCCGATGTGGTGGTCTACTCGCGCGCCGCCCTGCTCCAACGCGACGGTGACGTGGTCGATGTGGACGGATCCAGCCCCGTGCGGCTCGATGTACCGGCGGACCTCTATGTGGTGAGCTTCCGCCACCGCAACCACCTGGCCATCTGCACCAGCGACCTGTGGAACCTCACCCCCGTGTCCACCGCCTGGATGGAGTTCACCGGCACCCTCTTCGGCATCCTGGGCACCGACGCGCGCAAGTCCATCACCGGTGCCTTCCCCACCCTCGCCCTGTGGGCCGGCGACGTCACCTTCAATGCACAGGTGAAGTACACCGGCGGCGGCAACGACCGCGATCCCATCCTCACGGCCATCGGCGGCACCGTGCCCACCACCACCCTCAACGGCCAGTACCGCGCCGAGGACGTGAACCTGGACGCACAGGTGAAGTACACCGGTGGCAACAACGACCGCGACATCCTGTTGCAGAACATCGGCGGCACCGTGCCCACGGCGGTGCGGAACGCGCAACTGCCGTAGGTCGTGCGGGGCCGGCCGGACTTCCTCGTCGTGGCTGAGATCCAGAGTACCGTGGGAGACCACGACCTCCCGACCCTCAGGATGCACAACGGGTCCGGAGCGCTCTTGCCTGGCTGCGGTGTCATCCAGGAGGTGCCTCCGGTCGATGCGTGTCGTGCCGTTCCCTGCTCCGTGCCGGCGCAAGCCGGGCTGAGGTGACAGCATGCCACGCGCCAGCGTGCGCGATCGCCTGCGGAGGATCGACCGCAGCGATCGGCATCACCTTTGCGTGGAGAAGGCCATGTTCCAACGCGGTCTATTGTCCGCCCTGCTGGTCCTGGGCTTCGGTCCGGGCCGCGCGCAGGCGCCCATGCCCGTGGTGCCGGTGGCCGGCGAACGCACGTTGCGCAGCCTGTCGCACGATGCGTTCAAGCCCGGTGAACGCCTCACATATGTGGTGCACTATGGCCTGATGGATGCCGGCGAGGCTGTGCTGGAGCTGCAGGAGAGCGAGCTGCGCATGGAGGGACGGCCACTGCTGCACGCCAAGGGCGTGGGTCGCAGCTTGGGCGCCTTCAACCTCTTCTACAAGGTGGACGACCGTTACGACACCTGGTTCGACCGCGATGGCGTGTTCCCCTGGATCTTCAAACGCAGCGTGAGCGAGGGGGGCTACGCGTTCTCGCAGGACTACGTGTACCTGCAGCACAAGCAGGTGGTGACCACCCAGAAGCAGCGCACCCATGCCGTGCCGCTTCACGTTCAGGACATGCTCAGCGCCTTCTACTACGCCCGTACGCTCGACCTCTCGAGCGTGACCCCGGGCCAGGAGTTCACCATCCCCTGCTTCCTGGACGATGAACTGTGGCCGTTGCGCATGCGCTTCATCGGCCGCGAGACGATCAAGATCCGCAATGGCCGCTATCGCTGCCTCAAGTTCCAACCGGTGGTGCAGGAGGGCCGCATCTTCGCCACCAACGACGACCTCAACGTATGGATCACGGACGACGGCAATCGGATCCCGGTGCTGGCCCAGGCCAAGGTGCTGGTAGGCTCCATCAAGATGGAGCTCAGCGGCCATGAGGGGCTGGTGCACCCGATCGCCAAGGTGAAGTAGGTGCGCTATCCCCAACGCGACGTTGAAATGATCCGGGCGCCACAAGCGTTCCCGCTCGTGCAGGTGCTGTTTCTTGCCCATCCATGAGGAGGATCCGTCTTTGGGGCTCATTGGCCGGCATGCTGCTGTTGGTGCTCGGCATCGTGTTGACGGTCGACCTCACACCGCCGGTGGAGTATGTGCCCGAGCCAGTGGCGGTGCTGGCCGCGGACACCGTGCCCGACCCGCCGAGCGCCTACGGAATACCGCTGGACGGTTTCGTCGTGGAACGGAGCAAGGTGCGCAGCGGCAGCACCTTCGGCGACCTGCTGGCCGCGCACGGCGTGCCCTACCCCCTGGTGGACAGCCTGGTGCGGATGGCCGAGGGCACCTTCGACGTGCGGCGCATGCGGGCCGGGCATCCCATCGCCTTCATCTTCACCGATGATGCGCACCGCCAGCTCCGCTACTTCGTGTACGAAGCCGATGCCGTGGAGCAGGTGGTCTTCACCACCACGCTGCCATTGGGCGTTCACGTGCACCGCCGTCCGGTGTCCAGCGCCGAGCGTGCCGTGGAGGTGGTGGTGACCGGTGCGCTGTACAACGACCTGGCACGCGCCGGCGTGGATCCGTTGCTGAGCCTGCAGCTGGCCGAGGTCTTCGCCTGGACGGTGGACTTCTACCGCATCCAGAAGGGCGACCGCTTCACGGTGGTCTTCCTGGAGCGAAGTGTGGACGGAACGCCGTACGGCGATCCACAGGTGCTGGCGGCACGCTACAGCAGTGGTGGCCTGGAACGCGAGGCCTTCCATTTCGCACCGGACAGTGCGAAGGGCGGCTACTTCGACGCGGAAGGCCACAGCCTGCGCAAGGCCTTCCTCCAGGCGCCCCTGAAGTACAGCCGGATCAGTTCGGGCTTCAGCAAACGGCGATTCCACCCGGTGCAGAAGAGGTTCAAGGCCCACCTGGGCACCGACTACGCCGCGCCTTATGGTACACCCATCCAGGCGGTGGGTGATGGCGTGGTGGAAAAGGCGGGCTACACCGCCGGAAACGGCAACTATGTGAAGCTGCGCCACAACGGCACGTACAGCACCCAATACCTGCACATGCGGAAGATCCTCGTGCGAACGGGTCAGCGGGTGCGGCAGGGCGAGACCATCGGCGAGGTGGGCAGTACGGGCCTGGCCACGGGCCCGCATGTGTGTTTCAGGTTCTGGAAGAACGGGCATCAGGTGGATCACCGCAGAGAGGACTTCCCCAGCGCCGAGCCGGTGGCGTCCGCTCACCGCGAAGCGTTCACGCGTGAGCGCGACCGCCTGATGAGCGCCCTGGCCCAGGCCGGCGGCAAGGAGGTTCAGTCCGTGGTGTTCTGACCGGCCATGCGGCGGATGGCCGCGTGGTGATGCACGTGCACGCCCGTGCCGGGATGCCGGGCGGCGTGCAGCAGCGCCGAGGCCAGCACATCATGCGGCATGGGCTTGTAGCGATCGGGAAGCAGCGGGGCCAGGCCGCCCATAAGGCCGATGCCGATCCGCTCACCCAGGCGCAGCTCCGTTCTTGGTCCCGTGAGGATGGAGGGATGGAACACGTGGAGCGCGGGGAGGTCCAACGCACGCAGGCCCGCTTCCATCTCGCCCTTCACCCGGTTGTAGAAGAAGGCCGAGCGTGCATCGGCACCCACGGCGCTCACCACCCCGCACATCGGCACGCCGAGCGCACGCGCCCATCGGCCGATGCCGAGCACCAGATCATGGTCCACATGACGGAAGCGCGCGCGGTCACCGCCCACCTGTCGCATGGTGGTGCCGAGGGCGATGAGCACCGCATCCACGTACTGTGGACGCAGACCGCTGAGCAGGTCCGGGTCGCCCATCCAGACCTCGAGCCGGGGGTGGGGGGCCAGCGGTTTGCGCACCAAGGCCACCACGCGGTCCCACCCGGGGTCGGCCAAGGCCTGCTCCAAGGCGGACCGGCCCACGAGGCCTGTCGCGCCGGCGATCAACAGGGAAGGCATGGTACAAAGAGAGCGCGGTATTTTGTTTGTTCCGTAAACACAATTATGTTTGCACAATAAACAAGATCGACGATGGAGACCCCGATGACCCCTGAACAGAGCCTGCGGCTGATCGAGAGCATGATCGGCCAGGCCAAGAAGAGCTTCAGCAAACTGAGCTTCTACTTCCTGATGTGGGGGGTGCTGTTGACCCTGGCCATGTTCGCCACCTACGTGTTGCGCGACCAGCCCGATGCCTGGGGTCAAGGGGCTCCCTGGGGCATCGCCGGGATCCTCGGCGGCATCGTGAGCTCCGTTCACGGTGCACGGCAAGGCCGCCGCGAGCCCGTGAACAATCCCATGGACGGCCTGATCGGCTGGCTGTGGGCCTCGTTCGTCATCACCATGATGATCATGATCGTGGTCAGCGTGCTGGATCGACGTGATCCCGGGGCCATGGTCACGCTGCTCACGGGCATCCCCACGTTCATGACAGGCCAGATCATGCGGTTCCGCCCGCTCGTCCTCGGAGGCATCCTCTTCTGGGCCGCCGGGATCGCCATGCATTTCAGCGACGACCCCCTCACGCTCACCCTGCTCTATTGCGGGGCCATGGTGTTCGGCTACATCATCCCGGGCCTGATGCTCAAACGCCAGGAGGATGCCCTTCGCACCGCTTGATCCCGTGCTGCACAACCAGCTGCGGCTGGCGGTGGTGAGCTTGCTCGTTTCCGTGGAACGCGCGGACTTCAACTTCCTGCTGGAGAAGACCGGTGCCACGCGCGGCAACCTCAGTGTGCAGATCAGCAAGCTGAAGGAGGCCGGTTACATCCAGGTGACCAAGGGCATGCGCGACAACTATCCCAACACCATGTGCCGGCTGACGCCGGAAGGGGTGCGTGCGTTCGAGGCGTATGTGAAGGCGATCAAAGGATATCTGGGTCGACCATGAAGGAGATCGGCTCATACACGTTCCTCAGCTGGGCGCACATTGGTGCGGCCCTGCTGGCGATGGTGTTCGGCGCGCTGGTGCTGCTGCGCCGCAAGGGCACCCGGGGTCACCGGCGGACCGGCCATGTGTACGTCGCCAGCATGGCGGTGTTGAACGCGACCGCGTTCGGCATGTACCGGTTGTTCGGGACCTTCGGCCCGTTCCACGTGGCCGCCGTGGTGAGCGCGCTCACCGTGTTCGCCGGCATGCGCGCCATCCGCTTGCGGCCGCGCACCGTGCGCCAGGTGGAGTTGCACCTCGTCTTCATGTACTGGTCCGTGCTCGGGCTGTATGCGGCCTTCTTCTCCGAGGTGATGGTGCGGGTGCGCATCAATGCCACGTTCATGGTGCTGGTGTCGATCGCCACCGCAACCACCATCCTCCTCGGCGCCCTGTTCCAGAACCGCCTCGTCCGCCGGTGGAGCGCCGAGGTCCAGAACGTACGGCCCGAGTGACCGCCGGGTCGTCGACGGGCACACCCTGTTCGTCGAAGGAGGGCATCCCGGGCGGATGGCCACCGTTCAACCGGCCATGTTCTGCCGCACGGAGCACTGGGAACGCTGCGCCACCCTGCGCGCCACCGGATGGTGGTTGCTGATGCTGTGCGTGCTGGCGCTGACGGCCTGCCGCAAGGAGCCCGAGGTGATCGGCGGCAACCAGGCCCCGAACTATGAAGGGGTGCCCACCGTGCTGGTGGAGAACTACGTGAACCGCCTGTTCATCGATCTGCTGGGGCGCGAGCCGCTCGACGCGGAGATGAGCGCAGAGGTGGGCGCGCTGGAGGCCGCCGGCCTGTCGATGAGCGCACGATCCGCGCTGGTGCAGAAGGTGATGACGAGCACGGCCTTCCTCGCGGACGACAGCAGCTACCGCAACAAGTTCTGCACGCGCCTCTACGAGCTGAGCAAGGCCCGCTTCCTGGAGGGGGTGAGCGACGAGGTCATCGATGGCTTCATCGGCAACGCCCAACAGCAGGCCTTGGCCGATTCGCTGGGGGGCAATACCAGCGGCCTCAACGCCGCCAACACCACGTTGGGTCGCCTGCTCGCGCTCAAACGCAGCCGCACCGACCTCCGCGACGGTCTCATCGGCATCACCGAGATGATGCGCCGCATGGTGCTGAACGCGGTGTACGACGAGATCCACATGAACAGCTTCAACTACGTGAACGCCACCTTCGACAACCTGCTGCTGCGCTACCCCACCGATGCGGAGTTCGACATCGCCTACGCCATGGTGGAGCAGAACACGGCAGGCGTGCTGTTCGGGCAAAGCGGCCAGAACAAGGGCGAGTACGCCGCACTGGTGAGCGCCAGCACCGAAGCGCGCGAAGGGCTGGTGCGCTGGAGCTATGTGACCTTCATGGGCCGCCTCCCCGACACGGGCGAGACCGTGTCGGCCATGGACGCGCTGGGGCCCTCCACCGATATCGAGGACCTGCTGCTGCGGATCCTCATCACCGATGAATACGCCAACCTCAACTGAACCATCAACACCATGGAACCGAAGATCCGCACCATCGTACAAGCCGCGCTGATCATTGTGATCGTCGCCGCCATCGTCGTCGCCCGCCGCCCTGATAGCCGTCCGGCCACAGATGACCTCCAGGCCACCGCGATGACCCGCTGAACCGCAGCGCCATGCGCAACCCCCTTCTCCTCGCCCTGATGCTGCTGCTGGTGGCCACGAGCTGCCGCAAGGAGCCGATCTACGAGTTGGACCAGGTGGACCTGCGTCCACCCAGCCCGGACAAGGACCAACTGAAGACCAACGAGGAGTATGCGGCCATCCTGCACGCCAACCTGTTCCAGACCGGCCTCTCGGCCAATGCGCTCTTCGAACTGGGGCAGTGCATCGAGAGCATCGGCGACAAGGAGCTGGCGCGCGAAGTGCTGATCAGCAACTTCATGAACAAGCCGGGGGTGATCCTGCCCTCGGACACGGCGATGCGCGCCGACCTGGACGCGTTCATCACCGATACCTACCGGCGCTTCCTGGTGCGCGATCCGTCCGAGGCGGAACGCACCTGGTTCCGCAACATGATCGCCGCGGACCCCAACATCACGTCCGAGCTGGTCTACTACGCGTTCGCGCTGAGCAACGAACACCTCTACTACTGAGCCATGGACCGTCGCCGATTCATCCGTAAGGCCGGGGCCGCCGCCGCCGCCGCGTTCGCCGCGCCCTACATCCTGCCCAGCGGCCGGTTGTTCGCGGCCAGCGGAGGCGGCATGGCCCAGCACGTGGTGCTGGTGCTCTTCGCCGGCGGCGTGCGCCAGCAGGAGAGCGTACTGCAGCGCTACCTGGCGGACAGCCAGGGCGAACCGTATGAGGGCAATGTGCTCTACAACATGCTGTCGGGCGCGCCGCCGGAGATGAAGATCGTGTACGGCACCGGGCTGGGTGGCATCAACCCCATCCCGTCAGTGCTGGGGCAATCGCTGCAGCAGCAGGGCACCCTGTTCCGGGAGATGCGTGCGGTGAGCACCGGCCATTTCGGCGGGCTGAACTCGCTGCTTCAGGGCAATACGGCCGCCACGCAGGGACTGCAGCAGAAGCCGCTCAACCCCACCATCTTCGAGTACCTGCGCCGCCATGCGGGCGTGCCGGCCAGCAAGTGCTGGTTCGTGGGCAACAGCATCGGGGGCAGTGTACCGCTCCTCAACTACAGCGAGCACCCCACCTATGGCGCGCGCTACGGGGCCAACTTCTTCGCACCGAACGTCACGTTCGGTCCCCTGGGGCAGCAGTACCTCGGCGATGCCAAGGTCTACCACCCCGAGGAGCAGCTCGGTCCGGTGTACGCCATGAAGGCCTTTCTCGACAACAGCTTCGAACATGTGGTGGATGCGCCCACGGGCATCGGGAACACGGCGGCCGAGAAGGCGGACATCAAGGCCTTCATGGCCGAGATGTTCCAGCGCACGCAGAACGGCGCCATCGCCCACCCGCCGGTGCACGACAACGGCGACCTCACCACCGTGGGCTATGCCTGCGAGGTGATCCGGTGGTTCCAGCCCACGCTCACGGTGGTGAACCTCAGCGGAGTGGACGGGTGTCACAGCAACTTCACCGGCTACCTGGCCAGCCTGCACCGTGCCGACCATGCGGTGGGCCACCTGTGGAACTTCATCCAGACCCAGGTGCCGGGCATGGCGGGCAACACCACCTTGATCGCGGTGCCCGAGTGCGGGCGCAACGACGACCCCAACGCCATCAAGGACCAGAACGACTGGTTCAGCTACGACCACAGCGACGCCAACGCGCACCGGGTCTTCGGCCTGATGGCCGGTGCCGGGGTGCAGGCCGGGCTGCAGGTGGGTTCCGAGGGCTCGCCCGTGGGGCTCGTCACCGACGTGGTGCCCACGGTGGCCGAGCTGCTGGGCATCAAGAACGAAGTGCTCTCGGCCGGGTTGATCGACCCCCAGAGCATGAGCCTCTTCGACCGCATCTGAACCATGCGCGTCCTCATCCTCATCAACCTGAGCACGGCGCTCGCGCTGGTCGCCTGCAAGAAGGAGGAGAACCCCTTCGATGCGATCGAGCGTCCAGCGGAGGAGCCGGTGACGCAGCTGCTTCCGCTGAGCAACTTCGCCGGGCTGCACCAGCGCATCTTCCGGCCCACCTGCGCGGTGAGCGGCTGCCATGACGGCACCTTCGAGCCGGAGTTCCGCTCCATCGCCGGTGCGTACAACTCGCTCGTGCTGCACCCAGTGACGGCGAACGACCCGCAGCAGAGCTTCACCTACCGCGTGGTGCCGGGCGATGCCCAGGGCTCCTTTCTGCACGAGCGCCTCACCGCCTTCGTCCCGAACACCAGCGGCATCATGCCGCTGGACCTGCTGCAGGACAGCGACTGGCCGGCGAACGAGCAGGCGTACATCGCGGCCATCACCGCATGGATCGCGGGTGGCGCCCTGGACATGTATGGCCAACCGCCCTCCGTGGGCAACCAGCGGCCGCAGGCCGTGGGTCTGAGGGCGGTGCCTGCCGGCACCACGGGCCCGGCCTATCCACGGGCTTCGGGTGTGGGGCTCCAGCCCATCGAGGTCCCTGCCGCGCCGATCGACCTGTGGTTCGCCTTCGTGGATGATGCCACGGCGCCCGCCGCGTTCGCACACAACACCTTCCGCGCCGCACCATCGCTCGCGGCTTTTCCCACGGTGCCGGAGCAGCCGCTGCACACCGGCTCCACCTGTGCGGGAACCGACTTCAGCGGGGCCACGGTCACCTTCACGCACCGCGCTGCGCTCGACCTCACCGGCATGAATTCCGGCAGCACGGTGTTCGTGCGGGCCTATGTGGATGATGGCGACCATGACACGGTGACGGAGGTGCCCAACGACGGCAGCAGCACCGAAGTGGTCACCCTATTCACCCTCCGCATCCCATGAGGTCCGCGATCGCTCTTGGGCTGGTCCTGACCCTTGCAGCCTGCCGCAAGGAGGCCGCGCTGGACCCGGTGCCGGCGATCGAGCTGGTGAGCGTCGGCCCGCAGCAGGTCATGGCGTTCGATGAGCCGGTGCGGGTGCGGTTCACCTACGCCGACGGCGATGGTGATCTGGGCACCGACGATCCGGATGCGTACACCTTGTGGGTCAAGGACAGCCGGTTGGCGACAGCTGACGGTTACCACATCCCTCCACTGGCCCCCCCGGATGCGCAGGTCGCGATCCAGGGAGAACTGGAGGTGGAACTGACCCCGCTCTTCCTGCTGGGCAACAGCGGCCAGGAGGTGATGACCTACAGCTTCTTCGTCACCGACCGCGCAGGCAACCGCAGCAACGAGCTCACCACCTCCGCCATCACCATCGTGGCGGACACCACACACGCACCGTGAGCCATGCGTCGCCTGCTCGCCGCGATCGCCGTCCCGGGCCTGTTGCCGCTCCACGCGCAGCTGCTGCCGGAGTTCAACATGACGGACACCACGGTGACCCTGTGCAAGGGCATCCTGTTGGACAGTGAGGAGGGCCCGGGCGGCAACATCTACGGCAACAACGAGGACCTGGTCTTCACCATCGATGCGGGCAGCACCATCACTCTGGTGTTCGAGCCCACCTTCTGCCTGGAACAGGGGCTGGACCTGCTCACCTTCCACGATGGTCCCTCGATCACCAGCCCGCAGATCGGGCCGGCGTATTCCGGCATCGTGGCCCCGCCGCCGATCATCGCCACCAGCGGCCAGCTCACCATCCACTTCGTCAGCGACGAGAACGTGGCCTACTGCGGGTTCGAAGCGCAATGGACCAGCGTGGCCGAGCCGCCCGTGCCGCCGGTGATGAGCGTGCCGGTGGCACCGCTCTGTGCCGCCGCAGGCATCACCCTGCAGTTCAGTTACCCGATCCCGTGCGACTCCATCGATCCGGGCGCCTTCGTGGTCACCGGGGCCGGAGATCCGGTGGTCACCGGGGCCACGCCCCTCACCTGCACCGGAGGTGAGACCTCCTCGGTGCTGCTCGGCACCGATCCGCCCTTCGACCGCAACTGCCCGTATACGGTGGCCTTTACGCTGGGGCTGAAGGACCGCTGCGACTCGCTTTGGTACTTCACCCTGACCGCGAACACGCAGGTCACCACCTGTCCGCTCGGGGTGTTGCTGGAGGTGGCGGACGATACGCTGTGCGCAGGCACCTGCACCACCCTGTTCGCCGATGTGCAGGGCTGCCTCACGTACACGTTCAGCTGGGACCAGGGGATCACCGGTGGTACGGGGCCCCATACGATCTGCCCCACCAGCACCACGACCTATACCGTGCAGGTCACAGAAAATGGCACCGGACAAACGGCGATGGGCTCGGTGACGGTGCTGGTGGACGATCCGCAGATCGCGGCGCTGCCGGCGACCGTGTGCCAGTCGGCCGCTCCCGTCAACCTGCAGGCCATGCCGCCGGGCGGATGGTGGAGCGGTGCCGGTGTGCTGGACAGCCTGCTGGGCACATTCGAACCGGACACCGCCGGCCCCGGCACCCACGTGCTCACCTACACGCTTCCCGGTGGTTGCGCCGATGCCATCACCGTGGTGGTGGACAGCATGGATGCCAGCTTCACCCATGCCGCCTGCCCGGGCAGCGCGCCGTTCCAGCTGCCTGAGGCCACGCCGATGGGCGGCACCTGGAGCGGGCCGTACGTGCAGCCGAACGGCCTCTTCGATCCGGCCGTCGCAGGTGCCTACCTGCTCACCTACACGACCGGCGCGTGCAGCGATACGGTGACGGTGAACGTGGGCGACATCGTGGCGCAGACCCAGCTGGACACCGTGTGCCAGAGCACCTGGCCCTTCGCGATCGCCGCGCAGCCCTTCGGTGGGCGATGGTGCGGCCCCGGCATCGTGGACAGCATCCAGGGTGTCTTCGATCCCGATGAGGCCGGTGACGGCGACCACGTGATCGACTACGTGCTTCACGGCTGTGATGCGCAGTTCACCATCCATGTGAAGCCGGTGGACATCGGAGATGGCCGCAGCGCATGTCCGTCCCAGGGTCTGTTCACACTTTCACCCGCCCCCGTTCCGCCGGGTGGCCTGTGGAGCGGTGATGGCATCGTGGACCCGGTCGCCGGCACGTACGATCCCGTGCAGGCGGGCAACGGATGGGGCGAGCTCACGTATGCGGCACCGAACGGGTGCGTGGACACCATCGGCATCCTGGTGGGCTGGACCGAGGTGAACGACGACACCTTGTTCTTCTGCGCCGGGGATGATGCGCTGGTGCTGAACGAGCAGAGCACCGGCCGCACCCCATGGGACGGTACCTGGTCCGGCACAGGCATCGGCGCCAACTCCGATGGCGATCCGGTCTTCGATCCGAACACCGCGGGGATCGGCGTGCATGTGCTCCACTACGAGGCCAACACCTGCGGTGACACGATGCTGGCCATCGTGCACCCTGCGCAGCTGCTGCCCGATCAGTTCACGGCATGCAGTGCGGACGCGCCCTTCCTGCTGGCCGCCGTGCCTCCGGGCGCACAATGGCAGGGGACCGCGACCTCGTCCAGCGGGATCTTCGATCCGGCCGCGGCCGGCGAGGGCATGCACGTGGTGCACTACAGCACGCCGGCGGGCTGCACGGACAGCATCACGGTCACGGTGCTGCTCTTCCAACAGGCTTCCATCACCGGGGTGGAGGACACCTACTGTTCCAACGATGTGCTTGTCGATGTGGCTCTTGCGCCGCCCGGTGGCGTGCTCACCGGCCTGATGGATACGCTCTTCAACCCCGCCCAGCTGGCGGACGGCACCTACACCATCGTGTACACGGTGGGCAACGGGAACTGCCAGAGCAGCGCCAGCTTCACCTTCACCGACCATCCCGCGCTCGCCACGCAGGTGGACGTGAGCAACAGCACGATCTGCGAGGACGGGGGCAGCAGCATCACCGTGAACACCAGCGGCGGGCTGCCGGGCGGCTTCATCACCCACCAATGGAGCAATGGCCTGTTCCCGGTGCCCGCACAGAACGTGCAGCCCGATGCCACCACCACCTACGTGGTGGCCACCACCGATGGCTGCAGTGATCCCGTGGTGGACAGCATCACCATCACGGTGCATCCGCCGTTCCAGGAGGCCTTCACGTTCAGTGCGCTGCAGTGCTACGGAGAGGCGGGCCACGTGGCAGGGACCGTGTCCGGCGATGGCACCTACACCTTCTCCTGGGCCACCGTTCCGCCGCAGACGGGTGACAGCATCGCGCTGCCTGCCGGCACGGTGGTGGGCGTGGAGGTGACGAACGACCAGACCGGCTGTGCGCATGACACGCTCATTCAGATCCCCAGCTGGCCTGCGGTCACCGCCCTGTTCAGCCCGAATCCGGATGAGCCCTGTGTGCCGTGGGATCAGCGCGAGGTCACCTTCATCGACCTCAGCCTCAACGCCACCGGCGGCTATTGGGTGATCGCGGGGGATACGATCCCCTACACCTGGGGCGCCGACCCGCAGTACGAACACGGTGTGGCGGGGACATACAACGTGCGGCTCGTGGTGTGGAACGACGGCGGTTGCACCGACAGCCTCACCATGGACATCTGCATCCGCGACAGCGAGGCGGTCTTCGTACCCGATGCCTTCAGCCCCAACGGTGATGGGGTGAACGACGTCCTCTTCGCCCGCGCCCCCGCCGCACTGGAGCTGGAGTTCGCCGTGTATGACCGCTGGGGCGCACAGGTGTTCCGCAGCACCACCACCGATCATGGCTGGGACGGTTCGGCCGACGGTGCGCTCAGTCCCAGCGGGGTGTACCTCTACACGCTGCGCGCCCGACTGGACGATGGGGCGATGGAGGAGCGCACCGGTAACATCACCCTGGTCCGATGAGCAGCATGCGCATTCAGAAGATCTTCGCGGCCCTGGGTGCGCTGCTGCTGGGTACGCTGCGCGGTGATGCGCAGGACGTGCATTTCAGTCAGTTCTTCGATGCCCCGTTGGTGCTGAACCCGGCCGTGGCGGGTGACATCGAGGGCGACCAACGGGTGGCGCTGTTCCACCGCACGCAATGGCAGAGCGTGGGCAGCCCCTTCCGCACGCATGCGCTGAGCTATGATGTGCCTGTGTTCCGTGGGCGCATGCGAGGACGTTATCTCGGTGTGGGCGTGCATGCCTTCAGCGACCGCGCGGGCAGCACCCGGTTCGGCGACACGCAGGGCAACCTCAGCGTATCCTATGCCTTGCGCAGCGGTGAGCGCACCTTGATCGCGCTGGGGCTGCAGGGCGGCTACGGACAACGGAGCGCCGTGCTGAACGGCATGCGCTGGGACAGCCAGTACAACGGGGCGGGCTACGACCCCTCGCTGCCCAGCGGCGAAACGGCGGCCTCGAGCACCAGCGCGTTCATCGACCTGGGGGCGGGTCTGCTCTGCCGGGGTGAGACCGTTGGCGGGTTGCAGTGGAGCTCGGGTCTGGCGGTGATGCACCTCAACCAGCCCGGCATCTCCCTCTTTGGTTCGGCCGAGGACCGCTTGTTGCGGCGCTACACGGCGCACGCGGAACTCCGCATCAGCGGTGACCGCTGGACCTGGATGCCCAAGGTGTACGTATCGCAACAAGGCGCTGCGCGCGAGGTCATCTTCGGCACCTTGATGCACCGCCGCATCGGCCAGGACTCGCGCTACACCACCGACAAGACATCCAGCGCCTTCCACCTCGGGCTGTTCTACCGCTGGAACGACGCGGTGGTGCCGATGCTGCGCTTCGAGCATCGCCGCAAGCTCGCCATCGGGCTCAGCTACGACATCAACGTGAGCCGGTTGCGCAGCAGCACGCACCTGCGCGGGGGCATGGAGATCAGCCTGCAGTGGGTGGGTGCGTTCAGCGACCAGCGGCGGGTGCTGCCCAAGGGGAGGGCGAACTAGCGCCGCTTGATGAAGACGTAGCCGCCCTTCTCCGCGCCCCACACCTGCGCACCAGCGGCGTTGTAGCCGCGGTCCCAACTGATCATGCGGTCGGGCAGTAGGGTGACCTCGCTGGTGGCGTAGGCGGCGCCGCTGCGCTGGTTGGGGCAGTCGCGTTCGTGCGTGCTGCCGATGTAGGTGCCACCCCGGCGATGCAGGGTGATGGCGCAACCCTCCAGCCGATCCAGGGAATCCGGTGAGAGCAGGGCGAGCCTGGCCGCGTCGGCATAGGCTCCGAAGTAGCGCTCTCCGCCGCGTATGCTGAAGATCTCGCTGGTGAAGGTGCTGTCGTTCACCTCGCTCAACCGGTAGACCCGCTGGCGGTAGGGCTTCCCTTTGCTGCTGGCCGTGGCCTGCTCCACGTAGAACCACGCGCCGTCCCTGCGCTTGGGCCAGATGCGCAGCATCTCCAGCTCGATCTCGAAGTAGCTGGTGTCGGCTTGTGCCTGGGCGGCGCTGGTGTAGGAACCGGCCATGGTCATGGCCAGTTGTTCCAGGGCGCGGGTGCGCTGGGCGTTCGCAGAAACCTGTGCCACGGCGGCGACCAAGGCGATGGAGAATGGGAGAAGGCGCATGGTGTGTTGCCGAAAGCTACAGCGCCGACCGGCTCAGGCGGGCTCCACCCACATGCCGTGATCCTTGATCAGCGCGATCAGTTCGTCCACGGCCTTTTCGCTGGGCACGTTGCGCTTCACCACCTCCTTCTCGCGGTACAGGGTGATCACGCCGGGGCCGGTACCCACGTAGCCGAAGTCGGCATCGGCCATCTCGCCCGGGCCGTTCACGATGCAGCCCATGATGCCGATCTTGACACCTTTCAGATGGCTGGTCCGGGCCCGGATCTTCGCCGTGGTCTCCTGCAGGTCGAAGAGGGTGCGGCCGCAGCTGGGGCAGCTGATGTACTCGGTCTTGCTGATGCGGGTGCGCGTGGCCTGCAGGATGCCGAAGGCGGTGCGGTCCACCAGCTCGTCGCCGCCGCTGTTCTCCGGACAGATCATCACGCCGTCGCCCAGGCCGTCGAGCAGCAGAGCGCCCATGTCCGTGCTGGCGTGCAGCATCAGGTGCTCGGGGTCGAGGTTCACGTAATCGCGTCCGATGATCACGGGCACCTCGCACTGGGCCTCCATCAGGCGGAAGAAAGCGGCACGCTGTTCGGCGTAGCCATGCTCGTTCAGGGTGTCGAGCAGCAGCACGCAACTGTCGTCCTCGTCCAGCGCCTCAATGAGCTCGGGCGTCAGGTCCTTCAGCGTGGCGTACACGAAGTTGAGGTCGTGGTGCACGGGTACGTTGGCCAGCAGGTCGGCGGCGGTCACCAGCGGGTAGTGGCGCGGCTTGTGGCGGTCCTTGAGCCAGGTGGCGTGCTCCTGGATCACACCCAGCGTGCCGGGGAGCTCGAAGTCGAGGTGGTGGTCGCCGAGAAAGAGGTGGTCGCAGGCCTGGTCGGTGAGGTTCCACTTGTCGAGCGGCACGCTGTAGTGGTAGCCCCAGGGGAAGAGGGTGGCGGGGCTGATCTTCTTCTTCGTGCTGAGGTCGGCGATGACCACGGGCACGTGCCGCGCACCGATGTTGAGCACCTCGCGCGTATGCCGACGCGTGTGGCTGAAGGGGTCGATGGGCACATGGTGCACCTCGGGGATGGGGTCGTGCCCGCGGCGTGCGCTGTAGCGGTCGGCCAGGGCCTTGGCCACGGGGATCTCGGCCTCGGGCTCCTCGGTGAGGCTCACGCGGATGGTGTCGCCCAGCCCGTCCTCCAGCAGCGCACCGATGCCCACGGCGCTCTTCACGCGGCCGTCCTCGCCATCACCGGCCTCGGTGACACCCAGGTGCAGCGGGTAGTTCATGCCCTCGCGCAGCATGTGGTTCACCAGCAGGCGATAGGCCTGCACCATCACCTGCGGGTTGCTGGCCTTCATGCTCAGCACGATCTCGTGGAAGTCCTCATCGCGGCAGATGCGCAGGAACTCCATGGCGCTCTCCACCATGCCCAGCGGCGTGTCGCCGTAGCGGTTGAGGATGCGGTCGCTGAGGCTGCCGTGGTTGGTGCCGATGCGCATGGCCGTGCCGTGCTCCTTGCAGATGCGCACCAGCGGGGTGAAGCGGTCACGGATGCGGTCGAGCTCCTCGGCGTACTCCGTATCGGTGTACTCGCGCACGTCGAACTTCTTCTTGTCGGCGTAGTTTCCGGGGTTCACACGCACCTTCTCCACGATGCGGGCCGCGATCTCGGCGGCGTTGGGCGTGAAGTGGATGTCCGCCACCAGCGGTGTGCTGAAGCCGGCGGCGCGCAGCTGCTTGCGGATCGCGGCGAGGTTCTCGGCCTCCTTCTTCGAGGGCGCGGTGATGCGCACCAGTTCGCAGCCGGCCTCGATCATTCGGATGCTCTGCGCCACGGTGGCCGCCGTGTCCATCGTGTCCGTGGTGGTCATGCTCTGCACCCGGATGGGATGGTCGCCGCCGATGCCGATGTCGCCGATGCGCACCGCCCGTGTCCGCCAGCGTTCGTAGCGGGTGAGCGAGGGGCAGTAGTGCCGCGCGGAAAGGGTGGCCGTGCTCATGCGAACGAAGGTAGGAACGCCGTGTGAGGCGGAAGGTTCAGGAGCGACGGTGGCGGGAGCAGCTGAAGGGGCAAGGACCGCGGTTCAGTCGGCCATCGGCTTCGCCCCGCCCCCCTCCACGAAGGTCCATCCCCCGTTCTCCACCACGGCGCGCAGCACCACGAGGAACTCGTTCTTCTGTGCGGCAGCGGCCTCGAACAGACCGCTCTGCGGCAGGCGTTGCTCGATGCGGTCCTTGGCCTGCGCCTGCATGCGCGTGTGGTCGGCCGCACTGAACTCGGCGAAGGCGCCCTCCTCCAGGTCGAAGTACTTCACATCGTGCTCCAGGGACAGCAGCTTCGGTGTGCCCAGGTCGGTGAGGCGAACGCTGCGCGTGGCCTCATCGAAGGTGAGCCCCATCCCCTCCAGGTCATAGCCCACCGAGGCGCGGGCCTTCACCAGCAGGATGGCCTGCTTGCGGTTCCAGCCCAGGTCCCTGGTCCAGTCGAACCAGGCGGCGCTGTGGTCGCTGTAGGTGAACACCTCGCTGAGGTCGCCTTCCACCGTCACCAGCTTCAACACCGGACGAATGCGCTCCAAGAGCACGGTGCTCGTGACCTCCTCCTGCGACGGCGCAGGCCTGTAAAGCTCGCGGGTGACGAAGAAGACCAGCAGGGCCACGCCCAGCAGGAGCAGGAGACCGGTGGTGCGTTCCATGGTGTGCTGGCAAAGGTGGCACGGCGGCGCCGATACCTTTGGCCGATGCGCCACGGACGGCTGTTCACCACGTGCGTCGTGGTTCTCCTGTTGGCCGGATGCGGATCAACGCCCCGCGTGGAGCTGGACACACTGCGGACCATGGAGCATCGGCTAGCGGATGGCGCGGTCGTGGCGGGTCGATCGCTTTTCGGTTCGGGCCACACCTTGGTACTGACCCTGGATCCCGAGTGCCCGCTCTGCCTGATGCACGCGCCCCAGCTGGCCACGCTGGTGCCCGATGATGGGCTGCACATCGTGGGGCTGTATGCGTCGCCCTACATCGTCCCCGACAGCGCGCGGGCCTTCGCCGAACGGAACGGGTTCCGCTTTCCGCAGGTGATGGACCCGGGGTGTACGATCGCGCAGGCGTTGGATGCGCTGGTCACCCCCGAGGCGTTTCTGCTGGCGGAGGACGGCACGGTGCTGTACCGTGGCGCCATCGACGATCGCGCACAGCGGGCCGGGCGCAAGAAGCCCGAGGCCACCCGCCACCATCTGCGCGATGCGCTCGCGGCGGTGCAACGTGGAGAACCTCCTGCGGAGCGGAGCGTGCGTGCGGTCGGCTGTTTCCTGGAGTGCACCGAAGCGCGGACCCCATGAAGATGCGGATCGCGGTGGGGATCTGGGGCCTGCTGCTGCTGGCCATGCCGGGTTGTGGCCCTGTGGATCCCGTGGATGCGGTGGAAGGCCTGCCGGACACGGTGACCTATGCCGACCACATCGCTCCGCTGATCGGCGCGCACTGCATGCCCTGCCACAGCCCGGGACATGCCGGGCCCTTCGCGCTCACCACCTATGCGGAAGTGCGGCGCAAGGCCCGCACCATAGTACAGGTCACGCGCGAACGGTTCATGCCCCCATGGCCGGCGGACACCGCGTACAGCCGCTTTCTGGGTGAACGCGTGCTCACCGCCGCACAGATCGCCCTCCTCGGAAAGTGGGTGGAACAGGGCATGTCGCCGGGCGATACGGCCGGGCTTCCGGCCATCCCCCCGGTGCTGGAGTTCGCCGCGCTTGGTCCGCCGGACCTGGTGGTGCCGGTGCCCGGGGCCTTCACCGTGCCGGGGGATGGCCGCGACCGCTTCATCATCACCAAAGCGCCCTTCGAGCTGCCGCGCGACACCTTCCTGCGGGCCTTGGCCTTCGTGCCGGGTGATCGCCGCCTGGTGCACCACATGAACGGCGCGCTGATCAACTACCCGGAGGGCGCCAAGGCCGACGTGTTCGCCGGCAGCGCCTTCCTGGATGCCGAACAGCAGGGTGGTCCGGCGGCCTTCGCACGGCTCGGACTGGCCAACGACGATGGCAGCTGGCCGCCGTTGGTGCCCAGCGCCGTGAACTACCTGCCCGGCCTTGCCCCCTTGGTATTGCCCGACGGGCTCGGCGGTCTGCACCTGGCGCGCAAGGGCGCCTTTCTGCTCAACACGGTGCACTATGGCCCCAGCGATCGCGAAGCGGTGGACCGCAGCGCCTTCCACCTCTGGTTCGCGCCGCGCGCGCCGGAACGGCCGCTGCAGGAACTGGCCCTGGGCAGCACGCACACGCCCGTGGTGCCTCCGCTGCATCTGGCGCCCGGCGAGGTGGGCACCTTCAGCACGCGGCTCACGGTGCCGAAGGCGATCAGCGTGTTGTCCGTGAACCCGCACATGCACCTGCTGGGCACGCGGTTCACGGCGTACGCGCTTCGCGGCGCGGACACCATTCCCTTGGTACGGATCAAGGACTGGGACTTCCGCTGGCAGTATGCTTACACCTTCCGGAAGCCGGTGATCCTAGGGCCGGGCGACATCATCGTGGCCGAGGGCAGCTTCGACAACCGCGCGGAGAACCCGCACCAGCCCTTCGATCCGCCACGGGAGGTGCGGGGGAGCGACAGCCGCTTCATGCGCACCACCGACGAGATGTTCCAGTTCTTCCTCACCTATGTGGACTGGAAGGAGGGGGATGAGAGCGTTGAGTTGAGCGGGGAGGGGCGAGTAGCGAGTACCGAGTGGTGAGTGGCGAGTGAAGCACCAAAAGGGCATTCACTCGCCACTCGGTGGGTTAGCGTGTGTGTGGGCGCTCGCTACTCGCCCCTCCCCGCTCATACCTGCGACAGCGGATCCGGTTCGGTGACCTCGCTCGCGCGCTTGCCGCGCTGCAGCCAGCCGTTGACGAAGAGGCAGCCGAGGATGAGGGCGAAGCCCAGGTAGGAGCCGACGGTGAGCTTCTCCTCCGCGCCCCAGATGAGCAGCGCGAAGAGGATGGTGTACACCGGCTCGAGGTTCACGGTGAGCATCACGGTGAAGGGGCTGAGCTGCCGCATGACGGCGATGCCGGCGACGAAGGCGAAGGTGGTGCAGACAAGCCCCAGCAGCAGTTGGTAGATGATATCGCTCACCGGCAGCTGCCACAACGGCGGCGCCAGGTCGCCGGTGACCACGCCGTAGAGGGCCAGCGCCGCCACCACGCTCACCATCTCGTAGAAGCCGATGCGCAGCGCGTTGTCGCGTTTGATGAGCACGCCGTTGACCACGTTGAACCAGGCGCTGAGCAGGGCGCTGAGGGTGGCCACGGCGATGCCCAGGCGGTGCTGCACTTCCAGCCCGAAGATGAGCAGCAGGGCGGCCACGACCACGACGCCGAGCACCACCTCGCTGGCGCGGATGCGGCGCTTGAACCAGAAGGGCTCCATGAGCGCGGTGAACACGGTGCTGGTGCTGAGGCAGGCCGCGGCGATGCTGGCGGTACTGAGCTTGATGGCGCCGTAGAAGGTGATCCAGTGCGCCAGGATGATGAGCCCCACCAGCAGGTAGTTCAGCAGGCCCGGGGTGCGGGGCGACAGGCTGCGGCGGGTGACCAGGGCCACCATGGCAAGTCCCAACGCACCGATCACCGTGCGCGTGTACACCAGGTGCAGGGTGGGCTGCTGGATCAGCTTGCCCAGGATGCCGGTGAAGCCCCACACGAACACGGTGACGTGCAGCAGCACGAGCGCATTGCGATGGGCGGTGGGCATGGCGGCTCAGTGCGCGTCGTCGTCCACCTTGGCCACACCACCGCTCACCACGAACTTCATCACATCCGCCGCGCGCGCATTGATCGGCGTCACGTTCCGCGCCGGCACGATGTACAGGTTGCCGCTCCACGCGAAGCTGTGGGGCAGGTACACGGCCACCTTGCCTTCGGGGATGCCCAGGTGGGCAAGGTCATCCTCGGTGATGAAGCCGAGCTTCTCCACGTCACTGCCCAAGGCCATGCGCACCAGCACGGGCCGGTCGAAGCGCTTCTTGTTGCCCACCACGGCCTCCACCAGGTCCTTGATCGCGCCGTAGAAGGTCTTCAGGAAGGGGATCCGCTTGAGCACCTCCTCGCCGAACTCGGCCACGGGTTGATACAGGATGGTGCTGCCCAGCCAGCCGAAGAGGGTGAGGCCCACCAGCAGCGTCAGCAGCCCCAGGCCCGGGATGTCGATGGGGATGATGCCGTCCAGGAAGGCCAGCGCCTTCCACAGGCCCCAGAAGAGCACGGTGACGGGCACCACGAGCAGCAGGCCGCGCAGGAAGTAGCTGAGCAGGATGCGGCCGATGCGGCGGGAGCTCATGGGTGGTGGCAAAGGTAGCCGCAGAGGCGCAGGGGCGCAGCGGGAATGACCGGCCCGCCAGGACGCGGCAAGCGCCACGCGAATACCGGCCAAGCGGAAGTACTTGGTCGGCCGGAGGCGCCTCCCTGGTTCTCCGCGCCTCTGCGGCCTAAGGCCTCTCGAGCTCCTCCCGCACCTTCTTCGGCAGCGAGGCGCGCACCCGCTCGTAGCTGTGGCGGGCCAACTCCAGCAGAAGGCGGTGGGGCACGCTGCCGTCGGTGCGCACCGTGTTCCAGTGGCGTTTGTTCATGTGGTAGCCCGGGGTGATGCCGGGGTGATGCTCACGCAGCTCGATGGCGCGTTCTGGATCGCACTTGAGGTTCACGCTCTCGAAGGTGTCCACGTCCATCAGGGCGAAGATGCGGCCGCCCACGCGGAAGGCCAGCACCTCGGGCCCGAAGGGCAGGTCCTCGCTGAAGCCGGGGAAGGTGGCGCAGTGGGCGCGGAACTCCTCCAGCGTCATGGCAGCAGCGCGTAGAGCACGGGCCGGCTGGGGGCGGCGTCGTTCATCCAGTGCGCCAGCTGAAGCTCCAGCAGGTAGCGGCCGTCGGGCACCGCGTCGGGCACGTGCAGCAGTTCGGTGATGGTGCGCGTGGTGTCCACCGTGGCGGGGAAGTCCCAGAAGGCGTGGTGCGCGGCCAGCACACCGCCGTCCTCCTCGCGGTCCACGCTGGGCAGGTCCACCAGCAGGTGCTTCACCCCGATGCTGCGCAGCCAGGCGGTGGCGGTGCTCTGCAGGTAGGCGGGGTTGCTGCCGCACCAGTCGCGCGTGTCCTTGCCGGGGGCGTTGGGCAGGGTGCGCAACACCAGGGCCTCGCGCGGCCGCTCGTCCAGCACGTTGCGCAGCTGCTCCAGGGTGATCACCTGGTCGGTGCGGCCATCGGGGGCGCGGCGTTGTTCGGGGCGCAGGCTCACCACCTCGGCGGTGAAGAAGAAGCGGTCGAGCAGGCCGCCCACAGGGGTGATGGCGGCATCGAGATGGCCCACGCTCTCGGTGTGGGTGCCGTGGCCGTGGGGATTGAGGAACACGTTGCGGAAGTTCACCGGAGCGCCGGCGCTCACCGCGAAGGTGCGGTCGCCCATCACCACGGGCTCCATGCGCGCGGGGTCCACGTACCAGGCGCGCAGTCGGCCTTCGCCGGGATGCAGGGGCAGGCTCAGGTCGATGGGCCGGCCCAGGTCCACGCGGAAGCGGCGTCCGTGGTGTTCGATCTCGGCGATCATGCCTCGGCGAAGAGCTCCATCGCGATGCGGTCCGCGAAGTGCCTTCCGCGTTCGGTCAAAACTAACCGCCCGCCTACAAGCTGCGCGAGGCCCTGCGCCACGTAGTGCACGATCCGCTGCTCATTCCGCGGGCGGATGTCCACCGGCAGCGCATCGAGCTGCACACCGCGGTGGGTGCGGAGCCCGGTGAGGAGGAGCTCGTTGGTGCGCTGTACCGGGGTGAGCGTTTCCGTTTCGCTGAACGGCTCCCCTTTTTCGACGGCGGCGGTGTAGCGCGCATTGTTCGCCACGTTCCACCGGCGCGTGGTTCCGCTGAAGCTGTGCGCGGCGGGCCCGATGCCCAGGTAGGGCACGCCCTCCCAGTAGCTGCTGTTGTGGCGGCTGAAGTGGCCCGGACGCCCGAAGTTGCTGATCTCGTAGTGCACCAGTCCGGCGGCCTTCATGCGCACCATAAGGTGGTCGAACTGGGTGGCGGTGGCCTCATCATCCGCAGGCACCGTGCGGCCCCGCTTCACCTGGTGGGCCAGGGCGGTGCGCGGCTCCACGGTGAGGGCGTAGGCGCTGAGGTGCGGCATGCCGTGGTCCAGCGCGATGGTGAGCTGCTCGTCCCATTCGGCCAGGTCCATGCCGGGCAGGCCGTAGATGAGGTCGATGGTCCAGGACACGAAGCCGGCGTGGGCGATGAGGGCGATGCTGCGCAGCGCCTGCTCCGCATCGTGCGCGCGGCCCATCCACGCCAGGCGGTCCGCGCGGAAGCTCTGCGTGCCCAGGCTCAGCCGCGTGACGCCCCGCGCCTTCCACGCGGCGAGCCGTTCGGCGGTGATGTCGTCCGGGTTCGCCTCCAGGGTCACTTCGGCATCGGGCCGCACGCGAAGCAGGTCGTGCGCCAGCTGCAGGAACGAGGCGATGCGCGCGGGTTCCAGCAGGCTGGGCGTGCCGCCGCCGAAGTAGATGGTGTCCACCGGTGCGTCGCCGAGCTCCCGCGCACGCTGGATCAGTTCGCGCTCCATCGCATCCAGCAGGGCCTCACGTCCGCGTGCCGAGGTGCTGAAGTGGAAGTCGCAGTACGTGCAGGCCTTCTTGCAGAACGGGATGTGCAGGTAGAGGCCGGACATGGGAAATACAGGTGCAGGTGCAGGTGCAGGGGCAGGGGCAGGGGCAGGGGCAGTTGATCACGAACGCTTGCCGCAGTACTTCCCGGGATGGTCGATCATATCGCCGAGCATGCGCCCGACCTCTTCGGAGATCGCGCGTATCGGTGCAATGTCCGTATCGGATACATACCCACAGGCCACGGCGTGCTCAAGCCACACTTGCGTCTCTGTGTTCTCGCCATCAGCATCGGTCATCTTCGAGACGAAATGGGCTGGATAGCGCTTCTTCCGGTATCCTTCGGCGTATTGGGCCGAGACCGAGCGTGATGAGCGCCTTACTTGATCGGTCAATGCGTATCTCTCCTCAGCCGGAAAGCGCTTGCTAAGAACGAAGACCATACGTGCCATCTCGAAGGCCTTCTTGTACACCGTCATGTCCCGGAAGCCGCCCATGGTTTGATATTTCCCACTAAGCCAGTTGGCTACCGCAGGTGTTCCTGCCCCTGCTCCTGCCCTTTGTTCTTCACGCGTTCAACGTGATCCGGAACGTTGTCCCCTTCCCCGGGGCGCTCTTCTTGACGACGATCCGGCCGCCGTGGTACTGTTCGATGATGCGCTTGCTGAGCGACAGGCCCAGGCCCCAGCCGCGTTTCTTGGTGGTGAAGCCGGGCTGGAACACCGTCCGGTGCTGCGCGGCGGGGATGCCCTTGCCGGTGTCGGTGACGTCCACATGCACGGTGTCGTCCTCGCGCTCGATGGCGAGCGTGATGGAGCCCTCGCCCTCCATGGCATCGATGGCGTTGCGGATGAGGTTCTCGATCACCCAGCTGAAGAGGGGCCGGTTGAGGGGCACCAGCAGCTCGGGGTCGGGCGGGGCCTGCACGTCGATGCGGGCCTTGCTGGGCAGGCGCGGGCGCAGGTAGAGCACGGTGGCGCGCAGGGTGTGGTAGAGCTTCTCGGGCGTCAGCTCCGGAGCGCTGCCGATCTTGCTGAAGCGTTCGGTGATCACCTCCAGGCGGTCCACGTCCTTGCGCATCTCGGTGAGGGCGGCGGGGTCCACGCCACGGCCCTTGAGCAGTTCCATCCACGCCATCAGGGAGCTGAGCGGGGTGCCCAGCTGGTGCGCGGTCTCCTTGGCCATGCCCACCCACACCTGGTTCTGCTCGGCGTTGCGGAAGATGCTGAAGAGGGCGTAGCTCACCAGCAGGAAGAGGCCGATGATGACCAGCTGCACGTAGGGGAAGTAGCGCAGCTGGGTGATGACGCGCGACTCCTCGAAGTAGATGTAGTGGCGGCCCTGCCCGGCGAGGGTGACCTCCAGGGGGCGGTTGCGGGCGGCCATCTCGGCGAGCTTGGTGGCCAGCAGGGCGGGGTCGCGCAGCACCAGGCTGTCCACGTTGCCGCTCTCCACCACGCGGCCTCCGGTGCTGTCGGTGAGGATCACGGGCACGGCGGCGGTGTTCATCACCGTTTCGCTGATGAACGAGCGGATGATGCCGTCCATCACCTCCTCCAGTTCGCGCAGCAGGCGGCTGTCCTGGTAGTGCAGGTATTGTTTCTGGGTGCCGTACACGGCGATCTCCACGGGCTTGCGGCGGGCGGCCATGTCGGCCACGGCCTGGCGCAGGCGCTTGGGATCGGCGCTCACCAGGCTGTCCAGGTTGCGGTGGAACTTCACCTCTCCACGGGCGTCGGTGATCGCCACGGGCACGGTGGTGTTGTCGCTCACCACCTTCAGGAAGAAGGAGAGGTCGCCGGGTTCGGCGGCGCCCACCAGGCGCAGCATGGCCTCGGCCCAGAGCTCCACCTTCTTGCGCTCCTCCTCGCGCAGGCGGGCGAAGAGGCGGTCGGTGAGGTTCACCAGGCGGGCGCGGTTCTGCACGGCCTCGGCCCAGAGCTCCACCTTGCGGCGCTCCTCCTCGCGCACCTTGTCCACGATGCGGTTGCTGTACCACAACGAGGCGATGACGATGAGCAGGGCGGCCAGGGCCAGCACCAGCTTCCAGCGCTGTTTGCGGGAGTAGAGGTCCACGGGATCGGTCCGTGAAGATGGGGCTTCCGCGCGGCTCAGGGCTCCACCTCGATCACCACGGGGGGCGGTTCCTCCTCGCGTCGGCGGCGTTCGGGACGGGGCGCGGGCTCCTGCTCCGGGGTGTCGGCATCGTCCGGATGCTCCACCTGAAAGCGCACGGTGCCGGCCGTGGCGGTGCGTTCGTCCCGGGTGTCGATGTCCTTGCGGAACAGGGCTTTCAGTTCCTGCTTCTCCTGCTGCCACTGGCGTCCGCGCCGCGCGGCGGCCATCTCCGGATCGGTGCTGAAGGTGGGGTCGTTCGCCAGGCCCTGCATGCGCAGGAAGAGCCGCGGGCCGGTGCCGTCGTCCACCACGGGGCCGAACTCGTCCTGCGGCGGGGCCCCGCGCACCAGGTCGCCCAGGCGGAAGTTGAGGCGGTGGTCGATGCGGTCGTCGAAACCGTGCACACCGCTGAGCTCGATGTCCAGCGCGCTGCTCTTCACCTCCATGAGGGGGATGCGCACCTGCTTGTCGCGGATCTCCACCCGGTTCTCCAGGCGGGCGAAGCGCACCTCGGCCAGGCGGCGCGCCAGCTGGTCGGCGTCCAGCACCAGACCCGCGAGCTTGTTGCGCTTCACGTAGGTGGCCACCTCCATCAGCGGGGCATGGCCCTTCAGCACGCCCTGCTCCACCACCACGTCCGCCGTGCAGGTCAGCCGGTCCAGGTCGAAGTGCAGGTCGGGCCGCAGGGGGGCGTCGAAGCGCACCTCGGCGCGGCAGGTGCCCTGCAGGTGGCGCTGGCCGATGAAGTCCTGGCCGAAGTCCTTGAACTCGGCGAACAGGTGGTGCACATCGATGCCGCTGAGGGAGGCGCGCACGGCCAGCGGGTACGCGGTGGCGGTGCGTCCGTCCAGGGTGATGGCGCCGCCCACGGTGCCGCCGGCGGTGGTGAAGCGCACGGGCTCGGCGCGCAGCATGCGGTCGGCCAGCACCACGCGGCCGGTGATGCCGGTGGCGGTGAAGGCGTCGTACACCAGCTGGTCCACGCGCACGTCGAGGTCCAGCGCCAGGGCCGCGGGCAGGGCGAGGTTGGCGGGGCCGCTGCCGCCGCCGGTGATCCAGCGGGCCAGGTCGATGCGGGCGGCGGATCCCGAGGCGGTGATGGCCAGGCGCTGGCCGTCCAGCAACAGGTAGGGCACCAGGCCGTGCAGCGTGCCGCTGAGGTCGAGGCGGTCGCCCTGCACGGTGGCCGTCAGGCGCTGCACGCGGGCATCGGGCCCGGCCAGGGCGAGGTCGGCATCCACGGCGGTGATGGCCAGGCCTACGCCGCGCAGGCCGAGGGAGGCGCCGCGCAGGCTGGCGGTGCCGCCGATGGCAAGGCCCTGCAGGTCGCGGGCCTTCAGGCCGGCGAGCCGAGGCAGCGGGCCTTTCGCGGTGAGGTCGGCACGCAGGCGGCCCTCGGCGTGCTGCAGGCTGTCCAGCCGCACGAAGCGCAGCAGCTCGCCCAGCTCCAGGTCCGCCTTCAGCCCGGCGTCCACCCGGGCCTTGGCGCCGCCGCGCAGGTGCAGGTGGCCGGCCAGGGAGCCGCCGCCGGAGCGGGCGCGCAGTTCGCGCACCTTCAGCTCGGCCAGGGTGCCATCGCCGGTGAGGGCCAGGTCGGCCCAGCCGTGCACCTGGTCGAAGGTGGCGCCGCTGGTCTGTTCGCGAAAGCGGCCGTCGCGCACGGCCAGCTGCACGGCCAGGGCGGGAGGGGTGCGCCCTCCGATGGTGCCGGCGTAGCGGGCCACCACATCGGCCTCCCCCTTCAGGCCATAGGGGCGCAGGGGGCGGGTGACCTCCGGCGGAAGCAGCGCCAGCAGGCGCTCCAGGTCGCACTGGTCGCCCGCGGCGCGCAGGTCCAGGAAGAGGCCATCGGCCTCGGGCACCACCGCCAACGTGCTGGTGAGGCGCACACCGCCGCTGTTCACCTCGCCGTTGGTGATGCGGAAAGCGTCGTCGGCCTCGCCGAAGGTCATGGTGAGCAGCACCTCCGCTTCGCGATCGGCCAGGATGCGGGTGCGGCCCTGGTGCCAGTCGAGCAGGTGCACATGGCCCTCGGTGCGCAGGCTGTTGGGCCCCTCGCCCAGGGTGCCGCGCAGGGCGATGCGGTCGCTGGCACCGATCACCTCCGTGCCGCTGCCCCCGTGGCGGTAGCGCACCCACAGGTCCTCCAGGGTGAGCCGTTCCAGGGGCAACCGTGCGGTGCTGGTGCTGTCGCTGCGCCAGATGCGGTAGTTGGGCCGGCCCTGGGCATCGTGGGCGATGTGGGCGCGCACCCCCTCGCCGTGGATGCGGCGGATGCCGTAGCTGCCGGTGAGCAGCTCCGAGAGGTTGAAGTCCAGGAAGAGGTCCTCGGCGTAGAGCAGGCTGTCGGCCGCGGCGCTGTCGGCGCGCACCTCGCGCACGAACACGCCGTGCAGGTGCAGGCTGGCCTTGGGGAAGCGGCGCAGCAGGGTGAGGTCGATGTGCTCCACCTGCACCGGGGTGGCCAGCTGCGCGTTCAGCAGGCCCAGCAGGCGGGCCTTCACCTCGTCCTCGTACAGGGTGGCCACCACCGCCAGGGCCCCGGCGCAGAGGACCAGCAGCGCGCTGCCCCACAGGAGGGCGCGGCGGACGAAGCGGGAGAACACCTTCAACAAAGGTCCGGGGGTGCAGGGGCCTGCCGACGCGGCGCGGGCGCGGCTCATCCACAGGCGCGTGTTACCACCGAATAACGTGCCAGGGGGCGCGCTGGTCTGTCGTGCGGTGGCGGGTTACCTTCGCGGCCCCGCGCCGGGCGCGACCCCATAGTTCAATGGATAGAATAGGAGTTTCCTAAACTCTTGATCCAGGTTCGACTCCTGGTGGGGTCACATGCCCGGCCCCGGCCGCTACCTTCACCGCATGACCGCCCGGCCCAAGCCCGTGTTCGCGCGCCGCATCTTCTGGGATGTGGACTTCGACGCCATCGACTACGATGCGAAGGCCAGCTTCGTGATCGAGCGGGTGTTCGAGCGGGGCGATGTGGAGGACATCCGCAATTGCAGGCGGTATTATGGGGATGAGAAGGTGCGTGAGGTAGTGCTGAACGCGAAGTTCTTGCCCGAGCAGCGAATGCATCTGGCCAGCGCCGTGGTCAACGAACCCTTGGAATTGTTCCGATGCTACACATTGAGGCGCTCCTCCCCGGGACTCTTCCCGTACTAGAGCGACTGATGCAGTTGGATGCGCTCAACCAATTCGCCCTGGTTGGAGGAACGGCCCTGGCCTTGCGGTATGGCCATCGGATATCCGTTGACCTGGACCTCTTCGCCGCCGAGCTGGATGTGGAGGAGCTCGTCAAGGCCATGCAGGCCGAGTTCGGTAGTTCATTCCGCTACGAGCCACCCGCGCTCCGGTCCATCGGGATCTTCGGCTTCGTGGACGAGGTGAAAGTGGACATCGTTCGATACCCGCATCCGAGGATCGCGGAGATCTCGACGGTGGACGGGGTGCGGATGTATGCGGACGACGATATCGCGGCCATGAAGGTCCAGGCGGTGCTTGGTCGAGGACGGAAAAAGGACTTCTGGGACCTGGCCGAACTGCTCCAGCACTACGATCTGGAGCGCATCATGGACTGGCACACCCGGAAGTACCCGAACCAGATGCTGGCCATCAGCATCCCCAACGCCTTGGTGTATTTCTCCGATGCGGAGGAAAGCGAGGAACCGGCCAGCTTGAGGCCATGGACCTGGCCGGACGTGAAGGGCATCATACGCGATGCGGTGGACCGCTATCTCCGCTAGGCGGTGATAGTTTCGCACCCCCCATGATCGAGCACCGCGGCATCCTGCTCAGCGAGGACCTCTTCGAGAAGCGCTTCGTGTGCGACCTGGCGGCCTGCAAGGGCGCCTGCTGCGAACAGGGCGACAGCGGCGCGCCGCTCACCCCCGAGGAGGCGCGGCTGATCGACAAGCACTACACCGCGCTGCAGCCCTACATGACCGCCCGCGGCCGCAAGGCCGTGAAGGACCAGGGCCACACCAGCCTGGTGGACAGCGACGGCGAGCTGGTGACCCCGCTGGTGGGCGAGTACCAGGAGTGCGTCTTCGCCAAGCGCAACGCCAAGGGCATCTGGATGTGCGGCATCGAGCAGGCCTACCGCGACGGCACGGTGCCGTTCAACAAGCCCATCAGCTGCCACCTGTACCCCATCCGCGTGGTGAAGCTCAAGGACACCGACGGCCTCAACTACGAGCGGTGGGACATCTGCGCGCCGGCCTGCGCCTGTGGCGAGCGGCTGGAGGTGCCGGTGTTCCGCTTCCTGAAGAGCGCCCTGGTGCGCGCCTACGGGCAGGACTGGTACGACGGGCTGGAGGAAGTGTACACCGCCTGGATGCAGCGGCCGGTGAAGAAGGCCCGCAAGGCCCCCGCCCGGCGCGCGCGTCCTGAACGCGGCGGCTGACAAGGGCCGCCCGTCACCGGCCACCCGCTTGCAGCGCCCCTTGTGTGCGAGCGGCCGCCCGGCCGCCACCACCCCCCGCCGATCGCGCGTTGCGTGGCATGCACGCTGCGCGCAGCCCACCGATCGCGGGTTGTGGACGTGGGATGGCGCAGCGCCATGCCCACGCGCCCCGCCTTGCGCCAGCCTGCCGCACAGCACCCGCAAGGGTGCCGAAAGACCGCCCGGCACCCCTCGCAACCCCGCGCCCCGCAAGGCCGCGCGCCATTGTTAAGGGATCGTGAAAAGAAAAGGCTTGCACGGATCGCCATGCGATCCCTTGCCCGATCGGCGCAGGGAACCGGAGCGTGTTAACAACTTCGGAAACATCCCCCCGTTCGATCGTTGTCCATGGCGGCGTGCGGGTCCACTTTTGTAAGCCCGGGACGAGCCGACACCGACCCGCCTCCGGGACCCTGAACATCACGCGAACGAAAAAAATGGGGCTGGCACCCAGTGGACCCCTCTTCCCCTGACCCACCCCCCGAACCGACACCGATGGACAGCACCAAGCAGACCCAGATGAGCCTGGACGATGTGATGCCCGCCCGCACCGACGCGGCCAACGAACCCCTGCTGAAGGAGAACAAGGACCGCTTCGTCCTCTTCCCCATCCAGCACCACGACATCTGGAACTTCTACAAGAAACACGAGGCCAGCTTCTGGACCGCCGAGGAGATCGACCTGAGCCCCGACCTGGTGGACTGGAACACCAAGCTCAACGACGACGAGCGCTACTTCATCAAGCACGTGCTGGCCTTCTTCGCCGCCAGCGACGGCATCGTCAACGAGAACCTCGCGGTCAACTTCCTCAACGAGGTGCAATACCCCGAGGGCCGCTGCTTCTACGGCTTCCAGGTGATGATGGAGAACATCCACAGCGAGACCTACAGCCTGCTGATCGACACCTACATCAAGGACCCCCTGGAGAAGGACCGCCTGCTGCACGCCATCGACACGGTGGACTGCGTGAAGAAGAAGGCCGAGTGGGCCCTGCGCTGGATCGGCAAGGGCGGCTTCGCCGAGCGCCTCATCGCCTTCGCCGCCGTGGAGGGCATCTTCTTCAGCGGCAGCTTCTGCAGCATCTTCTGGCTCAAGAAGCGCGGCCTCATGCCCGGCCTCTCCTTCAGCAACGAGCTCATCAGCCGCGATGAGGGCCTGCACTGCGACTTCGCCTGCCTGCTCTACACCAAGCACCTCGTCAACAAGCTGCCCAAGAAGACCGTGGAGACCATCATCCGCGATGCGGTGGAGATCGAGAAGGAGTTCGTCACCGACGCGCTGCCCGTGAACCTCATCGGCATGAACGCCAAGCTCATGCAGCAGTACATCGAGTTCGTGGCCGACCGCCTGCTGATGGAGCTCGGCAACGAGAAGATCTACCACGCCGCCAACCCCTTCGACTTCATGGACATGATCAGCCTGCAGGGCAAGACCAACTTCTTCGAGAAGCGCGTGGGCGAGTACCAGAAGGCCGGGGTGATGACCCAGAACAAGGAGACCAACAAGTTCAGCCTGGACGCCGATTTCTGAGCCGCAAGCCGCAAGCCGCAAGCCACAGGCCACAAGCCGCAGGCCGGAAGCTGGAGGCTGGAGGCTGGAGGCCGGAAGCCAGAGCCGAAAAGCCGACCGTCAGGACCCGAACGAACGACCCGAAAGCGATCTCACATTCAACCGTTGAAGAACCGCCGACCCGCACCTGCCGGAAGGCCCTGAACCCCGACCACCTTTCCGATCCCGGACCGTGACGGAAACCCCGTCGCCCCGGCGCACCGGATCACCATAACCCAACCCCCCGAGGCCAGGCGGGAGCCGCGCCGGAGGGACCAAAAACCGAGGAGAAGCATGTACGTTGTGAAGCGCGATGGCCGCCGGGAGGCGGTGAAGTTCGACAAGATCACCGCCCGGGTGAAGAAGCTGTGCTACGGGCTGGACCCCATGGTCGATGCCACCCAGGTGACCCTCAAGGTCATCGACGGCATCTACGATGGCGTCTCCACCACCCAGCTGGACAACCTCACCGCCGAGGTGGCCGCCACCATGACGGTGCGCCACCCCGACTACGCCCAGCTCGCCAGCCGCATCGCCGTCAGCAACCTGCACAAGAACACCAAGAAGTCCTTCAGCGAGACCATGAAGGACCTCTATGAGTACGTGGACCCCAAGACCGGCGAGCGCGCCAGCCTCATCGCCGACGATGTGTGGGCCATCATCCGCGACAACGCCGAGGTGCTGGACAGCGCCATCATCTACGACCGCGATTTCACCTACGACTTCTTCGGCTTCAAAACGCTGGAGCGCAGCTACCTGCTGAAGCTGGACGGCAAGGTGGTGGAGCGCCCCCAGCACCTGCTGATGCGCGTGGCCGTGGGCATCCACAAGGCCGACCTGGACAGCGCCATCGCCACCTACAACGACCTCAGCGAGGGCTGGTACACCCACGCCACCCCCACCCTCTTCAACGCCGGCACCCCCAAGCCGCAGATGAGCAGCTGCTTCCTGCTGCAGCTCCGCGAGGACAGCATCAGCGGCATCTACGACACCCTCAAGCAGTGCGCCCAGATCAGCCAGAGCGCCGGCGGCATCGGCCTCAGCATCCACAACCTGCGCGCCAAGGGCAGCTACATCAAGGGCACCAACGGCACCAGCAACGGCATCGTGCCCATGCTGCGCGTGTTCAACGACACCGCCCGCTACGTGGACCAGGGCGGCGGCAAGCGCAAGGGCAGCTTCGCCATCTACATCGAACCCTGGCACGCCGATATCGAGGACTTCCTGGAGCTCAAGAAGAACCACGGCAAGGAGGAGATGCGCGCCCGCGACCTCTTCTACGCCATGTGGATCCCCGACCTCTTCATGAAGCGCGTGGAGCAGAACGGCGACTGGACGCTGATGTGCCCCAACGAATGCCCCGGCCTCAGCGACACCCACAGCGAGCAGTTCGAGGCCCTCTACGAGAAGTACGAGGCCGAAGGCCGCGGCCGCAGCACCATCAAGGCGCAGGACCTCTGGTTCAAGATCCTGGAGAGCCAGATCGAGACCGGCACCCCCTACATCCTGTTCAAGGACGCCGCCAACCGCAAGAGCAACCAGCAGAACCTGGGCACCATCAAGAGCAGCAACCTGTGCACCGAGATCATCGAGTACACCAGTGCCGATGAGGTCGCCGTGTGCAACCTCGGCTCCATCGCCCTGCCCAAGTTCGTCCACAAGGGCCGCTTCGACCACGACAAGCTCTTCGAGGTCACGATGCAGTTGACCCGGAACCTCAACCGCATCATCGACAACAACTACTACCCCATCCCCGAGGCGCGCCGCAGCAACATGCGCCACCGCCCCATCGGCATCGGCGTGCAGGGCCTGGCCGACGCCTTCATCCTCATGCGCTACCCCTTCGACAGCGTGGAGGCCAAGGTGCTCAACCGCGAGATCTTCGAGACCATCCACTACGCCGCCCTCACCGCCAGCAAGGACCTGGCGAAGGAGGAAGGGCCCTACGAGACCTACGCCGGCAGCCCCGTGAGCCAGGGCATCCTGCAGCCCGACCTATGGGGCGTGAAGCCCAGCGACCGCTGGGAGTGGGACGTGCTGCGCGCCGAGATCAAGCAGTACGGCGTGCGCAACAGCCTGCTGCTCGCCCCCATGCCCACCGCCAGCACCGCCCAGATCCTGGGCAACAACGAGTGCTTCGAGCCCTACACCAGCAACCTCTACACCCGGCGCGTGCTCAGCGGCGAGTTCATCGTGGTGAACAAGTACCTGCTGCGCGACCTGGTGAAGCTGGGCCTGTGGAGCGAGGAGCTCAAGAACAAGATCATCGCCAGCAACGGCAGCGTGGCCCACATCCCGGAGATCCCCCAGAACCTCAAGGAGCTGTACAAGACCGCCTGGGAGATCAGCCAGAAGGTGATCATCGACATGGCCGCCGACCGGGGCGCCTACATCTGCCAGAGCCAGAGCCTCAACATCTTCATGGAGAACGTCAACTTCGCCAAGCTCACCAGCATGCACTTCTACAGCTGGAAGGCGGGGCTGAAGACCGGCATGTACTACCTGCGCACCAAGGCCGCCACCGACGCCATCAAGTTCACGCTGGACAAGAGCAAGTTGGCCGAGCCCGCCACGAACGGCGCCGCCAAGGTGGCCGCGCCCGCGATGGCCGAGGCCGTGGTGGAGCCCGTGCTCAGCGCACCCACCGTCACCGGGCCCGTGGCCGGCGAGCTGGCCACCCAGCGCGCCAGCACCCTCAGCCAGGCCCAAGCCGAGATCGCCTGCAGTTTGGATAACCCGGACAGCTGCGAGATGTGTAGTGGGTAGGAGCGCCCAACCCCATTGAATCAGGAGAGGCGCTCGAAAGGGCGCCTCTCTTGGTTCACCAGCGGTATACCTTGTTAACGCTATGCATCGGATCAAACTACCGGAGCGCACCTACGAGAATTTTGGGGATCCCATCGTTCATCTATACCAGGCCGCATCTCTCGCCAGGCTCTCCCCCAATGGCTTTGTCGTCGATTGCTCGGCTGCAAAGTATCTCAGCCCCACGCTTCTATGTGGGGTCGCTGCATTGGTAAGGCACCATCGTGAACAGGCAATCCCTTGCGAAGCGGAGCCTACTTGCCGGGATCAAGGGCTGCAGACCTATCTACAAGAGATCCGATTCCCGGATGGCCTTCAAGGGGATTGGTGCGATGCCGTGAACAGGTCTGCCATGCAGGCGGTAAGCGCCCGCCGCTTCGTGCCGATCATCTCTTTTGATGCAAGTGTCCGTCCGAACATGCAGCGTGATGAGTTCCTTCAAGGCGTTGAACATGAGCTCGTGGTCAAGTGCAGGTTGGATGGTAGGATGTCGTCAGCCATGAAGTATCTTCTCTCAGAGATCACAGGGAACATCTTCTACCATGCCGGGCATGGCACGGGCTTTCTCGTCGCCCAGTTCGACCACAACAACAGATTCCTCGACATCACCATCGCGGATACTGGCCGCGGATTGAGGGGCACCTACGTACTGAGCGGCAAGCATATGCCCAAGAATGACACGGAGGCCCTGCGATTGGCTTTGGACGGACACTCCGCCAAGGCGGAAAAGCACAGGGGTTTCGGTATCCGCACTTCCCGGCGCATGGTTGTCGAAGGCCTTGGGGGCCAGTTCCTCTTGTGGAGTGGGGCCTCCATGCTTATTGACAACGCAACGGGAGCAAGCATTGCTGAACTCACCGACGGTACCTCGCTCCCTGGTTGTTTCTTTGCGCTACGGATACCAACCATGGCACCACCTACGTTCAGCATGATGGACTACTATGAGTAGGTGCATCTGTGTGCGTGGAACCGGATTGAAATGACTTGTCCCGCAGCCCATATCAGCGTGCGTTCCTTGGTTGGCAGCAACCCGGGCTACCGGGACAGCGCCCGAGAGTTGTTCGCAGCTGTGCCGGACGGGGTGTGCGAAGTGATCCTCGATTTCTCAGGGGTGGAGTTCATCTCGCGTGGCTTCGCCGATGAATTGCTGCGAGAGCGCTTGGCCTTCCAGTCGGCGAGGGGCGTTCTGAGCACCGTGGAGCATGCCAACGAAGAGGTGCGGGCCACATTGAACGCTGTGTTGCGAACCCAGGATGGCTCAATGCGAGTTCGCGCAGCCGAACCCGTGCGCCAGATCAGCAGCCGAACAGGATTGGAGGATTTGCTGCTCAACGGCTAAGCACAAGCACTGCCCCCATTTAGCGCGAGCGACCACTCGCGTGGCAACTACCTGCGCCCGGCCCAGCGCACGAACATGGACCCCCGCGTGAATGGTAGGTATCAAAGCCACCAACTAAGGGAACGCGCACCGTTCGCCTAGGTCTACGTTTGTCCGATGCACCAGCACACACTCACCGAACTAGGGACGTATTTGAATCACTTCTGGCGATACCGTGATGACTTGGTCTTCGCAGACGATCGCATCACCGGGTCCAAGGATCACATCCGCATCGGCGGGGTGATCGATGGCTGGGATGTGGTCCGAAAGGACGATGGCGCTTGGGTCATTTCATCAAGCCAAGCAACGTATGTCCTTCCGTGTGCGGCCAATGGACACTTGCACGAAAAGCTGGAACAGATCTTCCATGAAGCGGAAGTGCAATGCAATGCTCGCTTGGGACCACCGCTAAGCACACACCCACAGGCGCTCGTGCCCCGGGATTAACCCCCCGGCTGACTGGCCAGCACCAAGGCGACCGCCAGCCCGACGGAAAGCAGTACCGAGAAGAAGATGGCCGCGCCACGCCCCTTCGGCTTGCTGGCCACCTTGGGTTCGGCGACCTCCGCCCGCTGTAGCACCCCCGCCTGCACCAACGGGATATCCTCAGGGGCCATACGTCGGAAGTTCTTGTAGGTGGCCGGGAAACCGGTGACGGTATAGGTCGTGCGAGAGCCCTTCGTCTCGATCTGGTAAACCGGCTGCACCAGCACATCGGCGCCCGAGTCCTTCAAGGCCTCGATCACCGCCAGGCGCTTCCCGTTCTCTTCGGATGACGAGTTGATCACCGTCGTGCTCCCGGTCACCTTGGTCTCCTTCACATCCAGATCCACAAGCACCGGATGATGGATCACCCCGGGACCGTAGATGTCCATGGTCTTGGTGGTGCGGGTGGACACTGTGGAGGCGCAGGAGGACAGCACCACGGCGGAGGACAGATAGAGCAGCACGCGCATGCCACGAAAATAAAACTGTTGACCATTCGGAATTCAGGTGTTCAAATGTGGGGGATGACTTCTGTACTCCACGATGAACGGTGGCCAACCAACGGATCGCGTCCGGGCTTCCCGCGGCGCGGCGTGTGCCTGAAACTCCGAGCTGATTACCTTCAGCCGGTCACGACAGCCTGATGGGTACCTGCATCCACTGCGGCAAGCCGGCCGGCCTCTTCCGGTCCAGACATGATGCCTGTGAGGCGCGGGCACAGCGCCGCCAGGCGGAACTGCTACAGCGCAAGGTCGACCTCCAACGCCAGGTGGCGGCCGCGATCGTGGATCCGACCCAACACGAGGCGTTGCGCGCACTGGTGGAGAAGGAGACCGGAGCCGGGGACCTGGATGCACACACCATCCGGGGCGCCATCGCAGAGGGTTGGCGCCGCAGCGTGGAGCGCTGCCTGGAGGATGGGATCCTGGATGCTACCGAAGAGCGGCAGCTGATGCGCCTGAAGTCCGCGTACGAGCTCACCGAGGAGGACCTCGATGTGAACGGTGCGCATACCCGGGTGGTGCATGCCGCTGTGATCCGCGACCTGCTGAACGACATTGTTCCTCAACGCATCCTTCTAGACGGACCGGTTCCGGTGAACCTGCAAAAGGGCGAGAAAGTCGTGTGGATGTTCCCTCGGTGCCACTACCTGGAAGACAAGACGAAGAGGGAGTTGCAGGGCGCATCGCAAGGAGCGAGCATCCGCGTGATGAAGGGTGTGTACTACCGGGTGGGCGCCTTCAAAGGCACACCGGTGTACACCACTCACCGGGTCCATGTGGACACGGGCACCGTGGTCGTCACCGACAAGCACATCTACTTCACGGGGCCGCAAAAGAGCTTTAGGGTACCGTACACCAAGATCGTGGCCTTCCTTCCGTTCGATGACGGGTTCGGGTTCGTACGCGACGCTCAAACCGCCAAGCCGCAAGTGTTCAGGACCGGTGATGGTTGGTTCGCGCAGAACTTGGTGGTGAACCTGGGGCGCTTGGCCGGTGGGTAAGCCTGCGCCGGTCGAACCTGGCCACGATCATCGCGGCGGTGAAGGAGGGGGTGGAGCAGGCGAAGCGGGGGAGGACGGCGCTTGGCGTCGCACAGGCGTCCCGCCTGTGTGGCGTGGTCACAGGCGGGACGCCTGTGCGACTTTATCGGAACGCCTGTGCGACGCTATTGGAGATCCTTCCTTTCCTCCTGTGGCTGGATCATGTCACACAGAAGTGATCCGGGCGATCACAGGGCGCGGGAACACATGCGGCCGTTCAAGGGGTGACGGCCTCTTGGTCAATACCCCGGCCGCGTCGCGTGGCCATGCCACCGGCTACGCTCACCGAGAACCGGACCCTGTCAGCCTGTGGTCAGCCGCAAGGGCTCTGCTACGTTCCGATCACCGCTTCACGATCGTGTGCTGTTCCCTGAACGTCGTGCCCATGATCTCCACCATGTAGCATCCGGCCGGGAGTGCGGCGAGGTCGATCGATGTGCGCTCCATCCCTGGCCGAACGGTATGGACCGACCGGCCACGAAGGTCACGGATGTTGATGAACGCGATGGCTTCCGGATGAGTGATGGTCAGCGGTCCATCCGTGGGAACGGGATACAGGTTGGCAGCGCTCTTGATGGTGGTGGGCATTCCCGAAGGGCCGTTCATTCCAGCGAGACCGAGCAACATGGTGCTCTGCCGCGTGAGCGGTCCCGAATAGGTGGTGGAACCGGGACCGGGATCCATATCCATGGCGCCAAAGAACCACCCGCTGATGCGCAGACCATTGTCCGGAGCGATGGCCATGTGCTCCACGTACGCATCGTGCTGACCACCGCCCAATTCGCCGGACCATAGATAGGCACCAGAGGGATCCAACGCGGTGATGAAGCTGCTATGACCGGAGCTTACCGAAGGTCCCGGCACGACCAACGGTCCGGGTGCCAGGTCCATCGCTGAGTCATAGAGGCCACCGACGATCACATTCCCGTTCTGGTCCGCCACCACATCCTGTGCCTGAACGATGCTGTTCGTGGTCCACATGGTGGACCAGACATGTGTACCCAGGGGATCCAGCTTCAGCACCCAGCTCGTGTTGAGCGCATTGCCCGGGTCGCACAGCTGCACGCCCGGCCCGGGGTCAAGGTCGATGTCCTCGATCGCGTTCCCGGTCACGAGCACATGGTCATCCGCATCACAGGCCAGGTGTCCCGGGATCGCGCCGGCGATCGCGCGCGCCCAAAGGAGTTCGCCTTGGGCGTCCCATTTCACGATGAAGACGCTGTTGGGTCGAAGGGGATCGTGCGGCAGATACGTCACTCCGGGTCCGGGGTCCACGTCCACGGAAGCGCCCGCGTATTGGCCGGTCATCAGGACGCTCCCGCTCCCATCAACGGCGATGTGCCAGTTGCTGTACGACGACCCGTTGAGATCGACCGAACGGGCCCAAACAAGTTCGCCTTGCGCATCCAGTTTGACGATGCTGGTGAGCTGACCTGCCGGGGTGAACGGCTCCACACCCGGTCCGGGATCGACGTCGATGGTTCCCCGCGCGCTCACCATGACAAAGGCATTGCCACTGGCATCCACGGCAAGGTCCCAACCACCTTCCACGCCTTCGGTCGTGCCGAAGCTGCAGGACCACATATGCTCTCCGTCCGGATCGAGCTTCATCACGAAGATGTCGTCCTCGCCAGCGGAAGTGTGGTTGACAACGCCGGGCCCGGGGTCGAAGTCGACCGTCCCTTTGAACATCCCGCTCATGTACACGTTGCCAGCGGGGTCCAGTGCGATCGCATGCGGCTGGCTGATGGAGTTCCCGATCCGCTTTGTCCAGATCCACGTGCCGTTCTGGTCGAACTTGCTCAGGCACGTGGAGCTGGTCGATGAACCTGTTCCAGAGCTGAGCACCGAAATGCCTGGGCCGGGATCCACATCGATGGATCCCCGAAGTTGCGAGGCCATGTAGGTCTCCCCGAGCGCATTGATGGCCAAAGGCCCATCCCGGAAGGAATGAATGTGGGGACCTTGGGCCTGATACTCCCAGGTGTTATACCAGAGAAGATCCTGGCAAACGGCCTCAGGAGTGGAGAGGATCAGTACGGTGCGAACACATCCCCCGATCAGTGCCGACTTGGCGAGTGAGGTCATCTTCTCCGGTATGGTTGAGCGCCCTTGAACGTGCCCGCCAGCCCGTAGGTTAGGGGTTCGCGGCACAACTGGATCCGGACATCGGGCTGGGACACGGGATACGCCGGCCAGCGGGTAGCGCACGTGTCCGGTGCGAACCGGTCCTGGACTCGTCCGAACGTTCAATGTCGCTGGCGCATGGCGTCGCACAGGCGTCCCGCCTGTGAAGGGTGAACACAGGCGGGACGCCTGTGCGACGTTATCGGAATACCGGTGCGACGCTAGAGGAGGTCCCTGCGCTCCACGAGCGCCCCTTGCGCCTCGTGGGCGAGGATGTACGCTTCGATGCGGTACAGCGCAGCCACCCGCTAGCCCGAATGTTCCGTGCTGCTGGCGCGGATCTGTGATCCGTGCCTCCCACGTCAGATGATCTCCACGCTCAGCACCGAAGGCATGCCCGCATAGGCAGCTGCGCTCGAGTACGGATAGTGCTGCGGTTCATCCACGAGCCCTTCGTTCACCGGGTTCATGTGGATGTAGTCGAGTTTCTGGTCGATCACCGCAGGTGTGCGCAGCCAGATGGGGTGCAGGTCGTGCTGCCAGAACCGGATGCTGCCATCCGGTCGGCGCAGCAAGGGCAGCAACCACTCCCGCCGGCTCTCCTGTTGGTTGCTGATGATGGCTTCGACCACCTTCCTGGCGGTGAACTTCTTGTGGTCGCGCAGGAGTTCCTGCAGCTGCTTGCCTTCGGCGGCCCGGGCGATCAGGTGCACATGGTTGCTCATGATGCACCACGCGAACAGCTCGAGGCCTTTCTCGCGCTGGCAGTGGGCCAGGCTGTCGACCACGACGTCCTTGTAGAGCGGCCTGCTCAACGCGTCCACCCAACCCACGACGGCATAGGTGATGAAATGGGCGTCGGCCTGGTCGTGGATCTTGTATTTCCGGCTCACGAGGGAAAGCTAGGGGATGGCACGGATCGCAGATCCGCGCCAGCGAACATCGGCGCGAGCGAGGGAAGGAATTGTTCCGCGGTCCTCACTTCCTCGGCCTCGATGGCGAAGCAGAGATGCAGCAGCAGCCCCTCAAGCTTGTTGGCCACGTCGCCCGTGTAGCGCGCGTCGGTGTGCAGGGCTTCAAGGAACACATGGTCCCGGATGGTCGCGTTCCGCAGCATGCCTTGCTCGTAGTGCGGCGTTCGGCAGGCGAGCAAAGAGCTGATGAGCAGGAGGGGCCAGCGACGGAGCATGTGGTGAAGGTAGCAGGGCGGCATGCGCGGACCGGGTTGGCGCGGTTCGTCGGGTCGCGCCAACGGATCCCGCTCTACATTCGGTCCATATTCCATCCATCCCATGCACGCGTACGCCCTCGCGGTGATCGCTGGTGCGCTGGCCTTCCTCGCGGGCTGCACCAAGGAAGGTGAACAAGGTCCTCCGGGTCCAGCAGGGCCTGGTGGAAGTCTCAACGTGGAGGTATCGTACCATCCGTTCCCGGCGCAGGGCCAATGGAGCGGAAGCGGTACGACGAGCTACCGCACCACGCTCTCCGTTCCCTCGCTCACCCAGGATGTGCTCCTGAACGGCTTCGTGCGCGTGCATCACTACGAGGTCACGGTGGACGATACCCTGTTCAACGAGCTGCCCTTCTCGGTGACCGACCCGCAGCCGGTCGTCACCTATGACCACACGGACACGATCGGGGCCGTCACGATCGCCACGAACATCCCGGGCGGTTTCCATCAGAACCCGGGGGTCGTGTTCGCGAACGGCGCATATGGGTTCCGCGTGGCGACGATCCGCTAGCTTGGCGCACCATCATCCGCAGCGACCATGAGCCTTCGCGCCTTCCTTCTTGTGCCCGTCCTGTGCACCCTGCCATCCCTGGCCCAGGATCCCGTGGGCTTCTTCATTGAGAAAGGAGATACCGTGTGGATGTACGAGTCGCAGAGCTCACAGAGCAGCACGTGCAGCATGACGGGTCAATACCTGCGCTACCATGTGAAGGAGGATAAACGCGAACGGCAGGTCGGCCAAGGCAAGGTCTCCGAGCTGCATTTCGGGGGCCGCAGGTGGGTCAACATGTCCATCGGGAGCCTGGGCATGGACCGACTGCACGAGGTGATCATGGAAAGCGACCAGTACATCCTGACGAGCTACTGGGATAGCTTCTCCTTCATGTACATCATCGACAAGGCCGCCGGGAAATACGTGCTGAAGAAGGAGATGCATTCATGGCGCGAGGCCAAGGACCGCGAGATGCTGCGGGAGATCAAGAAGTACTTCGGCAAGGATTGCGCAGAGGCGATCGCAGCCATGGAGAAAGGCTTGGAGGAGGGCTACGCGGGGAAGTACAACAGCATGGACCACGAAGCCGACCGGATGTTCAAGTACGTGAAGAACTACCGGTGCCCGGGGCAGTGAACCGGGGCTCCTGCATGGGCACGTCCCGCCGGCGCGAATGATCCATGCCGCTGGCGTGGATCCCGCACCGGCCGCTCAAGGCAGCGGGATCCCGGTGACCACACTATCCCCGTCCGCCGTGGGCACCACCGCGCAGGCCACCATGGTGCCACCCGGGCAGTAGTTCCACCGCACGGCGGCGCTCTCCAGCTCGCGCCTGAAGGCAATCGGGTCGCGCAGGGCATGGGAACGCATGGCCACATAGAGCGCACAGGTGCGCTGCACCAGGTCCACAGCCGCAAGGTCCTTGGGCACCGGCACTGCGCGGATGAGCCGTTGCACGTTCACCCTCGGTGTTGCCGCCACGGGCGGTAGCTGTTCCGTGGGTCCGCAGGGGAACGCGAGCCCCATGCACAGCAGGTAGGGGGCGAGGAAGCCGGTGATGATCATGGCCCGGTGCGTTTCCCCGAAGGTGGTGCGCACGACCATGCCCCCGGGCGGCTGCAACAGACTTTAACACGAGCAGGGGACCGGCCGGTGGAAGGAGGATGACCATCGCGGATCCAGGCGCACCGGGTATCTGCCAGGATCAGCCGGAACGCGCACCCTCGTTCTTGCGCGATCGCCCGGCCACCTTCTTGCGGATCGCCCCTGCCTTCCGCATGCCTGTGCGCTTGCTGTCCTTGTGGACCAGGATACCGTCCATGGTAGGCGGACAACGCAGTTCGGGGAAATGCGCTTCCGGTGCCGAGCCCGCAGCCAGCGCCTGGCCATCATGTTCAGCACGCCACAGGCAAGATGCCTGTGGGACCCTACACCACGATGTTCACGATGCGCTTGGGCACCACGATCACCTTCTTGGGGGCCTTGCCCTCCAGGCGGGCCTGCACCTCGGGGTTGGCCAGCACCTGCTCCTCCACGCTCTTGGGGTCCAGCGCGATGGGGAACTCCAGCTGCAGGCGGGTCTTGCCATTGAAGCTGATGGGGTAGCTGAAGCTGTCCTCCACCAGATGCTCGGCGCTCCACTGCGGCCAGGGGGCGGTGGTGACGCTGGTATTGTGGCCCAGCTTCTCCCACAACTCCTCGGCGATGTGCGGTGCGAAGGGCGCCAGGGCGATCACCAGCGGCTCCAGCACCGCGCGCTTGCTGCACTTCAGGCTGCCCAGCTCGTTCACGGCGATCATGAACTGCGCGACACTGGTGTTGAACGACATCTTTTCGATGTCCTCGGTCACCTTCTTCAGGGTGGCGTGCAGGATCTTCAGTTCGGCTTTGGTGGGGGCGTCGTCGGTCACGTGCAGGACGTCCACCCGGAGGGTCGACCGTGCAGGTGCGTTGTCCGATGATCCGGTCGGGGAAGATGGATCCGTGGCGTGAAAGAGATTCCAGAACTTCCGCAGGAAGCGGAAGGTGCCCTCGATGCCGTTGGTGTCCCAGGGCTTGCTCTGCTCCAAGGGGCCCAGGAACATCTCGTACAGCCGCAGCGTGTCGGCGCCATACTTGGCGATGATGTCGTCGGGGTTCACCACGTTGAACTTCGACTTGGACATTTTCTCGACTTCACGTCGAACCTTGAATTCGGCACCTCTCTTTGTCAGATGTGCTCGTTCAAAATCGCGTCTACTCATTCGCAAGCCCGGCTCGTCTACTAAAACCTCACCGTCCACGAGATTCACAGGAACCAGCGTGGAGGACAGTCTCCTAAGCGCCGGAAGCGCACAACGAAACGTTGCCGGTTCAACATCTTCGTTCAACGTCTTTTCAATTGACCTCAGTCCATCTTCGAGTAGTTGCGATGCCGATGATTGTCGATCCATATCACCAGACATCCAGTCTTCAGCGACATCCGTTGAAACGAGCAGAGCGAACGGCTCAATGATCGACAGGGCATCTGAGATGTCAAGCCCGCCAGAATTCCATACCGGGTCAAGACGATAGACCAAAGCACTCACCCCCTGGATCATCCCCTGGTTCACCAACTTCTTCGCTGGCTCATCGAAGGGGATCCAGCCGCGATCGAAGAGGAACTTGGTCCAGAAGCGGAAGTAGAGCAGGTGGCCGGTGGCGTGCTCGCTGCCGCCCACGTAGAGGTCCACCTGCTGCCAGTAGTGGATGGCCTCGGGTGAAGCGAAGCGCTCCGCGTTGCCGGGATCCATGTAGCGCAGGAAGTACCAGCTGCTGCCGGCCCAGCCGGGCATGGTCGTCGTCTCCAGCGGGTGGCCCTTGTAGCTCCAGTCGGCGGCGCGGGCCAGCGGGGGTTCGCCATCCTCCGTGGGCAGAAACTTGTCCACCTCGGGGAGCTTCAACGGCAGCTCGCTCTCGGGCAGCGGGTACGGGATGCCGTCCTTGTAGTAGATGGGGATCGGCTCGCCCCAGTAGCGCTGGCGGCCGAAGGCGGCGTCGCGCAGGCGGAAGTTGATGCGGCCTTCGCCGGCACCCAGCTTCTCCAGCTCCTGGATGGCGCGGGTGATGGCCTGCGGCACCTTCAAGCCTTTCAAGAAGCCCTCGCTGCAGATGGTGGCATCCTTGCGCTCGTCGGCCTCCTTATCAATTTCGGCACCTTCGGTCACCGCGATGATGGGCAGCCCGAAGTGCTTCGCGAAGCGCCAATCGCGCTGGTCGCCGCCGGGCACGGCCATCACAGCACCGGTACCATAGCCAGCCAGCACGTAATCGCCCACCCACACAGGCACATCAGCGCCGGTGAAGGGGTGCTTCGCGTAGCTGCCGGTGAACACGCCGCTCACCTTGTCCACCTCGGCCTGCCGCTCGCGCTCGCTGCGGTTCTTGGCGGTGTTCACGTAGGCCTCCACCTCGGCCTGGCGGTCGGGCGTGGTGAACTTGCCCACCAGCACATGCTCCGGTGCCAGGGTGATGAAGGTGACGCCGAAGAGGGTGTCGGGGCGCGTGGTGAAGACCTCGATGAAGTCCTCGCCGATGGGGAAGCGCACGGTGGCGCCTTCGCTGCGACCGATCCAGTTGCGCTGGGCCTCCTTGATGCTCTCGCTCCAGTCCAGCCCCTCGAGCCCATCGAGCAGGCGCTGGGCGTAGGCGGTGATGCGCAGGCTCCACTGCTTCATGCGCTTGCGCTCCACGGGATGGCCGCCGCGCTCGCTCACGCCGTCCTTCACCTCGTCGTTGGCGAGCACGGTGCCCAGCGCGGGGCACCAGTTCACCCAGGCATCGCTGAGATAGGCCAGGCGGAAATGCTGCAGCACCAACTGCTTGGTGCGCTCATCGAAGGCGTTCCATTCCGCCGCGGTGAAGCCGCCCACGAACTGCTCGATGTCGCCGGTGAGCACGCTGGCATCCTGGCCGGTGCAACCCTGGGCCTCGAACCGTGCGATGAGCTCGCCGATGGGACGCGCCTTGTCCGTCTTGGCGTCGTACCAGCTGTCGAAGAGTTGCAGGAAGATCCACTGCGTCCATTTGTAGAAGGACGGATCGCTGGTGCGCACCTCGCGGCTCCAATCGAAGCTGAAGCCGATGCGGTCCAGCTGTTCGCGGTAGCGGGCCAGGTTGATCGCAGTGGTCTTGGCGGGGTGCTGGCCGGTCTGGATGGCGTACTGCTCGGCGGGCAGGCCGAAGCTGTCGTAGCCCATGGGGTGCAGCACATTGAAGCCGCTGTGCCGCTTGTAGCGCGCCACGATGTCGCTGGCGATGTAGCCCAGGGGGTGCCCCACGTGCAGGCCGGCGCCGCTGGGATACGGGAACATGTCGAGCACGTAGTACTTGGGCCTGGAGGGGTCGTTGGCCACGCGGTAGGTGCCGCGCTTCCGCCATTCGTCCTGCCACTTCTTCTCGATGTCCGTGTGCTCGTAGGCCATGTCCGCTCGTTCGCTGTGCGAAAGTAGCGGACCGGCCCCGGGGGCTACCTTCGCGGCCATGTCGATGGAGCGACCCACCCGGCGACGCACGCGCACGGCCACGGTGGGCACCGTGGTGGGCATCGCGCTGGTGCTCTTCATGCTGGGGGTGCTGGGCTTCCTGGTGCTGAACGCCCGCGCCCTGGACCGCTACTTCAAGGAGCATGTCCGCGTGGACGTCTTCCTGAAGCGGGGGCTGAAGGAGACGGATGTGATGCAATACCGCAAGGCGCTGGACACCGAGCCGTGGGTGCTGGAAACGCGGCACGTGACGGCGGATGAGGCGGCCGAGCAGCTGAAGCAGGACCTGGGCGAGGACTTCCTGGGCGTGCTGGGCAGCAACCCGCTGCTGGCGAGCATCGAGCTGCGGCTGGCGGCCACCCACGCGCACCCGGACAGCGTGCAGTGGATCGTGGAGCAACTTCAGCAGGACCCGCGCACGCACGAGGTGGCCTACAACGCCGCCGTGGTGCGCAACATCCAGGCGAACATGAACAAGCTGGGGCTGGCCGTGCTGGGCTTCAGCGTGCTGCTGCTCATCATCGCCGTGGCGCTCATCAACAACACCATCCGCCTGGCGGTGTACAGCCAGCGCTTCCTGATCCGCACCATGCACCTGGTGGGCGCCACGCGGTGGTTCATCCAGCGGCCCTTCCTGGGGCAGAGCCTGTGGCAGGGCGTGATCAGCGCCGTGCTGGCCATCGGCCTGCTGGTGCTCACCCTGCGCCTGGTGCTGCGCACGGTGCCCGACCTGCTGGCCTTCACCAACGCCACCACCCTGGCGCTGCTCTTCGCCGCCGTGCTGCTGCTGGGCCTGCTGATCTCCCTGGCCAGCACCTGGTTCGCCGTGCGGCGCTACCTTCGCATGTCCGCCGAGGACATCCACTGGAGCTGAACCCCCCGACCCGCATGGCCGCGCACAACGACAACGAGATGCCCTTCACCCGCGAGAACTACCGCCTGCTGGTGATCGGTCTGGGCATCGTGGTGCTGGGCTTCATCCTGATGGCCGGCGGCGGCACCGGCGATCCCAACACCTTCGATCCCGAGGCCATCTTCAGCCCGCGCCGCATCACCGTGGCCCCGCTCGTGGCCCTGGCCGGCTACCTCTTCATCTTCTACGCCATCCTGAAGCGCCCGGCGCGGTAGTCGGCAGGCATGGGCATCCTGGAGGCCATCGTCCTGGCCATCATCGAAGGCCTCACGGAGTTCCTGCCCGTGAGCAGCACCGGTCACATGATCATCGGCTCCACGCTGATGGGCATCGCGCAGGACGATTTCGTGAAGCTCTTCACCGTGGCCATCCAGTTCGGCGCCATCCTCAGCGTGGTGGTGCTCTACTGGAAGCGCTTCTTCCAGAGCTTCGACCTGTACCTGAAGCTGCTGGCCGGCTTCATCCCCGCCGTGATCATGGGCCTGCTGTTCAAGGACCACATCGACGCGCTGCTGGAGAACGTGACCGTGGTGGCCCTGGCGCTGCTGGCCGGCGGCGTGGTGTTCCTGTTCATCGAGCGCTGGGCGCCCGGCGGCACCGGCACCGGCCCGCAGACGGTGAGCTACCGCCAGGCGGTGATCATCGGCTGCTTCCAATGCCTGGCCATGGTGCCCGGCGTGTCCCGCTCGGCGGCCACCCTCATCGGCGGCATGGCCCAGGGCCTCACCCGCAAGCACGCCGCGGAGTTCAGCTTCCTGCTGGCCGTGCCCACCATGTTCGCCGCCACCGCCAAGAGCCTCTACGACTACCTGAAGGATGGCGGGGCCTTCACCACCGAGCACCTGCAGCTGTTCGCCATCGGCAATGCCGTGGCCTTCGTGGTGGCCGTGCTGGCCATCAAGGGCTTCATCGCCTACCTGCAACAGCGCGGCCTGGCCGCCTTCGGCTGGTACCGCATCGCGGTGGGCGGCGTGCTGCTGCTCCTCATGGCCCTCGGCGTGCCGCTGCATCTGGTGTAAGCCCATGGCCAACACGGACCCCATCGACCTGGAGGGTGGCGGCCTGCTGCTGGTGGACAAGCCCGTGGGCTGGACCAGCTTCGATGTGGTGGGCAAGCTGCGCGGTGCGCTCAACTCGCTGGCCGGACGCCGCGTGAAGGTGGGCCATGCCGGCACCCTGGACCCCCTGGCCAGCGGCCTGCTGGTGCTGGCCTACGGCCGGCGCACCAAGGACCTGCCCAACCTCACCGGCCTGGACAAGACCTACGTGGGCACGCTCACCCTCGGCGAGGTGACCCCCTCGCAGGACGGGGAGACCCCGGTGAGCGGCGCCCTGCCGTGGGAGCACCTGGACCGGGCGGCGGTGGAGGCCGTGCTGCCCCGCTTCACCGGTGCCCTCCTGCAACGGCCGCCGATGTACAGCGCCAAGCACCACAAGGGCGAGCGCGCCTACTTCCTGGCCCGGGACGGCCGGTCCGTGGAGATGGAGCCTGTGCAGGTGACCGTGCACGCGCTGACCCTGCTGGACATGGAAGGGCCCCGCGTGACCTTCGCCACCACCGTGAGCAAGGGCACCTACATCCGCACCCTGGCGCACGACATCGGCCAGGCCCTGGGCTGCGGGGCGTGGCTCAGCGCCCTGCGCCGCACCCGCATCGCCGAGCTGGACGTGGCCGACGCCCTGCCCCCGGTGGAGCTCGCCCAGCGCATCGCCCCCCGCTGAGGGGTGCGAAGCGGTTATCAACAGCCTAATTCACTGTTTTTCAGATACTTTGACGATTCCTTAACGATCACATTATCTTCGCCGCCCCTTCCACTCAACGACGGGCCCGTAAGCCACGCCAAACCCATGAAGCTCACTTCGTTCAAGTTCAACCTGCCCAAGGAGCAGATCGCCCTCTACCCCACCAAGGACCGCGACGGCAGCAAGCTGATGGTCCTGCACCGCAAGGACGGCAAGATCGAGCACAAGAAGTTCAAGGACATCATCAACTACTTCGACGAGGGCGACACCTTCATCCTGAACGACACGAAAGTGTTCCCCGCGCGCATGTGGGGCAACAAGGAGAAGACGGGCGCCAAGATCGAGGTGTTCATGCTGCGCGAGCTGAACCGCGACAGCCTGCTTTGGGATGTGATCGTGGACCCGGCGCGGAAGATCCGCATCGGCAACAAGCTCTACTTCGGCAAGGACGACGAGCTGGTGGCGGAGGTGATCGACAACACCACGAGCCGCGGCCGCACGCTGCGCTTCCTCTTCGACGGCACCTACGAGGAGTTCAAGCAGGCCATCACCGAGATGGGCGAAACGCCCCTGCCGCGCTACATCAAGCGCGACACCGAGCCCAGCGACGCGGAGCGCTACCAGACCATCTTCGCCCGGCACGAGGGCGCCGTGGCCGCCCCCACCGCCGGCCTGCACTTCAGCCGCGAGCTGATGAAGCGCATGGAGCTCAAGGGCATCCACTTCGCCCACGTCACCCTGCACGTGGGCCTGGGCACTTTCCGCCCCGTGGAGGTGGAGGACCTCACCAAGCACAAGATGGACAGCGAACAGGCCATCATCACCCGGGAGGCCTGCGACATCGTGAACCGCGCCAAGGACGCCCGCAGGAAGGTGTGCTGCGTGGGCACCACCACCATGCGCGCCATCGAGAGCAGCGTCAGCACCCAGAACCACCTGAAGCCCTTCAACGGCTGGACCAACAAGTTCATCTTCCCGCCGTACGACTTCAGCATCGCCGACCGCATGATCACCAACTTCCACATGCCCGAAAGCACCCTGCTGATGCAGGTGGCCGCCTTCGGGGGCTACGACCATGTGTGGAACGCCTACAAGGTGGCCCTCAAGGAGAAGTACCGCTTCCTGAGCTACGGGGATGCGATGCTCATCATCTGAGCCCACAAGACCGCAAGGACGCGACGAACGCAAAGGGGCCGCAACGTTCTGTTGCGGCCCCTTCTTATTGTTGCCACTGTCGCGCATTCGTTGCGTCCTTTGCGTCGTTGCGGTCGAACAATGCAGCGCAGTACCATCATCGTCGCCGGCGGAAGCGGCAAACGCCTGGGCGGGCCCGTGCCCAAGCAGTTCCAGACCGTGAAGGGACGGCCGCTGCTGATGTGGACCATCGACGCGTTCCATCACTTCGATCCGGACATGGCGCTGATCGTGGTGCTGTCCTTGGAACACTTCGACATCTGGAAGGCGCTGTGCATGGGCCACCGTTTCTTCATCCCGCATGAGGTGGTGGCCGGTGGCGAACAGCGCTGGCACAGCGTGAAGGCCGGCCTGGACAGGGTGCGGGGCGATGGCCTGGTGGCCGTGCACGACGGCGTGCGTCCGCTGGTGAGCGCCGGGCTGATCGCGCGCTGCTTCGATGCGGCGGAGGCCACCGCCGCCGCGATCCCCGTGGTGCCCGTGGTGCCCAGCATCCGCGAGACCACACCCGAGGGGAGCCGCGCGCTCGACCGCTCCCGATTACTCGCCGTGCAAACGCCGCAGTGCTTCCACGCCGACCTGCTGCGCAAGGCCTTCGAGCAGCCCTACGACCCGGCCTTCACCGATGAGGCCGCGCTGGTGGAACGCATGGGCGTGAAGGTGGCGCTGGTGGAGGGCGAGGAGAACAACATCAAGGTGACCACGGCGATGGACATGCGGCTGGTGGAGCTGGTGCTGGGTTGAGCCAATATCTTCACGTAGCGCTGTCCCCGAGGTGATCGCGCGTCGAGCATGAACCAACACTGGATGATGAGCCATGCTTGGATGTAACAATTGGTTGCGCCCTTTCGTGATCCTCGCCATGGTGCTTGTTGTGTCGGTCACGTCCACCCAAGGCGATCCTGGTCGAAAGCAGTTGAACAGGCTCCTTCGCTCCGAGGCTGGTTCTGGCATCGATGACTGGCATGCTCCATACGATAACCGAGGGATCCTACCGGACACCTTGACCTTGTATTCTTATCCCTACGGCTACCGGCCGGACGATCCTTGCCACACCGCGATATGGGCCTTTCGTGGTCGTTCCCGCCTGAACGTGTCCGAAGGATCTCGGTGCCAGGAGCCCCCGGTAGGTGTGATCAAGGGAATCGGGACAAACATGAAATGGAAGATCGTGAAGCGATGGGACAGATCGTACATGACCTTGTTCGTCAAGCGTCTTCCGATCGCAACGTTCGAGGTGGTGCGCGTGGTTGAGGGTACTCCCACACGCCCCGAGAACACCCCACATACAGTCACTTTGGTTAGGCAGGAACCATGGTAATGACATGTGTGATGGCATGCTAGTGGACATCTGCTCCTCCCTGGAGGCGATGCGGCCATGATCGGCTGACCCTCCTGGGCCCACTACCGGCCCACCAGTTCGTGAAGCCGGGTGCGAAGCTTCGGCAGGTCGGTGGAGAGGATCTCCCACACGATCGTCGCATCCACCCCGAAGTACTCGTGCACCAGCAGGTTGCGAAAGTCGCGGATGCCGCCCCAGTCGATGTCCGGGTGTTCGCGGGTCAATGCATGCGACAGATGCCTGCAGGCCTCACCGATCACCTCGAAATTCCGGATCACCGCATCCTGCAGGAACTCGTCGCCTTGCCATTGGTCGAAGGATCGGCCTTCGGTGTACCGCAGGATCTTGTCAACCGCTTCGGCCATGTCCTGCAGCAGAAGGCGGTCGTCACGCTTGGACATGCAGCAGATCCGGTTGAATGGCCTTAAAGTACCGCGGCTTGATCCCGCCGCGTGAGACTAGATCCACTCTCCTGCCGAGCAACGCGGCCAGTTCGTGGGACAGATGAAGGAACCGCATCCCGACCGGCCCATCGAACTCCACCAACACGTCCACATCGCTCCCTGGACCATCTTCGCCCCTGCTCACCGAACCAAAGAGGGCCATGGAGCGGATGGGGAATCGGGAGCGCAGTTCAGGCAGTGCGGCGCTGAGCTTCTGCAGGACTTCGTTCCGCATCGACATGGCTGCAAAGTAAGTAGGTGATCGTCCGACCTTTGCGCCGCTTGGCCCCTCGGACCGGCCGCGACGCGATGGCCTCCTCCACCGACATCCGCTCCCTCTCCCAGGAGGAGGTGCAGGCCCTGGTGGCCGAACTGGGTGAGAAGCCCTACCGGGCGAAGCAGCTCTGGGAGTGGCTGTGGAAGAAGAAGGCGCGGAGCTGGGACGACATGAGCGACCTGCCCAAAGCCTTCCGGACCCGGCTGGCGGAGCGTTGCGTGCTGCGTCCGCTCGTACTTGCTGAAGAGCAGCGTAGCGCGGACGGCACGGTGAAGTGCGCCTTCCGCACCTGGGACGGCCATGTGGTGGAGGGCGTGCTCATCCCCACGCCCACGCGCCTCACGGCCTGCATCAGCAGCCAGATCGGCTGCAGCCTCACGTGCAGCTTTTGCGCCACGGGCAAGCTCAAGCGCATCCGCAACCTCGATGCCGGCGAGATCGTGGACCAGGTGGTGCTGATCGATCAGCTTGCACGGAAGTACTACCAGCAGGGGCTCACGAACATCGTGTACATGGGCATGGGCGAGCCGCTGCTCAACTACGCCAACACCCTGCGCAGCGCCGAGCGCATCACTGCGGAGGACGGCCTGGGCATGAGCGCCAGGCGCATCACGGTGAGCACCGCGGGCATCGCCAAGATGATCCGCAAGCTGGCCGACGATGGCACCAAGTTCAACCTCGCGCTGAGCCTGCATGCGGCCAACGATGCGAAGCGCGACCGCATCATGCCCATCAACGAGCAGAACTCCCTCAGCGAACTGAAGGAGGCGCTCCGCTACTACACGCGCACCACGCGCCAGCCGGTCACCTTCGAGTACATTCTGCTGCGCGGCTTCAACGATTCACTGGCCGATGCCCAGGAACTGGTGAAGTACGCCAGCGACGTGCATGCCAAGGTGAACCTCATCGAGTACAACCCCATCGATGCCGGCGGCTTCGGACGCACCGATGCGCAGGATGCCGAGGCCTTCCAGCAATACCTCGACCGGAAGGGCATCATCGCGCGGATCCGCCGCAGCCGCGGGCGCGACATCGACGCCGCCTGCGGGCAGCTCGCCAACAAGAACGAGCCGGCGTTGAAGGAAGGGGAACGGGTGATGAAGTGAACGACGAGTGGTGAGCGACGAGTGCCCCCACGGGGCCAACGCACCGAGTGGCGAGTGATGTCCCCTTGGGGCATTCACTCGCCACTCGGTACTCGCCACTCGCTACTTAGGACCCACCACTCACGCTCACTAGAAGCCCAAGCCCACCTTCACGCCCAGGAAGAAGGCCGGCACGATGTCGTTCTTCTCCTCCACGGTGTAGGTCCACTTGTCGGTGACCAGGTCCAGCGATTCGTTGACGATCTGCAGGCTGCGGTTGCGCAGGGCCACACCGCCGTACACGTCGAACAGCCAGTTGCTGCTGGCGCTGAGGAGCTGGTACCCGCTCAACAGCCGGATGTCGTTGTAGATCCGCTCATCCCGGTTCTTCACGGTGCTGAACGAACCGTCCGGGTTCTTCTCCTTGATGTCCTTGACGTACTCGATGTGCGCGAAACCCAGCTGGGTGTACCAGCCTTGCGGCTCGATGTCGTCCGTGTGGTACCAGCGGATGCCCAGGTGATAGGTGGGCTTGGCGATGATGTTGGTGCCCGCCCCATAGTCGTCCGCATCGTTGTTCCCCACGCTCAGGTTGAGGTAGTTGCGCCACGTGAAGCCCACGCCCAGCTCCATGCTGAGGCGGTGGGACAGGGCGCGCTCGTAGAGCAGCGGGATCTCGCCGCGGAAGAAGAGCAGCGGGTTGAGCTTGATGGCGTTCTTCACGCACTTCACCGTGTCCCACTTGGCCGCCACCATGTCGCGGTACAGCACCACGCCGGTCTTCTTCTTGGCCGGTTTTCCCTGGGCCCGGACCGGAACGGCCAGCAACAGGGCGGCGACCACGGCGAGGAGGGGGGCGACGCGGAACGGGGGGGTGCGCATGCCCCACGAATGTAAGGCGCCGCACCGATCCGCGCGGCCACCGCCCGGTCCATGCGCATCTTTGCCACCCCGCCCCCGGAACATGCCCAGCCTCGAGGAGATCCAGCGACCGATCGCGGAGGAGATGCGCGTGTTCGAAGGCCGCTTCCGCGAGGCCATGCGCAGCCGCGTCGCGCTGCTGGACCGGGTGATGCACTACATCGTGAAGCGCAAGGGCAAGCAGATGCGGCCCATGTTCACCCTGCTCAGCGCCCGCCACTTCGGCCCGGTGAACGACGACGGCTTCGTGGCCGCCAGCCTCATCGAACTGTTGCACACCGCCACCCTGGTGCACGACGATGTGGTCGACGGCAGCCCGCTGCGCCGCGGCTTCTTCAGCATCAACGCCCTGTGGAAGAACAAGATCGCCGTGCTGGTGGGCGACTACCTCTTGAGCCGCGGCCTGTTGCTCGCCGTCGACAAGGGCCAGTTCGAGCTGCTGCGCATCGTGAGCCGCGCCGTGCGCGAGATCAGCGAGGGCGAGCTGCTGCAGCTGGAGAAGGCCCGCTCGCTCAACTTCAGCGAGGAGGTCTACTTCGACATCATCCGCCAGAAGACCGCGAGCCTCATCGCCGCCTGCTGCGCCAGCGGGGCCGCGGCCGCTGGCGCCACCGCCGAGGAGGTGGAGCGCATGCGCCGCTTCGGCGAACTGGCCGGCATCGCGTTCCAGATCAAGGACGACCTCTTCGACTACCCCATCGGTGGCCAGGGCAGCGCGCGCACCGGCAAGCCCACCGGGCTCGACATCAAGGAGCGCAAGCTCACCCTGCCCCTGATCCACGCCCTCCGTCAGGTGTCCGCCGATGAGCGGCGCTGGATGGTGCGCACCGTGAAGGCCCGCCAGCAGGACCCCGCCGCCGTGGACCGCCTGGTGCGCCGGGTGGTGGAGGCCGGAGGCGTGGACCATGCCCGCCACCGCATGCTGGAACACCGCGACCAGGCCCTGGCCGTGCTGCACACCTTCACCGACACCCCCGCACGCCGCGCCCTCGAAGGGCTCGTGCAGCTCACCGTGGACCGCGAGAAATGATCCGCCCGATGCGCCTCCGATCCCTCCCCTTCGCCGCCGCCCTCTCGGTCCTTGCGCTTGCACCCGGCTGCGGCAGCCCCGCTCCCGCTCCGGCCGCCAACGAGGTGACGACCCCCGCCGGCCTCCCCCGCGACACGCTCAACGGCCCCCAGGTGCAGCAGCTGCCGGACGGCACCACCCTGCGCGGTGTGCTGCGCGACGGGCAACGCCAGGGCATCTGGCGCAGCTTCACCCCCCAGGGCCGCCTGTTGAGCCAGACGGAATACCGGGACGGCAAGGCCCAGGGACCCGTGGTGGTCTTCCACCCCAACGGATCGGTGCGCTACCAGGGCGAGCATCACAAGGGCACCCCCGTGGGCGAATGGCGCTTCCACGACGAGGCGGGGGCCCTCATCAAGACCGTGGTGTACGACAGCACCGGCACGGTGACCGCCGAACGGTGACCGTCGTGCACCCGCTCCGTACCTTCGATCCCCGCTGAACGCGCGGGCCGCCCCGTGATCGCCCCCGATGCCATCCAACGCGTCAAGGACGCCGTCCGCGTCGAGGAGGTCGTGGGCGACTTCGTGGCCCTGAAGCGCAAGGGGCCCCGCTACCTGGGCCTGTGCCCCTTCCACAACGAGAAGACGCCCAGCTTCAACGTCAGCCCGGCGTTGGGCATCTTCAAGTGCTTCGGCTGCGGCGAGGCCGGCGATGCCATCACCTTCCTCCAGAAGCACGAGCACCTCAGCTACGTGGAGGCCATCCGCTGGCTGGCCAAACGCTACAACGTCGACCTTCCCGAGGCCGAGGCCACGCCCGAACAGCAGCTGGAGCACAGCGAACGCGAGAGCCTGGCCGCCATCCAGCGCTTCGCCACCGACTGGAGCGTGGCGCAATTGTGGGACACCGATGAGGGCCGCCGCATCGGCCTGGCCTACTTCCGCGAACGCGGCTTCCGCGACGAGGTGATCCGCACCTTCCAGCTGGGCTACGTGCCCGAGCAGGGCGCCGCCTTCGCCACCGCCGCCCAGGCCCAGGGCTTCGACCCCGAGCTGCTGGAGAAGGCCGGATGGATCAAGCGCCGCGAGGACGGCACCGCGTGGGACTTCTTCGCCGGCCGCGTCACCTTCCCCGTGCATGGGCTCGGTGGGCAGGTGATCGCCTTCGGCGCCCGCACCCTGCGCAGCGACAAGAAGCTGCCCAAGTACTTCAACAGCCCGGAGAGCACCCTCTACATCAAGAGCCGCTCGCTCTACGGCATCCACTTCGCCAAGAAGGCCATCGCCGACAGCGGCACCTGCCTGCTGGTGGAGGGCTACACCGATGTGATCAGCCTGCACCAGGCCGGCATCCACAACGTAGTGGCCAGCAGCGGCACCAGCCTCACCGAGGACCAGGTGCGGCTGATCAAGCGCTACGCCCGGCAGGTCACCATCCTGTACGATGGCGACCCCGCCGGCATCAAGGCCAGCCTGCGCGGCATCGACCTCATCCTGGCCGAGGGCCTGGGGGTGAAGGTGGTGCTCTTCCCCGACGGGGAGGACCCCGACAGCTTCGCGCGCAGCCGCCCGAGCGGCGAGGTGGAGGCCTTCCTGCGCGACAGCGCCAAGGATTTCCTGGCCTTCAAGACCGAGCTGCTGGTGCGCGACACCGGTGGCGATCCCGTGCTCAAGGCCGCCGCCATCCACGACATCGTGGAGAGCATCGCCCGCATCCCCGACCAGGTGCTGCGCCAACTGTACATCCAGCAATGCGGTCGCCTGCTGGAGGTGAGCGAACAGGCCCTGATCAGCGAGCTGAACAAGGTGCTGCGCCGCGCCTACCGCAAGCAGCAGGGCGCCGGCGATGCGCCCGAGTCCATGGCGCCCGAACTGCAGCCGCCCCAGCCGCCACCCGCGCCGATCAAAGGCACCAACGCCCAGGAGCGCGACCTGCTCCGCATGCTGCTCAACTACGGGCACGAGCGGCTTCTGGTGCCCTTCCAGAACGAGGATGGCAGCACCAGCGAAGGGGAGACCAGCGTGGCCGAGCTCATGTTCGAGCTGCTGGCACTGGACGACATCCTGTTCGACGAACCGCTCTTCAAGGAGATCTACCTGGACTACCGCCACGCCAGCAACCTGGGCCAGGCGGTGGACGCCGCCCGCTATGCCGGCCATGAGCAGCCCGGCTGGCGCGACCTGGCCATCGACCTGCTCACCGAGCGCCATCTGCTGAGCCCCAACTGGAAGGAGCGCCACCGCATCCACACCACCCACGAGCGCGACAAGCTGCTGGACGCGCTGGAGGAGGGCATCGACATCCTGCGCGAACGCCGCCTGGACCGCATGCTGGAAGATCTCGATGATCGTCTGCGCACCGCCGAGGAGGCCGAGGAGCAGGCCGGCATCCTCCGCGAGAAAATGCGCCTCAACACCGCCAAAGTGGCCCTCTCCCGGAAGACCGGCCGTGTGGTGGTGGGCTGATCAGTGCCCCACGGGCGACTTGTCCAGGTCCGAGGCCGCCGGCGCGCCGTTGCGCTCCACCCGCGTCACGAAGTAGGTCGTCTCGCCCCGCCACGGCAGCCTGGCATAGCGCTCCACGTAGTGCAGGTTCACGCGCTCGCCGCTCAGGCTGGCCTCCTCCAGCTCGCGGTAGAGCACACCATCGCCCTTCTGCACGCTGAAGTTGAACACCTCATTGAGCGATGCACCGGAGGGGTCCATCGCCCCGAAGCTCTGCATGTTCAACTGCCCCTCCCAGGTCTTGAAGACCACGCCCCGCTTGCTGAGCTTGATGACCATGCCGCTGCGGCTGCCCTCACTGTACACCGCGAAGTAGATGAACAGCAGCCAGGCCAGCAGCACGGCCAGGGCCAGGAGCAGCAACCGGATCGTGAAGCGCCCCACCTTCTGACCGAAGGTGCGCGACGCGGGGACGGCAGGTGTGGACATGGCCGAAAGGTAGGAGGGCGGCGTGGGGAACGGAGCCGCCCACCCCTGGTCGCTCCTCCGGAACGAGCCTGGCACGCGCCCTACCTTTCCACCGTGGGACATGCGCACGCCGGCCACACGCATCATGACCATGCGCACCCGCACGGCCATGTTCACGCGGACGGGGCGCGGGCCTTGCGCATGGCCTTCCTCATCAACCTGGCCTTCACCTTGGTGGAGGTGGCCGGCGGCTGGTGGACGGGCAGCATCGCCGTGCTCACCGATGCGCTGCACGACGCGGGTGACTGCCTGGTGCTGGGCACCGCGTGGTACCTGCAACGCGTGGCGTTGAAGGGCCGCGATGCACAGTACAGCTACGGCTATGGCCGCTTCAGCATGCTGGGAGGCTGGCTCACCAGTTTGGTCCTCATCGCCGGGGCGGTGGGCATGCTGGTGGTGAGCGTGCCCAAGGTCCTGCACCCGGAAGCCCCGCACACCACGGGCATGATGGGCATCGCCCTTTTCGGGCTGGCCATGAACGGGCTGGCCGCCTGGCGCCTGCACGCGGGCTCCACCCTCAATGAACGCGGGGCCTACCTGCATCTGCTGGAGGATGTGCTGGGCTGGGCCGCCGTGCTGGTCGGCGCCGTGCTGATCCACTTCACCGGCTGGGTGGTGCTGGACCCGCTGTTGAGCGTGGGCATCAGCGGCTACATCCTGTTCAACGCCGTGGGCACCCTGCGGCGCGGCACCGCCATCCTGATGCAGCATGTGCCCGAGGGCATCGACCTGGCCGCCGTGCGCGAACGCCTGCTGACGATCCCCCATGTGCGCGACCTGCACGACCAGCACACCTGGAGCCTGGATGGCAGTTTCGTGGTCCACACGGTCCATCTCGTCGTGGCCGATGTGGAGCACCGGGAGGCCCTCGACATCAAGTGCCGCGCCCGGGAGGTGTTGCGCGCGCTCGGCATCCACCATGCCACCATCGAACTGGAGTGGGAGGGCGAGGATTGCGGCACCAACTGCTCCTGATCCGGTATGCGACGCGCCGCCTTCCGCCTGCTGGCCCGCCTGAACAAGGCGGTGCTGCCCACGCTGTGGGACAAGGACCTCACCCGCCTCAGCAAGGCACAGAAGCTGCTGGTGGCCTGGCGCTACTGGGTGACGCGCAATGCCCTGTGAAACGCGCGGGGCGGCGCATCGGTCGATGCGCCGCCCCGCGAGGCTCGATGGCGTCGCTGCCTACTCCACCACCAGGGTGCGCGACACGCTGCCGCGATCGGTGATGAGGCGCAGCAGGTAGGCCCCGGCCTCCAGGCCCGAGAGGTCCAGCTCATGGCGCAGGTCCGTACGGCCGCTACCCGACAAGCGGTCACGGCGTGCAAGGCGGCCATCGGTGCCCAGCAGCTCCAACTGCACGCTGCCCAGGCCGGCGGTGAGGGCCACTTCAATGGTCGCACGGTCGCGGGCCGGGTTCGGCATCACCGTGAAGCGCGTCACCCCGGCGGCGTTCTCCTGCACGCTGATGTCGCACGGGGCCGCCAGCAAGGTCACCGGAACGCTCGTGGTGTCGTTCGGGCAGAAGGTGTTGATGGCCACATAGCGGAACGTGAAGTTGCCCGCGCCATAGATGGACGGGTTGATGACCACGTTGTAGGCACCGAGCGGGAAGCCCTGCGGATCGAGCCACACTCCGGTCTGCAGCGGGTTGCCGGTGAGCCCGGCGCTCAGGGTCATGCTGGTGTCCGTTTCACAGGCGGTGATGGGCACGGCGGTGCCCGCGTTGGGCAGGTTGGCCTCGGTGACCGTGACGGTGGCCGAGGGGTCGCCGCAGTTGCCGATGCCCGGCACGGTGTACACGTACGCGCCAGGGGTCATGGTGGCCGGGTCGTACTGGCCGTTCACCACCGGGCTGGGTCCGCTCCACGTCCCGCCGGTCTGCGGTGTGCCCTGCAGGTTGGCGAACAGGTCCACCGGGGCTCCGGTCACGCACACGGTCACCGCGCCATCGTCACCGGGATCGCCGTTCGGCGCATACTCGATGTACACGCTGCTCTGCACGGTGCTGCACGGTGCAAGGGCCTCGATGGTGTACAGGTAGAACCCGCCGGGATCGGTGCCCGGGTTGAAGTTGCCGTTGTGCGGCTGGTTCAGCGGGTTGGTCCACACCCCGCCCGGATCGGGCGATCCGCCCAGCTCGTTGATGAGCAGGAAGTTCGGGTCCGTATCGCACACGCCGAACACCGAGGCATCGATGCCCGCATCCGGGTTCACGCCGGGTTGCACGGTGCGCTGCAGCGTCTCGGTGTCCACCACCGTGCCGTTGAGGTCCAGTGACACCTGGATGGTATACGTGCCCGCCGGGTACGGCCCCAATGGGGGCAGGGGCTGGTTGAACGATCCCGTGCCCCCGCCGGTGCCCGAGGCGTTCATCACGATCGTGATCGTGTTGCCGGTCTGCCCGGGCGTGAACCCCGTCACCTGGGCGTTGCCCGGGATGGTGCCGATCACGGTCACGTTCATGAACGTGCACTCGGTGATCGGATTGGGCGTGATCTGCACGTTGGTGATGGTGCCCTGGCCCATGGCGCTCAGCGAGAGGCCGGTCAGGAGCAGAAGGGTCGAATGGCGCATGGTCGCGGTTCGGATTGAGGTGCGCCAAGGTAAGCAGACCACAGCGGCCATGGGCGGCGGATCAGCCGTTCGTCGCTCCACCTTCGGTCCCCCGGCGGACACATCCGCGGCGTTCCCACCTTTGGGGCATGTCCCGCCGGTGCGCCACCCCCGTGCTCGTGCTGTTGGCGTTCATGGCCACTTCCCACGCCAGGGGCCAGCAGGTGCGCATCAACGAACTGTGCCCCATGGTGCACCCGCGGGACTCCGGCTGGGTGGAGCTCTTCAATGCCGGAGCGCGGCCGGTGGACCTGACCGGGCTTCAGCTGGTGCGGGGCGGATATCGCAGCACCCTGCCCCCACAGCCCCTGCTTGCGCCGGGCGAACGGCGCGTGGTGCGCGTGCAGGGCTCCCGCGGGGCCACGTCCCCACACGATCCCCCCCTGCTGCACCTGCCCGCTTCCGGCGGCGATCTGCTGCTCTTCGGTTCCGGTGGAAGCCGCCTGCTCGACGCCTTCAGCTGGCCGGCGGTCCCCCCCGGCATATCCATCGGCCGCCTGCCGGACGGGTCCGGTACGTGGAGCTACCTGCCCGTGCCCGGCCCCGGTGCCCCCAACCACACCGACCCGGTGATCCAGGGCCGCGCCCCGGCCCCGGTGGCCGAAGCCGGCACGGATGGAGTGCGACTCGTCGCCTGTACCGGCTGCACCGTGCGCTACACGCTGGACGGCAGCCCGCCGACGCCGGAACAGGGCACTGTGGCCACCGGACCGGTGACCGTGCCGAAGGGCCGCACCCTGCGCGCCGTGGCCTGGAGGAACGACCTGCTGCCCAGCGCCGAGCGCTGGGTGGCCCACGAAGGACCCCGCGCGGGGGTGATGCTGTGCATCGACCCCGACGAGTTGCACGATCCGGAGCGCGGACTGTTGAGCACGGGCCAGCGGGCCAACCACACCCGGACCGGCGAGGCCTGGGTACGTCCCGCGCATGTGGTCCTGCCCGGAATGGCGGATAGCGCCGCAACGGCCGTCCGCCTGCGCCTCTCGGGCTCCGGGTCGCGCAGCCTGCCCAAACGCTCCTTCAACCTCAGCACGTCGGACGGTGAGCCGCATCTGCCCCTGCCCGGAGCGACCACCTGGCGCAACGTGGTGCTCCGCGCCGACGCCACGCCGCATGCCCTGCTCCGCAACCTGTTCGCCGAGGTGGCCGTGCACCGCGCCGGCGACAGGCTCGAGGTGCAGCCCGGCGTTCCCGTACCGCTCACGCTGAACGGCGAGCCCCAGGGCGCCTACCGCCTGCTGCCGGCGAAGAACGAGGACTTCCTGCTGACGCGCGCGGAGGCCGAGCACCTGGACATCGTGGAAGGCCCTGAAGGACGGGTGGTGAAAGGCGATCGCGCCCCTTATGACCATGCCCTGGACCTGCTCGCCCGGCGCGCGCCGTTGGACAGCCTGCAGGCGGTGATCGACGTGGAGAGCCTGGTGGAACTGGCCTGTTTCGACCTGTGGACCGGACGCGCCGACCACGACCTCAACATGCGCTGCTGGCGACCTGCACAGCCCGGCGGGCGCTGGCGCTGGGTGCTGTACGACATGGACCTGTGGGCACCGCCGGACGACCCGAGCGTGGACCGCATCGCAGAGGCCCCGCTGCCTGCGGCGCCCTATCTGTCCGCATTGCTGGACCATCCTGAACTGCGGCCGCTGGTGCTCGCGCGCCTGGCCACCCTGGCCGCCACCGTGCTGGAGCCCCGCGCCGCGGCCGCACTGGCCGACAGCCTCTACGATGCCCATGCCGATCTGATGCGCACCGACCATGCCCTGTGGCACGAACGCATGGTGATGCCCTCCCCGGAGGAGAGCCATGCCGGCCTGCGCGACCACGCCCTACAGCGCTCGCGCCATGTGCTGCGCGACCTGGCCCGACACACCGGGACGGATCTTCATCAGGTGGTGCTGCATGCCCCCGAGGCGCGCGAGGGCCTGCTGCTGGTGGACGGGATCGCCCTGGCGCCCGGGGCGAACGGCATCACCGGCTTCGCCGGAGCCCCCCTGCGCGTCCAGGCCCTCCCCGCGGGCGGCATCCGGCTGGTGGGCTGGAAAGGCCGTGCGGACACGGCCACGGAACTGTGGGTGGACCCGGCGGATGGCGGTCCGGTGCGGCCCCTCTTCGCCCCCGTCGGCTCAGGCGGGAACGGCCTGCAATAGCCCGGTGAAGAGCGCCACCCCATCGGTGTTGCCCAGGATGGCCGAGGCCGCCCGCTCCGGGTGCGGCATCATGCCGAACACGTTGCGGCCCGCGTTGCACACCCCCGCGATGTGGTCCAGGCTGCCGTTGGGGTTGGCCTCATCGGTGAGGCGTCCTTCGGCGTCGCAGTAGCGGAACAGCACCTGGTCCTCCTCCTTCAGCCGCTTGAGGCCCGCAGCGTCGATGTGGTAGCGGCCCTCGCCATGGGCGATGGGGATGGTGAGCGCCTTGCGCGTGATCGCCGCCGTGATCGGCGTTCGCTTGGTGGCGGGGGCGATGTGCACGTTGCGGCAGATGAAGCGCTGCCCGCTGTTGTGCAGCAAGGCGCCCGGCAGCAGACCCGCTTCGCACAGCACCTGGAACCCGTTGCACACCCCCAGCACAAGCCCCCCCTTCCTGGCATGCGCCGCCACCTCCTGCATGATGGGCGAGAAGCGGGCGATGGCCCCGCTGCGCAGGTAATCGCCGTAGCTGAAGCCGCCGGGCAGCACCACCAGATCGCAGCCGCGCAGGTCGTGCTCCTTGTGCCACAGCCGCTCCACCGGGCCCCCGCCCTGGGCCTCCAGCACCTGGATCATGTCCTCGTCGCAATTGGACCCGGGGAAGATGACGACGCCGCACTTCATGGCCGTTGGGGCTGCGCCTGTGCGCAGGGGCCCCAAAGGTATTCAGCCCCACCATGGGCCGGCCACGGCCGCGATCACCAGGGCGTACACGGCCAGCTCGGCGAGCCACAGGCGGCGCGTGACCTGCAGGGGATAACTGAGCACCACGGCCAGCGGGCAGGCCACCAGGACCGCGGGCAGCGCATGGCCCAGCACGGCGGAGAAGCCCAGCAGCAACAGGCAGGCGAAGGTGAAGGCCAGGAAGGAGGCGCGGGCGTTCTTCTCTCGCATGACACTTCGCTGGTACACCCCTGCGAGCACGGGCACGGCCACCACCAGGAGCGCGGCCACCACCGCCGGTGCAGCCCGGTCGCGCAACCAGTGCGTGGGCGGAGCATCGAGGGTGCGCACGGCCAGGGTGCCCATGGGGGCCCATCCGCCGGCCTGCGTGAGCGCCACCACGCCCCAGGCCAGCATCAGCACCACCACGGCGCCCAGCAGGGGCATCACGTAATCGCGCCAGGCATACGGGCGCATCACGGCCGCCGAGGCCCACAGCACCACCACCAGGAACACGTACGGGAAGTACAGCAGGGCCGCCATGCCCACCAGGCAGCCCGCGTCGAACAAGGACCCCAGGGCACGGGTGCGACCCTGCGTGCCCCAGGCGATGCGCAGTGCCTGCAGCGCGGCCGGCATGCCCAGCAGCGCGGGATCGGGCGCCATGCGCAACGGCCCCGCCGCCAGCAGCAGCGGGAACAGCAGCGCCGGCAGGTGATGGTGCCGCTCGAAGAGCTCACGGTCGTTGGCCAGGCGGTCCAGCTGGAGGCCCAGTGCCAGGGTCGCCAGGACCCCCGTCAGCGAGGCGGTCCAGGGCCATCGCGCGAAGGCAAGGGCGAAGGGCCGGTAGCCCGGCATGTGGGGCCCATCCGGCACCGGCGTGCCCTGCACGAAGAGGCCCGACCACACCGCAGGGGCCAGCACCAGCAGCCCCAACAGGAGCGCCGGCTGGTAGCTGCGGTAGGCGCGGACGAGCATGCGGATGGAGCGGGATCCTATCTTTGGCGGGTCCTAAGCACGCGCACCATGCAACAGATCTGGTTCGGCATCGGTCATTTCATCCAGAAGACCTTCGACTGGTTCCTGACGCCGTTCGGCTGGCTGCCGCCGGTGCTCTTCTCGTGCGTGCTGGGTTTCGGGGCCATCTACTGGATGCGTCTGCAGGGCCGGTACAACCGGAAGGCGAAGGAACAGGGCGGCATGCTCTGATCGCCCCCCATCAGGCCTGCACCGCGCCGCTCTTCGCCGGCTGCCGCACCAGGTCGTGCCCGATGTCCGTGCGTAGTTGCCGCCCCTGGAAGGTGACGCCCGCCGCCTGCGTGTAGGTGTTCAGGATGGCATGCTCCAGGTCCTTGCCCATGGCGGTGACCACCAGCACACGACCGCCCGCGGTCACCAGGCCCTGCGCGCCTTCGGCGGTGCCGGCGTGGAACACCAGGGCGTCGCGCACCTCCTGCAACCCGGTGATCGCACGCCCCTTGGTCACTTCCCCGGGATACCCCTCACTGGCCAGCACCACGCTCACGCAGGTGCGGTCGTCCACATCCACATGGCGCTCGCTGAGGGTGCCGGTGGCGATGCCCTCGAAGAGGTCCATCAGGTCGCTGCGCAGCCGGGGCAGGATGGCCTCGGCCTCCGGGTCGCCCAGGCGCACGTTGTACTCGATCACGTAGGGCTCGCCGCCCACGTTCATCAGACCCATGAACAGGAAGCCCTGGTAGGCGATCCCCTCCTGCTGCAGCCCGCGGATGGTGGGCGCGGCGATGCGGTCATGCACCTTCTGCATGAAGTCCTTGTCGGCGAAGGGCACGGGGCTCACGGCGCCCATGCCCCCGGTGTTGGGTCCCGTGTCGCCATCGCCGATCCGCTTGTAGTCCTTGGCCGCGGGCAGCATCTTGAAGGAGCGGCCGTCGGTGATCAGGAAGGCGCTGACCTCGATGCCCGACAGGTGGTCCTCGATCACCACACGCTCACCGGCACTGCCGAAGCGGCCCTTCTCCAGCATGTCGCGCAGCACCTTCTCGGCCTCCTTGCGATCGCTCGTGATCACCACGCCCTTGCCGGCGGCCAGGCCATCGGCCTTCAGCACGTACGGCGGCTTCACGCGGTCCAGGTGCGCCACGGCCTCCTTCAGTTCGCCCTGCCGGAACGTACGGTGCACGGCCGTGGGGATGTGGTGGCGGAACATGAACTCCTTGGCGAAGTCCTTGCTGCCCTCCAGGCGCGCGGCCGCGGCCCGCGGGCCGATCACCGTGATGTCCGCCAGTTTCGGATCATCGGCGATGCGGTCGTGCAGGCCGTCCACCAGCGGGCCTTCGGGTCCCACCACCACGATGCGGATCCTGTTGTCCAGCAGGAAGCGCCGCAGCGCCTTGCCGTCATGCAGGTCCAGGTCCACCAGGCGCCCATGGCGTGCCATGCCGGGGTTGCCCGGGGCGATGTACAGCGCGTCGAGCAGCGTGCTCTGGGCCAGTTTCCAAGCCAGGGCATGCTCGCGGCCCCCGCTTCCGATCAGCAGCACGTTCATGTCCGCTTCCCCTTTCGCACAAAGGAACGAAGCTTCGCCGCTGCCGCCCGGCGCCTCTTATCAACAGCGCGGCCGCCCCGGTGGAGCGGCCGCACGCGGGTTGTTCACAGAGCGGTTCAGTGCGTATGCTCCACGCGCTTGATGCTGCAGCCGATGTTGCGCGTCACCGCCGGATCGATCGCCTTGCCCTCGGTGAGGTTGGTGATGGCATTGCGCACGAAGGGCTGCTTCACGTCAGCCGCCTTCTCCATCCGGTCGTCCACCGCCCCCTTGTACACCAGCTTCAGGTCCTTGTCGAACAGGAACACGTGCGGGGTGGTGCGCGCCGCGAAGGCATCGGCCACCTGGTGGCCCTTGTCCAGCAGGTAGTAGTGGTTGTAGCCCTTCTCGGTGTAGCGCTTCTTCATGTCGTCGAAGCTGTCGCCCATGGCGCGTTTGGCCTCGTTGCTGTTCACCAGCGCCATGCCCACGCCGTGCTTGCGGGCGAAGACGCCCAGCTCCGGATAGCGCCCCTCCCAGCCCTCGCTGTCGTCATCACCCACCACGAAGGGGCAGGTGTTGCAGCTGAAGATCACCAGCAGGCCGTTCTTGCCGGCCAGCTCCTTGAGGCTCTTCTCCTGGCCGCTCACGTCCATCATGCGGTGGTCGGGCAACGGCAGGGCATCGCCGAGGTTCAGGTCCTTCAGTTCGCCGTGGGGGGCCATGCCCAGCAGGGCCAGGGCGGAAAGTGCGATCGCGGTCTTCATGGTCGGGGGATGTTGTCAGCTAGGACGCACGAAGGTAGCGTGGCGTCCGCTGGAAGGAACGGACAGGGTGCCGGGTTGTTCGGGCTCCGGACCGGTGGGTGGGCCGGCGTACCGGCCGGCTGCATTTCGGCCGATCCTTCGGTGATCGGGATCTTCCACACACCAGGCCGGCTCGCCCAACCCACGAACGCCGCCGCACGTCCATCAGGTGCGCGATCCAGGTCCCACCATCCCCGCACCTGAACTTAGGGGAGCCTCCACCCGCGCGAACGCCCCGGCCGTTCCGCAGAACGCCGGGGCGCCGCCCTGGTCCGTTCCCAGCGGGAACGGACCCATCGTGATCCTCAGAAACGGAAGGTCGCGCCGAGGTTGATGATGCTGACACCGTAGCCCAGTTCGGCATAGGCGCCCACGTTGCGGGTGAAGAGGTAGCGGGCGCCCACGAAGGTGCTCCAATCGCCGTAGCCCTTGCGGGGCGGCTTGGTGTCGGCATAGGTGGTGGTCTCGCCGTTCACCGTGCGGGTGCTTTCGTTGCGGTAGCCCACAATGGCGTATCCGAGCATCACGCCGGCGTAGAGGTCCAGATTGTGGGCCGGGACGTACTCGCTGAGATGCCAGGCCACCCGCGCACCGATGGTGGTGCGGGTCCAGCGCTCGTCGAAGGTGTACGTGACGCTGCCGTAGCTGTCCTCATCCACGTGACGCGTCCAGCGGTGGGACAGGAAGCCGCCCACACCGATGACGCCCGGGCCTGCCTTGGCCACACCCCCCTCCGCGCTGAGGCAGAACGTGGGGCTGTTGCTGTAACTGTCGTTGTAGCTGCCGTAGTAGCCGGGGCGCACACCGCCCAGGCCGATGCCGGCGTTGAGGGCGACGTTGCCTTTGCCGAAGGCCGGTGCGGGATCCGCGTCCTGCGCCTGCACGCGGTTGATGGCCAGGCAAAGGGTGAACCCGATGAGAAGGAGCCGGAAGGTTGCTTGCGTGTTCATGATGACCAGGGTGTTCGTGTGGTTCGTCGTTCGTGACGGGTCAAAACTCCCCTGGCAGTACGCGCATTCCCTGCCCGGCTGAGGATCCGGCGGCGGGTGGTGAGGATCCGGTGGGACCTCGAAGCGTCACCTTGGCCCCTGTGGCCGAGGGCCCTTCATCGCTTGATGAGGGTCACCCGATGCAGCAGGGCGGCCTCCTGCCAGAAGAACGCGGTGTACACGCCACTGGCCATCCCATGCAAGTCGATGGAGGAGTCTCCGGTCAGCATCCGGTCGAACACCTTCCCGCCCGTCGGCCCGTAGAGCACGACCCGCACGGGCCGCGGATCATCGGACCGCAGGGTGAGGGTCTCCGTGAACGGGTTCGGATGCACGGATAAGCCCACCGCGTTCCATAGCGACCCCTGGTCGTTGTGGAACTCCACGATGATCGAATCGATGAAATTGGTGTGCCCCCATCGGCCTTGATCGTCGTGGCTGCGGAGCGCCAAGCGCTGCCCGGTGGTGAGCGCGAAGGGCGCGTCGGAGGTGAGCGTGTCGACCAGGTCGACCGCCGCGATAAAGCCGGTGAACGGCTGGGCCTGGCCGAAGCCGGGGTCGGGGCCACCGTCGAGCACGAAAGCCTCCACGGCATCCACCGCTGCAGTGGGGGGCGCCGGGATGATCAGAACAGGGACGGTGTTCGTATGCCCCCAATGGCCATCGGCCGAACGCGTGCGCAGGAAAAGCGTGTTGTGGCCGATGAGCGCCGTGGACAGGTCGGGCAGCACCATGGTGTCCGCCACATCCTGCACACCGCCCGCCCACAGCACCTCTCCTGCACCGAAGCCAGGGTCGTTGTTGAGGAACGCCTCGGTGCGGTCCAGGTCCGGAACGCTCGGCGCCTCGGTGATCAGCACCGGCGTGAACTGGGTATGGCCCCATCGTCCCCCGGCATCGCGCGTACGCAACCCGAGCAGGTGGTGGCCGGGTGGGCGACCGCTGAGGTCCAGGTTCAACGTCAGGGTCGTATCCGCGGTGGCCGGAACGAGGAACGACTGGTTCTGACCGAAGCCGAGGTCCTCGTCGATCCAATATTCCCCGTGGACGACGAGCTGCGCGAAGGCATCGCATGGCGGGTGCGCGAGCGCAAGAACGAACAGGAGTCGCCGCATGCGATCAGGGGTTGGCACGTGTGCTCAGGGTCACCTGCACCTGGCCGCCCGGCAACGCGTTCACCGTGGAGCTGAGCGCATAGATCGTAGGTGTGCCTGGGATGCCGCTCAGGCGGTAGGGGCTGATGCCGCTGAAAATGCCATAGGCATCCGCTCCGCCCGGTGCATAGACCGGATGGGCAGGGATGTCCCATTGCGCGTCGTCCGAAGCACCCACCACGGGGATCCCCACGTTGGCCATGGGCACTACGAGGTTGTCCGGGAAGCCGGGGATCACCTGCGTGACCAGGTTGTCATGCACGGTGTTGTTGCTGCCGGCGATCGTGCCTTGAACGAACACGTTGTACGCCACTTCGGCATCGCGCACGGCCTGTGTGCCGGCATGGGTGAAGGTGTTGTGCACCACCACCAGCCCCGCCATCTGGTCGCCGCTATCGTTGAGCGAAAGGGTGTTGGTGAACACATTGTTGCGCACGGTGAGGTTGTTGATCGTCTGTGCGTTGACGTTCTGGGTGATGCGGTAGGCATAGTTCTCCGCGATCAGCACGTTGGTGGTGGTGCCGGCCAGGGTGATCTCGGTGATCTCGAAGAAGTTCCTGCGCACGGTGATGTTCGATGTGGACGTGATGTCCAACGCGGCGTTGGTGCCCGCGAACCGGATCCCCATGACCGTGCCTCCCTGCGAGCCGGCCCCGAACGTCAAGGTGCCAGCGATGGTGGCGGGCCAGGTATTGGCCTGCAGGTCCGGGTTGCTTCCCGCGCCGGACAGCTTGTAGCCCGGACCGATGATGACGAGGTTCGGCACCGTGACGGTGCCGGAACCGTAAGCGGCGCTGGAACCTTCCATATGGATCGTGTCACCATCCTGCGCTGCCGACAAGGCGTTCTGAAGCGACGGGTAGCAGGTGATGCAGGTGGTGGCGAGCACGGCATTGTTGTTCACCCGCAGGATCCGGGCATGGAGCATGGCCGGACACAGCAGCAGGAAGAGGAGGTGCAGGACAGGTCGCATGGGATCAGTGTTTGAGGAGGGTGGTAGTGGCGGATGAGCCGGTCGTTGTGACGAAGCTGGCCACATAGTGGCCGGGCGCAAGGTCGCGGATATCCAGCACACCCCGCGCCTCCGTGCGCTTGCCGGTGATCATCCGTCCATCCGGGGCGATCGGGTCCACCACGACGCCTGCGCCGAGGTCGGGCAGCATCACCGGGTCGGTCGCCGGGTCGGGATGGGCGAGCAGCACGAGCGCCCCCGTCGGTCCCGGCATGCCGGTCGGTGCGGCATCATAAGTGATCCGGCAGGTCCAGGAGGCTTCGTGCCCGCGGGCGGTGTACGTGATGTTCAACCGCGCGAAGGGGATCCGATCACCGCTCCAAGGGTCCTTGCGGGCCATGCTGAGCTCCGTGACGCGGCCTTGGGCGTCGCGGTCATGGGTGTATCGCCCGAGCGCGTCCCACGATCCGGAGGTGGCACGCTCCGGCCGACCCACACGCTGATGCTGTGCGGTGGAGGACGATGCCGTGAACGGGAAGGCAGCGCTCCTGGCGAGGTGTCGAAGTGTGCTCATGGTTCGTGGTCGGTGTTGGTGGAAGCCCGGCCATCGGGCTTCCGGATGGATCCATGCGTTCCTCTCCTCACTCGTTCACGCCAAAGGCGAATACCTTCTGCCCGTTCATGAAGGCGTATTCGCCGGCGGGCAGCGGTGCGTCCGTCCCGATCTCGTACACCTGGTCGCCGAGGTGGGTGAACGTGATGCGGACGCGGTTGTCGGTGACCTCGCTGCTGCTGTGGTGGTAGAAGGCGTGGCTGCTCTTGCTCATGTCCACGTAGCGGTCCTTGCGGGCGCCACGCACCTCGAAGCGCACCAGCTCGATGAGGTCGGAGGGGTCCTGGCCCGGGTAGGTCCTCACCACGAACCGCGGGAGCGCGCCGGCCGCGAAGCGCACGTTGGAACGGTCGCCGGGGATCTTCTTCGAGGACACCCGACCGCCGAAACCGCCATAACCACCGCCAGAGGACGCGGAGCTGGCCTCCTCCTTCTCCAGCTGCCGGTAGCTGCCATCGGCCTCCTGGGTGTACACCTGGTGCAGGAACTCGGGCCCGCCGGTGGTGGGTGCGGGCGCCGCCGGGCGCTGTGCGGCGCCGGCGGCGGTGTACACATATGGGTTGGCCAGCGCCTGTTGCAGGGACAGGATGCGGGCGGCATCGTTGTGCGCGATGGCCTCCTGCAGGGCGACCCAGTTGGCGCGGTCGCGTTGGAGGCCGGCGGCGGCGGCGTAGTCCTGCTCGGCCGCGGCCTGGGCGATCAGGCGGTCCAGCTGCCGGATGTGCGCATCCAGGCCTTCGGCCTGCGCAAGGACCGAGGTGCTGCCCAGCAGCCACAGGATCGAAAGGACACAGGCGAGGCGGGTGCCGATGGGTCGGGCGATGGTGTTCATGGCGGGTCGGGTTGACGGGTTGATCGTGCGGTGACGGACCAAAAGTCCAGTGACCGCAGGGCCCGGCCCATGGGGATCGAGGATCCGGCGGTGCGCACCGAGGATCCGGCGGAGGACGTCTGTTCAGCCCGCCCTACAAGCGCTCCAACACCTCCATCAGCTCGGCCTTCTGCCGGCGGCTCACGGGCAGGTTGGCGCCATCGCTCATGATCACCTCGCCACCCTCACCCTTCACATAGCGGCGGATGTGCTTGCGGTTGATCAGGTGGCTCTGGTGGATGCGCACGAAGCCCTGCCCGCCGAGGAAGGCGTCGAACTCGCTCAGCGGACGGCTCACCACCGTCGGCTTCTTGTCGCCCCGCACGTGCACCGAAGTGTAGTTGTTGTCGCTGGTGCAGTACAGGATGTCGTCCAGATGCACCACCACCAGGCCGCCCGAATCGGGCAGCGCCAGCTGGCGGTCGCTCATCAGGGTGCCCAGCAGCGGCGCGATGCGGTCCGGTGAAGCGGCATGACCGCCCCGCTCGCGCACGGCCTTGTTCACCGCGTCGTCCAGCTCCTCGGGGTCGATGGGCTTCAACAGGTAGTCGAGCGCGTTGAAGCGGATCGCCTTCACGGCGTAGCTCTCGTGGGCCGTGGTGAAGATCACCTGCGGCCGCAGGGGGGCGATGGCCTTCAACAGGTCGAAGCCCGTCATGTCGCCCAGTTCCACGTCCAGGAAGAGCAGGTCCGGCCGCTTGTCCTTCACCAACGTCACGCCGGAAGGCACGTCCGCGGCGGTGCCCACCAGCACCAGCTCCGGATGCCGGCGCGTGAGCATGGCCTGGAGCGCCGTGATGCAGATGGCCTCATCGTCAATGATGACGGCGGTGGGGGCGTTGCTGGACATGGGATGGCGGTTCCGGCGGCTGAGGATCCGAAGCTAGCGGACCTCACATCACCGGGCAAGGAACGTGGCTGTCCGGGCGGAAGTATGCCTTACGCCGCCATTTCCAGCGGCAGGTGGATCTCCACGCGCGTGCCCACCGGCACCTCCACGTAGCGGAAGCCCGCCGGGGCGCCCTTCTGCTTCTCCACCAGGTCCAGCCGGCTGCGCGTGATGGCCGTGCCCAGGCTGGTCTTCTCCTTGCTCACCGCGCTGCGCTGCTGCGCACGGCCCACGCCGTCGTCCTCCACCCGGATGCGCAATTGACCGTCGGCCTGTTCCACGTGCACCGCGATGTGCCCATCGCCCTGCTTGCCCGCCACCCCGTGCCAGATGGCGTTCTCCACGAAGGGCTGCGCCAGCAGCGGCGGCACCAGCACGGCCTCCGCGTCCAGGTCGGGGGCCACGGCGATGGTGTAGCTGAACTTCCCCTGGGCACGCACGCGCTCCAGCTCCATGTAGGCGCGCAGCACCTCCAGGTCCCGGGCCAGCGGCACCTCGGCGAAGCGGCTGTTCTCCAGCACCGCCCGCATCAGCTTGGCGAAGCGGGCCAGGAAGCTCTGCGCACGGTCGGGGTCGTTGCCCTGCACATAGCCGGCGATGGAGTTGAGCGCGTTGAAGATGAAGTGCGGGTTCATCTGGCTGCGCAGCGCCTGCGTCTCGAAGCGGGCGGCCTCGCGCTCCAGCTCGGCGGCCTGCTGGGCGAAGCGGGCCTGCCGGCGGCGGCGGTCCATCGCGAACGCCACAGCGCCACCCATGAGCAACACGGCTCCTCCGCCCAAGGCGGCCACGGTGCGCGTGCGTTGGCGGTCGATGCGGGCCTGGGCCTCGGCGCGCTCCAGAGCGAGCTGCTGAACGTGGGCGAGGCTGTCCAGCTGTGCGGCGTGGCGGGCCAGCTGCTCTCCCATCCGCGCGGCCATATCAACCCCGCCGATGCGGTCGCGCAGGGTGTCGCGCTGCAGCACATAGTTCAGCGCCGTGGCATGATCACCCAACCGCTCATGGCAGTAGAAGAGCCGGTACAGCAGGGTGTTCATGGATTGCAGCATGCCATGCGCCCGGGCCAGCACCGATCCACTGTCCAGCATGGCAATGGCCTTCCGCCATTCCTGCAGCTGGATCAGGTTGGAGCCGATCCCCTGGTACGCGTTGACCTGTTGTCGGACACGTCCACCTGCTCGTGCAAGGGCCAGCTGGTGCTCCTGGATCCGGATCGAGGCGCGCGGATCACCAGCGTAGTTCTCCACCGAAGCGGCTGCGCTCAGACAATCATTGAGCAGTTCCTCACTGCCGAGACGCTCCGCTCGGTCCGTGGCCATGGCGATCAATGCGCGCGCCGTGTCGAACCGCACCGCGTAGGGCACTCCCCATGCGGATAGCCGCAGACTGTCCCGGCTCATGAGGAACATGCCCAACCCGATGCCCGACTGCACGGCGATCTGATCGAACCCTCCGAGCTCTGCCTCCTGCAGCGTTCTCGTCCAGCGCGCATGCACCTCCTGGTCGTTCAGGATATCCCACCCGATGTACGCGAGCCGGTGCTCGGCGAGCAACCGGTGCCGCTCGATCCCCATGGCGCGGGCCAGCACGGCGGCGCGTGTGGTGTGGTCCATCGCCACCGCATAGTCCCGCGCCGTGTTCGCGTGCACCAGGCCGATGTCGAGCTCGGCGGTGAGCTCCGCCAGTGTGTCGTGCGTGGCCCGCGCAAGGCCGCGCACCGCATAGGCAAGGTGCAGCAGGCTATCGTACTGCGTCGCGGAGGCGTATCCTGCGCACTGGTCGAGCAGCAGTGCGATCCGTGTCACCGTGTCCACCTTCATCCGGTCGGCGAGCGCCAGGGCCTGTGCGTACCGCGCCGCCCCGGCATCAGCCCTGGCCCGGGCAAGCAGGAGCGAACCGTGTGCGTTGAGCGCGTCGACGTGCGCAATGCTGTTGTTCCTGTTCCGTGCCGCCGTGTCCAGTTCAGCCAAACGGGCCTCCGCCTCCGCGAACCGTCCCGCTCGGGTCAACGCCTTCGCGTGCTCGACCTCAACAGCGGTCCGCTGTGGTACCCGTGCACCGTGGTCCAGCGCCGCGCGGTACGCATCACATGCTTCGGCGGACCGGTCGTTCAGCACCGAACACCGCGCCCTCCAAAGCCGTGCGAGGATAAGCGCGTCCGTGTCCGACATGCGCATCGCCTCGCGATCCAGGGAGTCGATCAGGGCGAAGGCGGCCCGTGGGTCGGCCAGAACGAGGCGTTCGGGATCGACCGCGTTTTTTTTCTGATCGGTCGACCCTGGCTCACGCGATCGATCGGTGATCGAGCATGCCACCGCAGCGGTCGAAAGCGCCCCGGCGAACATCCATCGCACCAAGGCCCCCCTCCTCATCGCAGCAAGGTCACGTGCCCCACCTTCTCCAGCTCGTTGTTGTTGCCGTCGCTGTAGCGCAGCTTCCACACGTACACGCCGTCCTGCGCGCGCACGCCCGCCACCATGCCGTCCCACGGCACCACGGTGCCCGCGCACTCATGGATCACCTCGCCCCAGCGGTTGAAGATCCGGAACTCGCGGAAGCGCACCGCCGGATACACCACCGGGAAGAAGAGCTCGTTGTTGCCGTCGCCGTTCACCGTGAAGGCGTTCGGCACGTTGACGCAGGTGGGCGGATACACCGTGGCCATGTCGGTGCTGCTGCAGCTGTCCGTGTTCGTGACCACCAGGGTGAACTCCACGTCGTCCGTGGCATCGGGCGGCAGGTAGTAGGGCGGGGAACGCTCCTCACTGTACGGTTGGCCGTTCACGTACCACACATAGGTGCTGTTCGGCGCGAAGGCGGCGGTGAGCAGCACGGTCTCGCAATCGGCCTGCGCCTCGGCCAGCAGCTCGGCCAGCGGTGGAGCGTTCACATCCACCACCACCCAGGTGCTGTCGCGGCAGCCATCGGGACTGGTGACCGCCAGCGCGATGGTGTCGTTGCCCAGGAAGGAAGGCACGATGCCGCTGCCGCCGGGATCATTGCCCACGAAGGCCCCGTTAAAGTACCACCACCAGGCCACTGCGTTGCTGCTGGTGTCGGTGATGGGGATGGCCTGCCCCAGGCAGGCGGGTCCGGTGTCGAAACCGGCCAGCGGGCGCTCCAACAGGGTGAAGGTCGTGGTGGCCGTGTCCGCGCAGGGGCCCGGCAGCTCGGCCACCAGCGCCAGGGTGTGCGTGCCGGGCGTGCTGTAGGCGGTGGCGAGCACGGGCCCCTGCCCCACCAGCTGCCCGTTGACGCTCCAGGCCAGGGTGGCCTGCGGCGGGCTGCTCGTGCTGGTGGCCACCAGTTGGGCGGGGTCGCCGCAGGGGTCGTAGGGATCGAGCAGCAGGCCGCTCACCGGCGTCTCCAGGCCCACCACGGTCAGGGCCGTGCTGTCCCTGCAGCCGGTGAGCAGGTCCTCCACGGTGACGGTGATCAGCTGGCCGCCCGTTGCGGTGATGGTCTGCGGCAGCGGGTTGGGGCTGTACGACACGGTGTCGCCGCCGAGCGTCCACACATAGCTCAGGTTGCTGCCCGTGGTGCCGGCCGAGCTGAGCGAGAGGTCGAAGGGCACGCAGAACACGGTGTCGGCCACGCTCAGGGCCAGCACCGGCGCCTCCACCACCTCCACCTGGATCGTGTCCGCCGAAGGGCACAGCGTGATGTTGCTCACCACCGTGAGGATCACGTTGTACGTGCCGGCGTTGGCGTAAGTGTGCGTGGGGTTGGGGATCGAGTCGAAGCTGCCGTCGCCGAAGGACCACAGCAGACCCACGAGGCCAGCGCCGCTCGCGCTGAAGCTCACCGCATCGCCCAGGCACACGGTGGGGTCGCTCAGCGCGTCCACCACCGGCAGGGCCAGCACCTCGATCACCTGCGTGGCCGTGTCCACCCCGCAGCCCAGGGCCACCAGCTGCACGGTGTAGGTGCCCGGATCGGTGTAGGTGAAGCCGGTGTTCGTGCTGATGCTCGTGGTATTGTTCGCATCGCCGAAGTACCAGATGCTGGCCGTGTCGCCCACGCTGAAGTTGGTGAAGGTGCTGGTGAGGGGGGCGCAGCCGATCACCGTGTCGGTGCTGAAGAAGGCCGTCACCTGGTTGGGCAGCACCGTCACGCTCCAGCTTGCGGTGTCCGCACCGCACTCGTTGTACACTTCCAGGGTGATCGTCCAGGTGCTGTCCTGCACGTACTGGTGGAACCAGGTGGGCGAGCCGTTGGTACTGACGGTGCCGTCGCCGAGCTGCCAGAAGGCCGAGTCCACCAGGCCGTAGCTGTCGTTGCCGATGAAGACCGTGTCCGCCAGGCAGTAGATCAGCTGGTCGGTGCCGAAGGAGGCCACGGGTAGTGGGTACAGGGTCACCAGCAGCGTATCACGATCGGCGCCGCAGAAGTTGGCCTGTTCATACACCAGCGTGTACAGCGTGTCGGCCAGCAAAGGGCCCGGCAGGGCGAAGGAGACCGGCTGCACCGCATTGCTCACCACCACGCCGTTCACCCACCACGTGTGCGTGGTGTTGGCCATCACCAGGTCGTTGGTGACCTGCACCAGGCCATCGCCGCAGCTATCGGCCACGGTCCAGGTGAGCTGGGCGGTGGGCGCCTCCGTGATCACCAACGGGTGCGTGATGGTGTCGCTGCATCCGGCGGTGGAGGTGGCCACCAGCTGTATCGTGTATGGGCCGACGGCGGCGTACGCGTGCTGCGGATCCTGCTGCGTGCTGGGTGGGCTGAGGTCGCCGAAGTCCCAGGTCCAGGTGCAGCCGCAGGCGGTGATGTTGGTGAAGTTCACCAGCGTGTTCACGCACGCGCTGTCGGGCAGGCTGAAGTCCGCCACCGGGATAGGCTCCACGGTGACGGTGGTGCAGTGCGTGCTGTCGCAGTCGGTGGTCGGATCGGTGTAGGTGTAGCAGAAGGTGGTGGGCCCAAGCTGCATCGTGTCCGGGTCGAAGGTGTTGGGCCGGTCCCACAAGCCACCGGCGGGCGTGCCTTGCAGCGTCTGCACGGGATCGTACACGCACACCGTGAGCGGTGCGCCGGCGAAGCTGGGCGGCAGCGGGTCCACGGTGATGTCCACCTGGTCCTGCGTTTCACATGAGGCGGTGCCGACGGTGTAGGTGAGCGTATAGGTGCCCACCACGGCGGGATCGAAGGCGTAACCCGGCAGCACGAACGAACCGCTCCAGTCGCCGCCCGGTGGATCACCCACCAGCGGGAAGGGCGCATCGCCGACGCAGGCCGCCGTATCGTTGCCCGCGAAGGCGACGAAGGGCGGATCGATCACCGTCACCTGGACGGAGGCGGTGTTCGTGCAACCATTGCCGTCGGTGTAGGTGTACACCAGCACGTCCGGCGAACCGATGGGGGTGGTGGCCACCGGCGTGTACTGGCCGGTCACGGGATCCACGTTGGGTCCGCTCCAGGTGCCACCGATCGGGGCATGCGTGATCTGCTGCGCGATCGGCGATACACAGAAGGTGGTGTCGCTCGTGACGGTGAGCACAGGCAGCGGGTCCACTTGGACGGTGAGCTGGTCGATCACGATGCAGCCGTTCGGATCAGGGAAGGTGTAGGTGAGCACGTTGGGCCCGATCAGGGCCAGTGCGGGATCGAAGAGACCTGCAAGGGACACACCAGTGCCGCCCCACGTACCGCCCGGCGGATTCGGCACGAGCTGCAGCGCCGGGTCGTTCACGCACAGCTGGTCGTCGAGCCCGGCATCCACCGACGCGCCGGGCACCACCTGCACCTGCACCGTATCGTCCACCGCACAGGTGCCGACGCCCACCGTGTACACCACGAGTTCCGTGGACACCGCGCCCGGGGTGAACTCGCCCGTGCTGTTCACCCACACGCTGTTGCTCCACGTTCCGCCGGGTTGGTCGGCCACCAATTGCAGGTCGCCGCTGTTGAGGCAGATGAGCGTGTCCGGACCGGCGGTGACCGGCGCGGGAGGCGGACCAACGGTGATGGTGATGGTGTCGCTGTTGACGCAGCCATTGAGGTCCGTGATGCCGTAGGCCACCTCGAACACGCCCTGCCCATTGGGCGTGTACTGGCCGCCCACCACCGGTGCGCCCCACGTGCCGCCCGCGGTCACCGGTTGCAGCACTTCGGGCATGGGTTGATCGCAGAGGCTGAGGTCCGGGCCGGCGTTCACGACGGGCAGCGGGTTCACGGTGACGGTGACATCGAGCTCACTGATGCAACCACCGACATCACCTTCCACCGTGTAGATCGTGGTGCTTGTCGGCGCCACCACCAAGGTGCTGCCCGTACCCACGGGCGTGGTGCCGATGGACCATGCGTAGCTGGTGGCGTTCACTGCGACCAACGTGCTGCTGTCACCCACGCAGATCGACGATGGGTTCGCCACCACGCCGAGCACGGGTGCCAGGATGATGTTCACGTCGACTGTGGCGGGCGGCCCCTCACACACGCCCAGGAACGCGACCACGGTCCACAGCCCGTCCTCTGCCGGTCCTGCGGCCGGGATCACCACCGTATCCATGGCATAGGTGACGCCCAAGGGAGAGGTCCACACGAAGGTGGCACCAGGCACATTCGTGGCGCCGAGGGTGAGCGGCTGTCCCTGGCAGATGGAGATCGGCCCGGGCGGCACCGTGCTCGCCGGTGGGTCCGGGTTAGCGACGACCGGGTTGCTGGCCGTCACCGATCCACACACGCTCGTCACGGTGACGGAGATCGTTCCGCTCGCGTTGATCGTCACCGGACCGGGGAGCGGCAGGTTGGAGCTCGAGGGCGTGGCCGTGGGCATGCTCCACAGGTAGCTGGTGATCGGTGTGCCGCAAGTAGTGTAGGTGGCTATGGGGTTGGCCCCATCCCCTTCGCAGAGCGAGAGCGCGGCGCCCATCTGGACCTGCGGGTCATCGAACACCGTCACGGTGACCGGCGCGCTCTGCTGCCAGCCGCAGCTGTTCAATGCCCGCAGCCGGATGGTGTAGGTGCCCGGCGCGGTGAACTGCAGGCTCGGCGATGCGCTCGTGGTATTGCCGTTGGTCCATTGCCAGGCGGCCGCGGCCCCGCAGAAGCCCGAGCCGCTCACCACCCAGTCCCACTGTACACTGCAGTTGTCCGTCAGGTCCGTGGTGTTCTGCAGGTTCACCGTCACCGGGTTGCACAAGCCCACCTGCGTGGTGTCGAAGGTGGGAACCAACGGTGGCTCGATGCAGAGCTGCTGATCGTAGGTGTCCGCAGGGCAGATCTCGCCCTCGGCCGTCAATGACACGGTGTACACCCCGGGCACCGGGAACTGCACCGAGAGGGCCGTGCTGCCGAACGGTCCCAGGTTGCCCGACTGAAGGGTGTACGCGCCAGGACCAGTGATGGACCAGGTGTGATAGGGCGTGCCACAGGGCGCCCCGATGACGCCGCCGGTGCTGGTGCTGGTGAAGGTCACCCCGCTCGTGGTGCATGCGGTTGTCGGAGCAGAGAAACCGGCATCGGCCGCCTCGTGCACGATGATGTTCGGCGCCGTCGGCGGGAACCCACCGCAGGGGGTCTCCACGCACAGGCACGCGGTGAACGTGTTGGCCGCAGGCACCACCGGGAACTGACTGCCGCCACAGGTCACTGTGTAGGACCCGCCGGTGCACGAACTGGACGTGTACGTGTGGCTCACCGTGGCGGGCGGCGGGTGGGTGAACACCGCGCTCGACCCATCACCATAGTACACCGTGTATGTGGTGCCCGGCACATTGGTGGCGTCCGGCGTGATCAGGAAATCGACCGTGGCCCCGTCACAGACCGGGGCGTTGTTGGGGCGGCCGAACTGGGCACCGGGATTCACCCCAAGGAACACGTTGTAGAACTGCGTGTCCTCGCACACGCCATCGTCCACCGTGTAGGTGATGGTGTACAGGCCCGGCGGCGAGTACAGGTGCCCCTGCGGTGCCCATGCTCCGTTCGAGGTGAACACCGGGCTCGCATCGCCCCAATCGATGGTCACCTGCGCGTTGCCCAGGATGGACCCGTTCTCTTGGAAATTGAACAGGAACTGGTTCTGTGGCGTACAGTTCCTGAACGTCGTCAGGCCATCGAAGGTCACTGATGGTGCGTTCGTGCAGGTCAACGAAGCCACCGAGGCATTGGTCACATTCCAACTCTGGAGGTCCGTGGCGCAAACTGTTCCATTGGTGTCCGTTACGCTCACCTGCACGGTCACCGTTCCGGATGTGGAGGGACTGAAGAGCGTGGTGGACGTGTTCGTCGAGGAGAACACTCCGGACCCAGCGGAGATGGTCCACGCGAAGATGAACGGTCCGTTCTGGCCGTTGGCCGATGCCGAAAGGGCCAGTGTATCGCCCAAACACGGCGCCACCACCGGGTTGTTGATCGTCACATTGCATTGCGCCTCCACCTCCCTCGCCGCACCGACCAGGAGCAGCACGAACACCAGAATGGTGCGGAGGAACGCGGAACGCCACATCCGGCCAAAGTTCGCGGGATCATTCCACCTCGAACCGGGTTCCCGCGGGACTTGATCCACAGTTCACCGTGTATCACCGTTCGCGGCGGGCGTGGAGGGGCGCTTCGGCGGCGGCAGAGAGGCCGGTGGTCAGCAGCAGGATGGCGAGGAGGGGCTTGGGGTTCATGGCGTTCGTGTTGATGCCCCAAAGCACCGGACCCTGGGCGCCCTCGGCATGCCCCGCTGTGAAGGTGGCGGCCCCGATCGGGAACGCGGCGGCTCAGCCCTTGCGGGTGTTCACCTCGATGGCCTTGGTGTTGTTGGCCACGGCCACCAGCGCCCGGATCTGCTCGGCGATGGCGCGGGTGAGGATGATGATCAGGAAGCCGAGCAGCGGGCTGGCGATCAACCCCACCAGCGGCGCATCACCCGCCACGGCCGTGAACAGGTCCAGGGGGCTGCGGCCATGCCCACCGCTTCGGCCCAGCAGCGCCATCACCAACGAGGCCCCCGCGCCCACAATGGCCATCAGGGTGCCGAACCACTCCCCACAGGTCTGGAAGAAATGCGCGAACACCGGCAGCGCCACGAACTCCGACCCCGGGCTCACAAAGGTGTTGATGCGGTCCTTGCGGTCCCACCACAACTGGAAACCGATCCACAGCCCGAAGATGCCGAACAGGCCGATGAGGATGCCGCCCACACCGCCCTTGAACATCACGGCCAACACCCCGAGGATGGCCAGCAGGTTGAGAGCGGCCAGCACCATGTACAGGATGCGGAAGGGTTTGCGGAAGAGGGCCCCGCCGTCGATCAGGGCGAAGTAGGGCCGTGCGAAGCCGGTGAAGAGGTCCAGCGGCGAGGCAACGTGCGGCGGCGGTGTGCTGTGGGGGGCGTGCGGAGAATCCATGCGAGGCGGATTGGGGACGGAGGAAGAGGTACGAGCTGAAGAGGAACCTTCGGGTCTGCTCTCACGCAGAGGCGCGGAGGACGCAGGGCGAGGGGCTTCTTCCGAAGAGGGCACAGTGGTACGGGCGGCGGGCGGCGGGGGCGCGCCTGCGCTCGTGGAGGGACCGCTGGCCTCACGCAGCGGTGCGGAGGTCGCAGGGGCCTTCGGCGGATCGGGCAGCGGACGGGCCACAGGCGCCGCGTGTGGAACAGGGCGGGGCGGTGGGGCGGCGGGCGGTGGACCGGAAGTTGGGCGTGGCGCAGGTGAGGTAGCGGACGGACGTTCGTGCAGCACCAGGGGCACAAGACCGGCGATGGCGGCGGCCACCAGAAAGCCCACGGCGGCCCAGAGGCCCGTGGCCGGCAGGGCCTCCACCACCCCGGCGTCGATGCGCAACGCGGACGATCCCTGTTCCGCCAGCTGCGTGGCCCATTGCCAATGGCCGATCGCCAGCGCACCAGCGCCCACGATGCCCAGCGCCGAAGAGGCCACCGGCACCCAGGTCGCTCGAAGCGCCGCACCCACCAGGCCGAGCACTGCGCACAGCACCGCTACCGCGGTCCACGGGTCCATCGGCACACCCGGCTCCTCATTCAACACGTCCGGGGAAGCCGTGACCGGATCTTGTGAAGTCCCGGACCGCTGCTCACGCAACAGGCGCCGGGCCCGGTCGGCGGGGCTTTCGTCCGCTTCGGGCGGAGGCACGACCTCCGGAGCGGCTTCGCGCGCCACGTCCTCCACCACCGCTTCTCCGGTGGCCCACGCGCTCAGGTCGGGCACCCGGCCCAGCAGCCGGTCCCAGCCGCTCTGCTGCCCCACAGGACCCTCGGCCGTGCGCAGTTCGGCGAAGCCCAGGAAGAGGCAGGCCAGCGCGGCGGCGAAGAGCAGGGGCGGCAGTAGGCGGGTCATGGGGAGTGCATCCGGTCGGGAACTTCTTCATCGCCGCAGCATCACCCGCAGGTCGGTGATCTTCGCGTGACGGTGCAGGCGGACGGTGTAGAGGCCCTCGGCCGATCCGATGAGATCAAGGGACAGGCGATCGCCAGGGATCGGGCGTTCGTCGCGCACCATGACGCCCTGCGCGTTGAACACCTGGAGGCGCTCCGCACCCGCCGCATCCGGCAGCGCGATGGTGACAAGGCCGGTGGAGGGGTTGGGGAAGAGCAGGATGCCCGTCGTACCATCCGTCGGCACGCCTGTGCCGGTGATGGTGACGAAGACGCTGTCGGGCTCCCCGATACCACATCCGTTCCCGGCCGTTACGATCACCCATCCGTCCTCTCCGGGCGCACCCGTCGTCACGTTGATCGTGTTACCCGTGCTCGTGCCCGACCAGCCCGCAGGCAGGGTCCATACATAGTATGAGGCGCCCGGCACCGCGGTGGTCGTGTAGGTCTGCGCGCTGTTGTCCAGCACCACGGCAGCGCCCGACACCGCGGTCGCCGCAGGCGGCGCGCTCACCGCATCCACATCGATGCCGCGCGTGATCACCGAGCTCCACTGCCCGTGGTTGTCCTGCAGTTGGAAGTACACATCGGTCTGCCCCGTGCTGCTCCAGTTGCAGAAGAGCACGTCATCGACGATGTCCAGCACCTGCACGGCCGGTGTGATGGGCACCTCGGTCATGTCGCTGGGGTTCTGTGGAACGGGTTCGCTCCAGTAACGCAGGAGCACGAGCTCATGGGGGCCTTCGGCGGTCACCAGGAACTTCCGCGCCAGCACGCTGCTCCACGCCCCCTGGTCATCACGCAAGCGGTAATGAACGCGGTGTTGACCCACGGAAAGCCCAGCGGCCGGCGTGTTCAGGGTGATGGACACACTACCCCCCGGGGTCAGGGTGAACGGCTGGCGGTTCGCATCGTCCTGGTCGAACCAGTACTCGCCGGAGATCACCTGGAAGGGGCCTGACCGGTGGATCAGGAAGGAGCGGAACAAGGTGCTGCTCCATCGGCCCGCTTGATCGCGCAGGCGGATATGCAGGCGATGCTGACCGACGCTGAGCGCCGCCGCCACCAGTTGCTCGTTGCTCAAGCTCACCGTCTGGCCGGGCGAGGTGAAGGGCACCAGCACCCGTTCGTTGTCCGCGTCCGCCTGATCGAACCAGTACTCATATCCGGAGAGGTCCGGCACCTGTGCGTTGGCCCCTGTCGGGACCAACAGCAACACGAACAGAAGCGCGCGTCCCATGGCTCAGGGCTGTTGTGCGCTGGCCTTGACCTGTACTCCCTGCAAGGTGCCGTTCACGGTGGTGCTCGGGGCGATCAGCTCGATCCAGTGCGGGTTGAACGGCAGGAGACCGTCCTTCCACGGACGCGCTCCTCCGTAGATCCCGACCTGGGTACCGCCCAGGCCTGCGGTCAACCACTGTGCGGCCGGGGTGTAGTCATTCCCGTGGTCGAAGACCGTGTAGCTCGTCGAGGTCAGCAGAGGAAAGGCGCCGTTCACGGTATTGATCGGGCTGTCGCTCACATTCCCGCCCGCATCTGTGGCATTGGGGCCGATGCTGAACGAGAATCCGCTCTGGCCCACGAAGAGGTTGTTGCGGAAGATGGCATCGGTTTCATTGGCCACGAGGGCGTTCGATTGGTTGCGGATGAAGATGCAATTGGTGTACTCGTTGCCAATGTTGCTGTTCAGCGCGAAGTTGAAGAACATGCACTGCTCGATCTGCGCGTTGGTGGTGGCACTGCCGCCATCCAGGTCGGCGATCACACAATTGCGGACCACCGGATCCGTGGATTGGTTCAGATTCAAGCTGGTGATGATGCACTGTTCCACAAGAGGGTCGTTCACCAAAGACCCGAACGAACCCGATCCAAGAATGAGCGCGTCGAGCTCACAGCGGGATATCACCACGTCGTCCGCGTCAGAGGTGGGCACATCAGTACCCAATCGAACGGCGATGCTCCCCACAAAGGCGATCCCGTGGAGTTCGGTACCATCCGCATCTTCCATGATATTGACCCGCCGAAACCCGCTGCCGGAGATCGTGGTGCGCCCACCATAGGCCGTTACGCTGTCCGGGAAGACCCCACTGCCCATCAGCACGATCGGGGTGCGGATGAAGAGGTCCGTGGCCGTCACGTACTGCCCCCCGGCGAGGATCACCGTATCCTGGCCGATGGAGGTCTCCGCGTCATCGAAGACCTGCTGCAGTTCTCCGGCATAGTAGAAGAAGGATTGCCCGTTCAGCTGCCTTGTGATCACGCCTTGGGCGTTCGCCAGCACGCTCGTACCGAGCGCAAGGGCCAGGGTCAAGATTGTTCTCATGGGTTCGTGTGTTGTTCGTGGGCCGAAGGTGGCTGGAGCCGGTCGAGGCCGGATGGATGATCGTGTTCGTGGCGGATGTGATCGTGAATTCGGTTCAGAGCCGCTCCAGGGCCTCCATCAGGTCGGCCTTCTGGCGGCGGCGCACGGGCAGGTTGGCGCCATCGCTCATGATCACCCCGCCGCCCTCGCCCTTGATGTAGCGCTGGATGTGCTTGCGGTTCACCAGGTGCCGCTGGTGGATGCGCACGAAGCCCTGGTCGCGCAGCGCCTCGTCGAAGGCCACGATGCCGCGGCTCACCACCAGCGGACGCGCCTCGCCGCGCCGGTGCACCAGCATGTAGTTGTTGTCGCTGGTGCAGTACAGCAGCTCGTCCAGCGGCGGCAGCGGCAGCCCATGCGCGTCGGGCAGCGCGATGCGGCGGTCGCTCACCACCATGCCCGGTGGCACCTGCGGCGCACGGCGCTTCAACAGTTCCAAGGCGCGCAGCACGGCCTCGTCGAAGCGCGGACCGCTGATGGGCTTCACCAGAAAGTCCACCGCCCGCACATCGAAGGCCTGCACGGCATGCTCGACCTTGCCCGTGGTGAAGATCACCAGCGGCTCCACCGGAGCGATGCGACGCAACAGGTCGAACCCGTCCGGTCCGCCAAGGTCCACATCCAGAAAGAGCAGCTGCGGCGCGGCGGCGCGGATCGCATCCGCGGCGGTATGCACATCGCCCGCCTCCCCCACCAGCTTGAAGCGCGGATGCCGCTTCGTCAACAGCGCGCGGATCAGCTCGCGGGCCTGCGGCTCATCCTCCACGATGTAGGCGGTGGGGTTCATCGCTGGAAAACTATCCATGTTCGTTGAATAAGGCGTGTTCCGAGGAGTTTTTTCCGTGTTCCATCCCAAGGATCCGGGACCGTTCGGAACAAGGATCCGGCGAGCGACGGCCACAAGGCGGTGGAGTTTCCGGGGTATTCGGCGGATGACGCACGGAATGCGGCATCCGCTTCCGCTCTCGCGATCCGGGTGGCCGCACCTCCGGTCGATCAGCGCGTGAGGCTTGCACCGAACTCCTGGAGCAGGCCAAGGCCGTAAGTCACCGCCGTGTTGTCCTTGGTGCGTTACGCCCAGCGCATGCGCGCGGTGATCCGGGTGCGCCGGCGTACCGGCGGGCTGCACACCGGCCGATCCTTCGGTCATTGGGATCCTCGGCACAGCAGGCCGGCAAACCCTCTGCAAAAGGATCCACAACCCCGCCGCCCGCATCCGGGATCCACGGGCTTCGTTCACTGATCGGGGTCACGCCGTCACCCGCCCGGCCAACATGCGCTCCACGTACTTGCCCAGCACGTCGAACTCCACGTTCACCCTGTCGCCGGGGCGCAGGGTGTGGAACACCGTGTGGTGGTAGGTGTAGGGGATGACGGCCACCGCGAAGCGGTCCTCGTGCAAAGCGGCCACGGTGAGGCTGACCCCGTTGAGGCAGATGCTGCCCTTGGCCACCACCAACCGACGGTGTGCAGGGTCCAGCGCGAAGGTGAAGCGCCAGCTGCCGTCCTCCTCGTGCACCTCGAGACAGGTCGTCACCGCGTCCACATGGCCTTGCACCAGGTGGCCGTCGATCCGGTCGCCGAGGCGCATGCTGCGCTCCAGGTCCACGCCATCACCGGGCCGCAGGGTGCCCAGGGTGGTGCGCGCCAGGGTCTCCTGCACGGCGGTCACCGTGTACCGATCGCCCGCCAGCGCCACCACGGTGAGGCAGACGCCATTGTGGGCCACGCTCTGGTCCACCCGGAGCTCGGGCGCCATGCGCGCGGCGATGTCGAGATGCAGGTTGCCGCCCTCGGGCCGCACGGCCAGCACTCGCCCCACCTCCTCCACGATGCCGGTGAACATCAGTTCACGTTGCCGCTGCCCCGCCCGCGCAGGATGTGCACGTAGCCGTTCAACTGGATCTGCTCGGGCCCGCTGAGCCGCGCGAAGGTGACCGTGCAGATGTAGAAGTACACCCCGTCGGGACAGGTCTCCCCGCTGTTCTGATTGGTGCCGTCCCAGCCGATGGCCGGATCCTCGGTGGTGAAGACCACATTGCCCCAGCGGTTGAACACCTGGAGGTCGATCCGCTCCACCCCACGGTAGGGGAAGGGCACGAAGAAGTCGTTCGTGCGGTCGCCGTTGGGGGTGTACACGTTGGGCAGCGTGTACAGCGGGCAGTTGTCCGCGCACAGGGTGTCGCTCAACAGGCTCTCATTGCCCACGCTGTCGGTGGACGTCACCGCATAGCAACCCGCCACGCTGTTGCCGTTCACATGGGTGAAGGTGGTGTCCGTGGCGCCGAAGAGGGTGGCGATGGGCACCAGGGTGCCGCCGAGCGAGTCGGTGAACCAGATGGTGTACGACCACGTGTCGTCCGCGCAGCTGTTGTTGGGGTTGTTCCAGGCCAGGCTGTTGAGCAGGGCTTCGCAGTCGCTGTCGAGCGTGAGCGTGGGGGCGCAGGGCGGCGTCAGGTCCAGCGGCTCGGCGCAGGCCTCCTGGCTGAAGTTGATCAGCGGCGCGATGACGGACGGGTCGCCGTACGCCCCGATGGTGCGCACGCGGTAGCAGTAGGTCTGCCCGTTCACCAGGCCGGTGTCCGTGTACAGCGGTTCGGTGGTGGTGGCGATCTGCACCCATTGGGTGCCGTTGAAGCGGTCCACCGCATGGCTCGCGTTCGTCCACGGCACGTTGGCCTGCCAGCTCAGGTCGATGCGCTCATCATCCGGCGCCAGGCTCAGGAACACGCTGGATGCGGGGTCGCTGCTGCCGATGCGCACCGTGCCGCCCGAGCCGAACAGCTCCACCCGGTAGGTGTGGGGCTGACCTGCGGTGTTGAGCCCGTTGTCCACGAACGCCGTGTCCGGGTGCAGAAGGAAGGGGTGCAGTGCACTGGTGTGCACCAGCGTGCTGGCCGCTCCGAAGCCATCGCCCCGATAGAGCTGGAACTGATACGGTCCGGGGTTGGCGATGCTGTCCAGGTCGAGCGCGTTGGTCCACTGCACGGTGTCCTGTCCGGTGGTGCCGTCGGTGATGCCCACGCTCACCTTGGTGATCAGCGGCACGGTGCGCTCCAGGAAGGCGCAGACCTCCTCGCTGCTGTAGCTCTCGGCGCCGTCGCTGAAGAACGCGGTGATGCGGTAGCAGTACTGCACGCCGAAGAGCACCTGGTCGTCCACGAAGCTGGTGGTGCCGCTGCCGGCCACGCTGCCGATGAACTGATAGCCGGTGTAGGCCGGCACGCCGGTCTCACAATGCGCCGGGGTGAAGGGGAAGGGGCCCACCCTTCGGTAGATGCGGTAGCCTTCGGCGTTGGTGCACACGCTGGCATCCCAGCCCACCTGGATGGCGTCCACCACCGGCGTGGCGGTGGGGTTCTCCGGCTCGGGCGCCACCACGGTGATGTTCATCGGCTCATAGTCCTCCAGCACCACCGGGCTGCCGTTGTCGCTGGCGCGGAACACCACCTGGTAGGGCTGCAGCCGCACGTGGGCGCACACCGTGCTCCAGGAGAACACGCCGCTCACGGGATTGTCCGGTGCGCCGGCCAGGAAGGTGGCGGGGCTCTGCTGCAGCACCATGGGGCCGCCCAGGGCCGAAAGCGTCACGTTCTGCGCGGCATCGGGGTCGCTGGCCTGCACGTTGACGGTGAGCACGGTGCCGGCCACCACGCAGGTGTCGGGCACCGGCTCCACCACCGGCGGCTGGTTGCTGCAGGGGCCCACGGTGACCTGCATGTCGCGCACCACCCAGCCCACCTCGTAATAGATGCCGCTCACCTTGCGCCACTCCCGCACGCGGAAGGCGATGTTGTACTCCCCGGTGATCTGCGGCGCATCCCAGAACAGGGTGCCGTTCAAGCCATCGATCTGGAAGATGTCCGGAGCGGGCGATACCTCCTGCGGGTACTCGTAGCCCGGGATGGGATCGCAACCCAGTCCGGCGCATACCAATAGCTCGTAGCTCAGGCTGTCGCCATCGGCGTCGAAGGCCACCGAATTGTGCGCCCACAGCGTGTTGAGGCAGGCGTCCTGCAGGGGGCTGTTCAGGAAGTTCACGCTGCAGTTGCCCCCGGTGAGCGGACCGATGGTGAGCATCGACTTCACACAGAAGGTCTGGTTCACCGAGTTGGGGATGTTGAGCACCCCCTCGTTGCGGTTGGGGTCCTCGAAGCTCAGGATGTACTGGCCCGGTCCGTTGTACACGTGGACCCCCTCATACACGTTGCGTTGGGCGTCCGCCCCGATGATGGCGGTGATGGAGATGCGCGGAAGCGTGTCGCTGCTGCCATCGCCCCAGTTGATCTCCAGCTCGGGCCGGTCGGCGGGCGCGCTCGTCTTGGAGTGCGTGATGATCTGCACGAAGTAGCGCAGCGGGTTCGCCGGGTCCACGCAGTACACGATCTCGCCCGCCCTGTTGTGCGTGGCCCGGGCGCCCAGTGCTGTGAGCAGGGCGAAGAGGAGGAGGAACGGACGCAGGCGGGGCATCGTCGGTCAAAGGTCGCCATTTCCGGGCCGCGCGCGCGTGCGGAGCGACGGCCGGTGGGAATGGAACGTGCAAGGGCGGCGCTTGGTGCGCGGCCGGGTGTGCCGGAAGGGCGTCGGCTATCTTTGGCCGCACCGCCGTTGTGCGGTCATCCCCCGCCCATGATCACCTTCGAGAAGGCCACCAAACCCACCGCCGGCGCCGACACGCTGGCGCTGGTGGCCGGCAAGACCCGCCTGCGCGAGCTGGCGCTGGAGCGCATCGACCAGCACTACCTCGGTGAGCAGCTCGCCAATGAGGACGGCCTGGCCGCCCTGGACATCGGCGGCCGCCTGGTGCTGGCCCACAACCCGGCCAAGGCCGCGCGCACCGAAGTGCTGGAGAACGCCCGCCGCGCCGGGGCCCTGATGGCCGAGCGGCTGGCCGCCGCCAAACGGACCGAGGCCCAGCTGCTGGGGCTCCACGAGGATGTGGAGCTTCTGCTGGCCCTGGCCGAAGGGCTGGCCCTGGGCGCCTACAGCTTCCGCAAGTTCAAGACCGGCAAAGCCCCTGTGGGTCCCGAGCGCATCCGCCTGGTGCACCCGCACGTCGACCGCCGGGCCGTGGAGCGCCTCAACGACCTGGTGGCCACCGTGTGCACCGTGCGCGATCTGGTGAACGAACCCGCAAGCTCGCTGAACGCCGTGCAGCTCGCCAGCGAACTGCGCACCCTCAGCCGCAATGCGCAGGTGAAGTTCCAGGTGCTGGACAAGGCCCAGATCGAGGCCCTCGGCATGGGCGGCCTGCTCGCCGTCAACAAGGGCAGCGTGGACCCGCCCACCTTCAGCATCCTGGAGCACAAGCCGAAGAAAGCCGTGAACACCAAGCCCATCGTGCTCGTGGGCAAGGGGGTGGTGTACGACACCGGCGGCCTCAGCCTGAAGCCCACGCCCAACAGCATGGATTACATGAAGTGCGACATGGCGGGCGGAGCGTGCGTTGCCGGCGCCATCGCCGCGGCCGCCCTGCTGGAGCTGCCCGTGCACGTGGTGGCCCTGGTGCCCGCCACCGACAACCGGCCCGGCGGCAACGCCTTCGCCCCCGGCGACGTGGTGCGCATGCACAGCGGCCTCACCGTGGAGGTGATGAACAGCGACGCCGAGGGCCGCATGCTGCTGGCCGATGCGCTGAGCTATGCCGAACGCTACGAGGCCGAGACCATCGTCACGGTGGCCACCCTCACCGGGGCCGCCGCACGCGCCATCGGCACCCAGGGCATCGTGGCCATGGGCACCGCCGACGACCGCACCTTCGACCGTCTGAAGGCGGCCGGGGACCATGTGCATGAGCGCATCGCCCACTTCCCGTTCTGGAAGGAGTACGACCGCGAGCTGGACAGCGACATCGCGGACATGAAGAACCTGGGCAGCGACAGCGCCGGCATGATCACCGCCGGTAAGTTCCTGGCGCGCTTCACCACGCGGCCCTTCATCCACCTGGACATCGCCGGCCCGGCCTTCCTCACCCGTCGCGATGGCTACCGCCCCAAGGGCGGCACCGGCACGGGCGTGCGCCTGCTGGTGGACTTCCTCCAACGCCGCGCCAAGGCATGAGCACCGAACGCCGCCCCGTCCGCGTGGGCATCAGCTGTGGCGATCTGCAGGGCATCGGCATCGAAGTGGTGCTGAAGACCTTCGAGGATGCCCGGATGCTGCAGGAACTGACACCCGTGCTCTATGCTTCGGCCAAGGCCGTGAGCCTGCACCGCAAACAGCTCGGCCTGGAGGAGGTGCAGTTCCACCGCGTGAACGACGCGGCCGACGCGCTGCCCCGCAAGCTGAACCTGGTGAACCTGTGGGACGATGAGCTCCCCCTGGAACTGGGCCGCCCCAGTGGCCCGCTGGCCTCTTATGCCATCCGCAGCCTGGAGGCCGCCACCCAGGACCTGGCCGGCGGGAAGGTGGACGTGCTGGTCACCGCACCCATCGACAAGAACAGCATGGAGGCCGCCGGCTTCGCCCATCCCGGCCACACCGAATTCCTGGCCCACGTGGCCGGGGTGGACCAGGTGCTGATGGTGCTGGTGGCCGACGGCCTGCGCGTGGGCACGGTCACCGGCCACATCCCGCTGAAGGACGTGGCCGCGGCCATCACCACCGACCGCATCCTCGCCAAGGCCCGCCTCTTCCACCAGAGCCTGCTGCGCGACTTCGGCATCGCCACCCCGCGCCTGGCCGTGCTGGGCCTGAACCCGCACGCGGGCGATGGCGGCACCCTGGGCAGCGAGGACCGCGAGCGCATCCTGCCCGCCGTGCGCCAGCTGGTGGCCGAGGGCATCACCGCCATGGGCCCCTACGCCGCCGACGGCTTCTTCGGCAGCGGCGCGTACCGGCACTTCGATGGCGTGCTGGCCATGTACCACGACCAGGGGCTCGCGCCCTTCAAGGCGCTGAGCTTCGGCCATGGGGTCAACTACACGGCCGGCCTGCCCATCGTGCGCACCAGCCCCGACCACGGCACCGGGCTGGACATCGCCGGCCAGGGTGTGGCCGATGAAGGCAGTTTCCGCCATGCGGTGTGGCTCGCCGTGGACGTGCTGCGCGCCCGCGAGCAGTACAAGACCATCGGCGTCAACCCCCTGCAGCCGCAGAAGCGCGAGAAGGAGAGGAAGGAGAGGGCCTGATCCGGATCATCGGCCCGGTCCTTGTGCCATCCACAGCGCACCGTGGACGACCGGCCCGGATAACAAGCCGGGGAGCCCTGCGTATTAACCTTACTTTGTCCTTGACCATGAACGCCTTCCGCCTATTGACGGGATCCGGCATCGCCCTGCACTTGGCGGCGCTGCTGTGCGCGGCCCTGCCCCTGGCGACCGCCGCCCAACCGGACCAGGATGCCCCTCCACTGCCGACGGACGACCCGGTGATGCAGCGCTTGGATGATCTGGCCCACCTGCCCTGGGTGATGAACGACCGCTTCACGGCCGACACCGCCGCCCTCAACCATCATGGCTTCCCCGCCCACGCGGTGCCCAGCTACCCGCCCGAGGAGATGCGGCGTCGGCTCACCGTGCTGGACCACCGCACCCCGTTCGCCCTCACGTACAACAGCGTGGTGCAGTCGTACATCGACCTGTACGCCGTGCGCAAGCGGGAGCAGACGAGCCGCATGCTGGGTTTGGCGCAGCTCTACTTCCCGGTGTTCGAGGAGGCGTTGGAGCGGCACGGCCTGCCGCACGAGCTGAAGTACCTGGCCGTGGTGGAGAGCGCCCTGCACCCCGGCGCCCGCAGCCGTGCCGCCGCCGTGGGCCTCTGGCAGTTCATCGTCGGCACCGGCAAGCTCTACGGCCTGCGCGTGGACAGCTACGTGGATGAACGCAGCGACGTGTACAAGAGCACCGAGGCCGCCTGCCGCTACCTGAAGGACCTCCACCGCATCTTCGGCGACTGGGAGATGGCCCTGGCCGCCTACAACTGCGGGCCCGGCAACGTGAACAAGGCCATCCGCCGCAGCGGCGGCCGCATGGACTACTGGGAGGTGTACGACCACCTGCCGCGCGAGACACGCGGCTATGTGCCGGCCTTCATCGCCGTCAACTACATCTTCGAGCACGCGGCCGACCACAATCTCTATCCGATCGCACCCAACTTCTGCGCCTACGAGGTGGACACCGTGCAGGTGTGCTACCCGCTGACCATGGCCGACCTGGCGCGGTTCACCGGCTCGGACGAAACGATGCTGCGCGAGCTGAACCCGGTGTTCAAGCAGGGCTTCGTGCCCGACCCCGATCAGCCGGTGACGCTGTACATGCCGCGCGACATCGTGGGCGCCTTCATCGACCGCGAGGACAGCCTGCGGTACCGCTACCTCGCGGGCATGGCCACGCCCATGGCGCCGCAGGCCGCAGCGGCCCCGCCACAGGAGCTCGTGGTGCGCACCCATGTGGTCCGCAGCGGCGAGTCCCTGGGGCTGATCGCCTCGCGGAACGGGGTCACCGTGGCGCAGTTGAAAGCCTGGAACGACCTGCGCAGCGACCGGATCAAGCCCGGGCAGCGGCTCCGGATCGAACGCAGGGTGACGGCCACCGCCGAACAGCGCCCCACCCCGGCCGCACCGGCACAGGCGGAAGCACCGCGCAAGCCTTCGGTGGAGGATTACATCTACCACACCGTGCAACCGGGCGATACGCTCTGGGGCATCGCACAACGGTATCCGGGGGTGACCGTGGAGGACCTCCGGCGGCTCAATCAGGGGCTCAACTCCAAGCAGCTGGCCCCGGGCAGAAAGATCAAGGTGGCCAAACAACAAGGCTGATCGGCGCATGCGCTTGACGGCCAAGTACTAGCACGGGCGAGGCCGGCGTTTTATCAACAGGAAGGCCGCTCCTGTTCAAAAAACGCGTCCCATGGCCCCTGCCGATCCCGCTACTTTTCGGGTGCTCTCCGACCGCATGGAACGCCCTGACATCCGCTCCCTCTATCACAAGCACTGCCGCTTCAAGCTGCGCTCCGGAAAGGAGGTCTTCGGTGTGGTGTGGGAGGTGGACAGCGGCGGTGCGCAACGCATCTTCTTCGCCAGCGTACGCGATTACGAGCGCTTCCAGCGCGACCCGCAGCAGCCCGTATCGGTGATCCCCATGGTGCCCGAGGAGATCGTGCACGCCGAGCGCATCGCCATCTGAACGGCGGTCCTCACTTCGCTTCCGCAAGCCCGGCCTGCCAGAGGACGAACGCGTAGTCCAGGGCCACTTCCTTCAGCCGCTCGAACCGCCCGCTGGCCCCGCCGTGGCCGGCGTCCATGTTGGTGTGCAACAGGATCGGCGCAGCGCCCTGCTGATGTTCGCGCAGACGGGCCACCCACTTGGCGGGCTCCCAGTACTGCACCTGACTGTCGTGGAAGCCCGTGGTGACGAGCATGGCGGGGAAGGCCGCCTCCTTCACATTATCGTAGGGTGAATAGGAGAGCATCCGCCGGTAGGCCACCTCCTCCTTGGGATCGCCCCACTCGTCGAACTCACCGGTGGTGAGCGGGATGCTGTCATCGAGCATCGTGGTCACCACGTCCACGAAGGGCACCTCGGCCACGATGCCCTTCCACAGCTCGGGCCGCAGGTTCACCACCACGCCCATGAGCAACCCTCCGGCGCTGCCGCCCATGGCGAACAGGCGCGCCGGGTCGGCGTAACGTTCCTGCACCAGGTGCTCCGCGCAGGCGATGAAGTCCGTGAAGGTGTTCATCTTGTGCTCCATACGGCCGTTCTCGTACCACGCGCGGCCGAGCTCCTCGCCTCCGCGCACATGGGCGATGGCGAACACGAACCCCCGGTCCAAGAGGCTGAGGCGGGCGCTGCTGAAGGTGGGCTCCATGCTGATGCCGTAGCTGCCGTAACCGTAAAGGAGCGTGGGCGCGGTGCCGTCGCGTGCGGTGCCCTTGTGGTACACGAGGCTCACCGGCACGCGCGTGCCGTCCGACGCGGTGGCCCAGGTGCGTTCGCTGGTGTACTCCTCCGCGTGGAAGGTGCCCAGCACCTCCTGCTGCTTGAGCAGGGTGTCCGTGCCGGCGTTCATGTCGTGCTGGTACACCCCGCTCGGCGTGGTCAGGCTCGTGTAGCCGTACCGCAACAGATGGGTGTCCCACTCCGGGTTGGTGCCCGTGTAGGTGACGTAGGCCGGATCATGGAACGCGATCTCGTGCTCGGCGCCCGTGCTCAGACGGCGCACACGCAGGTGGGTGAGGCCCTCGCGGCGTTCGCTCACCACCAGATGGTCCCTGAACAGGTCCACATCCTCCAGCAGCACCGCCTCGCGGTGCGGGATCACCTCGGTCCAGCGCTCCTTGTTCGCGTGGTCGGCCTCGGCACAGCGCATCAGCCGGAAGTTCCTGGCCTCCCAGTTGGTGAGGATGTACCAATGGCCTCTTGTGCCATCGTGCGCTGGCACATGGAAGACGCTGTGCTCGTGCTCCTCCTCGCGCGGCAGGAAGGGCGCGAAGGCCTCCAGCGGACGGTCCACCGGCAGCAGCCAGTGTTCGCTGGTCAGCGTGCTCTCGGTGGTGATGATCACGAAGCGGTCGCTGCGGCTGCGGTACACTTCGCAACTGAAGGCCGGGTCCTTCTCGTGGTATACCTCCACATCCTGCGCGGGATCGGTGCCCAGGACATGCCGGAACACCTTGTAGCTGCGCAGGGTGCGGTCCTTGCGTGTGTAGAAGAAGGTGCGGCCATCGGCCCAGGCCCCGCCACCGCTGGTGTTGGTGATCACGTCGGGCAGGTCGTCTCCGTTGCTGAGGTCGCGGAACCGGATGCCGTACTGCCGCCGTCCCACGGTATCCACGCTGTAGGCCGCAAGCCGGTTGTCCGGGCTTGGCTCATAGTCGCCCAGATCGAAGTACTCGTGGCCCTCGGCCATCGCGTTCTCGTCGAAGATGTCGGTGAACGTCTCCGGCACGCGGTCGCGATCGGGCCCCACCGGCGCCCGCATGTGGATCGCATATTCCCGCCCCTCCTCGTAGCGATGGTTGTACCAGTAGCCGTTCTCCCGATAGGGCACGCTGAGGTCGGTCTCCTTGATGCGGGCCTTCATCTCCCTGAAGAGGTCCTCGCGCAGGGTGTTCACCGGGCCGAGCATCGCGTCGGTGTAGGCGTTCTCCGCCTCCAGGTGGGTCACCACACGGCGTGTGTGGGCATCGGGCGCGGCCGCTTCACGCTGGGCCTCGGAAAGGCGCATCCAGAAGTAGGGGTCCTGGCGCGTATGGCCGTGCGTGGTGATGGCGTGCGGTTCGCGGTCGGCGACGGGCGGTCGGGGTGCGGTCATCGGTGGGGCATCGGCGCAACCGGCCAGCGCCAGCAGGCCTCCCATGAGCAGGAGCGGGTGCGTGGACATGGACGAACGGCCGGGCCGAAGATACCCGAGGCTCACCCAAGCACCTGGTGCAGCACATCCGGCGAGCGCAGCTCCTGGGCGCCAGGTACGTGCAGCCGCACATAGCGCAGCAGCACATCCAACAGCTCCCGGCGTTGACCGGCGGCCATGGCCATCGGCGCGGGCTCGTCCAATGAACCTGGCAGCCACGCCGCGAACACGGCGGTGAGCGGCGGGGCGATCGCCTGGGCATGCAGGGGCAGCTGCCCTGCAAAGCGTCCTTCGACCAGGTCGAAATAGGGCGCCTCCTCCTCCGGCGGTGCAGGGGCGAAGCCCAGGACGGCGGCGTAGCCGAGCACGAAGCGCACCGGCAGGTCGCGCACCTCGAGGGCCGTGTCCAGCAGCTCCAATGCCTCCTCCAGAAAGGACCAGAGCCCGACATCACCGGCCTCCTCGCGCAGGGTGCGGGCGAGCAGCTCCTGCATGAAGAGCAGCAGGGCGGTGCGCAGGGCATCCCCGGGCACGCGCAGGTAGGGCCGGCGGAGCCTCATCTCGCGCACCTGATGCAGGTCGCGGTCGGCCCGCTCGTCCACCACCAGTTCCAGACGGGTGAGGGGCTGCAGAAGCGCAGCGGTGCCGGGTCGACGCGTGCTTCTTGGGGTGCGCACCAGATAGCTCCGCAGCCCGAACGCCTCGGTGTAGGCCTTCAGCACCAGGGTGCTGTCCGTGTGGCGGATGGTGCGCAGCACCAGGGCCTTGGTGGTGTGCAGCATCGCGGCCTCAGCGAACCACCAGCACCTTGGTGTTGCACTTGGTATTGCCGTCCGCATCGGAGGCGAACACCAGGTACACGCCCGTGCTCACGCGGTTGCCGCTCATGTCGGTGCCCGGCCAGATGGCCTGTCCGCCATCGGAGGTGGTGCGGTACACCAGGTTGCCGGCCACGTCGGTCACCTTCACGTCGCTGTCGCGCACCAGGCCGGTGATGGCGATGGGGCCGCTGTATGTTTCGCGCACCGGATTGGGGAACACCTTCGCACAGGCATTGGTGAAACCACCTTCGGTGGCCGTGCCACGGTAGCTCACGATGCCCTGGTCCGTGCCGAAGAACACCTCGCCGCTCTCGCCGTCGATGGCCAGGCTGGTGATGGTGTTGCTGGGCAGCGGGCTGTTCTCGGCGGTGAAGTGGAAGAGCTGCTCGGTGCCGTCGGGCGATACCAGGAACACCCCGCTGCTCTGGGTGCCGAGCCATTTGCGGTCCGCCCCGTCCACCGCGATGGCGCTCACCGCCTCGGTCTCCAGCAGGATCTGCACATTGCCGCCTTGCTCGATCAAGATCTGCTGGCAGTCGAAATCGCCGCCACCGAACACCGCGTCCGGCGTGTAGAACACCGCGACCCCCTTGCCCGTGCCGATCCAGATCTCGCCGTCGAGGTCCTCGGCCATGCTGTACACATCGAGGGACGGCAGGCCGCCCGAGCCCTCCGCGGTGGAAAGCACCTTGTACTGGTCGTCGCCCGGGTCGCTCAGGGTGCCGTTGTCGGTGAACACGAGCATGCCGTTGCTGCGGGGACGGATCACCCACTTGAGGCGGTTCTCGCGGGAGGGCAGGATGTCGCCGAGCAGGGTGTTGTTGTTGAGCACGGCCCCCGGGGCGAACGAGCGCCAGGTGCCGCCGGCGGTGCGCACGCTGATGGGCGCTGCGCAATTGCTGTTGGTCACCCACAGGTCGCCTTCGGCATCGTAGGCCACACCGGCCACCTGCACGGCGTTCTCGGTGCCGAACCCGGGATTCACCTGCAGGCTGCTGTTCCCTTCGTTGAAGATCGTCTGCACCACGCCGCCCCGCAGTTCCAGCACCCCGTCATCCCAGACGCCCACGAAGGCGTGGTCCGGATCCTCCGGGTCGGTGGCCACCGCCATGGGGTCGTTCACCGCGCCGCCGTAGGGGTTCTCCCCCGTGGCCATCAGGGGGTCGTTGGACTTGTCGATGGTGGTCCAGGTGCCGCCCAGGAACCGATGCACCCCTTCCTTGCGGAACTGGTTCGTCCAGTTGCCCTGCACACCCCCGGTGGCGACGTATAAAGCGCCCTTGGCGGCCGACATGCGTTGGGTGGAGACCGTGGCCGGGCCCGGCGGGAACACCGGCATACCGGAGATGCCGACGGTCTGGAACACGAGCCCACGGGCGCGGTCGGCCACCCAGATGCCCGTTCCATCAGCGGCCGGGATGGCCATGGCGGGCGACATGGGCTCGTTGTTGTCGTAACCGCTGTACACGCCCACGAAGGCGAGCGCGGCATCATAGCGCGCCACGGCGTCGTTCTGGCAGAGCAGGAGGGTCGATCCGTCCATGCTGGTGGCCACATCGGTGTTCTGATGACCGAAGGCGTGGGTGAGCCGCTGCCACACACCGGCGTCCCGGTAGAACACCGTATCGCGGTCGGTGGCCCCGGCGTTGTGGTAGTTCACCACCAGGCGGCCGCCCACCTCCACCACCGCGTTGAACGGACCCGCAGGGGTGGGCAGTTCGGTGCGCTGCTGCCAGGAGGTGAACGCGGCCAGGTTGGGGGCGAAGCGGTAGGCGGCGAACAGGCCCGCGTTGGTCGCGGCGTAGATCGAGTCGCCCACGAAGGCCACATCGTTCACCTTCACCTGCGTGCCGCCCGGGGCGATGAACCAGGTCTCGCGCACCTCCAGGGCCTCCAGGTCCACCACCACGATGCCGAAGCCGCAGGCCAGGTAGGCCACCGATCCCTCGAAGTGGATGTCGTAGATGCCCTTGTCGCCGATGACGTTGCTGCGCTTGATGTCGCTGAGGTTGCTGGCCGTGCCGCCCCGCAGCAGGTCGAGGTTCCCGTTGCGGTAGGCCACCAGCAGGCCGCCCACGGCCGTGTTGTAGTTCAGCACGCTCACATCCACATCGCTCAGGGCGTTCACTTTCGTGAAGCGCTCGATCTCCCCGGAAGGACGGTGGTAGGTGAACACCGCATTGCGCGTGGCGCACCACGCCTTCCCCTCCCCTTCGGCCACCGCCAGCGTCTGCCGGTAGGGGAAGTGGTCGCGCCATTCCCCGATGGCCAGCTGCGCCGCACTGGGCGCGATGAACAGGACGGGGGACAGCAGCAGCAGGGTTCGGAGCAGGCTCATGGTCGGGAACGGGCGCTCACCTAACGCGGAACGGGGCCGATCGTTGTCCGGCACAAGGTAGCGACGGGCCGAAAAGCAGGATCCCCCGGTGGCGGGGGATCCTGTCGGAGGTCACGAGCGGAGTCGAACCGCTGTACGAGGTTTTGCAGACCTCTGCCTAGCCACTCGGCCACGTGACCCTGGAGCTGCCCATGAACGGGCGGCCGCGAAGATAGGCGAAGGGCGCGAGGCGGGCTAACCCTCCACCGTGTACGCCACGTGGTCCACATCGCCGTTCACCGGCGGGGCCTCCTTCTCCACACGCACGCGCCAGCGGTACGGGCCCGGCCATTCGCGCTGCAGGGCCTGCAGAATGCGGTGGCCCACATGCTCGATCAGGCGGCTGCGCTGGGCCATCGCCTCCTTCACCAGCACGGTGATGCGGCCGTAATCGATGGTGTCGCCCAGGGCATCGCTGGCCTCGGCCCGTGCCAGGTCGCCCTGCACGTGCACGTCCACGCGGTACCGACCGCCGATGCGGGCCTCCTCCTCCAGGCAGCCGTGGTAGGCGAACACCCGGATGCCGTTCACCTCGATCAGGCCCATGCGCGGCAGTGCTCCAGTCCGGCCTTCAAGCGGGTCACCACTTCGTCGCGACCCAACAGCACGCTCACGTCGAACATGCCCGGCCCCTGCATGCGGCCTGCCACGAACAGGCGGTACAGCGGCATCACCTGGCCGACCTTGAGGCCGGCCGACGCCAACACCTCGTTGAAGGCGGCCTCCAGGGTGGCGGGCGTCAGCTCGGCCAGGCCTTCGAGCCTCGCGATATAGGCTTCGAGCGCCGGGGCGGCCTCGCTCTTCCAGCGTTTCCGCAGCTCCGCTTCGGCCTCCGCGTTATCCGTCAGCGGCGAGCCCTCCGTGAACAGGTACAGCCCCTCGAGCATGTCGTCCACGAAGGTGGCGCGCTCCTTCAGCAGGGCGGCGGCGTGCGTGGCCCGGTCCGCGGTGGTTCCGATGCCCTTCGCGGTCCTCAGGCGCTCGCGCAACTGCCCGCCCAGCACCGCATCGGGCTGCCTGCGCAGGTATTGCTGATTGAACCACTTGGTCTTCTCCGGATCGAAGCGGGCGCCGCCCTTGTGCACGCGACCCAGGTCGAACAAAGCGGTCATCTCGGCCATGCTCATGAGCTCCTGGTCGCCGCCCGGGTTCCAGCCCAGCAGGGCCAGCATGTTGATGAAGGCCTCGGGGTAGTAGCCACGCTCGCGGTAGCCGCTGCTCCTCTCACCGCTGGCGGGGTCGTGCCAGTCGAGCGGGAACACCGGGAAGCCGAGGCGATCGCCGTCGCGCTTGCTGAGCTTGCCGTTGCCGTCGGGCTTCAAGATCAGCGGCAGGTGGGCGAAGGCGGGGCGCTCCCAGCCGAAGGCTTCGTAGAGCAGCACATGCAGGGGTGCGCTGGGCAGCCACTCCTCCCCGCGGATCACATGCGTGATGCGCATGAGGTGGTCGTCCACGATGTTGGCCAGGTGGTAGGTGGGCATGCCGTCGCTCTTGAACAGCACCTTGTCGTCGATGTTGGCGCTGTGCACCACCACCCACCCGCGGATGAGGTCCTCGAACCGCACCTCCTGGTGCCGCGGCACCTTCAGGCGCACCACGTACGGCTCGCCGGCGGCGAGGCGGGCCTTCACCTCGTCGGCGCTCAGGGTGAGCGAGTTCTTCATGTGCTCGCGCGTCACGGCGTTGTAGGCTGGGGCCGCCACACCGGCGGCCTGAAGGCGGGCCCGCATGGCCTCCAGCTCCTCGGGCGTGTCGAAGGCGTAGTAGGCCTTGTCCGCAGCGATGAGCTCCTCGGCGTATTGGCGGTACATGGCCTTGCGCTCGCTCTGGCGGTACGGTCCATCGGGCCCGCCCGTCCACGGGCTCTCGTCCGGGGTCAGCCCGCACCAGTCCAGCGCTTCGCGGATGTATTCCTCGGCACCCGGCACGAAGCGCTGCTGGTCGGTGTCCTCGATGCGGAGCAGGAACTGCCCGCCGTGCTTGCGGGCGAACAGGACGTTGTACAAGGCCGTGCGCACACCGCCCATGTGCAGGGGGCCGGTGGGGCTGGGGGCGAAGCGAACTCGAACGGACATGGGCTCAGGGGTTCATTCCGCACCCGGGCGCAGGCCGTGCACAGGCGTGGAACAGGCGCGCGAAGGTAGCGGGTGCCGATCAGGGCCGCGTGTAGGCCCGGATGGCCTCGCCGGTGACGTCGAGGTCCTCGCGCACCACGTACCAAGCCTCCTCGATGATGCGTTCCTCCGGCGCCTGGCCATCGCGCTCGGCGTTCGCCCGCACCGAGGCCATCCACGCGCTGTCCTGCCGGATGGCCTGCGCGCTTCGCTCCATCATCTCCACGTAGGTGGGCGGGGCGAAGAGCGGCCGCCGTGGATCCCTGTGGCCCGCCGCCTCCAGCACATGCTTCCGGATCTCTCCGGCGATCAACGTGTTGAAGTAGGTGGTGGGATGCCCGTTGTCCAGCAGCATGTACGTGTCGAGGTTGCTGCCGGTCCACGCCGGGTCCGCCAGGATCAGGTCCTTGCTCCAGATGGTCGGCACCTGATGGTGCGTGAGCCGCTCACGGAGCAGCCGGTCGCGCCAGTTGTCCTCGCGCCCCACCATCCACTCCTCCTGGTCCGGCGTCAGGTAGTGGAACACCAGCACCACGAAGTCGACCCGGCTGGCCTTCAGCCGCTCGATGGCCCGGTCCAGGATGCGGGTGTTGAGCTCCTGCTTGTGGGCGGTGTGCGCGGACCAGCCCTTCAACCGGTCGTTGGCCCAGGCCGGGAACACGTTGGCCGGACTGTAGAGGAAGCGCCGCCACAGGTAGGAGCCGATGGTGACCGGATGCGTGGCCAGGTAGTGGTCCGGGTCGGGGTCGATCGGCACGCCCTGCAGGCGCAAGCCGTCATCGTCCAGCGCGAACCAGGGTTTCTGCCCCGTGCGCCAGTCCAGCGGCGAGCGGTCCATGTCGCTCACCATCAGGCTGAACACCACGAAGGGCCGGTCGTAGCGCAGGAAGGTCTGCTCGAACAGCAGGGTGATCTGGTCCACCCCGTAGCCGCCCACCCCGTAGTTCAGCAGGTGATGCTCCCGGTTGAACAGCGTGTCGGTGTTCAGCAGGTCCTGGAAGCAGCGGACCTCCGGCATGCATTGCGCGTAGCTGTCGCCATAGAGCAGCACGGGCCGCTTGGAGCCGACGCTCCGCGCATCATCATGCAGCAGGCTCTTCGCCTTGAACGCACCGCGCCAGCCCAGCAAGGGGTGGGGATCCTCGGGCGGGCAGTACTCCCCGCCGAAGAGGGTGTAGAGCTTCCAGTGGTCGGCCTCGTTGAACGAGTCGGCGTAGAGGTTCGCATCGCGCAGCTTGGCGAAGGCGGGCTGCGTGCTGAACAGCATGCGCCGGTAGGCCCACTCGGCCGCCAGCAGCGCGAGCGCCGTGGACCCCACCAGCAACAGCACGTTCACCAGCCCCTTGCGCCACGCCATGGCCGGCGAAGATATCCGGAGGGGTGCGGAAGGCATCGCCGAGCTAGCTTCACGTCCACGTCACGCCGACCGATCGCCTCATGCCGCACGACCCCCTCTTTGAACAACGCATCGCCACTGCGCTCGCAGCACATGGTGCAAGCGCCGAGCCCAAGCGGATGTTCGGCGGTGTGGCCTTCCTGGTGAACGGGCACATGAGCCTGGGCATCACGAACAGGAACGAATTGATGGCGCGCTTCGACGCCGACCGCCACGAGGAGATCCTGGAGTGGCCGGGCGCCAAGCCCATGACCTACGGGCACAAGAACATGAAGGGCTTCGTGTTCGTGGAGGCCGCCGCGGTCGACTCCAGCACCGAGCTCGACAGATGGGTGAAGCTCTCGCTCGCCTACGTGGGGACCTTGCCGCCCAAGAAGCCGGGAACGAAGACGCCCAAGCCGGCAAAGCCCCGCGCGCGCTGAGCCCGATCCGGATATCTTGGGCCTCCACCCGCACCCCATGCTGCGCCTCCTTCCGCTTGCGCTCCTGCTGCTCCTCGCCCCCATCGCCTACGGTCAATGCCCCGGCTGCACACCGGACAGCAGCTGCACCGTGAGCCCCGCCTACCCCACGCTGTGCCCCCTGCAGCCGCCCGACGCCACAGCCGGGGTGCCCTACCAGGCCGACCTCACCTTCTGGCTGCCGCCCTCCTTCACCGATCCGGGCACCGGCTTCACGGTCGACTTCGAGCAGATGACCATCACCGGCATCACCGGCGTGCCCTTCGGCCTGGCCATCGAGACCAGCGATCCGCTCGGGGTGTACTACCCGCAACAGGCCCAGTTCGGCTGTGCGCGGATCTGCGGCACCGCGCTCGGCGCCGGCACGTACACCATCTCCATCGACATCCTGGCGCAGGTGTCGTTGAACGGCATCCAGGTGAGCGTGCCCGAGAGCTTCGCGGTGCTGCTGAACGTGCTGCCCGGCACCGGCGGCAACACCGGCTACAGCTTCACCCCCAGCACCGGCTGCGCGCCCGTCACGGTGGCCTACACCGCGCTGATCGACGGCAGCCCCGACCCCACCACGCACGACTGGGTCTTCGGCAATGGGCAGACCGCCACCGGCGCCAACCCGCCGCCGGTGACCTACGACCAGCCCGGCACCTACACCACCACCCTCACCACCACCATCGGCGGCTACACGCTGGACGCGGTGACGCTGGTGAGCGTGAACGAGAACTGGTGCGGTGATGTGGAGGAGCCCGACCTGCCCTTGGTGGGCTGCACCGGCAGCCCCGACCTGTACTTCGTGCTCACCGACGGCAACGGCCAGTCCGTGACCGGCAGCACCCAGGACGACACCGACAACGCCACCTGGACCGGTCTCGGCCTGCCGCTGAACGACGGCCCATACTCCATCGCCTTCTTCGACGAGGACCCCGTGAGCCAGGACGATGCGCTGGGCACCTACAACCTGCCGCTGACCGGCGCGGGCACCTATCCCTTCAGCATCGCGGGCGGCACGGTGGGCAGCCTGGTGGTCACCGAAAGCGTGCAGCAGGTGTTCCACGACACCGACGTGGTGGTGGTGTATGGCGTTCCGGACATGACGCTGAGCTACAGCGAGCTCACACAGACGCTCTGCCTCACGGACACCACCCTCGTGAGCGTGGTGTGGTACCTGGACGGCGACACGCTGCCGGGATCGGGTCTGTGCATCCAGGCGCTGGGCGCCGGCAGCTACTGGGCCACGGGCGTGAACGGCTTCGGATGCGGCGGCACCAGCGACACCCTCGTGGTCTGCCCGGTGATCGCCATCACCTACGACGCCGGTGTGCTCTTCACGGACAACGGCTTCAGCACCTACGCCTGGACCTACAACGGCACGGTACTCCCCAATGCGGACGGCGCCTTCGTGTTCAGCCAAGGTGATGGGCTCTACACCGTGACGGCGACCACCGTGGACGGATGCACCATGGAGGCCACCTACGAGCTGGTCACCGTGGACGTTGCCGAGGTGGCCGATGGTGCGCGCCTGCGGGTGTTCCCCGTGCCCAGCGATGGCCGCTTCACCCTATTGACCACAGGATTGAGCCGAGGGCGCGGCCTGCTGCGCCTGCTGGACGTGGGCGGCCGCACTACGCGCCAACTGCCGGTGGAGCTTGAGCCCGGCGAGGCGGTCGACCTGGACCTGCGTGGCACCCCGGCGGGCAGCTACCTGCTGGAGGTGAGCGATGCGGCCGGGGTGCGCGCCGTGCAGCGCGTGGTGCTGCGGTGAACGGTCCGCGTAGGCGTCAGTGGGCCACCAGCAGTTTGGCGGAGAGAATTCGGCCCGGGCCGACCATGCGCACGTGGTAGGTGCCCGCTGCGAGGTCACGCATGGAGAGCTCGTGTCGTGCACCCTGCATCTGCTCAAGAAGAAGCAGGCGGCCCGTGGGGTCGAGCAGCTGCACCATGCTTCCGGCAACTGATCGGTCAAACTCCAGGGTCACCCTGTCCTCCGCCGGATTGGGGTATATGACGACCTGAGCCGTTTCAGGCCCAACCACGGACTGTCCGCCGCCCTGCGAGGCCGCACAGCCCAGGGTGCCGGCGTACCAAGTGCGCACCGCCTCGGCACGCACCAGGAGGCTGTCCACGCTGGCGGACGGGCCTCCTCCACTGGCCCGCGCATGCACATATGCCAGGTCCAGGCACACGCCCTCCCCGGCATCCAGGGTGAACGGCCCAATGGTGGCCACGCTCCTTCGATCACCAGGCGGGTTGCCTGCACTGGCTTCGGTCCACGACCCTCCAGGGTACTCCAAATGGCTGGGGTAGCCCAACTGCGTGAACGGCTGCCCGATGTCCAGCCCGTAGAACAGGTCTTCCATCGTGGGAGCAGGCAAGAGCGCGGAGTTTGTCAACGCCCGATGCGCGCTGAGCGAGGCGTTCAACAACACGACCCCTTGGGCGGGCGGGTCCGTACCGTAGCCCGGTCCGCTCACGCTGCTCTCATCGAGCGCATCCCCGTTGTAGACATATGCGATGCTCCGCAACGAGTCGCACCCCACATGATCATCCTCAAAGTGGCCGAGGTCGAAGTCGGTGAACACCCCCATGCGGACATCATCGTAGACGGTGGCACCGCGGTTAACGAAGGTCACCGAGGCCATGGTGCTGTTGCTGAGCGCGGGGTCGTTCGGTGCGTCATAGGCATAATGCATCACATGCAGATCCACTGGGATAAGCGGATGAATGTTGTTGATCGCCTGCTCCGCATGCAGTATACTGTACACCGCTTGTGTGCCTGGGAATGCGGGATGTTCGCCGTTCTGTGGTTCGTAGATACCATCGGCATCCAGGTCGGTGAACGGCGCCAATTGTGCCGGTTCCCCATTCCCCACTTCGCCATTGCCTGGCCAAGTGGCGATGGCATGCGGCATGATGTAGCCTGGATCGTTCCAGTGCTGGAGGTGGTCCATGATCATCTGTATGTCCACCTTCCACACTTGATGGTACTTCGCCAAGAATGACTCGTCCATCACCGTAGCATTCGGTCCGGCCTGGGGTGCGACCACAGCATCGAACCTGGGTGCCGCCACCTGGAATATCCCTTGTGCCCGCCCGCAGATCCACGGCGATGAAGAAAACACCGCGTGGGTCCCGCTCCCTTGGGGAACTTCGTACTGAGGCGCCCCATCGCGGTTGAAGAAATTGGTTGACGGGGTGATCATGGCCTTCACTTCATTCACATCTAAATAGGCTTCGTCCACCCCCTCCACCAACTCGGCCACCAAGCGCGATGTGACGTACGACCGGCCTTCCAATCCGCCGAGCAGGTTCCGCCCACCAAAAGCCAGCGCCGCCCGCAGGTTGCTGAAGCGGATCCGAAAGGCCTGCTGATCCCGCACCCAGAACGCTTCCTGAATACCGGCCAATAGAAAGCCCTCTGCTGGATGAGCGCAGACCGCGTTCAAAAGAGTAGCACCGGGTAACGAGACGGTCGGCTCACTGAAGGAAACGCCGTCCCAGATTGTCCACAAGGGCAGAACGAGCGTTCCAGCCATGTCGCTCGTGAATCCGCCGGCCACCACCAGTCCTGCGTTGGTGGAAAGCAGACCGCGCGCCGCGCCGTTGAGCCCGCCACCCACTTCCTGCCAAGCGGACCCACCCCAACGTACAAGTCGACGGAAAGGGATGCTGTTCGCATCCTGTACGAAGTCGCCCGCCGCGTAGAGTTCACCGCCATGGGACGCCAGTGCGCTCACATCCGCATCGAAGGCCTGACCCAGAGTCTGCCAGGTGCCGCCCACCAAGCGGTACACCTGGTGCCCACTAGTGGCTGCCACCAGGTCGCCACCATGCTGACATAAGGCCACGACCGCACTGTTGAGCCCGCCGCCGAGCGGCTGCCATGTCGCACCATCCCAACGCGCCACATGGCCTAGGGTGGCATCGTTCCCGGCCGCCACAAGCTCACCGTTGAAGATCTCCAGAGCACGCACACGCTGGGATGGGCTGGTGAATGCACCAGCATAGTTGTGGTGGTTCTGACCATCCCAACCCTGTAGGTTGTTACGGACATTCCCAAGGAAACTGCTGAATCCCCCACCCACGACAAGCCGTCCGTTATGGATGACCATATCGCTAATGCCCAAGGTGCCCACCATGTCCTGACCGTAGGGGAGCAACCGTTGTGCATGCGCCGGGCACGCCAATGCGGCGAACACAAGTAATAGGAGGGAGGTGGGGCTGCACTTCATCACATCGGGGAATTTCGGACCTGAACCTAGCTTGATCTTGGTCTGCCTTGGTGCAATGCTCATGTCATGATATACCGGTCCGCCCCCTTTCGCGCGAGACTTCCCCGGATCTCTGGCGCGGGAGATCGACGAGCGTGGGCTGGTGCTGGCAGGGGCCGTCCTCCCGTGCCATGTCCCCAAACGCCGAGGACCTGCCTACACCGGTCCCTCCACCTTCGATCCGCAGGACCAGAACATCGAGACGGCCTACAACTACCGCTACGACGAGCTGGGCAACCTGACCCACGACGCGGAGGCGCACATCGACGCCATCGCGTGGACGGTGGCGGGGAAGGTGCGCGCGGTGGACCACGCCGCGGGCCAGGGCCCCGACCTGGAGTTCGCCTACGGGGCCAGCGGGCAGCGCATCAGCAAGCAGGTGGGCACGGTAATTGGCGCCCCGGGCACCTACAGAGAACACTACATTCGGGATGCCCAAGGCAATGTGATGGCCACCTACCGCCTGCACCCCAACGGGGCCTTCCGCCTGCAGGAGCGGCCGATCTACGGCAGCAGCCGGGTGGGCCTCTACGCCGGCAAGGTGGACCTGTACCCGGCCACGCAGCTGGTGCCCATGCCGCAGGTGATCCCGGTGTTCGATGCCTTGCTGCGCTACGAGCTCACCGACCACCTGGGCAACGTGGGCACGGTGGTGACGGGCCGCTTGCTGCCCGGCGACGGCGCCCCGCACGAGGCGGAGGTGATCAGCGCGCAGGGGTACGAACCCTTCGGTTCCCTGTTGCCCGGAAGGAATTACAGTAGCGACAGCTACAGGTTCGGGTTCGGTGGAATGCCGAAGGATGATGAGGTCCATGGTGCGGCTGGAACGAGCTATGACTTCGGGGAACGCCTCTACGACCCACGTCTGGGCCGATGGTTGAGCCTGGATCCACTATCAGCCAAGTACCCGAATCTTAGCCCTTATGCGTACGTCGAGAACAGTCCAATCTACTTGCGTGATCTTGACGGCAAGGAAGGTGTGGTATCAATCAAAGGCAATACGATCACTGTAACCTCTCACATCTACATCAACGGCCACGGAGCAACAGCCGCCAAAGCCAAGAGCATGCAGCGGCAGATCATGGGCTACTGGGGTAAACCGCAGGTGTACAAGGATCCCGCAACAGGTCAGACGTACAATGTGAAGTTCGACATCCAAGTGCATAAGGTCGAGCCTGACCGACCCGGTCAACCGCCTCAAGAGTTCAAAGAGGGCTGGAACATCATTACCCTGGTCGACCCGGCTACTCGTCCAGACCGCAGAATGGAGGATGGGCACTTCCGCTCCTACGTTGATGGTGCGTCTATGCGTACCGGAGAGTGGGATGCAACAGCCGATGGTGAGACGTACGCACACGAGACAGCGCACCTTTTGAAACTTGATGATCGCTACGTCGACTACACCTATGAGGACTTCCCTGGCGTAGTCGTGCACGACCGCAGCCTTATCGGGAAGATTTTCGGTGGTACTGCGGACAATACGCAACGTGGCAGCCTTGTCGGAGCAGGTAGTGGCCCCAAGTCTGTTGTTCAGCAAATGGTCGATGCTATTGGGGCATATGCCTTATCGACGCAGAAGGACGGCAAGGCAACTCTGTCCAGTCCCGCAAATCTGGGTAGTCCAAAACCCCACGAGGTCGGCCGCTTCGACCAACCTCCCTTGAAGATTGTTCCACACACCGCACACTAGTCAGACGGTGTCCAGCTTAGCTGGGCTCCTACTTGCTTGCAGCGTTCTTAGCTGTGGGCAAGACGTATCTAATGTTCCTAATCCCTCAGCGACAAAGCGCGGGTACGTGCATCAAGACTCAACTGCTTCTGCTACCGGTGATGGCGTGTCCATACAGGTGACGAACCTTGTGGACTTCACCACCTCTCTATGTAGTCTGCGGGTTGCGAATCTCTCACTTGACTTGTGCGACACCATTAGCGCCGTGGACAGTTCGGGATGTGCGAACGAAGCAATCAAGCACCTCTTGATACAAGCATGTGCTGCACATGATGTTCATCACTTGCTGGCCTACTTGCCCAACCTTCAGAGTATCGATTTGTACATGCCTGTGTACCCAGCCACGATGAACCCAATCGTGATCCAGGAACTCATTCTCCACGGATCATACACGGCGCTCCCCGTCTTCTTGAATGAGTCGCGAATCGATGAACTCATACTCACAGGTGAGTCTTTGACCTCCGATGGCATAGCATTGAACAACCCGCTCATCCGTGTTGTGGATGTCACTGATACACCGGTAGGCGTTCAACTACGGAGGCTTAAAGCCTCAGGGGACAGCACTCTCCTTTTATCAATAAGCCGTGCGCTTGGACAGACGCAGCTAGAGTTCAATCGACGTCCGCACTAGCCCCCTGAACTCGCGCGAGCGTCCTTCGCTCGTGCGCAGGGCTGTTGATCCGTAAACTCGCACTGGCGTTGCAAGAGCACGCCACCACGAACCCGCGAAACCCATCGATCATGTCCTACTACATCAAGTCAACGACCAACTACCAAGGGGTGCAGAGCGTGCCCCAAAATCGCGCAAGTCTTCGGCGTGCGGCGGCTTTTGCGAGCGGGCCGGCCGGCGACTTGTGCGGAAGATGCCAAGCGAGAGGATCCCGGCCAGTTTGCAACTGGCCACCACGGCGAGCAACAGGGCAACCTGACCCACGACGCCGCGGCGCACATCGACGCCATCGCGTGGACGGTGGCGGGGAAGGTGCGCGCGGTGGACCACGCCGCGGGCCAGGGCCCCGACCTGGAGTTCGCCTACGGGGCCAGCGGGCAGCGCATCAGCAAGCAGGTGGGCACGGTAATTGGCGCCCCGGGCACCTACAGAGAACACTACATTCGGGATGCCCAAGGCAATGTGATGGCCACCTACCGCCTGCACCCCAACGGGGCCTTCCGCCTGCAGGAGCGGCCGATCTACGGCAGCAGCCGGGTGGGCCTCTACGCCGGCAAGGTGGACCTGTACCCGGCCACGCAGCTGGTGCCCATGCCGCAGGTGATCCCGGTGTTCGATGCCTTGCTGCGCTACGAGCTCACCGACCACCTGGGCAACGTGGGCACGGTGGTCACGGGTCGCTTGCTGCCCGGTGACGGCGCCCCGCACGAGGCGGAGGTGATCAGCGCGCAGGGGTACGAGCCGTTCGGTTCCCTGCTGCCCGGACGGAATTACAGCTCGGGTTCATACCGGTTCGGGTTCAACTCTCAAGAGAAGGACGATGAGGTGTTCGGAGCCACAGGGACCAGCATGACAGCGGAGTTCTGGCAGTACGACACTAGGACAGGGCGTAGATGGAACCTGGATCCGGTGCCGGTGCCGTCAATGAGCGGCTACTCTGTGCTTGGCAGTAATCCAATTCTTCATGTGGATCCCTTGGGGGACACTTGGGATATCTCACAGAACAAGCAGTCTAAGGCCGACGCCCAAAGCTTAGTGAAGAAGGACAATCAGAAGTACATGACGTTCACCGATGGGCATGTGGGGTTGAATTTTGGAGATTTGAGCAAGGAGGAAATTGCAGGTCTGATGAAGGCGGATGAAGGGTTGAGCTTAGTGAATGACTTGGTTTCTTCCGAAAAGAAATTCCTGTATGGGGCAACGGACTTCGCGTTGATTCGTGACGGTGAAGGAGCCAAAGCAGGGATTCCGATGTACACCATCGATAGCGGTGTAATCAATGCTTCGGAAGGAGGCAAGGATTCGGCTGGTGGTCATACTCATCGGCCTCAAGCAGGGTACGATGGACAGGTCGTAATACATCCAGACGCCAACTATCAGGAGCAGGATGCTTCCGGTGCGGTGATCAAGAAATCCCGCGCTGCAACGGTCTTCCATGAACTCGCCGAGAACTACCAGCGGACACACCATGGCATTGACTACCAAGGCGCTTCCGGAGCCCACAACTTGGCGATTCAACGTGAGAACAAGTGGTGGGGTAAGTCCAACATGCCTGGTAAAGTTCTCGAGGGCTTGACAATTCCTAAGCCTACGGAGGAGCGCAAGCCGATTCTCAAAGGCATCATCGACAAGTACATGGGCAACCCGTGATGTTAGCATGTTGCGTTCAACCATCGTCCTGTTAATGCTCGCTTTCACCTGTGGACAGCGACCTTCCGACAGTCGTGAGCCTGCGCAATGCCACGTCAAGTCTTACGCCCTATATCAGTGGAATATGGGACTGAATCAATGGAAGCGCATACCGATCAACATGGGTGAGTTACACATCACTGCAACATTCGAACGTTGCGAGCGGATCTCAGCGGATACGGTTCTCTTGTCCGGTGAGGTTCACTACCCTTATCCCAGCAAGGGACACCCCCTTGCTCCAGCTGCTGGCGTTCGTATGTGGAGAGTCGAGCATGTTAGCGACGATGTGCTGACCCGCTCGTCTCAACTAGGCATAACCGACTCTCTCGGCCGCTTCAACGTGCGCGTGCATGATGTGCAGAGGGTGATTTTCTTAGAGACCGACACTACGGGCATAGGCTACACCATTGAGTAGTTCCTCTGAATCGCGCGAGCGTCCTCCGCTCGTGCGCACCCTCATTGTCGCAACTCTACACTTGCCCACGATAGATCTCCGAAGAGGACTGAGCGGGACTGCAGGTGAACCAGATGCGCAACAGGCTCAAGGCCTACAACACTTATCGGCCCTAAATCGCGCAAGTCTTCGGCGTGCGGCGGCCCCTAAATCGCGCAAGTCTTCGGCGTGCGGCGGCATACGCGGGCGGGCAGGCCGGCGACTTGTGCGGAGGTTGCCAAGAGAGAGTGTAAGCACCCCCTTTTTAGGCGCAGTGCATTGTAAAGGTACTTCTTGGTGTGGTGGTGTTGTGGATGTCCTGTTGAACTGTGGGGAACTCCGCGCGTGAGCCTGTGTAGTGGGCAGGGAGTTGTCCACATTTCAACAGGAACGCACGGGGTGAGAGGCGGAGCAGCGAACCGTGCGGGCGCACATGGTTGTAGCCCCTAGATCGCGCAAGTCTTCGGCCTGCGGCGGCTTTTGCGAGCGGGCCGGCCGGCGACTTGTGCGGAGGAAGCCAAGCGAGAGGATCCAGGCCAGTTTGCAACTGGCCACCACGGCCTACCTTCCGGAGCCCATGAGCCGCAACTACCGCATCCTGGACCCGGACGGTCTGTACTTCGTTTCCTTCGCGACCGTGGGCTGGGTGGATCTGTTGACGCGACGGGAATACAAGGATGTGGTCCTCGAAAGCCTGAAGCATTGCCAGGTGGAGAAGGGCCTGCTGATCTACGAATGGGTCATCATGACCAGCCACGTCCATCTATTGGTCAAGGCTGATGGAACGAGCGGTCTTTCGGACATCCTCCGCGATCTCAAGAAGTACACCAGCAAGCAGCTGATCAACGCCCTGGAGCATCATCCACAGGAGAGCAGGCGGGAATGGTTGTTGAAGATGTTCCGCGAAGCAGGCGAGCGCAACAGCAACAACACCACGTACCAGGTCTGGCAGCAACACAACAAGCCGCTGCTGCTGGAACGGACCGAGGAGATCGACCGCGTGACCGACTATATCCGCGAGAACCCTGTGGTGGAGGGGTTCGTGGCCTCACCAGAGGACTACCTTTACTCATCCGCTCATGATGCCCGCCTGTTGCGGTTGGAGGAAGCCTAGCGTGGCGAAGTCACAGACTTCGCGAGACTCATCGGTGGCTGGCCGACAGGCAGACTCCGCACAAGTCGCCCCGCGCGAACCCAGGCGCGGGAAGACTTGCGCGATTTGGGGGCAAACAGTATGTGTTCAACAATCCGCCGGGTACTCCATCATACGGATCCTACACTTTAGGCCAACTCGTTGGTGCGGTGACTGGAGCGAACGGAAACCCGTCCGGATATGCGTTCAAAGCGAACGTTGTTCCGCCATCAGAGCCGGATGGTGCCCCTACGCTTACCCCTGGAGGCGCGAACCACAAAGAGTTCTATAATCCCTGAATCCGTGGGCCGTGTTTTCCGTCCGTTTTCTCTGTTGCTACTCACGATGGCTGTGGTGTGCTTTGGCTGTTGTTCGACGCATGAGGTCGCTACCCCAGCGCAGTCCAAGCAAGTGACCATTGACACTGCCTATTACCATAACAAGCGAATAGAGGCGCAGCCCTGACACTCGCGAGCGTTGCGGTGCTACCCCAGCTAGCGCGGATCTGTAGCGCTGCCGCGGATCTTGGATCCGTGGCCACGCTTACCGCCCAAAATCGCGCAAGTCTTCGGCGTGCGGCGGCATACGCGGGCGGGCAGGCCGGCGACTTGTGCGGAGGATGCCAAGCGAGATGATACCGGCCAGTTTGCAACTGGCCACCACGGCCTACCTACACCGGGCCCACGGGCTTCGACCCGCAGGACCAGAACATCGAAACGGCCTACAACTACCGCTACGACCAGCTGGGCAACCTGACCCAGGATGCGGCGGCGCACATCGAGGCCATCGCGTGGACGGTGGCGGGGAAGGGTGAAGTGGGTGCTGCTGCGGTGAACCGTCCGCCCCGCCTTCGATCCTTTTAACACCCTGCCGTGTACCGATGGCGGGCCGTGCCCCCTGGTGGCTCCCCTACCTTTACACCACGGCGCGCCCGCGCCCCTGCCATGGCCTCCGACCACGACCTGCTGATCGCCAAGCTCGACGCGTTCACGCGCAAGTACTACAAGGACCAGCTGCTGCGCGGGGCCTTGTACAGCGTGGGCCTGCTGGTGCTGGCCTATCTGCTGGCCGCCGGGCTGGAATACGTGGGCCGCTTCGGCACCGGGGTGCGCACCGCCCTCTTCTACGGCTACCTGCTGGCCGCCACGGCCGTGCTGGCCCGCTTCGTCGCATGGCCCCTGGTGAAGCTCTTCCGCCTGGGCCCGGTGATCAGCCATGCCGAGGCCGCCCGCATCATCGGCGCCCACTTCGGCGAGGTGAAGGACAAGCTGCTGAACACCCTGCAGCTGAAGGACCTGGCCGCGCAGGACCCCCGCCACCGCGACCTCATCGAGGCCAGCATCGCCCAGCGCAGCCGCGAGCTGGGGCCCATCCCCTTCGCCAACGCCATCGACCTGCGCCGCAACACGCGCTACCTGCGTTTTGCCCTGCCTCCGCTGATGGTGCTGCTGCTGCTGCTCGTGGCCGCCCCCTCCTTCATCACCGGGCCCACGCAACGCCTCATCCGCCACGGCAGCACCTTCGCCCCCGAAGCGCCGTTCCGCTTCGTGGTGCGCAACCCCGGCCTGGAGGTGCCCGAGCAGCAGGACTTCGACCTGGAGGTGGCCGTGGAGGGCACCGTGCTGCCCCAGCAGGTGGACGTGCTGGTCGATGGGCGCGCCATCCCACTGGTGAAGGACGGCGTAGGCCGCTTCCGCCACCGCTTCCGCAACGTGGGGCGGGACACGCCCTTCCAACTCACCGCCGAAGGCTTCACCAGCGACGACTTCCTGCTGACGGTGGTGCCCGATCCCGCCGTGCTCGACGTGGTGCTCACCGTGGAACCGCCCGCCTACCTGGGCCTGCCCAAGGAGCAACTGCGCACCGCCGGCGATGCCACCGTGCCGGCCGGCAGCCGCCTCACCTGGAGCATCGGCACGCGCAGCGCCCAGCAGCTCGACCTGGCCTTCGCCGACAGCACCTACCGCCTGAGCCCCACCGGCGATGAGCGCTTCGCCGCGAGCCGCCGCGTGCTGCAGCCCCTCACCTACCGCATGCTGCCGCGCCACGGCGAACGCGGCCCCGCCGACGCCCCCGACCACCGCATCGAGGTGGTGCCCGACCTGCACCCCACCATCGCCGTGGAGGAGCGCGTGGACAGCGCCGCCCTCAAGCGCCGCTACTTCCGCGGCACCATCGGCGACGACCACGGCTTCACCCGCCTGCAGTTCGCCTACCGCTTCATCACCGGCGGCGACAGCGTACCCGCCGACCGGCGCGAAGGGGTGCAGGACCTCTCCGTGGACCGCCGCCAGGTGCGGCAGGAGTTCCTGCACGCCTGGGACCTGATCGACCTGCCCCTGCAGCCCGGCGACAAGGTGGAGTACTGGTTCGAGGTGTGGGACAACGACGGGGTGAACGGCGCCAAGCGCACGCGCAGCGCCACGCTGGTCTTCGAGGCGCCCACCCTGGAGGCCCTGGCCCAGCAGCGCGCCGAACAGAGCGAGGCCATCGCCCAGGACCTCAAGCAGGGCATCAAGGAGGCCCAGGACCTGCAGCGCGAACTGGACCGCATGCGCCGCGACCTGCTGGACAAGAAGCAGCCCGACTGGCAGGACCAGCAACGCATGCAGAAACTGCTCGACCGGCAGAAGCAGTTGGAGCGCAACATCGAACGCTCCACCGAACAACTGCGCCAGCAGCAACAGCAGCAGCAGGAGTTCCGGCAGGTGGACGAGCGCGTGCTGGAGAAGCAACAGCGCCTGCAGGAGCTCTTCGAGGACGTGCTGAGCGAGGAGATGAAGGAGCTCTACCGCCAGATGCAGGAGATGCTCGACAAGATGGACAAGGAGAAGCTGCTGGACAAGATGGACGAGATGAAGATGAGCCAGGAGGACATCGAGAAGGAGCTCGACCGCAGCCTGGAGCTCTTCAAGCAGATGGAGGTGGAGCAGCGCGCCGAGGACATCGCCGCGCAGCTGGAGAAGCTGGCCGACGAACAGGAGAAGCTGGCCGAGGACACCAAGGCCGGCGAACAGCCCCAGGACGAACTGCAGCAGCGGCAGGACTCGCTCAACAAGGCCTTCGAGGACATCCGCGAACAGGTGGACGAACTGGAGAAGAAGAACCAGGAACTGGAAAAACCGCTGGACCTGCCGGACACCGCACCCTCCGAGGAGCAGATCCAGCAGCAGCAGGAGCAGAGCAGCGAGCAGCTGGAAAAGAAGCAGAACCAGAAGGCCGGCCAGAGCCAGCAGAACGCCGCCGACCAGATGAAGCAGATGGCCTTCCAGATGAAGAGCGGCATGCAGAGCGGCCAGCAGGAGCAACAGGAGGAGGACATGGACGCGCTGCGCCAGCTGCTGGAGAACATCGTGGAGCTGAGCTTCGACCAGGAGCGCGTGATGGACGGGTTGAAGGCCACCGGCGTACGCGACCCGCGCTTCCTGGAACTGGGCCGCGAGCAGCGCGAACTGCGCAGCAGCGCCAAGGTGATCGAGGACAGCCTCTTCGCCCTCAGCAAGCGCGTGCCCCAGATCCAGGGCACCGTGAACCGGGAGATGAACGCGGTGAACGGTCACATGGACCAGGCCCTGGAGCATGTGGGCGAGGCCCGCGCCAACGAACGCCACAAACCCATGGCCGCCGAGGACCAGCAGCGCGCCATGACCGCCCTGAACAACCTGGCCCTGCTGCTGGATGAGGCCCTCCAGCAGATGCAGCAGCAGATGCAGAGCCAGATGCCCGGCAACGGCCAGTGCAACAAACCCGGCGGCACCGGCAGCGGCCAGGGCAAGAAGCCCAGCATGGCCAAGATGAAAGCCCAGCAGGAGGCCATGCAGAAGCAGCTGGACGCCATGCGCAAGGCCATGGACGAGGGGAAGAAGAAGGGCGAGAAACCCGGTCAGCAGAACCCCGGCGGCAAGATGCCCGGCATGAGCCAGCAGCTCGCCCAGCTCGCCGCCCAGCAGGCCGCCATCCGCAAGGAGATGCAGCGCATGGCCCAGGAGCTCAACAAGGATGGCAGCGGCGCTGGCAACGGCCTCAACAAGCTCGCCGAACAGATGGAGCGGCAGGAGAAGGACATCGTCAACAAGAACATCACCCCCGAGACCCTGCGCCGCCAGCAGGACATCATGACCCGCCTGCTGGAGGCCGAGAAGGCCGAGCGCGAACGTGAGCTCGACCAGAAGCGCACCAGCAACGAAGGCCGCGACCGGCCCGCCGAGGATCCCGCGCGCTTCTTCGACTACCAGCAGCGCAAGGCCCGCGAAGCGGAGCTGCTCCGCACCGTGCCCGCCGGCCTCAAACCATACTACCGCGACCGCGTGAACGACTATTTCGGTACTTTTGACACACCCTGAACCACGCGATGACGGCGCTGACCGAGGATGTGCAGTTCACCGAGCGGATCGACTTCCCCAGCCGGGCGGAGAACATCGCCTTGGTGGAGAAGATGATCGATGATGTGTGCGGACGGCTCAACGTCCATGAGTCGCACTACGGCAATATCCTCATCGCCCTTACCGAGGCGGTGAACAACGCCATCCACCACGGCAACCGGCAGGACCCCGCCAGGCAGGTCACCGTGGGCTACCATGTGGACGGCGACCGCGTGGTCTTCGTGGTGAAGGACCAGGGCGCGGGCTTCGACCACGACCACCTGCCCGACCCCACCGACCCGGAGAACATTGAGAAGCCCCACGGACGCGGCGTCTTCCTGATGCGCGCGCTGGCGGACGAGATCGCCTTCAGCGACAACGGCGCCACGGTGGCCATGGCCTTCAGCACCGCCGCGGTGAAGGAGTGATGGCCCCTCCGGTCACTTTCCTCGTCCAGGACGTTCCCGACCCCTTCCGCGACCGCGCCCATCTGCGCCGCTGGCTGAACCGCGTGGCCGCCGATCATGGCAGCCGCATCGACCGCGTGTGCTTTGTGGCCATGGGCGACATGGCCCTGCTGGCCTACAACCGCACCTACCTGCAGCACGACGACTACACCGATGTGATCACCTTCCCGGTGGAGAGCAGCAACGGGGCCAGCGGCGACGTGCTCCTCAGCACCGACCGCATCCGGGAGAACGCAGCCGAATTCGGGGTCAGCGCCCGCCACGAACTGCATCGCGTGATGGTGCACGGCCTGCTGCATCTGTTGGGCCACACCGACCGCACCAAGGCGCAGAAGGCCGCCATGCGCGCGCTGGAGGACAAGTACCTCGCCTGGCTCGACTGAGCGCCTGTTCGGTCAGGCCTCCGGCTTGGCGCGGCCCTCGATGTGGGCCTTGCACTTCGCATAGGTCACCTCGGCCACGCGGCGGCCCAGCTCCAGGCCCTCCACGTTGTCGAACTGGATGTGGTACCCGCCCAGCACCCGGCTGAAACCCGCCTGCTCGGCCGTGCTGCTGAAGGTGGGGAAGTCCAGGGTGATGCTGTCCTGCGTGATGCCCGGCTCGGTGAGCCAGCCGGGGAGCAGCCGCACCTGCACCCCGTAGCGGTCGCTGCCGGTGAACAGCTCCAGCGCTTTGCTGCAACCGCCGCTCACCGTGCTGTGGCCGCTGGGGTAGGCCGGGAAGGGCGGGCACAGGAAGTAGTCCGGGGAGTAGGGGCGCCAGTCACGGCCCTTCATCTTCACCATGCCCTTGTGCGGACCGCCCCAGCCCACGATGTCCTCGTCGCCCAACAAGGCGTGCACCTGCTGGTAGGGCCTGCTGTTGTCGTAGAACATCTTGGCGTCCCAGCAGGCGATGAAGCAGTCCATCGCCGTGGTGGCCACCACGAAGTACATCTTCACATCCTGATCCAGGTCGTGGCTGTCGCGCACGCTGACATCGCGGGCGAAGATGAGCCAGTGGCCCGCCTGCTGCACACTGCGTGGGCCGTCGCGCATGAACTCCACCAGCGCCTTCTGCTCGTTGGTGAGCGCGGCCTGCAGGGCCACCACTTCGCGCACCTGGGCCTCCAGCAGGCTGTCGCCCATCACCGGCGGGGCGGGCGGCCGGAACTGGCCGGCGCTGTCCAGCGCGAAGGGACGGACATGACCCCAGTGGGGCGACAGGCAACCCGGGGCCCAGCGCTTGCCTTCCAGGGTGAAGTACTTGGGCTGCCAGCGGTTGATGTCGTTCATCTTGTCCGGCGGGTTCACCGGGGTGTAGCGCGTGTAGTCACCGTAGATGGTGTCGGCGCGGGCATCGGTGCCGAACATGTTGCTGCCGTCATCCTTGCGGGCCTCGATCACGCTGCGGGCGGCCAGGTTGCCGATGCCCTGCGGGGTGGCGGGGTCCAGGCTGCGGTCGTCGGGGTCGTAGCCGAACGCTTTCAGCCGACCCAGGAAGAGGGCGCTGTCCGCCGGATACACCACGCACAGGGTGCGGCACACGGCATAGCTGATGGCCTTCTCCTTGTTGGCCACCGTACGCTCGGCGGCCGGCCGGCGGTCGGCCTTCAGGTGCACGGGTTCGGCCACGCTGTCGTACCGGCTCCAGGCGTCGAACTGCGCGATCATCGGCAGGGCCACCATGCGGCTGTTCACCGGAGGGCGCGGCTTGTTGTGCTCCGTATCGTTGGCCGTGCCCTCCAGCACCACGCCGCCCCAGCGGTAGGCCATGTTGTCGCGCCCCAGCGGGCCGCGGTCGGGCGGGGCGGTGGTCTCGGCCGTTGGTGTGCCGGCACAGGCGGCGAACAGGATCACTAACGCGGGAAGAAGCGTGCGCATGGGCGTTCGATGGTCCAGCAACCTAGGCGGATCGGGGCGAAGCGCCCCTGATATCGTGCGGATCGGGAGGGTGGCGGTGTGGACGCCGCACTTGGCTTGGTGAGGGGCCGATGATGATCCGCGGCCTTCACGAACGTTCTGCTCCGGTTACATTGGCTCGCCCATCCGTGCGGACCATGCGCATTGTTCTTCTCACCCTGGCCCTCTCCACGGGGCTTTGTCGAAACCCATCTTCGGTGGGTGCGCAGACGGGTGGTCCGGCCTTGGAACACTACCGGAAAGCCAAAATGGCTCTGGAGATGGGCGATGTGGACGGATTCACGCGGGAACGGTCGATCCTCGAACGCGCAGCGGACGACCCACATAGCGCATGTCTGAGCGAGCTCCTGGATGGGTTCTGGGCGGTCGGTGCACAGAACTACACCGGGGCCATCCGTACGCTTGAACCCGTCACACAGTGCGCGCAGACCTTGTTCGGCGAACGGTCCGCCCTTCATCTCGAAGCGCTGACGTTCCTGTCCTGGGCCTACGGATACGCCGGCGACCTCGACAGCGAGCTTCGCATCAATCAGGACCTTCTCGCCCACTACCGCAGCGACAGCGGGCGATACGCCACCGAGATCGCCGATACGTACAACACCATCGCCATGAACCTGGGCATGCGGGGCGACCGTGTGTCGGAGATGCGCATGCTGCAGGAGGGTCTGGCCCTGCTGGACACCCAGGAACCTGTGGATGCCGAAGAGGACCTTCGTTTGAAGAGCATCCGGTGGACGCTCCTGAACTCGTACGCGCTATCCGCGGTCAATGCCGGGCAGTACGCCAACGCGCGGATCGCGGCCCATCGCTGCATCGAGCTCCTGCACGCGCTGGACCCCAGCTCCACCCGGCAGGCCATTTCCGAACAGGTCGTTGCCCGCGCCTGGTGGATGATCGAGGGCGACATCGACTCCTGCCTCGCCTACATGGACCGGGCCCTGACGAGGCTGGAGCGCAACGAACGGTCCGACCAACCCGGGCGGGGCTCGGCCACCTGGCTGAGCTATGCATCCTACAAGGCCGACTTCCAGCTGCAGGCCGGCCGTGCCCAGGACGCCTTGGCCACCTGTAACGACGCGGCTCCCTTCCTGGCACCGGAGCTCTTCGAGGTGCCGGCCGTCCGCGAGGGTGCGCTGAAGCTCTCCCTGACCCGCACCCGGGCCTTGCTGGTCCTGGGTCGTACGGACGAGGCCCTGGCCGCCTCAGGATCGCTCGGACGCATTCTCCATCACCCCCTGCTTCAGCGTGACCTGCTGGTGCTGCAATGGGCCGGGGTCCACCTGAAGGCACTCGAGGTCGCCGGCGACATAACGAGCGCCTCCCGGCTGGCCGATTCCATCATCACGCACTACCGCCTGCTCGACCCGTCGCTGAAACGGCCCCCGTCCACCTTCAATACGGCTTTTGTGGAGGCGCTCGTCCAGTTCGGGCTGCTCCACCTGCGTCATGGACGCACGACCAGAGCCTTGGAATGCCTGCGCACAGCGGCGGACATGCACCTGGAGAACCAGCAGAGCTTCTTCGCCACCGGTGCCGAGGACCTGAGCGCTGCGGAACGGAACGACCCCGTGGAAGCCCTGCTCGAGGCCCTTGCGCATCAACCCTCCACCGAAGCCGCGGCGATCGAGGCCGCCAACGTGCTGGCGCGCACCAAAGGAGCCCTGCTTCTCCAGCACCAGCGGGAGGAGCAACTGCTGTCGGGACTGCTCGGTCCGAAGGAGGAGGCCGAGCGCCTGCGCTTGCGCTCCCGGATCTTCAGTGCCAACAGTGACTATCTGAACGAGCCGGGCCCGGCACAGACCGACAGCCTGCTGCGCGCGAACGCCCGGTACAGTGCCTTCATGGCAGGGCTCCGGAAACGATTCCCGGTATTGGATCGAAGGATCGAACTGACCGGGGACTGTGACCTGCGGCGGATCGCCGACCGTGAACAGGCTGTCGTCCTGGACCAGTACATGGGTCGTGACGCACTGTTCACCGTGTGCGCCACAAGAGACCACATCCGGCTGGAGCGACGCGAGGGAAGGGAGGCGCTGCTGAGCGGCCTTGCCAGGGCGCGCGGCACATCGCTCTCGGCGGAAGCATGGGCGCGCACGAGCCCCGAGCCCGATGACGCCTGGCGGCTGAGCGCCCGGCAGATCCTGGTGGATGGGCTGGTGCCTCCCGGAACGGATCGGCTCATCGTGATCCCGCACCGCGAGCTCTTCCTGCTCAACTACGAGATGCTCCCGGGACTGCATGACCCCGAACGCTTCCTGATCGAAGACCTCGCTGTGCACTATGCCTTGGGCGCCTCCCTGCTGTGCCGACCGGAAACCGCGGACCCGCGTGACCACATGCTCGCCGTAGGGGCCTTCTCGGCCAGCGCCTTCGATGCGCTGCCAGCGGAGGATGCCCTGCTCGCCGAAGCCCGCGCCCGCGGGGGGCTGTTCGACCTGGACGGGGTGGTGCGCGAGGCCGAACTGGTCGCGGACCTGTTGGGCGGAGAGCACATTCCCCACGCCACGGCCCGCGACCTGCTGACCCGCGCCCATGAGTTCGACGTCCTGCACATCGGCACCCATGGTTTCGCGTTGCAGAACGGCACCGGCAACAGCTTCCTCCTCTTCGAGGGGCGCAACGGACCGACCGACCGCGTGACGCGGGCCCAGGTGGCGGGACTGGACCTGCACAGCCGGTTGGTGGTCCTCAGCGCGTGCAATACAGGGGTGGGCCCCCTGCGCGGCGGCGAAGGGGTGGCCAGCCTGGCGCGGTCCTTCATCCAGGCCGGCAGCCGTGCCGTGGTGAGCAGCCTGTGGCCCGTACCCGATGAGGGCACCAGCGGGTTGATGACCGCCTTCTACCAGAACCTGCACCAAGGGATGGGACGGAGCGAAGCCCTGCGGCAGGCCAAGCTCGACCACCTGCGTGCGCATCCGGATGGCGCTCTGCGGCAACCCTATCACTGGGCCGGGTTCGTGCTCTATGGCGATGCGGGACCGCTCTACCCCGTGCCCTGGACCCGGCGGGTGCCCTGGTGGGCCATCGCAGGGATTGTTCTGGTGGTGACCGTCCTGCTCTACAGGCGCTCCAGGAGTTCGGCCGCGCGTGGATGACGGCTGCGGGCCAGCATGGCCCGGGCCCGTTCCAGATCGCCCAGCCGAACAGCCAGCGCACCAGCATACAGCAGGGCCTGATCGCGATAGGGCGACCCCTCCCCGGCCGCCAGACCCAGCCAGTAGGCCGCGCTGTCGGCCTGGGCCGGTCCAAGGTGCATGAGGCAGTAGCCCAACATCAACCGTTCGCGCGGACGGGTCAGATCGCCCTGCTTCAGCAGCGCGGCAGCGGCTGCATGCTCGCCTTGCTCCACGGGTCCGGCCCAACGGGGAGGCAGCTCCTCCCGCACCCGCTGCAGCTCGGGCATCGTGCCGATCACGGCCTCGGCGAGCCGCTCCGGGTCGCGGGCCGGGCCCAGCCATCCGAAGTACACCACGGCCAGCACCGACGCAGCGGCGGCCACTACGGCCCACACCCAGGTCCTGGACCGCACAGGGGTGGGCGGCGCTGCCGCGGCCGCCCGCATCATGATCCGATCGGCCGCTGTCTCCAGATGCTCCAAGGCGCCGGCAGGACCGAGCTCGGCCACCAGCGCCTGCACGCCCTCATATTCCAGCTGTCGGTCGGGGTCCGCGGCCAGCAGGTTGCGGGCTTGCTCGGCCGTGGCAGGGCGAAGATGCCCGGCGGCCAGGGCCACCAGCACTTCGGGGGTCAGGTCGTCGCGCTCCATGGATCAGTTGTTCAGCCGCTGGTGGCACTCCTTCAAGAGGTCGGCGAAATGGCCCCGCAGGCGCGTGATCTGCCGCTCGCTGCGGTCGTCCACCGCACGCATGACCCGGTTGGGCTTGCCTTCCAGATAGAGGTCGAAGAGCACCTGGTCCCGTGGATCCATCAGCCGGGCGCGTACGCACGCCACGATCCGGTCACGCTCCTCTTCCGAGAGCTCCGGCGATGAGCCCGAGGAAAGTCGCTCCTCCATGCCCGACGTGCTCACCCGGCGCTGGGCCTTCTGGCAGAACCGCACCACATCGCGCTGCAGGGTGGTGGCCATGAAGGCGAACAGGTCATCGATCCCCTGCCGGCCGCACGACTCCCGCAGCTTCCAGAGCGCTTCGCACACCAGGTCCTCGGCATCCATGCGCCGGTCGGCATCGTGGGCGCTCCACCCGCAGCTGCGGCGCAGCGCGCCGATGGTGATGCTCACGTGCCGCTGCACCTCCACCGCCGAAGCCGTATACCGGTCGAGGTCCGCGCAGGTGTACGGCATGGCGATGATAACCTCGGCAAGGATACGACCGGGCGTTCGATCGCACCACAGCATGAACGGGAACACCGCATCCGGGGCCACCGCCGGCCTGTTCCATGCGGCTTTTGTGCGGACGGCGCTTCGTGGATGGACAAGGTGCATCTGATCCGGTTTGCTACCAAGAGCGGCCGGGGACGAAATCGGCCATCGACAGGCTCACTGTTCGTCCCCGTCCAGTGCGCGCGGGTGTACCACAGGGTCGGCACGGCGGGTGACCGCCCCGCCCAACCGTTCATCACAACGCATGGCGGATTCCAAGAGGGTGCGGCTCTTACCTCTGAAACCCCACACGAACCACCATGAAACCCCACAGCACCATCGCCGCCGCCACCCTGCTCATCGCCGGCCTGCTGCCCACCACCCTCCGTGCGCAGGACAGCCCGCCAAGTGCCCGGGAAGAGAACCCCGGCTACTTCCACGGCGGATTGAATTACTCCCTGAACCCCGTGGTGCCCGATGCCGGCCTCACCCTCGGCCTGGGCTCGGAGTTCTTCTTCGGCAACTACGTGGCCGACCGGCTGCGCTTCGGCCTCAACATGGGCTGGTTCACCCTCAGCAGCAACTTCGGCGACCGCGGCCGCATCAGCGCCGAACTGCAGGCCCTCAAGCCGGGCTTCCTGTTCTCCGCCAAGCTCACCGACGACCTGCGCATCGATGTGAAGTACAGCGCGATGCCCACCTACAACATCACCTTCGACACCGGCGGCGACGAGGGCATCGACCGTGGCGATTACAGCAGCTGGGGCGTGCAGCACGGACCCTACGCCGGCATCACCTTCAAGCGCTTCATGGCCGGTTTCGAGCTGGTGACCGGCACCCTGGACACCGAGGTGCATGGCTCCGATGCCCGCATCGCGGACTACCGCCGGAACGGCAACAGCTTCCGGGTGATGGCGGGGATCAACTACTGAGCCGAACGCGCCCCGAGCCAGCCGCTCTCACACCTCCTTAACACGACCGATCGAAAAACCTCCTAGGTTGGGCCTTGAAGCCCGACCACGCCAACTACCTGAACGCCATGAAGCCCATATACGCCACGAGAATGAGAAGGGGGATACTCGCTGTCTTTCACGCGCTTGCCTTCTTCGGTTGGGTATCAACATCAGCCAATCCCTGCGCAACAGTGACCAGCATTGTCTGCGATGCGGACTACACGTTCAACTCGTTCGGCTTTGGGGATGTGGGCTATCCGAACGGGATGGGAATCACTGGTTGCTACAACGCGCTGGGACAGGGGGGGCAGGAGACCGTTTACTCCTTCCTCGTGCCGATCACCGGCACCTACCAGCTCAATGTGGTCAACACCAGTGCGAATGGCCAGAACCGGTACAGCTATATGTGGAAGTATGCGGTCGATGGTTGCAATACATCTGGATGGACCTGTATCGGACAAACCACCGCGGACAACACTCCACTGGCCGGGATCCAATGGATGGCAGGAGAGGAAATTCTCCTACTGGTCAACGCAGAAACCACTGCTTCCTCCAGCTGCACCTTCCGTATCCGCTGTGCCACCCCCGTCTGTGACCAGATCCCTGTGATCACCTGCGACTCCAATGTCGTTTTCAGCAGCTTCGGCTACGGCGATGTGAACTACCCGAGCGGAATGGGCCAGGCCGCTTGCTACTCCGCCGCCGGCCAGGGAGGGTTGGAACGCATCTATTCCTTCATCCCGCCGATCGATGGCACCTATCAGTTCAATGTCACCAATACCAGTAACAATGGACAGGACCGTTACAGCTACATGTGGAAGTATGCCACGGACGGCTGCGATACGACTGACTGGAATTGCATCAACGACACCCCGGACGACAATGTGCCCCTGGCCGGTATCCCTTGGACGGCCGGTCAGGAGGTGCTCATCCTGGTGAACGCCCAGACCGTTGGCTCCTCCAGCTGCACCTTCCGTATCCGCTGTGCCACCCCCGTCTGTGACCAGATCCCTGTGATCACCTGCGACTCCAATGTCGTTTTCAGCAGCTTCGGCTACGGCGATGTGAACTACCCGAGCGGAATGGGCCAGGCCGCTTGCTACTCCGCCGCCGGCCAGGGAGGGTTGGAACGCATCTATTCCTTCATCCCGCCGATCGATGGCACCTATCAGTTCAATGTCACCAATACCAGTAACAATGGACAGGACCGTTACAGCTACATGTGGAAGTATGCCACGGACGGCTGCGATACGACTGACTGGAATTGCATCAACGACACCCCGGACGACAATGTGCCCCTGGCCGGTATCCCTTGGACGGCCGGTCAGGAGGTGCTCATCCTGGTGAACGCCCAGACCGTTGGCTCCTCCAGCTGCACCTTCCGTATCCGCTGTGCCACCCCCGTCTGTGACCAGATCCCTGTGATCACCTGCGACTCCAATGTCGTTTTCAGCAGCTTCGGCTACGGCGATGTCAACTACCCCAGTGGCATGGGACAGGCCGCCTGCTACTCAGCTTCCGGACAAGGTGGGCTCGAGCAGATCTACTCCTTCACCCCGCCGATCGATGGCACCTACCAGTTAAACGTCATCAATACCAGCAACAATGGTCAGGACCGTTACAGCTACATGTGGAAGTACGCCACCGCTGGCTGCGATACCGCCGGCTGGAACTGCATCAATGACACCCCTGACGACAATGTGCCCTTGGCCGGTATCCCTTGGACGGCTGGTCAAGAGGTGCTCATCCTGGTGAACGCGCAGACCGTCGGCTCTTCCAGCTGCACCTTCCGGATCCGCTGCGCCACGCCGGTCTGCGATCAGACCCCCGTGATCACCTGCGACTCCAACATCGTCTTCAGTTCCTTCGGATACGGCGATGTCAACTACCCCAGCGGCATGGGGCAGGCCGCGTGCTTCAGCGCAGCGGGTCAGGGTGGACTTGAGCAGATCTACTCCTTCACCCCGCCCATCGACGGCACCTACCAGTTCAACGTGGTCAACACCAGCGGGAATGGGCAGAACCACTACAGCTACATGTGGAAGTTCGCCTCCGACGGCTGCGACACCACCGACTGGAACTGCGTCGGCGATACCGATGGTGATAATGTTCCCCTCGCCGGCATTTATTGGGATAGTGGACAGGAGCTCTTGATCCTGGTCAACGCACAGACCGTCGGTTCCTCCAGCTGCACATTCACGTTGGTCTGCCCCTTGGGCGTTGGTGTCAACGAGATGATCGACCAGCAAGCGGCCGCCTTCCCCAACCCCACCACCGGCGTCCTTGATGTCCTCCTCCCCGCCACCCACACCGAAGGTACGCTCCTGCTGATGGAGCCCGCCGGCCGCATTACGCACCAACAGCGCTTCGCCACTGGCGCTACGCGCATCGCACTCAACCTCACCGACGAACAGCCCGGCCTCTACCTGCTGGAGCTTCGGTTCGCCGATGGCACGCGCGCCGTGGAGCGGGTGGTGAGGCAGTGAGGACCAACAGACCGCAAGCCATGAACATCCTCACCAGTCGGGCCCGGAACAACTTCATCGGCGCCAGCCTTGCGACGCTTCTGTTCGGCGGACACCTGCGCGCCCAGCAGTCCGTGGTCTATGAAGGGAGCTTCTTGAACACGACCGTGAACCTGGGGGGCACCCTGGACCTGACCATGACCGTTTGGCCAGGGGACAGCCTCTCCGGTACGGCCAACTTCACTGAATACCCGGGAGGGGCCCCCCTCTGCGCCGCCGGGGAGTTCACAGGGCATCTGCTCGCTGATTCGGTCTTCGTCTCCTTCGTTTCGCAGGACCTGGACCCTGGTTGCGGATTCGACCACGGCGTGCTGATCGGTCTGGCGGGCCGCCTGGTGAACGGCCTTGATTCAGTGTCCGGCAGCTACAGTTATGGGACGGTGCAAGCCGGGATCTATTGGCTTGGCTACGTCTCGAGCACCAATGTGGTGGACACGCCCACAGGATCCCGGACCACGCGCATTTTCCCAGTGCCCACGGATCGCCTGGTCACCATTGAGCATCCCGGCTCCGTGGTCGCCGTGCGTGTGTTGCGCCCGGAGGGCCTCCTCGCACTTCTCCCACGCGTGCATGGACCGCAGGGCCCGCTGCGGATCGACCTGGGCGAACTCCCTCCGGGACTCTACCTCCTGGAGCTCCGCTTCGCCGATGGCACGCGTGCCGTGGAGCGGGTGGTGAAACAATGAGGACCTAGCGCACCACCAGCCGCTGCGTGGCCGCGCCAGCCCGCAATAGGTAGCCGCCCGGCGCCACCCCGGACAGATCGATCCGGAGCGTTGCGCCGGGCGTGGCGCGTTCGCGACGCAGCACCCGGCCCGCCTCGTCAAGCAACTCCACCGGTGCAGGGTGCTGGTGGGTCAGGTGCACCAGCACATGGTCCGTAGCGGGATTGGGGAACACCTGCAGGGCCGGGGTCTCCGCTTCGGCCACGTGCACGTTCTGGTCCAGCACGAAGTTGGCGTTGTGGAACTGCGAGATGAGCTGCCCGCCGTTGTTGAGGAAGAGCTGCGCATCGCTCAGCACCGGACCCACCACACCGGCCGCGTAGTAGTCGTAGGTCTGCAGCGAAAAGTCCGTGCCGATGCCCAGAAAGCTGGTGGTGAAGCTGCGGTCCGAGCGCACGCGCAGGACGTTGGTGTAGGTCTGGTCGGGCATGATCAAGCTGCCCCAGCCGTCGGCCAGGATGTCCACCGCACCGCTCTCCGTAACGGTGCCGAAGCCGATGTCGGCCGAACCGGCATAGGCATCGAGCCCGTTGTCGCCGAAGGTGATGGTGGTGGGCAGCAGCAGCAGGCGGTCGTTCCACACGAAGGTGCCGGCCGTGGTGGCGATGCCGTGCTCCTCCAGGCCGTCCGGACCCAGGGCCAGGTTGCGGGTGTCGCCACCGCCCACCAGCACCGCCACCGTGGCATCGGGGAAGAGCACGGGGTCCGTTGCCACGTGGTCCACCGTGGAGGTGTTGAGCGGCTGCAACCAGGAGAAATCCCAAATGACGTTCGCCCCACCCGCCGGTGCAGGTTGCGTGAGCGGCATGTCGTGCAGAAAGGTGCTGGTGCCCACAGCAGGCAGATGGTCCGCCGCGCTCACTACGGGTTGTGCGGCAAGCGGTGCGGTGGGCAGGAGCAGGCAGAGAACAAGGCGGTGCATGGGGCAGTGCGAGTGTGAGACGAAGATCGTGTTCCGTACCCGATGAAGGCCATGCTGAAAAGCAGCAACGGCACCCCGAAGGATGCCGCTGCGCCGCACACGGGCGATCCTGGTAGGGACCACCGTTCTTCACTGGGGTCACTTCCGGGTGAGCTCGAGGACGCCATTGGCCACATTCCCAACGCCGTAGCTGGCGGCCAGTGATCCGTAGATCTTGTCCAGAAGAGCGTCCGTGCTGCCTTCGTGCGAGAGCACGACCTTGCCAACCCCGCTGGTGAGGCCTTTCTCCACCACCTTCACACCGGGGACCGCGCTCAGCGTGCTGGCCAGGGCCACCACACCACCGTAGTCCACGCCAGCCACCGTGACCTGGGTGGTGTTGGTCTCCACGTTGCTGAGGATCTCGGCCGGAAGTTTCTCGTAGTTGCTCACCAGCAGTTCGCTGGCCCGCAGCACACCCTGTTCCAGCGCATTCGCCAGGGCGGGGTTGTCCTTCATGGAGCTGCCGAAGTTCATGCGGGGGCCGAAGGGGATGCCGACACCCACGCTGGAGGAGCCGCTCGACTCCCCTTCCACGTTCACGCTCTCCTGCCAGAGGGTCTCGCGCGTCTCGGGGTTCAGCATCTTCACGATGAAGCCCAGGCGGACGATGCCGCTCTTGTTCTGATAAGGTCCGACAGAAACACCCTTGCTGCCCTGGTTGTACTCGGTGACCTCGCCGGTCACCACCACCTTGGCGGCGAGCATCTGGCCGCGGCGGCCGGCGGTACCCCCCTTGAGGTCCTCGTTGCCGGCGAGCTCCTGCTTCAAGTCGCCGACGTTGTCCATGGACTCCAGCACGTTGAAGCAGCCCACCTCGTGCAGCGCGGACTCCAGCATGGTGGCCATGTTGGCCCCAAGTTCCGACGGAGCGTTGCGGGTGGTCACGTTGAAGCGGGTGACGGAGAGCCGGAGCTTGTCCTTCAGCTCCTTCTCCGGACAGCGCTTCTTCACGTCCTCGAACGTGACCTTCACGTCCTTGCTCTTTTGGGCGTGAACGGATCCCGGTGCGGCGAGCAAAAGGCACAGGGCGGAAAGGGCGGGTGCGATGGCGAACAGGGGTTTCATGGTGCGGGTGGTTCGGGTTACTGGATACATGATCCCCGACCCCTCCCAATCCGCCATGGGATGTGACGAACGGTTGGGCGCCGCCCCTGATGCACATGATGAACGCGAAGCCGTCCGCTAGCCCCGCGCCGGCATGCCTTGCACACCCACCCCCTCCACCCTCACCTCCTCCTCCCGGTTCCAGTTGTACACCGCCACTTGGCGCTGTCCCCGGGCGAAGACCACGGCGTTGTGCACGTCGGTGAAGAGCCGGCAGCTGGAGAACCGCACGCGACCGTCCGCACCGCGCACCCCGCTCACCACGCCGTCGTGCTCCAGGGCATGGCGCAGCACGGCCGCCAGGTCGGTGCCCTCCTCGCGGCCGCCCTCGGGGGCGTAGGGCGCCACCACGCCGGTGGTGACGTAGCTGTGGCCGCGCACATCGTAGGCGAAGCGGGCTTTGCGGGCGGCCAGGGCCTTCAGGCGGTCGAGCAGCAGAACGGTGGAGCGGTCGGTCATGGAAGCGCGGCGAAGGTCCAGCGAGCCAGGGGCCGCAGCGCGGGCAAGGACCCGGGATGATCAACAGCCGGGTGTGGGCGGCACGCGTTCGATCACCAGCCCAGCCAGACCCGACCCTCGTCCTCCGTCAGGAACACCTCCGATGGAAAGGGGGGCGGGAAGTAGGCGAGGTACATCCGGGTGAACGTGGCGTTGCGCTCGTTCCGCGCCACCCAGGCCACCGCCAACGTGTGTGGCTGCGGTACCTGCCGGTAGTGGTCGGTGCTGATCATGTCCATGTCGAAATCCACATGATCGGGCAGCAGGATGAGCGCCTTGTGCGGGCCGCTGGCCTCTCCGAGCCGTTGGCGCGCCTGCATCATCTCCTGGATGCCGGCCACCGTGAACGTGTGTCCGGGCTTGAAATGCACCTCCACCCGGTCGACGGCCGTGCAGCGCACCGTGGCCAGTTCGGTGCCCTCTTCCCGGGGTGTGAACGCGACGGACATGCGGCGAAGGTAGAAGGCCCTTCAGCCCTCGCCCAGCTGCTTCACGATGCGCTCCACCTCTTCCTCGGTGGCCCGCAGCAGCGTGTTGCAGAAGGCCACCAGCTCCACGGCGCGCTTCACCTTCGCGGTGAGCTCGTCCACGCCGATGCGGTCCTCCTGCAGGTCCTGCATGATGCGCTCCAATTCAGCGTACGCCGTGTCGTAGGTGAGCCGCTCGTCAGCCATCGTGTTCCACGGAGGTGATGGTGCTCCGGGTGTGTCCGCGCGCAAAGGTCGTCACCACCTCGTCGCCGGGCCGCAGGGCGCTCGCATCGTTCACCGCGGCGCCGTGCAGGCGGGTGATGCTGAAGCCGCGTTCCAGGAGCTTCTCCGGACGCAGCAGGCCGATGGCGTCCTCCATACCGCGCAGGTGCGCGGCCAGCAGGTGCAGACCCTGCTGGGCCGTGCGGACGATGGCCGCCTGGGCCTCCTCCAGGCGAGGCCGTTCCACCTGGCGCAGGCGGCGCATCGGCGCCGTGCGCAGCTCCCGCACCGCGGCGTCCATCCGGCGCCGCTCTCCCTGCACCCGGGTGTGGGCGGCATGCGCCAACTGACCCTGCCGGGCGAACAGGGCCGTTCGCTGTTCCGCGAAGGAGGCCTGCACCTGATGCCGCAGGCTGGTCATCCGCTCCAGCAGGGCCCGCTCGAACGCATGCGCGTGGTCCACCAGATGGTCGGCCACATCGGTGGGGGTCTTGAAGGCGCGCCCGGCCAGGTGGTCCAGCACGGTGGTGTCCACGTCGTGCCCGATGCCGGTGAGCACCGGCAGGGGCAGGCGCGCCACGGCCCGCGCCAGGGCCAGGTCGTTGTAGGCCTCCAGGTCCAGCTTGCTGCCGCCTCCGCGCACCAGCACCACCGCATCGAAGCGCTCGGGGTCGATGCGCGCCACGGCACGGCCCAGTTCGTAGGCGGCGTTGTCGCCCTGCACGGCCGAGGCGAACACCTGCACATGGAACCGGAAGCCGTGCTCGTTCCCGGCCAGGTGGCGGGTGAAGTCGGCATGGGCCGCAGAGCCCACCGAGGTCACCAGGGCGATCCGTTGCATCACGCGCGGCACCGGCACGCTGCGGTTCAGGTCCAGCAGGCCCTCCTGCCTCAGGACGGCCAGCGTTTCCTGCTTGCGGCGCTCCAGCGCGCCCAGGTTGAAGGACGGGTCCACCGCCTCGATCACCAGGCTGAGGCCGAAGACCAGGTGGTAGGTGGCGCGGGCCGCGAAGAGGATCTCCACCCCTTCCTTCAGGATCGCGTCGGCCTCGGCGCCCAGCCCTTCGCGGATGCGCGCCAGCGCGTCCTGCCAGATCACGGCGCGCATCACGGCCACGCGCACACCGGCGCGGTGCTCGGCCAGCTCCAGGTAGGCGTGGCGGTTCACCTTCAGGCCGGCCACCTCGGCCCGCACCCAGAAGCTGCGCCCTCCGGCCGCGGCCTCGATCTGCCGCTGCACGGCACGGGCCAGCTGCCCCAGTGCGTACACGGTGCGGGGCTCGGTGGTGGCGGACGGGAGCATGGCGCCTTCGAAGGTATCTCACACATGCCCGGAAAGGCCGGGTGCACATCCCGGCCCATGGGCCATCCGATGCCAAGGAACGGATCGCCCGAACGCATCCCGCGGTCCTCCGTAAGTTCGACCGGTGTCCGCAACGCTTCTGCTGCCCTTGGTGGCCCTGGCGGCCTCGCTCCTCACCTTTGTGAGCGGCTTCGGCCTGGGCACCGTGCTGTTGCCGGCCTTCGCGCTGTTCCTACCGCTGCCGCAAGCCGTGGCCCTCACCGCGGTGGTGCATCTGCTGAACAACGCCTTCAAGTTCGCGCTGCTGCGCACCCATGTGCACCGGCCCACCCTGCTGGCCTTCGGGCTGCCGGCCATCGCCGGCGCCTTCCTGGGGGCCTGGATGCTGGGTCGGCTGGGCGACTTGGAACCGCTGTACCACGGCGCCCGCCACGCGGTGGGGCCCCTGCAGGTCACCATCGCCCTGCTGATGGCGCTCTTCGCCCTGCTGGAGCTATCGCCTGCGCTCAAGAGCCTGCGCTTCGATGCGCGCTGGCGCACCGTGGGCGGGCTGGTCAGTGGCCTCTTCGGCGGGCTCAGCGGCCACCAGGGCGCCCTGCGCAGCATGTTCCTGGTGCATGGCGGCCTCAGCAAGGAGGGCTACGTGGCCACCGGCACGGCCATCGGGCTGCTGGTGGACCTGGCGCGGATCCCGGTGTACCTCACGGCGCTCGACCTCGCGGCGTTGCGCGCGCACGCGGGCCTGATGTCGGTATGCGTGCTGGCCGCCTTCGCCGGCGCGTGGTGGGGACGCAAGCTGCTGCCTTCCCTCACCTACCGCGGGGTGCAACTGGCCGTGGCGGTGCTGCTGCTGGCCATCGCGGCGGGCTTGCTTGGCGGGGTGATCTGAGCGCCGGCTACAGCGGGATGTTCCCGTGCTTTTTGCGCGGCAGCTTCTCCACCTTGTTGCGGAGCATGCGCAGGGCGTGCATCACCTTGATGCGCGTTTCGCTGGGGCGGATCACCTCGTCCACGTAGCCGCGTGCGGCCGCCTCGTACGGGTTGGCGAACTGCTCCTTGTACTCGGCCTCCTTCTCCTGCCACCTGGCCTGCGGATCGGCCGCCTTCGCGATCTCGTTCTTGAAGATGATCTCGGCGGCGCCCTTGGCCCCCATCACCGCGATCTCCGCACTGGGCCAGGCGTAGTTCATGTCGCAGCCGATGTGCTTGCTGTTCATCACGTCGTAGGCGCCCCCGTACGCCTTGCGCGTGATGACGGTGATGCGGGGCACGGTGGCCTCGCTGAAGGCGTACAGCAGCTTGGCGCCGTGGTCGATGATGCCGCGCCATTCCTGGTCGGTGCCGGGCAGGAAGCCGGGCACGTCCACGAACACCAGCAGCGGGATGTTGAAGGCATCGCAGAAGCGCACGAAGCGCGCAGCCTTGATGCTGGCATCGATGTCGAGCACACCGGCGAGCACGGCCGGCTGGTTGGCCACACAGCCCACGGTGCGGCCCTCCACACGGGCGAAGCCGATCACCATGTTGCGGGCGAAGTCCGCATGCACCTCCATGCTGCTGTCGGGGTCGATCACCGCGTTCATCACCTGCCGGATGTCGTACGGCTGGTTGGGGTTGGCGGGGATGATGGTGTCGAGCTCGGGCCGCCGTTCGTCGCCGGCGGTGTAGGGGAGCGCGGGCGGCTCCTCTTCGCAATTGCCGGGGATGAAGGACACCAGGCGGCGCAGGGCCTGTAGCGCCTCCAGCTCGTTGGACGCGGTGAAGTGCGCCACCCCGCTCTTGCTGGCGTGCGTGGCGGCGCCGCCCAGCTCCTCGGCGGTCACCGTCTCATGCGTCACGGTCTTCACCACGTTGGGCCCGGTGACGAACATGTAGCTGGTGCCCTCCACCATCATCACGAAGTCGGTGAGCGCCGGGCTGTACACCGCCCCGCCGGCGCAGGGGCCCATGATGGCGCTGATCTGCGGCACCACCCCGCTGCTGCGCACGTTGCGGTAGAAGATGTCCGCGTAGCCGCCGAGGCTCACCACCCCCTCCTGGATGCGCGCACCACCGCTGTCGTTGAGGCCGATGACCGGTGCCCCGTTCTGCATGGCCAGGTCCATGATGCGGCAGATCTTCTCGGCGTGCGCCTCGGCCAGCGAGCCGCCCAGGACGGTGAAGTCCTGGCTGAACACGTACACCAGGCGGCCATCGATGGTGCCGTAGCCGGTGACCACCCCGTCGCCCAGAAACACCTGCCGGTCCAGCCCGAAGTTGGTGCTGCGGTGCGTCACCAGCTGGCCGATCTCCTGGAAGCTGCCCTCGTCCAGCAACATGTCCACCCGCTCGCGGGCGGTGAGCTTGCCCTTCTTGTGCTGGGCGGCGATGCGGTCGGCACCACCCCCTTGCAGGGCCTGTTCGGTGCGGTCGGCGAGGGTCTTCAAGGCGTCGTTCATCGGAGGGCGGGGCTGCGAAGGGCGGCCAAGTTAACGGGCGGTGCCGTGGCCCGGCCCGGCCCTTCGCGTACTTTGCGGGCATGGCGCTGCGCTTCGCGGACCTGCCGGTGCGCACCAAGCTGCTCATCACCCTGGCCATCCCCATGGTGGGGTTGGTGCTGCTGATCGGCAAGCAGGTGGACGGCAGCCTCAAGCGGCGCGATGTGCTGCGCTACATCAACCTGCAGACCCGGAACATCGGCCGCCTGAGCGGACTGCTGCACGAGCTTCAGGAGGAGAACGCCGCCACGCTGGCCTATCTCTCCGGGGTGCAGGACAACCAGGCCCGGCTCTCCCTGCAGTACGTGCGCACCAATGCCGCGGCCGACGCCCTCAACGACCCCGAGCTGGTGCTGGGCCAGGACATCGAGGGCGCCTCGGTGCTCGCCGGCCTCGGCCTGCTGCGCCAGCGGGCCCAGGAGCGCCGCATCGGCAGCAGTGATGTGGACATGGCCTACCGCGCCATGCGCGCCACGCTGCTGAACGACCTGAGCCGGGTGGCCAAGCTGGCCCTGGACCCCGAGACCAAGGACCGCCTGTACTCGCACCTCAGCCTGCTCAACGCCATCGATGCCCTGGCCGGCGTGCGCACCACGCTGGACCGGGGCTTCACCAGGGGCTGGCTGCCGGTGGCCGAGCTGGGCGAGCTCAGCGATGCCATGGCCCGGTACGCCACCAACCTCTACCTGTTCGAACGCGACGCGCCCGGCGAGGTGCTGGCGGCCTACCAGCAGGAGTTCCAGGGGCCCGAGGTGAATTTCGTGCGCACCATCATGGGCACCGTGCAGGAGAAGCGGGCCCTGGAGGGGCTCAACGTGGACCCCGCCGAGTGGCGCCTCAGCAGCGACCGCACCCTCGCCCTGCTCAATGGTCTGGCCGACCGGTCCATCGACCGCATCGTGGAATCCACCGATGCCAACCGGCGTGATGCCGAACAGCGGCTGCTCCTCGTGCTGGTGGCCCTTGTGGGCGTGCTTTCCGCGGTGATCTTCATGGCCTGGGTGATCCTGCGCGGCATGCGCCGCACCGTGAGCGAGGTGACGCACGCCGCCGGCGCCCTCGCCGAGGGCGACATCCGCGTGAAGGTGCCGGTGACCAGCAATGACGAGTTCGGCAACATGGCCCGCAGCTTCAACCGCATGATCGAGAACGTGCGCGCGCTGAGCGCCAGCGCCGAGGCCATCGGCAAGGGCAACTACGACACCCCCGTGCCCGTGCGCGGCGCCGGGGACGTGCTGGGCATGGCCCTCAGCCGGATGAAGGAGAACCTGCGCGCCGCCCGCGATCTGGACGCCGAGCAGAAGAAGGCCCTCGAGGAGGAGAAGACCAAGCTCCAGCAGGCCAACGCCCGCATCAACGTGCTCATCAAGGAGATCCACCACCGGGTGAAGAACAACCTGCAGGTGGTGGCCAGCCTGCTGCGCCTGCAACGGGCCACGGTGGACGATGAGCGGCTGCAGCATGTGTTCGACCAGAGCCAGAGCCGCGTGGCCTCCATGGCCCTCATCCACGAGAAGCTCTACCGTGGCGATGAACTGGTGCACCTGGACCTGGCGCTGTACATCCAGGAGCTCTTCGCCGAACTGGTGCAGTTGAACAACGTGCGCGACACCATCCGCTACAGCGCGGAGGTGGACCCCGGCATCACCTTCGACCTCACCACCATGGTGCCCCTGGGACTGGTGCTCAACGAGCTCATCACCAACTCCTTCAAGCACGCCTTCAAGGACCGGCCCTCCGGGCGCATCACCCTCACGGTGAAGCGTGTGGATGAGCAGGCCTTCGACCTCATCTACGCGGACGACGGGGTGGGCATCCCCCCGCAAAAGATCAGCAGCGACGGCACCACCCTGGGGGTGAGCCTGATCGAGAGCCTGGTGGAACAGATGAACGGACTGCTCACCGTGGAGAGCGGGCCCGAGGGCACCCGCTACCACATCCGCTTCCGGCCGCGCTAGTGCATCAGCCCTGGGCCAGTTCGGCCTCCACCTCCTCGGTGAGCTCCATGTTGTGGAAGACGGCGTTGACGTCGTCGTCCTCCTCCAGCATGTCGATCAGGCGCATAACGTTGCGCGCGGTGGTCAGGTCCGCCGGGATGGTGGTCAGGGGGTACCGCTTCAGTTCGGCGCTCTTGCTCTCCACCCCCAGCTGGTCCAGCTTCTGCTGCATGGCCCCGAAGCCCTGGAAGGGAACGAGCACCACGAAGCCCTCCTCGTCACGCAGCACATCGTCGGCGCCGGCATCGATCAGCTCCATCTCGAACTCATCGGCATCGCGGCCTTTCAGCGCGGCGGTCTCGATGACGAACTCCCCCTTGCGCTCGAACACGTGGGCCAGCGATCCGTTGGTGCCCAGGTTGCTGTCGCACTTGGTGAAGTAGCTGCGCACGTTGCCCACCGTGCGGTTCACGTTGTTGGTGCTGGCGTCCACGAACACGGCCACGCCACCGGGCGCGTAGCCCTCGTAGGTGACCTCCACGTAGTCGGCCTCGCCGCCACCGGCCGCCTTCTTGATGGCGCGCTCGATGTTGTCCTTGGGCATGTTGGCGCCGCGCGCGTTCTGGATGGCCATGCGCAGGCGCATGTTGGCCTCGGGGCTCGGTCCGCCGGCCTTCACGGCCATGCTGATCTCCTTGCCGATGCGGGTGAAGAGCTTGCTGAGCTTCGCGTTGCGGGCGAAGATCTTGTGCTTGCGTTTTTCGAAGATGCGGCCCATGGCTGCGCGGGTTCGTTCGGTGGGCCGCGAAAATACGCAGGCCGCGCGGGACGATCGCCCGCACGGCCCGCACGGACCGGTGTGCCCTTCGGCTTTTCCCCTTGTTGCGCCTGCGGGCCCTCCGTCCGTCAGTTGAAGCCCACCAGGGCGATGCCGGCGTTCACCGGGATCAGCTCCGGGCCCCTGCCTTCCTGGAACAGCGGGGTGAGCGCGTACTCGGCGAAGAGGTTGAGGCCGCCCCAGCCCACCTGGGCCCGCGCCGCCAGCCGGTAGTTCAGCAGGTTGAAGCTGCCCTTGCTGCGTTCCTTCTCCATCTCGCCGTCCTGCCGGTACTTCACCTTGTACATGGTGTCGAAGTACCAGCTGCCCACCACCCCGAAGGCGAAGTGGAAGTTGTTCTTCCGCGAGAAGCCGCTGTTCTTCCACGCCCCGCCGCGCAGCTCCTCCTCGGTGGGCAGCGGCGACCGTTTGGTGTTGAACTCGAACATCAGCGGCACGCGCAGACCGATCTGCCGCAGCTTGTTCTTGCGCAGGTCGGGCTCCACCACGGTCTGTGCGAACACCGAGTCGCGGTCATAGGCCAGCCGCACATTGTTGCTGAGCCGGTAGTTCACGAACTCAAGGCCCAGCCCGGTGAAGAGCCCCGCGTGATGGCTGCCGAACTCCACCTTGTACTCGGCCACATTGAGCGCGAAGAACCGCGAATTGGCATCCTCCAGCTGCATGAAACGCGCGTTCTCCGGCAGGTCGAAGCCACCGTCGGGGCTCATGAAGTTGTTGAGCCCGATCTCCACCCCGGTCCAGTAAGTGAAGGCGTTGCGGCGCTCGCGGCGCAGCTCGCGCAGGCGCTCGGCGGCGGCCGTGCCGGTGGTGTCCATCGCCTTGGTCTCCGTGAGGATGGTGATGATCTTCCGCTTGGTCTGGAAGGTGATCGTGTCCGGCTTGTCCTCGGTGTCCGTGTCGTCCTTGCCCTTCACCTGGGCGTAGGGTCCGCGTTTGGCGTCCACCCCCAGCTCGAGGGTGTTGCGGCGCGTGGCCGTGCTGTCGTCCTGGGCTTGGGCGGTCGTGGACAGGCCCACAAAGGCGGCCAGCAGGAGGGTGGTGTGGATGATCGTGGTGCGCATGGTCTTCTCGTTTTCGGTGCGGGGCCGCGGCCGCCGCTCGTTCGTAGGACGGGCGCACTTCACGCGAGTTACAGGCCGGTGTGAAAAAAGGAGGCGCCCCTCCCGGGGCGCCCCTTTCCGACCTACCTACCAATTCGTTCAGGCCTTCTCCGGACGGAAGACGAAGTGCACGCGCGTGGTGCGCCAGATGCCATCGGGGTTGTCGCCGACATCCACCTTGGCCAGCTTGCTGAGCACATACTGCCGCAACGGCTCGTTGGCGGACCAGCATTCCAGCACCTCCAGCCGGCCCTCGCTGTTCACCACGAAGCTCACGGTGACCTCGCCGGTCATGTCGTGCGTGCGCTCCAGCAGCGGGAACACCACATGGCGGTTGAGGGCGCGTTCCACGGCCAGCTCCAACTTGTCGGCCCCAGTGGTGCGGGCGGGCTCGGCGGCGCGCAGAACAGGGCCGGTTGAGAACAGGGTCAGTACGATCAGGGCGGTGCGGATCATGAGCGTGCGCATGGCGTTGGGTCGTTGGTGTTGCTAGGCGTTGGACGGCGGAGGCGGGGGGCTTGTTACCCGGTCGGTACGGGCGGCGTTGGGCGCGTGATGAACGGTGGACCCTTGGGGGGCGCCGTAAATGCGCACGGGCGGCCGTTCGGCCGCCCGTGCGCATCGTTCGTCGATGCTTCAGGCCCGCTCAGGACGGAAGACGAAACGCACCCGGCTGGTCTTCCAGATGCCATCGGGGTTCTCGCCCACGTCCACCTTGGCGAGCTTCTCCAGCACATACTGGCGCAGCGCTTCGTTGGCGGATACGCACTCCAGCACCTCCAGGCGGCCTTCGCGGTCCACCACGAAGCTCACGGTGACCTCGCCGGTCATGTCGTGCGTGCGCTCCAGGACGGGGAACACCACGTGGCGGTTCAGCTGGCGCTCCACGGCACGCTCCAGGGAGGTGGTGTGGTCCACGCTGGTGCGCAGGGGCTCGGCGGCACGGGCATATCCGTAGGTGAACACGGTGGCGAGCAGCAGGAGGCTCTTCTTGAGGATGGCGGCGTTCATGGCGGTCGGTGTTGGTGGTCTGTGCTCATGGGACGGCGCCGGACGGCCTGCTGTTACAGCCGGACGGGGGTCTTGTGATGAGCGGAAGCGGCGCCGGGATGAGCGGCATCCTGCACGGCCGGTCAGCGGCCGCGGCTGGCGGTGAAGGCCAGGCCATTGCCCAGCCGCAGGTCGAGCCGGGTGAGGCGCCGGCCGTTGCGCTGCACGTCCAGGCCGGCCTGCGCGCCCCCCAGCCGCTTGAGGCCCTTGTCCACGGCGGCCACGGCGTCCGCTTCGTCGAGCGGCCGCGCGTCCGGATCGCGCTGCTCGAGCACCTCGCCCCGTACACGCTGCGCCAGCAACCCGGCCAGTGTGGGCGGGGCCTGAGCGCCGCCCGCAGTGGTCGCCAGCAGTTCCTCCGGTGCGGGCGTGAGCGGCGCGGGCACCACCGGCTTCACGGATACCGGAGCGGGCGTGGCGGCCTGGGGCAGCGTCGGGTGGGCGGGCTCCACGCGCGCCAGCATCGTCAGGTCCCTTGCCGGGGCGGGCTGCGGAGGTTCGTTCCGGCGGTCGTGCCCGGTGGACCGGGCCATTCCGTCGGCGTTCGTCGCTCCTTCGGAACGTGACGCGCCGGTCGTGGAGGAGGCGGGATGTTCGATCGGTGGAACAGCTTCCTGCGGTCCGACCGAGGGGATGGCCTCCTGCGCGCGCTGCCGCTGCGCGGGTGCCGGGGTCGAGGGCCGTTCGGCCAGCTGCACGTCCGTGGGCTGTGGGCCGCGGGTGAGGGCCCAGATGCCAAGCCCAAGCAGCAGGGCCACGCTGGCGGCGGCGGCAAGCCGCCGCAGGGACGCGCCGCCGAAGAGCGGCACCACCCGGCCTTCGCGCTTGTACAACCCGGCGCGGCCCGGATAGGTCGCCGCACCGGGGAGGATCCGAGTAGCGGCCACCAGACGGCGCTCACGCTCCGCCTCGGGGTGCGCTGCCAGGTACGCCTGCAGCGCCTTGCGCTCCTGCGCACCGAGCTCCCCTTCCACCTCGGCGATCAGGAAGTCGGACAGCCGGTGGCGGTCCACCACACCGGTGGGCGGAAAGCTGCGCCGCAGGTCCGAACGACCGGGCAGCGATGCCGGGCCCGGAGCGATCCGCGCCAGGGCCATCAGCCGGGCATCGTTGCGCGCTTCCGGATGCAGTTCCAGATAGGCCTGCAAGGCGCGGTGCTGCTCGCCGGTCAGGTCACCCTCCACCAAGGCCACCAGGAAGTCCTGAAGTTTGGCCGCCGTGGGAAGCCCCTGCGGGGGAAGGGCGCGCTTCAGGGTGTCCTTATCGGGGAAGTGCGGCGCATCGGCCTCCAGCTTGGGCCACTCGATGCCCATCCGCTCCGCTTCAGCCGCCAGGTCGGGGTTGGCGCGCAGGAAGTCGTCCAGCTCCCGCAGTTGCGCGGCGCTGAGCGCGCCCTCCAGGCGGTCCAGCAGCCAGGCTTCGTAGGTGGTGCGGTCCAGCTTCACAGTACAAGCTCGAGGTTGCCGATGTAGTCCTTCAGTGCGGTGCGTCCGCGGTAGATGTACACCTTCACCTGCGTGAGGTTCAGCCCGGTGAGCTCCGCGATCTCCTCATAGCTGTAGCCCTCCAGGTCGCGCAGCAGCACCACGCTCCGCTGCACCTGCGGCAGTTGCGCGAGACCCGCTTCCAGCACACGCTGCAGATCGGGCTGTGACTGGCTGCTCCACTGCAGGTCCTCGTGATGGTCCTCCATGCGCGTGCTGCGGCTGCCCTTGCGCACCTCGTCCACCATGATGTGGTGCGCCGTGGTGAACAGGTAGCTCTTGGCCTTGGCGGCCTCCACCTCCTCCACCTTCACCCACAGCCGCGCGAACGACTCCTGCACCACGTCCTTGGCGAGGTCCGCATCGCGCAGGTGCTTGAGCGCGAAGCGATAGATGCCGTCCGAATGGGCGTCCACAGCGGTGTTGTAGTCGGCTACGGTCATGGAGGCAGGGGGTCCTCGCTGTTCGTGGGACGGGGTCGTGGTGTGAAAGTTACAGCACGTCCTGAACGACCTTCGCCCGATGCCCCGACCCTGGCCCGCGCTGGTGCTCCTGCTGGCCTTCGCCGCAGCGCCCCTGGCCTTCCGCCATGTGCGCACCCTGGATGGGCCGCTGCATGTGCTGCACGCCGACCATCTGGGGCACCGGCTCGCCGGTGACGCGCCCGGGGGACACGGCCTGCATGTGGACCTGTCCCGCACCCTGCCCCGCGCCACGGACCTGATCGCGCTGCCGGTGCTTCGGCTGGCCGGGCCCTTCGCGGCGCAACGCGCGCTCGTGGTGGCCGCCGTCGGGCTGGTGCTGTTCGCCACCTGGTATGTGCTGCGTCGGCTGAACCCGGCGAACCCGTGGGCCGCCGTGCTGTTGGTGCCGTTGGCGACCGGTCAGCTCCTGGTGCATGGCTTCTTCGGCTTTCTGCTCGGGGTCGCGTGCACGCTGCTGGCCTGGGACCATTGGTGCGCCTGGCGGGAAGGCCGTCCCCGCCGATGGATCACGACCCTGGGGTTCGCGCTCGCCGCCGCCTGGTGCCACCGTTCGGCACCGCTGCTGCTCGTGCTCCTGGTGATGTTGAGCGAGCTGCTGCACCGCCGTGGTCCCGACGGCCGACGCGGATGGTGGGCGCTGGGCCTGGGGGTGTCGCTCGCCTGCTCCGCCATGCCCGTGTGGCAGGCCCTGCAGCGCGCACCGCTGGAGCCCGCGCGCTCCGTGGACCCCTGGGCCGCGATCGCGGGCCTGCAGCCCCTGCTGCTGCTGGATGCGGAGGCCGAGCGGCCGCTGTTGATCGGCACCGCCATGCTGCTGCTGGCCTTGTGGGCGATCGCCCTGCGTCACGGCACGGCCGCACCCCACAGGGCTCATGCGGTGCTTTGGGGCACGGCCGCGCTGATGGCCCTCGTGGCGCTGGTGGTGCGCACCCGCATGAGCGGCCTGCTCTACCTGCCCGACCGGGCGCTGTGGCTGGCCCTGCTGCTGTTCGCCCTCGGCGTGGCGGTGCGGCTGCCGCCTCGTCGCGCGGTCTTCGTCCTCCTGGCCGCGGTGAGCCTGATGCAGGCCGCGCGCCTGCTGCTGCTGGAACGCCGATGGGCGCCCTATGCTGCCGCGCAGGAGGACCTGGTGGCCGCGGCACGTGCCCTTCCGCCGGGCAGCGTGGTGGCCGTGGCGCACAGGGGCACGGACTGGTTGACCCACAATGCCGTGGCCGACCTGTCCACGCTGCACAGCGGCCTGGTGCTCGCCGATCGCGGCAACCAGTGGTATGCCCGAGGCACCCCCGAGGCCGAACGCATGCGTGTGCTCCTCGCCGGACGGATGTGCGACGGCTACTGGCTGCGCCATATGGCCCGCACCCCGCCGGAACGCTTCGTGGACGCGGTCGTGGTCCTGGGCCCGGACACCACCCCGCCCGACCGGTGCGCACGAGCATGGGGGCCCACCCTGCGCAACACGATGGAGCCTCTTCTCCGCCTACCGAACGCCACGGTCCACCGGTGGCGATAGGACCCCACGCGCAACCTTTACCGATCCCCGCGTCTATCCCGCACCATGCACGTTCACCACCGGAGCCTCTGCGCGCTCGCTGCGCTTTCCGTGTTCACCCCCGTCCATGCCCAGTTCGGGCCGGTGAACCTGCTCTTCGAAAGCGAGGCGAAGTACCCCTCACGCGTCCTGGCGGGAGATGTGGACGGCGATGGCGACCTGGACCCGGTGACCTACAACTCCGGCACGGGCAGCATCTACACCTACACCATGCGCTGGTTCGAGAACCTGGGTGGCGGCGCCTTCGGACCCCTGCGGATCATGTTCACCGGAAGCATCAGCGGTAGTGCCGTGACGATGCTTCGCGACATCGATGCCGACGGCTTCGCGGACCTGGTGGTGGACAACACCTGGTACCGCAATGACGGCACCGGTGCAGTGACCCTGATGGGGACCTACTGCCCCACGGGCACCCCGGCGCGTCTGCTGGAGGACCTGGACGGGGACGGGGATGTGGACGACGTGATCCGGCAGGCCAACAGTGTGGACCTGCTCATCAATCAGGGCGGCGGCACCTTCACCGTCGGTGCGTCGTTGGGCGGGCCCGGCATCACCACCAGCCTGGCCGTGGCGCATGCCGATCTGGACGGGGACGGCGAAAAGGACCTGCTCATCGGCGGCACCAACGCGCAGCATGGCTGGTACAAGGGGCTCGGGGGTGGAGCCTTCGGCCCGCAGCAGGCCATCAACCCGCTGGCGCAGCCCAGCACACCGGTGTGCGGTGACGTGGACGCTGACGGCGACAACGACCTCATCGCCTTCGGGCTGCCGGGCGGCACCGTGTGGTTCGCCAACGACGGCGGTGGCACCTTCACCGTCGGTGACACCATCCCCAGCGGCATGCCCGAGGCCCTGGGCGACTTCGATGGCGACGGGGATGTGGACCTCAGCATGGACAGCGGCACCAGCTGCGATGTGCGCCTCCTGCGCAACGACGGCGGCAGCGTGTGGACCACCACCAATGTCGAGCAGGTGAGCGGCTACAACCTGGTGGGCACCAGCTACCACGGCGCCGACCTCAACGGCGATGGCCTCGTGGACCTGCTGCAGTGCAGCGGCATGGACCTGGCCGGCTGGTACCCGAACACCGGCGCCGGCACCTTCGCCCCGCGTGAGCGCTTCTGCCAGACCATGGCGGCCGCGTTCGACCTGAGCGCCGGCGACATCGACCTGGATGGCGACCAGGACCTGGTGACCGCGAGCTACACCGGCGACTGGATCTGCTGGTATGCCAACAACGGTGACGGCACCTTCAGCGGGCAACAGGTGGTGACCGAGCACGCCGACCAGGTGTCCGCAAGCCGCCTGGCCGACCTGGACGCCGATGGCCTGCTGGACATCGTGAGCAACAAGGCCGACCGGGCCATCCTGTGGAACGTGGCCGGCGGCAGCTCCTGGACCCCGGACACCCTGCCCGGCCTGGGCGTGAGCCGCGCCGAGGTGGACCTGGACGGTGACCTCGATCTCGACCTCATCGGCAGCGGGCGCTGGTACGAGAACGACGGCAACGGCGAGTTCGCCATGCAGCTGGAGCCGGCCTTTGTAGCGGGCGCGGTGCGCGCCGCCGACATGAACGGCGACGGGATGATGGACCTGGTGTTCGGCGGCACCGTGGTGCTCAACACCGGCAGCGGCACCTACGTCACCGTGCCCGGTGGCCCGTCCCTCGGCGTGTTCGATGTGGGCGACCTGGACGGCGACGGTGATGTGGACGCCGTGAACTACACCAGCACCCTGCTCACGGCCTACCTGAACGATGGCACCGGCGTGCTCACCGTGGCCGGCACGCAACCCGCACCGACGGGAATGCCCCGCACGTTGATGCTCCGCGACGTGAACGGCGATGGCTTCCTGGATGCGGTGTGGGCCCTGAGCAACGGCTACACCCACCAGACCTACTACACCCTGAACCTCGGCAACGGCCAGCTGGGCCCCAACGCGCTGATCGACCCCACCGCGGAGAGCGCGGCCGCCATGGTGTACGAGGACCTCAACAACGACGCGGTGCCCGACCTGGTGACGGCCCGTTTCCGCAGCATCAGCTGGCAGGAGAACCTCTTCTTCAACGCCTTCCGCCTGCGCGGATCGGTGTTCATCGACTACGACCTGAACGCCGCGCTCGACCCCACCGACCACACCGTGCCCTACCGCCTGGTGCGCACCGATGCCAACGACGTGCTGGTGTGGACCAACAGCGACGGCGCCTACGACCTCCCTGCGGACACCGGCACGTGGAACGTGTGGCACACCCCGCCCTCGATCTATCAGGTCACCAACGACCCCGACACGCTTCAGGCCACCCTTTCGGCACAACAACCCATCGCCACAGGCCTGGATATCGGGCTGGCGCCGGCCATCGAGGACACACTGCCCTTCGTCACCCTCACGCAGACCGGCGTACTCCGTTGCGACGATCAGGTGGTCCTCTGGCTCACCCTGCGGAACAACGGCACCTTCATCCCTGAAGGGATCCTCATCGACTTCGAGCTGGCCCCGGACCTGACGCTGGACGGCACTTTCCCCGCCCCGGACTCCATCGTGGGCCAGCACCTCTATTGGAGCGTGGACAGCCTGGGCTGGTTCCAGGAGTTCCAAGCCACGATCGCGTTCACCGTGGGCCCGGTGGGCTCCACGGCCGGCTACGGGTACACCATCACGGCAGCCAACCTGCCCATTCTCTTCGAGCAGCCTCCGTTCCTCTTCACGGTCTCGTGCGCCTACGATCCCAACGACAAGCTGGTGACGCCCCAGGGCTTCGGGTCGGCCGGCGCGGTGCCCATCGACCAGGAGTGGCTGGAGTACACCGTGCGCTTCCAGAACACCGGGACGGACACCGCCTTCACCGTGCAGCTGCTGGACACCTTGGACGCCGATCTCGATCCGCTCACCATGGAGGTGCTGGCCGCTTCGCATGACCTCACGCAGATCCAGGTGGACGCGCAGCGCGTGGCCCTGTTCCGCTTCGAGCGCATCCTGCTGCCGGACAGCAACGTGAACGAGGCCGCCAGCCACGGCTTCGTCAAGTACCGCATCAAGCCGAACGCCGGATCACCGCACCTCACCGCCATCACCAACAGCGCCGCCATCTACTTCGACCTCAATCCGCCGGTGATCACCAACACGGTGCTGAACACCCTGGTGGACTGCAGCCTGCATGAGGCCTTGATCAGCTCTCCCGCGCCGGACATTCTGGAGGCCGGCGCAGGGATCCAGTACCAGTGGCTCCTGAACGGACAGGTGCTGCCCGGCGACACGCTGCCGCAACTGATGCCCTCCCTCAGCGGTGACTACACCGTGCAGGTGACCAGCGAGCACGGCTGTGTGGCCCTGAGCGCTCCGTACACCTACATCTTCACGGCGATCGGAAGCCAGGACGTGCCGGCACTGCGCGTGCAGCCCAATCCGATGAACGGAACGGCGGTGATCCATCTCTCCGAAGCTCCCGCCGCCGGCGATCGCCTCGAGCTGGTGGACGTGAGCGGACGGGTGCTGCGCAGCCTGCGGCCCAACGGACATTCCGTGGTGCTGCACCGCGATGGCCTGGCCGCCGGGGCGTACACCGTGCGGGTGCTGCGCGGCGCGGCGGTGATCGGCGCGGTGCGGGTGGTGATGGAGTAGAGAACGGGAAGCAAGGAGGAACGCGGATACGCCCCCGTGCACCACGGGAAGGCCGGATCAGTCCAGCTTCAGCACCGCCAGGAAGGCCTCCTGGGGTACTTCCACGGTCCCCACCTGGCGCATGCGTTTCTTCCCTTCCTTCTGCTTCTCCAGCAGTTTGCGCTTGCGGCTGATGTCACCGCCGTAGCACTTCGCCGTCACGTCCTTGCGCAGGGCGCGCACCGTTTCGCGGGCGATGATCTTGGCGCCGATGGCGGCCTGGATGGGGATCTCGAACTGCTGGCGCGGCAGCAGCTCCTTGAGCTTCGCGCACATCTTGCGGCCCAGCTCCTGCGCGTGGTCGCGGTGGATCAACGCGCTCAGCGCGTCCACCCGCTCGCCGTTCAGCAGGATGTCGAGCTTGATGAGGTCGCTCTCCTTCATGCCGATGGGGTGGTAGTCGAAGCTGGCGTAGCCGCGGCTGATGGTCTTCAGCTTGTCGTAGAAGTCGAACACCACCTCGCCCAGCGGCATCTCGAAGGTGAGCTCCACGCGGTCGGTGGTGAGGTAGTTCTGCCCGGTGAGCATGCCGCGCTTCTCGATGCACAGCGTCATGATGGCCCCGGTGTACTCGGCCTTGGTGATCACCTGCGCCTTGATGTACGGCTCCTCGATGGTCTCGATGTGCATCACCTCGGGCAGCTCGCTGGGGTTGTGCACCTCGAGCACCTCGCCGTTGGTCCTGGTCACCACGTAGCTCACGTTGGGCACGGTGGTGATCACCGTCATGCCGAACTCGCGCTCCAGCCGCTCCTGGATGATCTCCATGTGCAGCAGGCCCAGGAAGCCGCAGCGGAAGCCGAAGCCGAGCGCCGCGCTCGTCTCGGGCGCCCACGTGAGGCTGGCGTCGTTGAGCTTGAGCTTCTCCATGGCATCGCGCAGCTCCTCGTAGTCGTCGGTGTCCACCGGGAAGATGCCCGCCCACACCATGGGCTTCACGTCCTCGAAGCCGTGGATGGCCTCGGCGCAGGGGCGGTCCACATGGGTGATGGTGTCGCCCACCTTCACCTCGCTGGCCGTCTTGATGCCGCTGATGATGTAGCCCACGTCGCCGGCCTTCACCTCGGGGCGGGGGCTGATGTCCATCCGCAGGATGCCCACCTCGTCGGCGCCGTATTCCACGCCGGTGTTGAAGAACTTCACCTTGTCGCCCTTGCGGATGGTGCCGTTCATCACGCGGAAGTAGGCGATGATGCCGCGGAAGCTGTTGAACACGCTGTCGAAGATGAGGGCCTGGAGCGGGGCGTTCGGATCACCCTTCGGCGGCGGGATGCGCTCCACCACGGCCTCCAGCACCTTGTCCACCCCCTGGCCGGTCTTGCCGCTCGCGGGCAGGATCTCCTCGCGCTTGCAGCCCAGCAGGTCCACGATCTGGTCCTTCACCTCCTCGGGGTTGGCCGAAGGCAGGTCCATCTTGTTCAGGATGGGGATGATCTCCAGGTCGTGCTCCAGGGCCAGGTAGAGGTTGCTGATGGTCTGCGCCTGGATGCCCTGGGTGGCGTCCACGATCAGCAGGGCGCCCTCGCAGGCGGCGATGCTTCGGCTCACCTCGTAGCTGAAGTCGACGTGGCCCGGGGTGTCGATCAGGTTCAGGACGTACTTCTTCCCGTTCAGGGCATAGTCCATCTGGATGGCCTTGCTCTTGATGGTGATGCCGCGCTCGCGCTCCAGGTCCATGTCGTCCAGCGCCTGGGCCTGCATGTCGCGGTCGGCGATGGTGCCGGTCATCTGCAGCAGCCGGTCGGCCAGGGTGCTCTTGCCGTGGTCGATGTGGGCGATGATGCAGAAGTTGCGGATGTGTTCCATGGCCGGGTCCGGAAAAGGCGTGCAAAGGTAGCCCTTGCCTGTATGGCGTTGCCGCGCTCCGGAAAGGCCTGCTTTCATCCGCGCCCAGCGCGCCACGCCGGTCGCCACCCCGCGCCCGCACCGTATCTTGCAGGGGCCCGGGCAACCTTTCGCCCGCCGATCGCATCATTCCCCACGGACGCCATGACGGACGAACAGCTCGTGACCGGATGCCTGAAGGGTGAGCCCCTGGCCCAGAAGGAGTTGTACCGCACCTACGCCCGCAAGATGATGAGCATCTGCATGCGCTACGCCCCGGGACGGGAGCAGGCCCAGGACATCCTGCAGGACGGCTTCGTGAAGGTGTTCCAGAAGATGGATCACTACCGCGGCGACGGCCCCCTGGGCGGCTGGATCGCCCGCACCATGGTGAACACCGCCCTGGACCACATCCGCCGCAACAAGCCCTACGACCACAGCCTGGACCTGACGGAGGCCGAACACCTGCACAGCGAGGACGCGCAGGTGCTGGGCCAGATGAGCACCGGGGAGCTCATGGAGCTGATCCAGGCCCTGCCCCCCGGCTACCGCGCCGTGTTCAACCTGTTCGCCATCGAGGGCTACGCCCACAAGGAGATCAGCGAGATGATGGGCATCAGTGAGAACACCTCGAAGAGCCAATTCATGAAGGCGCGGGCCTACCTGCGCAAACTGCTGCCCAAGGAGGCGGCCGACATCTACGGTGATGGAACGGAAGGATGACCTGATCGAAGCCCTGCGCGACCGGTTCAACGGCCATGAGGTGGCCGTGCCGCCCGGTGCGTGGGACGCCATCACCAGCCAGCTGGCCCTGGGCGCCGCCACCAGCACCGACCTGGTGAGCGACCTGTTCCGCGAGCGGTTCACGGGCCACGAGGCCGAGGTGGACCCCGGCCTGTGGGAGGCCATCGAGCACCAGGTGGCCCAGGCCGACCCGGTGAACAACCTGCTCCGCGACCGCTTCAACGGCCACGAGGTGCCGGTGCCGTCCACGGCATGGACCGCCATCGAAGGCCAGCTGGGTCAGGGCGCCGTGGCCGCGTCCGGCGGAAGCTCGTTGCTGGGCTGGGTGGCCGGTGGGGCCGCCGCCCTGCTGGTGGCCGGCGGACTGTACCTGACCGCCGACAGCCCCTCCCTCGCGGAGGGCGAGCGTGCCGTTGCCACCCTCGAGGCTCCCGCCACCACGACCGAAGCGCCGGCAGCGCCTCCCACAGCTGCAGCGGCAACAAGCACGACCCGGTCCACCAGCCCCGTGGAGACGGTAGCGCCCCGGCCCGAAGCGCCGACGACCGCCATCGCACCGCCGGCGGTCCGCACCCGGCACGAGGACCCCGCACCGCCGAGCGAGGCCCGGATGCCGGACCTGCACCCGGCAGGCACCCCGGAGCCGTCCGACCCGGCCACCGGGAGCGACGCAGCCCGGACGGAGGAACAGGCGGACATCCCCTCCCCGGCCGGAACGGAACCGGGCCCGACGATCACGCCCGGGACCAGCGGACAGCAGGGGGCCCAGGAGGCGGTGCGCGAGCCGACCCGTACGGAGGACCGTCCGGCACGCGTGGAGACGCCCCCGCACGAGGAGCCCGTGGCCGATCCGGAGCCCGCCGTGCCGCATGAGGTGGTCGCCGAGCCGGTGCTCTTCATCCCCAACGTGTTCACCCCCAACGGCGACGGCGAGAACGAACAGTGGGTGCCGCAGGGCAGCCACTATCAACGCGTGGCCGTGCGGATCTTCAGCGGGGCCACCGGGTCCCTGGTGTTCACCGCCAACGACCTTCGTGCCTGGGACGGCAACGACCTGCAGGGCCACCCCTGCCCCAGCGGCACCTACCTGTACGCCATCGAGGTGGAGGACCTGGCGGGCAAGGCCAAGGCCTATAGCAACACCGTGAACATCATCCGCTGAACCGGACATGCGGCACCTCGCGACCCTTCTTCCTGTCCTGACGGCGCTGACCGTCGCCGGACAGGCTCCGCACGACCAGGCCAGCTACGACGCCTGGAAGCTGGCCAACCATCCGCCCGCTCCCAACACCGGCATCACCCCCGCACCGGACCCTTACGTGCAGCGCGGCGGCAGCAGCACCTGCGACTGCTGGGTGATGCCCGACGCCAGCTACACCACGATCGACAACAGCACCGAGTGGGACGCCAGCGGCTTCCACAACGCGGATGACGGCAGCTACGGCCCGATCGTGCTGCCTTTCCAGTTCTTCCTGTACGGCACCCTGTACAACACGGTGTACATCAACATCAACGGCAACGTCAGTTTCGGGACCTTCTACGGCACCTTCAGCTCCACCGGATTCCCCTTCAACGGCTTCACCATGGTGGCGCCGTTCTGGGCCGATGTGGACCTGCGCGGCCCGGGCTTCGGCAACAACATCGTGCAGTACAAGGTGACCCCGACGGCGCTGTACGTGAATTGGACGAACGTGGGCTACTTCAGCCAGATGACCGACAAGGTGAACACCTTCCAGTTGATCATCACCGACGGCACGGACCCCGTGGTGCCCAACGGTGCCAACGTGAGCTTCTGCTACAAGGACATGCAGTGGACCACGGGTTCGGCCAGCGGCGGCACGAACGGCTTCGGCGGCACCCCGGCCAGCGTGGGCGCCAACGAGGGCAATGGGGTGGACTACATCCAGTTCGGCCGCTTCGACCAGCCCGGCACCGCCTACGACGGCCCCTTCGGCCTCAACGACGGTGTGAGCTTCCTGGACGACCAGTACTTCACCTTCAGCACCGACATCGCCACGGCCAACGTGCCCCCGGTGATCAGCGGCCAGAGCGTGTGCGACTCGATCATCCTGTGCGTGGGCGACCTGGCCACGTTGGACGTCACCTTCCTGTCGCCGGAGCCCAACCAGATCACCACGCCTTCCGCGAGCTCCGCTACGCTCACCAACTTCACCATCACCAGCCTGGTCCCAGGCCTCGCCGCCACCATCACCATCGACATCCTGCCCACCCCGGCCGATGTGGGTTACCACATCATCACCGTGGAGGGCACGGACGACGGTGTGCCCTCCATGACCTCCACGCTCAACATCGTGGTGGAGGTGCAGCAGGGCGCGGTGATCACCCCCGGCTCCCTCACCGTGTGCGACCTGGACGCCCCGGTCGACATGCTGACCCTGCTGGGCGGCAACCCGCCCAACACCGGTGACTGGACCGACCCCAACGGCAACGTGCACAGCGGCACCTTCGACCCCGGGGTGGACATCGACGGCGCCTACCTGTACGCCGTGGGGCAGGGCAGCAGTTGTGCGGCCAGCGGCACGGTGACCATGACCACCCAGGCCAGCGTGAACGCCGGGCAGGATGTGGCCCTGGCCTATTGCAGCAGCGACGGCCAGGACGACCTGTTCCTGAACATCCCCGGCGGCCCCATGGCCTCCGGAGGCTGGCAATACCCCAACGGCAGTGTGTTCTCCGGCACCCTGGACCTCGGGGCCGACCCCGCCGGCGTGTACCGCTACATCGTGCCCGGCACCAGCCCCTGCCCCAACGACACCGCCTTTGTGACCGTGGACATCCCGCAGGCGGTGGACCCGGGCACGGACGCCTCGCTGACCCTGTGCAGTGACGCCCCCCCGCTGGACATGCTCGCCACCCTCGGCGGCACACCGGATGCCACCGGCCAGTGGAACGATCCCAACCAGCAGCCGTTCCCGGGCACTTTCCTCGCCGCCACGGACGCCCCGGGGGTGTACACCTACACGGTGACCGGCACGGCGCCCTGCCCCACCCTGTCCGCCACCCTGACGCTTGCCGTGGACCCGTTGCCGGATGCCGGGCAGGACGCCACCCTGGCCATCTGCTTCGACGGGCCGGTGACGCAGCTGTTCCCGTTGCTGGGCGGCTCGCCGGACACGGGCGGCAACTGGTTCGATCCCGGCATGCAGGCCCACGCCCCGGTGCTGGACCCTGCGGCCGACACCAGCGGCGCCTACGCCTACGTGGCCCACGGCATCGGCACCTGCTCACTGCTCACCGACACCGCGCTGGTGCAGGTGACGGTGAACCCGCTGCCGGTGATCTCCTTCACCGTGGAGCCCGATAGTGGCTGCCACCCCTTGCAGACCACCCTCACCAACACCACCGACAGCATCTACCTCGGCGGCACCTGTGTGTGGGACCTGGGCGATGGGGCCACCACGCTGAGCTGCGACAGTGTGCCGCACCTCTACGAACTGCCCGGTTGGTACACGGTGGGCCTCACCGTCACCACCCCGCAGGGCTGCACCGACCAGCTGCTGGTGCCCGGCGCCGTCACGGTGGACCCCGCCCCCGTGGCCTCCTTCATCTTCAGCCCCAACCCCGGCACCGAGCAGAACGCCAGCATCTACTTCGCCAGCGATGACCCCGAGGCCGTGGAATGGTCCTGGACCTTCAACGGCACGGACACCGCCACCGACCGCACGCTCTACTACGAATTCAGCGATGTGATCGGCGACGACCACGAGGTGTGCCTGCGCGTCACCGACCAGTACGGTTGCACCGACTCCCTGTGCAAGGTGGTGCCCGTGTACGTGCCCGCCATCTACATCCCCAACGCCTTCACCCCGGACGGGAACAACCTCAACGAGCTCTTCCAGCCGGTGCTGGCGGACATGGTGCCCGAGGAGCACACCTTCGAGGTGTACGACCGCTGGGGCCAGCTCATCTTCAAGACCAACGACATCGAACAGGGGTGGGACGGCCGTGCACAAGGTGGCGGGGAGATCCTGCCCAGCGGCGTGTACACTTGGCGCCTGATCGGCCGGCCCGTCTTCGCCGCCGAGAAGCAGGAGTGGGTGGGCCATGTGAACCTGTTGAAGTGACCTTCGGACCATGCTCATGCGAACCACGATCCTCCTGCTGACCGCCCTGACGCTGCACTGCGCAGCGAGCGCCCAGGTGACGCTCACTATGGCCGAGTATGACGCCCTGAAGGCCGAAGGCCGGCTGCCCGGGAGCTTTGAGCTGGTGCGGCCGGCCCAGGAGCCCATCACCCCGCGCGTGCAGGCGTCCAAAGCCCCGCCCGCCCGCCCCAAGGGCGGTGGCGGCGTGAACGGTGACTGCAACTGCTGGGTGGCGCCCGACAGCACGTACCAGCTGGCGATGACCCCGAACGACGACGGCTCGTCCGCCGCCATCACCATCCCGTTCCAGTTCAACCTGTACGGCGACCTGTACACCACCTTGTACATCAACAACAACGGCAACATCTCCTTCCTGAACCCGTACGTCACCTTCAGTGCCACGCCGTTCCCGAACAACGAGTTCATCATGGTGGCCCCCTTCTGGGCCGATGTGGACACGCGCGGCGACGACGGTCTCGGCCTGAACGGTGGACAGGTGCTCTACAAGGTGACCCCCACCGCCCTGTATGTGAACTGGGTGGACGTGGGCTATTACAACTCGCAGACCGACAAGAAAGCGACCTTCCAGCTGATCATCACCGACGGCACCGACCCGGTGATCGGCGCGGGCAAGAACGTGAGCTTCTGCTACAAGGACATGCAGTGGACCACCGGGGCCGCTTCCCAGGGCGTGAACGGCTTCGGCGGCATCCCCGCCGTGGTGGGCGCCAACCGCGGCAACGCCATCGACTACATCCAGTTCGGCACCTTCGATCAGCCCGGCATCGCCTACGACGGCCCCTTCGGCGCGAACGATGGCGTGGACTGGCTGGACGACCAGAACTTCGTGTTCACCACCGCGGTGAGCACCCAGAACATCCCGCCCATCGCCAGCAGCACCTTCCTGTGCGACACCGTGCGCGTGTGCACCGGTGAACTGGTGGACATCGAGATGAACTTCATCGCCCCCGAACAGGGGCAGGTCACCGTGGCCAGCTCCTCGGCGCCGACGCTCTCCGGCTACGTCGAGGTGCTGAACACCAGCGGCAACAACTCGGTGATCGTCCAGGGCCAGTTCACCCCCACGCCCCTGGAGGCCGGCTTCCACACGATCACCTTCACGGCCACGGACGACGGCACGCCGCCGCTCACCACCACCATCGACATCGTGGTGGACGTGTTCTATACCACGCTGCCCGCACCCGTGATCAGCGGCGACACGGTGGCGTGCAGCGGGCAGGGCGCCGTGCTCACCGTGCCGCCCCTGTATGACACCTACACATGGAGCAACGGCTACGACGGCAACAGCGTGCTCGTGGGTCCGGGCACCTACAGCGTGGAGGTCACCGCCGGCTACTGCACCTTCGGCAGCAACACCGTGACGGTGGTGGAAGGCCAGAGCCCCCAGCCGGTGATCGCCGGCAACCTCTTCTCCTGCGGCGACGACCCCACCGTGCTGAGCACCACGCAGCCCTTCCCCACCTACCAGTGGAGCACCGGTTCGCAGGACCCCACCATCACGGTGAACACCGGCACGTACACGGTGACGGTGACCAGCGCCGACGGGTGTGAGGGCACCTCGGCCCCGGTGAACGTGCTGACGGCCCCTGTGCCGGACGCCGGCATCGTGGCCACACCTCCGGGGCCCGTATTCCCCGACACTCCGGTGATCTTCAGCGACGGCAGCACCAGCCAGGACCCCATCACCCAATGGCTGTGGGACCTTGCCGGGCAGGGTTCCGGCACCTCGTCCACAACGGGCATCACGTTCGACACCCCGGGCACCTACCCCATCACCCTGCTGGTCACCACCGCCAACGGCTGCACGGACACGGTGACCTACCTGTTCACCGTGATCCCCACGGAGATCTTCGTGCCCAACGTTTTCAGCCCCAACGGCGACGGGGACAACGACAACCTGCAGTTCACCGGGGTGGAGTACTACCCCAACTCGGACCTCAAGGTGTTCAACCGCTGGGGCCAGAAGGTGTATGAGAGCACGAGCTACCGCAACCAGTGGTCGCCCAAGGACGTGAGCGAAGGCACCTACTACTACGTGCTCACCCGCAGCGACGGCAAGGAATACGCCGGACATGTGACCCTTTTGCGCTGAAGGCCCGCCCCTTCAGCTGAGCGCCCCGCCCCGCGGGGCGTTCCTCTATCTTCGCCGCCCTCCATGAAGGTCACCGACCACCTGCGCAAGGCCACCGGCACGCTCTTCAGCTTCGAGATCCTGCCGCCGCTCAAGGGCCGCGACATCCGCTCCATCTACGAGGGCATCGACCCGCTGATGGAGTTCGCCCCCAGCTTCATCAACGTCACCTACCACCGCGAGGAGGTGATCTACAAGGAGATGGGCCACGGCCTGCTGCAGAAGGTGCGCCTGCGCAAACGCCCGGGCACCGTGGGCATCTGCGCCATGATCAAGGCCAAGTACAGCGTGGACACGGTGCCCCACCTGATCTGCGGCGGCTTCAGCAAGGAGGACACCGAGGACGCCCTCATCGAGCTCAACTTCCTGGGCATCGGCAACGTGCTGGCCCTGCGCGGCGACGCCGTGAAGAACGAGGGCCACTTCGTGCCCGAGCGCGATGGCCACGCCCATGCCGTGGACCTCATCCGCCAGATCGCCGCCCTCAACCGCGGCCAGTATCTGCACGAGGAGGAGACCGAGACGGCACCCACCGACCTGTGCATCGGCGCCGCCTGCTACCCCGAGAAGCATCCCGAGGCCCTCAACCTGGACACCGACATCGCCTACCTCAAGCAGAAGGTGGAGGCCGGGGCCGAGTACCTGGTGACCCAGATGTTCTTCGACAACGCCAGGTACTTCGCCTTCGTGGACCGCTGCCGCGCCGAGGGCATCACCGTGCCCATCATCCCCGGCCTCAAGCCCCTCACCAACCGCAAGCACATCGCCTTCATCCCGAAGACCTTCCACCTGGACCTGCCCGTGGCCTTCAGCACCGAGCTGGCCAAGTGCCGCACCGACGAGGAGGTGAGGCGTGTGGGCATCGAATGGGGCATCCAGCAGGCCCGCGAGCTGATGGCGCGCAACGTGCCCTGCCTGCACTTCTACACCATGGGCCGCAGCGAGGCCGTCCGCGCCATCCTGAAGGCCGTCCGCTGACCCGCCGCCCATCGTGCGCATGCGCACGACCTGTACCGCCCTGCGGGATGGGCACATGGCCGCATGAGCACGACCTGTACCGTCCCTGCGGGATGGGCACATCATCGTACCTTTCGGTGATGCGGCCGTACGCGTTGATCGGCACCTTGCTGTGCGCTTGCGCGGCCACCGCCCAGGTGGCCTGGGACAAAGGCGTGCTGGACGAACTGGCCTGGCGGGAACGCCATGGTGCGGCCCCCCTTTTGCGCAGCGGCACGCCCACCTGGGGCTACGACCTGCACTACCACCGGATGGAGTGGTCGCTCGACCCGGCGGTGAACCACATCAGCGGCACGGTGCGCAGCCACTTCACCGCCACGGCCCCGCTGAGCACCCTGCGCTTCGATGCGGACACCGCCCTGCATGTGAGCGCCGTGCAGCACGGCGCCGACCCGCTCACCTGGTCGCACACCACCGATGGCGCGCTGCTGATCGACCTGCCGACACCCCTGGCCCCCGGTACGGTGGACAGCGTGACGGTGGTGTACGGCGGCGCCCCCAGCGGCAGCGGCTTCGGCTCCTTCGCCGTGGGCACCCCACAGGGCAACACCGCCCAGTGGACCTTGAGCCAGCCCTACGGCGCCCGCGACTGGTGGCCCTGCAAGCAGGACCTCAACGACAAGATCGACTCCATCGACGTCCTGCTCACCGTTCCTGCGGCCTACGACGGGGTGAGCAACGGGGTGCTGGTGGCCGTCACTCCGGTGAACGGCGGCACGCACCGCCTGCATCACTGGCGCCACCGCCACCCCATCGCCTACTACCTGATCGCCACGGCCACCTGCGACTACGCGGTGAGCCAGATCCAGATCCCCCTGCCGGACGACACGGTGCCCATGTGGACCTACGCCTACCCGCAGGACGACTACATGGCCCAGCTGGTGGCGGGCGATGTGGCCCAGCAGATGCCCTTCTTCAGCACGCGCTTCGGCACCTACCCCTTCGCCGACGAGCAGTACGGCCACGCCCAGTTCGGCTGGGGCGGCGGCATGGAGCACCAGACCATGACCTTCATGGGCGGCTGGAACTACGAACTGGCCGCGCACGAGCTGGCGCACCAGTGGTTCGGCGACAAGGTGACCTGCGGCAGCTGGCAGGACCTGTGGCTCAACGAAGGCTTCGCCACCTACCTCAGCGGCCTGTGCTACGAGACCCTCGCCCCCCAGTACTGGGCCGGGTGGAAGCGCGCCCAGGTGGACCTGATCACCGCCCTGCCCGACGGCAGCGTGTTCGTCACCGACACCACCGACATCGCCCGGCTCTTCAGCGCCCGCCTCACCTACCGCAAGGGCGCCCTGGTGCTGCACATGCTGCGCTGGGTCTGCGGGGACAGCGCCTTCTTCGCCGGCTGCCGCACCTACCTGGACGACCCCGCCCTGGCCTTCGGCAGCGCCCGCACCGCCGACCTGCAGGCCCACCTGGAGGCCGCCAGCGGCCTGGACCTCGACGGCTTCATGGCCGACTGGTTCACCGGGGAGGGACACCCCACCTACACCGTGGAATGGACCCAGGACGCCGGCGGACAGGTGGACCTGCAGCTGCACCAGAGCAGCTCGCACCCCAGCGTGGCCTTCTTCGACATGCCCGTGCCGATCCGCTTCAAGAACGCGGTGGATGACACCCTGATGGTGCTGGACCACAGCAGCAGCGGCCAGGCCTTCAGCTTCTGGCTGCCCTTCCCCGCGGACAGCGCCCTGCTGGACCCCGACACCTGGCTCATCAGCGGGCAGAACCTGGTGCTGCGCGTGCCCTCGCTGGCCTACGCCGAAGAACGGGCCGTGCTGTACCCCAACCCCACGGACGGCGATGCCCTGCTCTACCTGGGCGGCACGCGACAGGGCAGCACCGACATCCGGATCACCGACCTGCACGGTCGCCTGGTGCGCGCCCTGCCCGCCCGCCCCATCACCGACCGGCGCGTGGAACTGCCCGTGCGCGACCTTGCCGCAGGGCTGTATGTGGTGGAGGCCGATGGCCTGCGCGGGGTGCTGGTGAAGCGGTAGGGGAGCGGGGGCCGTCGGCAGGGGTCGGCTCCACCTTGCCCGCGTAGAGCCCCACCCGGCTGCTGCCGTAGATGGGCCGCTCCTGCACGCGGAAGGCCCCGTTGGGGTGCAGCCGGTAGGTGGCCATGATGTTCCTTATGCTATGGACCGAACTTCCGGCTCGGCCTTCGGCTGGTATGGCGCACTTGCACCACGTACACCTCCGATCCGTGGATCCTGAAGACCAGCCTGTACTTCAAGCGATGCAGCATGGCATGGCGGAACTCGCCCTTCCGCTTCTGGTAGCCGAACGGATTGGCCTTGATCCGTGCGTAACGGTCCACCAAGGCATCGATGAACCGGTCGCCCGATCCCTTCTTCTCCCGCTCACGGTATGCGTAGATGTCGGCGGCTTCCTTCACCGCTCGCGGGTCGAGGTCCAGGGTGTACTTCATCCCTTGGCCTTGCCCGCCGCGCGGATCATGCGGATGGAATCCTTCTCGCTGATGGGCTTGACCTTCCCGCTCACCATGTCCTGGAAGCGCCCTTCCAGTTCGGCCATCTCTTCCTCGGAGAGGTCTTCGTCCTCTTCGATCGCGACCTCCCTCTTGAAAAAGCTGGCCACCTTCCGCAGGGTCTTTTCGTCCGCGATGGACAAGAGTTGCCGCATGAGCTCAAGCTTGGTCGTGGCGATGTCCATGGCGGAGTGCTTCGTCGTGTAAAGGTAGTACGGCCTGGGCCCTGCCGCTGAGGCCGCCGCGTCCTGGGTCAAGTTGCCCAGCTGCTCGCCGTGATGGCCAGTTGACCGCCTTCGCGAAGCGCTTCGGCGCGGCAAGCAAACTGGCCGGGATCCTCTCTCTTGGCAACCTCCGCACAAGCGACCGGGTGTCTTCGCCGTAGCGCCCTGGCGAAGGCGACCTACCGCGCACCAGCCCCACTCGCCGAACACGTGCGCGATCTAGGGCTAGACGATGGAAAGGCGCGATCGCACTTCGGCGGTGGAGAGGACCTGCTCGAATCCCTTGCGCTCCAATCCAACGCGCAGCTTCCTATCACCGGTCCAAAGACCACACCGATGGGTCAACGCGAGCGCGACGTAGGGGGTGTCATCAGGATCCACATCAGCCGTGAGGGACGCTGCCTTCACCCAATGCTTGCGGGCGATCAGTTCCTCGGTGATCAAGCGAACATGCGCAAGCGCCCATCGCTGTGAGCCCTCCACCTCGGCCAGCGACTTCCTTGCACTGCGCGCCATCCTGGGCCGCAGCCGGGCCAGCTCATCGGCGAGGTAGGCGGGTGCGATCAACCGGATCCGACCCTGCGCCTCGCGGAAGGTCTCCGCCACCAAACCGTCCTTGGAGAGGATCGCGCTGAACAGGATGTTGGCATCGACCACAAGGGTCACGACAGAAAGCGCTTCTTGTTCGCCCGCCACCAATTGCGCTTGGCCTCTTCCGCCAGCGCATCAATGCTCCGCTTCGTGGCCTTGGAGCCCTTCAGGAACTCGAGTTGCCGCAGGTACTCCAGCACACGCTCCACCTTCTCCACGTCCCAACCGCCGGAGAGCGTGATCACCAGGTCATTCTGCTTGTTGCGCTTGACGTCGAGCGACATGATGCCCAAATATAGCGCATCACAGTGCCGCCCACCTGCTTGCTGATGCGCTGACCGCCCGCCCCATAGGCGAACTCCAGGTCGGGACCCTGGCCCGCGGCGCCAGCCCTGCTCGCCGACCCTTTGCACGGCCGCGGAGCGGACGGGAGGGTGTCCCGTGCCTTCAACGGAATGAACGAGCGTCCTTGGGTTCCATCCGACGGTCCCCAGCGGACGTGGACGATCCGATTGTAAGCACCCCCTTTTTAGGCGCAGTGCATTGTAAAGGTACTTCTTGGTGTGG
>CALMPI010000016.1 GCA_937872175.1 uncultured Flavobacteriales bacterium | reverse complement strand
TGCCGTTGTCCCAGAGGTAGGTGGCGCCGGGCGTGGTGGCATCGAGGGTCACTTGATCGCCAGCACACAGCGTCACATCCGGGCCGAGGTTGACCACGGGCAGCGGGTTCACGAGCACATCCACCGCATCGCTGGCGGTGCATCCGTTCACGGTGACGTCCACGCTGTAGGTGCCGCTGGCGTTCACCGTGCGGGTGGCGGCGGTGCTGCCGTTGTCCCAGAGGTAGGTGGCGCCGGGCGTGGTGGCATCGAGGGTCACTTGGTCACCGGCGCAGAGGGTGAGGTCCGGGCCCAGGTTGACCACGGGCAGCGGGTTCACGAACAGCACCACGGTATCGCGCAGGTTCACCGTGCCGCTGAGGCTGATGTCGTCGATGCCGAAGTCGTTCCCCACCGCCCAGTTGCTGATCACGCGCAGGCCGAGGTCGAGGGCGGTCTGGTTCGGCCCGGTGGTGACGGTGGTGGTGTAGGTGTTCCACACGGCCTGTGCGGCGGGGGCGGTCCACTGGGCCACCGAGGCGGACCAATCCGTGATCAGTTCCACGGTGGCCGGTCCCTGGGTGGCCAGGTTCATCATCCGGAAGCTGAAGGTGTAGGTCTGACCGGGGCACACCGTCACGCCCTGGCTCCAGAAATACCAATACTGCTGCGGAAAGCCCGCGTTCACCATCATGAAGTTGCCGTTGCCGGTGCCCTGCAACTGGGGATGGTGGTTGTTGGCGTTCGTCCCGATGAAGTAGCGTCCTTCGCCCTGCAGGTCCGTGTTGTTGACGAACTGGGACCAGAAGCCGGCATTCCCGTTGTTGAAATCGCCGTTGGCCACGCGGTTGCCCGAGGGGTAGCTCACCTGTCCCCAATAGGTGCCTGCGATGCCGGTGGTGAGGCTCTGTCCGCTGGAACCGGTGCTCCAGAGGTAGGTGGTGTATCCGGCGGGCAGGGTAAAGGTGGCGGTCTGTCCGGCACAGACCGTGGCGTCCGGTCCCAGGGAGATGGAACAGGTGGGCTGGGCCCACGCCGGGGCATGGACCATCCAAGCGACGGCCAGCGTCGCCAGGGCGGTGTGGGTGCGCATGGGGCTCAGGTCGCGCGCTTGGTCAAATTTCGGACCATCCGGTGGAACTCCACGTGAAGCGCATCTGAAGCTATTCACCGGGCGATGAACACCCGGTTCACCCCCTCCAAGGCCAGCTCCTGGACGCGCTCGAACCGTAGACGCATTCCGGAGGCGATCCGTTCGCTGCGGTCCCGTGTTATTTCGTCGTGCGGGATGGTGTTCACGACAAGGAGTCCGTCTGCTGCGGTCAGTCGACGCAGGTCGTCCAGAAAGGGTTCTTCGGCGGCGGCTTCCGGGACGTCGAGCTCCACGAAGAGGTCCACCACCACCAAGGGGTAGGGCGCGTCCGTGCAGGCCCTGGCCCAGGCGAAGGCATCGGCCTCATGAACGCTGACCAGGGCGCGGTCGAACGGGCGGTGCTGCCGGTCGGCGAGCTGGAGCATCAGGGGCTCGCCTTCGATGCCGACGATGCGGACCTGGCGGTGCAGCTCACGGTGCAGGATGCTGGCCACGCTGCCCGCACCGAAACCGAGCACCAGGGCCCTGTCCGGTCCCGGCCCGGGTGGCAGCACCTGGGGGAGGACCTGCTGCCACAGGCGGTGGAGGCTGCCCCAGCTCTGGTTGGCATGGAGGCTGTTCACCACGGGCCGGCCCAGCTCGTAGGTGAGCTCCAGGGGTTGATAGCGGCCCTGCCAGCGGGCCACACGCACAGGCCAGAACAGGCTGAGCAGCCGCCACAGGGCATCGGTCATGCGGCAAAGATGCCGCATGTGCGGCGCCGTACTTTCGCGCCCCCGTTCCCCACGCCGTGACCAGCATCACCCGGTACAAGCTGCGCAAGCTCCTCAAGTATGCGCTGGTGAGCCTGGGCGTGGCCTGGGTACTGAACCTCTTCAGCGGGCGGGCGTGGCCGGATTATCTGGGCGCGTGGTTCCTGCTCGGGCTGTGGACGGGGGTGTTGGAGGAGTTCCTGTTCGGGCGTCGGTTCCGCAGCCTGGTGGTGCCGCTGCAGTTCCTGGGCAAGGTGCTGGCGGTGAACCTGCTCACCATCGGGTTGCTGGCCGTGGGCTGGGCCTTCGACCGCCAGGCCGACCTGCCCGGCGGCACGGCGGAGATGGGCCACATGGGCCAGCTGCTGTGGACCAACCAGTTCCTGCAGCTGGTGGTGCAGGTGGTGGTGGTGACCTCATTGGCCATCCTGGTGGTGCAGGTGGAGGAGCTCATGGGGCGCAGGATGTTCCTGGGTTTCCTGCTCGGCCGGTATGAGCGGCCCAAGCGCGAGGAGCGCATCATGCTCAGCATCGACCTGGCGGGCAGCACGGCCCTGGCGGAGAAGCTGGGCGACCTGAAGTACTTCCGGCTGCTGAACCGGACCTACTCGTTGATGACCGATGCGGTGCTGCGCAATGAAGCGGAGATCCACAAGTACATCGGCGACGAGGTCATCTTCACCTGGCCGATGCACGTGGGCACGCGGGGCTTGAACTGCCTGGACCTCTTCTTCGACATCGAGGAGCGCATCCGCACGCACGCCGAGGAGCTGGAGCGAGAGTTCGGTGTGGTGCCGCGGTACCGGGCCGCGGTGCATGGCGGGCGGGTGATCAGTGCGCAGATCGGCCACATCAAACGGGCGATCGAGTTCAGCGGCGACGTGATGAACGCCGTGAGCCGGATGCTCGGCCTGTGCAAGGACCTCAACGCGGGCCTGCTGGTGAGCGCCGAGCTGCTCAGCCGCCTCGAGGGGGTGGACCAGCGCTTCACGATCGGTCCGCTGCAGGTGGTGCCGGTGAAGGGCCGCCGCCGCGAGGTGCACGTGCATGCCGTGTCCCGGATCCGCAAGGCATGACCGCGCCCATCGCTCGCACCGGTGCACGCGCGCGGACGCGCTCCCTCGTCATCGGCCTGCTGCTGGCGGCGCTGCTGCCGGTGGTTTCCGTGGCCCAGGGGGTGGCGCCGATCGTGACACCCTCGGGCCGGTTCGTGCTGTTCGACCAGGGCCGCTTCCATGACCTGGCGACCCAGGCGCCCAAGGACCTTGTGGTGGCGGAGGACAAGCTGGCGTACGTGACCCAGGCGGGCGAACTGAAGCTCGTGCAGAACGGCAGTGTCCATGGGCTTGAGTCCGTGGCGCCCGCGGCGTTGCGGTCCGCCGGGCGCACCATCGCCTACACCCGCGGTGCAGCGCTGAAGCTGGCGGAGCCCACGCGGCCGCGTGAACTGTGCGGGGCGGTGGGCCGGTTCATCGTGCGCGACAGCCTGGTGCTGTTCCACGACCGCACGGACGCCACGGTGAACGTGCACTGGAAGGGGCGCAGCTTCCCCTTGGCCGGTCTGCCGGACACGCTGGACGTGCCGGAGGCCTGGGTGGGGTCCAACACGGCGGTGCTCTTCGATCGCGCGGCGCGCACCGCCTACCGGTTCCATCGCGGCGTGTTGGAACCCTTGGTGGACAGCACCGATGCCGTGCGGGTGGCCGCGGGCGGCGACCTCATCGGGTTCAGTGACGACCTGTCGCGCAGCCTGCAGCTGTGGGACAAGGGCCGCATCACCACCCTGGAGCCGCTCGTGCCGCAGGCCATGCAGGCGGGGGATGGCCTGCTGGCCTATGTGAGCGGTGGCGGCGCGTTCAAGTGCTGGAGCGGGGGGCGGGTGCACGCGCTGCTGGACCATGCCCCCACGGCGTGGTTGGTGCGGGACAGCCTGCTGGTGGTGGTGGATGCGGGTGCCTTGAAGGTGTTTCACGACGGCGCGCTGCAGGTGGTGGAGCGCTACGTGCCGGAGCAGTGGGTGGCGCAGGGCGGCGCGCTCACCTACCTGGACCTCAACCGCGAGGTGCGGCGTTATGCCCGCGGTGAGCGCTCGGCGGTGAGCCGTGAGGCCGGCATCGCCCGCTTCGAGGTGTACGGGGACACGGTGGTGTTCACCGGCGATGACGGCGGGGTGAGGGTGTGGTGGCGGGGAGAGGCCTACACGCGCTACTGAGCCTGCGCATTCGCCGCGAGCCGCCTGGCCCCGGACGCCTGTTCGATGCGCGTCAAGGTCCACAGGCTCACCTCCTCCCGTTTGCCGCGCAGGGTGATCTCGCCGATGGGGCGGGCCTCGTACATGTTCTCGGGCAGGCGAAGCACATCCAGGAGGTCCTTGCTGAGCAGGATCTCCACGCCGTAAGTGTTGCAGCTGTTCTGGATGCGGGCGGCGGTGTTCACCACATCACCGCTGAAGATGCGCTCCTTCTTCACCAGGCCCACCTCGCCGGTGGTGACCTCCCCGTAATGGAAACCGGCCTTGAACTGGGGCACCAGACCGAAGCGCTGGCGGTAGTGGTCGGCGCGTTCGGCGAGCTTGCGCTGGATGCCGAAGAAACAGCGGATGCAGCGGTGGTCCTTCAGCCCCTTGCGCAGCGGCCAGCTCACGCTCACCTCGTCGCCCACGTACTGGTACACCTCGCCGCCGGTGTACACGAGCGGGTCGGTGATGTCCGCATACACGTCGTTGAGCAGTTCGAAGTAGCGGACATGGCCCAGCTTCTCGGCGATGGCCGTGCTGCTCCGCATGTCGAGGAACATGAAGATCCGCAGTTCCTGGTGGGGTTTGTCGTAGCGCCCGGCGAGGTAGTTGAAGGCACCGCTTCCATACTGGTCGGTGAGGCGCACGGCCAGCATGGTGGCGGCCATGAGCAGCGTCCAGTAGAGGTACTGCCCCAGGAAGGCAAGGGAGAGGATGTCGCTGGGCCTGGGCGGATCGGCGAGCGCGTTCCACGCGGTGCGGACGCCGGCCAGGGCGATGAACACCAGCAGGGCCATGATGCCGATGGCGGGGAGGTAGGCCAGGTGCCGCAGGCGGTCGCGCAGCAGGAAGATGTAGATCCCGCCCCAGAGCAGTCCGCCGAGCAGTGCCCGCCACACATGCTGGCCGAGCTCTTCGGAGACGCCGGCAGGCACCCCGTATTCCCGCAGGACGGCCGTCTCCACGAAGGCCGCCACGACCCCCACCGCGATCCACGCCGCTGTGATGCGCAGCACACGCCGGCTGCGCAGTGCGGTGCGGCCGATGGTGTTGGTGGACCTGGGCATGCGGGGCAAAGGTAGACCGGGGCGGAGGGGCCTCACGCGGCGGAGCGGCGCTCGCGGGGGCGCTCGAACAGGTAGTACCACAGCACGCAGCACATGCCTACGGCGAACAGGGCGATGGCGTGCGTCCGCAGCCGGTCCCCGAAATGGAACTCGCCCACCATCCAGGTGCTGTTGGCACCGATCCAGAACACGGTCGCCAGGGCGTGCGCGCGTTCGTAGGCCTCGTGCCGGTGCTTCCACGCGATGAAGATGGCGACGGCGATGGTCGGTGCGACCATGGCGGTGGCTGGCAGGGCGAGGTCCATGGCCCAGCACATGTCCTTCACCAACCAGAGGACGATGTGGAAGTTCTCGCCCGAGCGGACATCGAGCAGTGGACGTGCCATGGCGCAGGGCTTTTCGACAGGCGGCAAAGCTCGTGGAAGGAAGGCAGACCTCAGGAAGATACCTTTCGGGCCGTGGAACGGGGAGGTCGCACCGCGGAGCGCGGAACCTGTGAGTCCGGGCACCTGCCCGGCATGACGTCGCGCCGCCTACGGTCCATGATGCTGCTGGTGATGCTCCTGACCGGCCTCGCGGCACAGGCGCAGCGGGAGCGCTTCTACATCCGGCTGTACGGCCTGGTCACGGAGTATTTCACCGGCGACCCGGAGAAAGGGGTGCTTGTCCGTGTGCTTCGGGACAGCGTACCGCTGGATGAGACGGTCACCAAAAGCAACGGGACCTACGAGTTCCTGCTCGACCGCGGTGCCATCTACACGGTGTGGTTCTCGCGGAAGGACCTGGTGACGAAGCATGTGCGCATCGACGCGCGCGAGATCCCGGTGTTCCCCGATGTACCGTTCTATGAGATGGATGTTCAGATGACCATGATCCAGTGGATCGAGGGGGGCGACTATCAGGTGTTCGACCTGCCCCTGGGCGAGGCCCTGTACAAACACTCGGTGCGGAACCTGAGCTGGAACGTGGAGTACACCGAGCGGATAAGGCCCCAGGTGGCCGAGGCGATGGATGCCTATGAGAAGCTCGTGCGCAAGTACCGGCCGACGGAGAAGCGCAGGCCTGCGGTGGACCGGTTGTGAGGTGGGTGCGTGGGCGAACTTGTATGTATGGCCATACATACTTGCTGGCGTTGCTTAAGCGGAGGTCCGGTCGGCGCGCAGCGGAATGGCCTGGGGTTCAGTTCAGTACTCTGGTCGGTTGATCGGATGCTATTGTCTGTGGGCCAAGGCACGGCCTTGGGACATGGATGAGGGTTGGCATCGATCGGGTGAACCAGGTGTTCATCCTTATAAGTCTTTGATATTTAGATGATGGTGTCGTTCGTTGAAACCGCTGACCACCAGAAGCATGTATGGCCATACATGTTTCCGTAGCGGGCCGGCCACCCAAGACCGGAACGGATGAAGTTCGCTGAACCTGCGGAGCATCGCGGAAGAACATATGCGTTCGCCAAACCGCCGGTCACCCATGGAAGTATGTATGGCCATACATACTTTCCGGGCCAGACCTCGGATCACCCTGCGCTCGCCTTCGTGCAAGATGCTGGTGGTGAGCGATCTGAGTTGGAAGCACCGGACGGATGGGAAGGGGCGATGTATGTATGGCCATACATGTGTTATTTTCGGACCATGCCAAGCCCTCGTTCCCCCTTCACCTCCTGCCTGTTCTTCACCTCCGCTGCGTTGGCCCGCACCTTGGACCGCTCCGCACGCGAGCATTTCGGCGCTGTGGAGCTCAGTCCGACCCAGGGGTTCATCCTGATCGGCGTACGTTCTGCGCCGGGGATCTCCGTCTCCGACCTTGCCGTCCTGCTCGTCCTGGATCAGTCCACCGTGACCAAGACCCTCGACAAGATGGTCGCCAAGGGCCTTGTGCAACGCGAGGTCTTCGGACGCACGGTGCGGGTCTTCCTCACTGGTCGTGGCGAACGTCTTGAGCCGGATGCCAAGGCCGCGTGGAAGAAGGTCCAGCTGGCCTATCAGGCGCTCGTGGGGGAGGGCGAGGTCAAGCACCTCTGCACCACGATCAACCAAGCCCAGGTGAAGTTGACAGAGGTCGAGGCGTAGCACGTTCCGTGCGGTCGCATCGTGGGTCGGTCGGCCGGCCCGGCCAGCGTCAGCGTGCCTCTTCCTGGAACCGCCCCACAAGCTTCACCACCTCGAAGGCTTCCCGCACATCGTGCACGCGGAGGATGGCCGCTCCGCCGAGCAGGGCGAATGTGTTCAGCACGCTGGTGCCGTTCAGGGCGTCGGCGGCGGAGGTGCCCAGCACCTCGTTGATCATCCGCTTGCGCGAAACACCGACCAGTACGGGTGCCCCCAGCGCCACGATCCGAGGCAGTTCGCGGAGCAGGGTGTAGTTGTGGTCGGTCGTTTTGCCGAAACCGATCCCGGGATCGATCACCACATCGGGAATGCGGGCCTCCCTGCAGGCCGTGAGCCGGCCGCTCAGGTGGCGCGTCACTTCACCGGCCACGTCCGCGTAGGTGGGTTCGACCTGCATCGTGGCCGGTGTGCCCTGCATGTGCATCGCCACATAGGGCACGTGGAGGTCGGCCACGGTGGACAGCATCGCCGGGTCGAGCGTTCCTCCGCTGATGTCGTTCACCAGGCCGGCCCCGGCATGGACGGCGGCCTCGGCCACCTGGGACCGCCAGGTGTCCACGCTCAGCAGGGCCTCCGGGAACCGCTTGCGCACGGCTTCGACCACCGGCAGGACGCGACGCATCTCCTCCTCCAACGGTAAAAGGCTGCTTCCCGGCCTCGAACTGGCCCCGCCGATGTCCAGGATGGAGGCGCCCTCCTTCAGCATCCGTTCGGCGAGGTGCAGCGCCGACCCTCGATCCACCCGGCTGCCCGCGTGGAAAGAATCGGGTGTCGCGTTCAGGATGCCCATGACGCACGGCGAGGGCAGGTGCACCAGCTGCTCACGTACGCGCCAGCGGATGGGGGGCGGGATCATGCGGCGAAGATCGGTCGACCGGGGATCCGCGACCTTCGCGGCATGGTGCTTCCACGTGGGCCTCTCCTCGCGCTCCTGCTCTTGGCCTCCGGCCCGCTGATCGCCCAGCAGGACAGCCTGCTCCGGATCTGGAGGGATGAGGCCCGGCCGGACACGGTGCGCATGCACGCCGCCGGTGAAACGCTCCGCACCTTGATCTACCAGGACCCGGGCAGCGCATTGCGCCTGTCCATGGATCTGCACGAGACCGCCACGCGCGCCAGTGATCGCAGGCGCCAGGCGTTCGCGCTCAACTTCAAGGGCATGGCCTACGTGCTGATGGGCAACTTCTACCCTGCGGTGGTGGCCTATCGCGAGATGCTGGCGCTGTATGAGCAACTGGACGATCGACGTGGCGTGGCCGGAGCGCACAGCAACCTCGGTGCGGTGTTCCATCAACAGGGTGACCTGGTCCGCGCACTGGAGCACTACGAACAGTGCGTGCCGGTCTTCGAGGCGTTGGGCGATGCGCGCGGAAAGGCCATCACGGCGAGCAACCTCAGTGGCATCCATCGCGAAATGGGCGATACGGCCTCGGCGCGTCGGTTGCTCGAACAAGTGCTGAGGTCGGCGAAGGCCGCGGAGGAACGCTCCGGCATGGCCGGTGCCTATGGCAACCTCGGCCTGCTGGCCCAGGACCGGGGCGACCTTCGGGGGGCGCTCGCGCTCTATTCCCTGAGCCTGCGATACCGGGTGCTGATGAACGATCGCGCGGGCAAGGCGCTGATGCAGCACGACATCGGTGAGGTCCATCGGCTCCTTGGGCGGATGGATAGCGCGTCCCACTGGATATCGGCCAGCATCAGTTTACGCGATTCGCTGGGGGACGAGCCCGGGCTGGCCCAGGCCTTGATCGGTCTGGGGTTGATCGCCTTGGAGCAGGGCCGTCCGAAGGAGGCCATCGACCACTGCAGCAGGGCGGCGAACTCCGCGGCGGACCTGCAACTGCGCACGGTGGAGGAGAAGGCGTGCGCATGCCTGGTGAAGGCCTGCGAACGGACCGGCGATCACGATTGCGTCGATCGCAACACGGCGCGAAGGGCCGTCCTCAACGACAGCCTTCAGCGCCAGGAGGCGCGGGCGATCCTCGCTCGCGTCGAGTTCCGGAAGAGCATGGTGACGGACAGCGTGCAACGCGTGCTCGCCGCGTCCGGCGGCCTGGGAACGAGCACGGGCTCCAGGGACGGTTGGCCTTGGCTTGCCGCCGGGCTTGGCGCGGTCGGCCTGGGCATCTGGTGGTGGCGAAGGCGCTCCGCACAGGCCTGATACCTTCGCCGCCGCATGGAACGCACCCTGTCCCAGTACGATGCCGCCATCGGCGAGTGCATGGCCCTGTTCACCCGAAAGGCGCAGGACTACGGCACGGCCTGGCGGGTGCTCCGTGTCCCCTCCCTTACCGACCAGATCATGATCAAGGCGCAACGCATCCGCACCTTGCAGACGGTGGGGGAGAGCAAGGTGGGCGAGGGCGTGCGACCGGAGCTCATCGGCATCATCAACTACGCGGCGATGGCCTTGGTGCAGTTGGAACGTGGCGTGGTGGATGCGCCGGACCTGGATGCGGCCACGGCCACGGCCCGTGTGCAGGCCGCCATCCAGCAGGCGCGCGACCTCATGCAGCGCAAGAACCACGACTACGGCGAGGCCTGGCGGAGCATGCGGGTCAGTTCCCTGGTGGACCTCATCCTGATGAAGCTCTTGCGCATCAAGCAGATCGAGGACAACGCCGGGGCCACCCTCGTCAGCGAAGGCATCGATGCCAACTTCCTGGACATCGTCAACTACGGCGTCTTCGCGATGATCCGTCTTGATGAAGGGGCCTAGCGTCCGCGGCCAGCTGGCCGTTGTTCAAGGAATGAAAAGCCTCCCGATGGCCAGTCGCGGCCCGTTCTGGCCGCGCAGGGTGTAAAGGCCCGGCGCAATTCCTGAACGGGTCAGCGAGGCGGTCGATCCGGCACTGGTGGTGCGGTGCACCATTGCTCCTCGTGCATCGATCATCTCCAGGGACCAGGGGCCTTGGCCGGGCAAGAACACCAGGATCCCTCCATCCTGCACCAGGCAGGTGAGCCGTTCGGCCTGCACCGGCGCGATCACCCCCGTGCTCGGCAACACGTCCACCTGCAGCCACAGCGTGTCGCTGCCGCAGTCGTTGCCTACGATGAGCCCCACGGTGTAGTGGCCGTGGTCCTCGAAGGAGAAGGTGGCGGTGTCGCCGTTCGCCGTGAAGCTGCCGATGATCCACATGTTCCAGTTGTCGTTCAGGCTGGTGTTGGTGAACACCACATCGGTGGAGCCGGGCGGGTCCTGTGCCCAGGTGAAGGCCGCCACAGGCGGGCCGCCGCCGATGTGGATGGTGTCCGTGCGCGTGCAGCAGTCCACGGTCACCTGCACCCAGGTCGTGCCGGTGTCAGCGAGCAGGGTCTGTCCGCTGCTGCCATCGCTCCACAGGTAGGAGGCACCGGGGTTGCCGGCATCGAGCAGCAGCGGGTCGCAGCTGGTGGTATCGGGGCCGAGGTCGGCAACGAGGGCCGCACAGGCGTCCGTGATGCTGGTGCCGGCCACGGGCTGGGAACTGCCCAGCAGGAGGTTCAACGGGGCGGCGGTCCAGGTGGTGGCGAATGAGGCCGTGGGGAGCGCCGTGGTGGTGAAGGTGGCGGACGCGGTGGGTGCGCAGTCGATCGTGCCGTCCAACGCGGTGCGCAGGATCAGCAGGTTCTCGTCGACCGCGTACTTCCGTCGACCGATGAGCAGGATCTCATTCCCGTCGACGAGCGCGTTCGGCCCGTAGTGGTGGGCCAGGCCCTCCTCCTGTGCGCTGCTTCCGTACGAACGCGCCCACAGGAGAGTCCCTTCCCGCGAGACCTCCAACAGGAAAAGGTCCTTGGGGCCGCTACCGATGCCATAACCGCTCACCAGGTAGCCGTTGGCCGTCGCGCAGACGCTCGAAGCGATCTCGGAACTGTTGGTCTGCAGGTCATACACCCGGCCCCAAGCCACGTTGCCTGCGGTATCCAAGCGGGCCACGCCAACGCTGTAGGTGTTGGATGAGCCGGTGATGTTGCCGATGAAGGCGATGGTCAGCGAATCGTCGTGGGTGATGATGTCCGTGCCGTACATCCTGCGGTCCGCCGTGTTCGGGTAGAACAGGTATCTGGTCCATACATGCTGGCCGATGCTGTCGTACCGGCTCACGTACACCCTGCAGGTCGACACCGGTGAGCCATTGGTGAAGATGCGTCCGGTGGCATAGTGGGCGCCACCCAGCCGGGCCGTGCTCGCGATATCGTCGATGTACGGCACGGGGGCGTACAGGTCGTACAGCTCCGAGTTCCAGGTCACATCACCGGTGGCCGCATCCACGTGCGCCGTGAACACATCGGCCCAGGTGGGGGAGTTGTTCAGGTCGTACACATCGGCGAAGAGCAGGTAGCTGGTGGCGGACAAGGGCACGATGCGCTTGGAGTACACCGGGCGCGCATCGTTCCAGCGCCTTACCCACAGCACGTTCCCAAGGGTGTCCAGCTTGAAGTGGAAGCCGTCGCGGAGGACCGTGCTGCCCGAGGGTATGCCATTGCCACAGCCGATCAGGTGGCCATCCGGTGTGCTGTTCAGGTGCATCACGAAGCACGGGTAGCTCGCGCTGGGCTTGAAGGCCCTGGCCCAAAGCACCTCACCGTTCGTGCCGATGCGCTGCACCATGGCGCTGTCGCCCACCGAACCGCCCACGAACAGGCCGCCCGTCACGGTGCGGTGGATGATCTGGCCACGTTCCGACCGGCCGGGGGAACCATGCTCCAGGAAGAAGGTCTGGCCCAGTGCCATCGAGGGGGCCAGCCACAGCAAGAGGAAGGTCGGGTACCACTTCATGCGGTCGTGTGTTGGGTCGATCGAAGTTCGTGCGTGCGGTGCTGACACCGGGAGCTTGTTAATTCCCTCACAAAGACGCGAAGGTGGCGGAAGGGCTGCCGCTATCTTCGGCCACCTCCGAACGACCCGTACGTCATGCGCATCGTGATCCTCCTCTGCCGCATCCTTGTCGGCGCCACCTTCATCGTCTCCGGCCTGGTGAAGGCCAACGACCCGCTCGGCTTCAGCTACAAGCTTCAGGAGTACTTCGCCGAGAGCGCGCTCAACATGCCCTGGCTGGAGCCGTGGGCCCTCGCGCTGGCGATCCTGGCCTGCCTGGGCGAGATCGTGCTGGGCTTCGCCGTGCTGGTGGGCGGTCGCATGAAGCTCGCCACCTGGGCCCTCGTGCTGCTCACGCTCTTCTTCGGCTGGCTCACCGCCTACACCGCCACCTGCGACCCCAACGGCACCTACACCGTGCTCGTGAACGGCGTGTCCGAGGAGCGTGGCGTCACCTGCGTCACCGATTGTGGGTGCTTCGGCGATGCGATGAAGGGTTCCATCGGCCGGAGCCTCACCCCGTGGGAGAGCTTCACCAAGGACGTGATCCTGTTGGTCCTCGTGCTGCCCATTTTCTTCGCGGCGGTCCGCCGTCCGGGCATCCCCTTCAACTCGGCCGCCGATGACAAGGTGCTGCTGCCCGGTGGCCTCATCGGTGTGGCGGTCTGGAGCTGGGTCTTCGGCTCCTTCTTCTACCTCGCGTTCACCATCGTGGGCCTGCTGGGGTATCTGATGGTGAAGCGCTACACGAAGGGTGCGCGCGCCGAATGGACCACGGCCGGCTGGATCGCGGTGCTTGGCGCCGTGTTCATCTGGTGGTGCTACGCGCATCTGCCCTGGATCGACTACCGTCCATATGCGGTCGGCAAGAGCATCAGCGAACAGAGGACGATGGGCCAGGCGCCCGAGCAGGTCATCTACATGACCTACCGGAACCAGGCCACCGGTGAGAGCAAGGAGTTCGACACGCGCGGTGCCTATCCCTGGGACGACAGCACCTGGGTCTATGTCGACCGGCGGGTGGAGGTGCTGAAGGCCGGTGTGGAAAGCCCCGTGCAGGACTTCGGGCTCACCGATCGAGATGGCAACGACATCACCGCGGACGTGCTGGGTGACCCCACGCCCGTGCTGCTGGTGATGGTCTACAATGTGGAGAAGGCGGACCCCGGCTGCCTGCCCGAGATCAACAGCCTTGCCCAGGCGGCCTTCAACGCCGGCTGGTATGTCTACGGCGTGTCCGCAAGCCCGTTCGAGCGGATCGAGGACTTCCGCCACACCCACCAGACGCCGTTCGACTTCCTACAGTGCGACGAGAAGACCGTGAAGACGGTCGTTCGCAGCAATCCCGGTGTCGTGCTCCTCCAACAGGGCACCGTACGCGGACAGTGGTCCTGTCGTGATACGCCCAGCCTGGAGGAGGCCAAGGCGCAGCTGCCCTGATCGATCAGGGGCGGAAGCGCTGCTGCACAAGGTCCGCGGTGATCCGTGCGCTCAACAGGCAGAGCGGGATGCTCGCGCCCGGATGCGCACTGCCGCCGCAGAAGAACAGGTTGTCGATTCGGCGGGTGAAGTTCGGATGGCGCAGCAGGGTCGCGAGGATGCCGTTCACACTGTTCCCGTAGATCGCCCCCTGCGGGCTGTCGGTCAGGGCCTCGATCGTACGGGGGTCGGTCACGGCCTCACAGGTGATCGCCGAGGCGATGTCCGTGCCGAGCATGCGCGACAGCTTGGCCTGCACGTGCTCCCTCGTGCGCCCCACCAGGGCGTCCCAATCCTGTCCGCTGTTGTTGGGCGCGCTCACCATGGTGAACCAGTTCTCATGCCCGGCCGGAGCATCCTGCGGGTTCAGCTTGCTGCTGATGTGGACGTACACGGACGGGTCGTCGTGCATGGTCCGGTCGCGGAAGATGCGGTCGTACTCCAGGCGGGCATCACCGCTCATGAACATGTTGTGCGCTCCGAGCGCGGGATGGGCTCGTGCCATACCCCAATGGAACACGATCACCGAGCTCGAGCGTGGTTGGGCGAGAGATGTACGCGGCGCCCGCTGGCCCTTCAGCAGCGTTCTCCAGGTCCTCAGTACGTCGGCATTGCTCACCACGGCATCGTAGCGCTCCATGATGCCGTTGACCTCCACCCCGCAGGCGCGTCCGCCCTCCACCACGATGCGCTCCACCGGCGTGTCGAAGTGGAAATGCACACCCTGCCGGCGGGCGAGGCCTTCCAGCGCCCGTGCCACCGTGTACATGCCGCCCTCGGCATGGAAGGAGCCCAGGGCCAGCTCGAAGTAGGAGATGAGGTTGAGGGTCGCAGGCGCTTGGTACGGGTTGGCCCCGTTGTAGCTGGCGAACTGGTTGAGGATGGCGGCCGCCTTCGGGGCGCGAAGCAGCGCGGCGTTGCTCCGGGCCATGCTGGTGAGCGGCTCGATGCGCCCGAACCGCAGCAGGCCGGAGAGCGTGGACGCGTTCAGGTAGTTCCCCGGCACGTGCAGCGACCGTTCCAGAAAGACCTTCTGCGTGATCTCCAGTTTCTCCCGCGAGCGATCGAGAAAGCGGATCATCCGTTCGCGCTCGGTCCCGGTGCGTGCGGCGAACTCATCAGCCAGGGCGTTCCGATCAGCCCAGGTGCGCACCACGGTGCCGTCCTCGAAGTGGTAGTGGAACCCCGGATCGAGGCGCTGGTAGCGCCAGTGTTGCCGGGGATCCTCGCCGCACAGGGTGAAGAGCGCGTCGATGTGGTGCGGCACGGTGAGCACCGTGGGCCCGCGGTCGAACCGGTGGCCGTCCAGACGGAGCTCGCCCATCTTGCCGCCGGCCATCGGGCCGCGTTCAAGGACAGTGACCGTCCATCCCGCATGGGCCAGGCGGATGGCGACGGCCAGGCCGGCGACACCGGCGCCGATCACGGCGCAGCGGCGGTCGGTCGATGGGTGCATGGGGGCGGGGAGGGGCCGAAGTTCGGGATCGCGGGCCGCCGTCGCACCTTTGTGCCGGCATGATGGTCCTGTTCCACATCGGGTGCATCCTCGGCGCCTTCCTGGCCATGGAGGGGGTGGCCTGGGCCGCGCACAAGTACATCATGCACGGCATCGGCTGGGGCTTGCACCGCGACCATCACCAGCCGGATCCGGGCCACCGGTTCCAACGCAACGACTGGTTCGCCCTGATCTTCGCCATCCCGAGCTGGCTGTTCATGCAGACCGGTGTGATGGGCGGCTGCGACTGGCGGCTCTATGTGGGCATCGGCATCCTCCTCTATGGCATCGCTTACGTGTATGTGCACGAGGTGGTGATCCACAACCGGCCGGGTCGGCGCCGGAAGATCCAGAGCCGCTACCTGCAAGGGCTGGCAAGGGCGCATTTCGCCCATCACCGGCGCGAGGGCCCCGAGGACGGTGAATGCTTCGGCATGCTGCTGGTCCCCCTCAAGTACTTCCGCCGGCCGAAGGGTTGATCCCAGGGGGCTGTTGATATCGCGGGCCACGGGTGGGGCGGCCCGCCGGACCGCGCGCCCATCTTTGTCCGACCACCTGCGAAACGGGGTGGTATGTCCGTATGCGCACAGTGATCGCCGGCAACTGGAAGATGAACAAGGACCGGCCCCAGGCCTCGGAGCTGCTGACACGGCTCGCTGAAGGTGCCACAGGGCTCCCTGCCGATGTGGAGGTCATCGTGGCCCCCGCCTTTCCGTTTCTGGACCTGGCGGTCGGGCACCTGCGGGGCTCCGCCATCACCGTGGCCGCCCAGCATTGCCATGAGGCGCCCGCCGGAGCCTTCACCGGTGAGGTGAGCGCCGGCATGCTGGCCAGCCTGGGGGTGCGATCCTGCATCGTGGGGCACAGTGAACGCCGGCAGTACTTCGGAGAGACGGACACGGCCGTGCATGCGCGGATCCAGGCCCTGCTGGCGGTGGGTATCGCCCCGATCTACTGCTGCGGCGAGCTTCGTGCCGACCGCGAGGCCGGTCGGCATCAGGAGGTGGTGGGCGCCCAGCTGCTCGAAGCGTTGTCCGGCCTGCCCGTGGAGACCTTTGCGACGCTCATCGTGGCCTACGAGCCGGTGTGGGCCATCGGCACCGGCCTGAACGCCACTGCGGCCCAGGCCCAGGAGATGCACGCCTTCATCCGCGGCCGCCTCAGGGACCTGGCGCCGCAGCATGCCGATCGGGTGCCCATCCTCTACGGCGGCAGTTGCAAGCCCGACAATGCGGCCGAGCTCTTCGCCGGCCCGGACGTGAACGGCGGTCTGATCGGCGGTGCCTCCCTGGACGCCCCATCATTCCTGGAGCTGGTGCGGATCGCCCACCGCGTGAAGAACCCCGGATGATCCCATGCCTTGGACGGAGATCGACCTGCTCATCCGACCGCTGGACCCCTGGCGGGACCTGCTGATGCTGGAATTGGCGGAGCTGGGTTTCGACAGCTTCGAGGAGACCCCGCAGGGGGTGAAGGCGGCGATCCGTTCCGAACGCTACGACCGGCGGGGGGTGGAGCGGGTCCTTGCCCCGCACCGGGCCCATGTGCAGGTGAACCTGGAGGAGCGTGAGGTCCCCGACACGAACTGGAACGCGGTGTGGGAGGCCGGCTTCGAACCGGTGCGCGTGGGGAAGGAGGTGCTCATCCGTGCCGCCTTCCATCCCGCCGACCCCGGCTTCGGCACGGAGATCGTCATCACCCCGCGCATGGCCTTCGGCACGGGGCATCACGCCACCACGAGGTTGATGGTCGAGGCCATGCTGGCGATGGACCTCGCGGGCAAGGCCGTGTGCGACATGGGCTGCGGTACCGGCGTGCTGGCCATTCTCGCCGCCCGGCGCGGGGCCGCCGAACTGCTGGCGGTGGACAACGACCCGCAGGCCGTGGACAATGCCCGCGAGAACCTCGACGCCAACGGCTGCGGGCAATGGCCGGTGAAGCGCGGTGATGTCAACGAGCTGCAGCCCGAACGCTGGGACCTGATCCTGGCCAACATCGAGCGCAACACGCTGCTTCGCGGCATGCCCGCGCTGGCCATGGCCTTGCGGCCGGGAGGCACCCTCCTGCTCAGCGGCTTCCTGGCCCCGGACACGGACGCGCTGCGCGCTGCGGCGCGCACGGCCGGGCTGCGCGATGGCGATGCCGCGCAGCATGGAGAATGGACCCTGCTCGCCTGCCACCGACCATGATGAAGCACCGCTCGAACACCGTCCCGCGCCTCGTCCTTGCCCTGTCCGGCCTGTTCGCCCTGCTGCGGCCGGCGATCGCCCAGACCAAGGCCTTCTCCCAGGACCCGGCGGCCTTCCTCCAGGAGGTGAGCGCCCTGCTGATCGAGGCCGACAAGAAGGAGGGCAAGGCCTTCATGGAGACCGTCTTCACCCCCGTGTGGAACGGTACCTACTATCAGGATGGCCAGCGCAGGCGGGTGATCGACATCGCCAACGCGATGCAGAAGAAACGCTTCGAGGCCTATCCGCACTTCAAGGACTACCTGGGTGCGGTGGCGGCCTTCGCCAACGGGGGACGGAGCGCCGCCGAGTTCGATGCATGGATGACCAGCCTTGACGAACTGGTGAAGAGCGGTCGCAAGAAGAACTTCAGCAGCTACATCACCATGTGCGCCGGACTGTTCCGGGACCGCACCATCTACGAGAGCGCAAGCACGCGGTGGCAGGCCTCGGGCACCGGCTTCACCTTCGCCTACGACTCGGTGCCGAAGGTCGTGTTCGAGCGCACCGACCTGCGCTGCTTCGCCAAGGGGGACAGCGCGGTGATCATCGGCACCAGCGGCACCTATTACCCCACCCAGGAGCTGTGGCGCGGGCGCGCGGGCAAGGTCACCTGGCAGCGCGCGGGCCTCAAGCCCACCGCCACCTTCGCCGAGTGGAACGGCCCCTACGAGGTGCGCATGAAGAGCAGCACCTTCGAGGTGGACAGCGTGCAGTTCAACGATCCCTACTTCGAACGCACCCTGCTGGGCCGGCTCACGGACAAGGTGCTGGCCAACGTGGACGAGGACAACGCGAGCTACCCGCGCTTCGAGAGCTACGACCGCCGCATGAAGATCCGCGACATCGTGGACGGCATCGACTTCGAGGGCGGCTTCAGCATGCAGGGTGCCAAGCTGCAGGGTTACGGCACCCGTGAGGAGCCCGCCTACCTCACCTTCTACCGGGAGAAGCGCCCCTTCATCATCACCCAGGGCCTCGCCTACAGCATCGAGCCCGAGCGCATCACCAGCGAGGACGTGGGCGTGCGGCTGGTGGTGGACAAGGACAGCATCCATCACCCCAGCGTCAGCCTGCGCTACCTGAAGGACAAGAAGCTGCTCACCCTGATCAAGAAGGACGAGGGCCTCAGCAAGGCGCCGTACTACGACACCTACCATCAGCTCGACATGTACTTCGAGGTGCTCACCTGGAAGCAGGGCGACCCGGTGGTGCAGTTCGGCAACCTGCAGGGCAGCACGCAGGACCGGGCGAGCTTCGAGAGCTTCAACTACTTCAAGGAGAAGCGGTACATGGCCATGCTCGGCATCGATGCCATCCATCCCCTGGTGCGGCTCAACGATTTCACCAAGCAGGCCGGCATGGACTTCTCCGCGCAGGAGTTCGCCAGCGGCACCCGCATGCAGAAGGACCAGGTGGTGCCCCTGCTGATCGACATGGCCAACAAGGGCTACCTCGACTACGACCCCGAGACCGAGGATGTGCACGTGAAGCCCCGGCTCAAGCAGCACATCCTGGCCAGTGCCGGCAAGGTGGACTACGACGTGCTGCAGTTCAACAGCAAGGGGCAGGACGGCGTGAACGCCACCCTGAACCTGCTGAACTGGGACCTGGCGCTGGTGGGCGTATCGCGCATCATCCTCAGCGATTCCCAGGACGTGCGCATCTTCCCCAGCGAGCAGAAGATCACCATCAAGAAGGGCCGCGACTTCACCTTCGGTGGGATGGTGCAGGCCGGCAAGCTCCAGTACCATGGCAAGGAGTACTACTTCCACTACGAGCCCTTCACGATGGACCTGCTGAACGTGGACTCGGTGAGCTTCTACGCGGACAGTTTCGAGCCCGACGAGAACGGGGAGACCGGCTGGGTGCGGGTGCGGAACGTGCTCGAGCAGGTGAGCGGCACCCTGGAGGTGGATGCACCCACCAACAAGAGCGGACTGCAGCAGAAGAACTACCCACAGTACCCCAAGTTCAACAGCGCCAAGGAGTCCTTCGTCTACTACGACAACCCCCGCATCCAGCAAGGGGTGTACGACCGCGACCGCTTCTACTACCGCAGCGATCCCTTCCAGTTGGACAGCCTGGACAACTTCACCAACGCGGGCCTGTACTTCCCCGGCACCCTTGTCAGCGCCGGCATCTTCCCGGACATCAAGGAGCCGCTGCGTCTGCAGCCGGACTATGCCCTGGGCTTCGTGCGATCCACGGGCGATGGAGGCATGCCGCTCTATGGCAAGCGCTCCAAGTTCGACAACACCATCACGCTCAACTTCAACGGCCTGCAGGGCGATGGCGAGCTGGCCTACCTCACCACCATCGCCAATTCCAAGTCCCTTGTGTTCTGTCCGGACAGCACCTTCGGTGTGGCCGACACCCTGTTCAATGCCGCAAGCACCGCGGCGCTCAACGTGCCCGGCGTGAAGGGCGGGCAGGTCTTCGTGCGCCTCGAGCCGAAGCGTGAGAACCTCTTCGCCGCCTCCACCCGCGCCCCGATGGTGATGTATGACGGGCAGGCCTACCTGCACGGCCACACGGACCTGGGCCCCAAGGGCATGACCGGAGCCGGGCTCGTGGACTTCACCAACGCCACCCTGCGCGCGGACCTCTTCGACTTCAAGACCATGCAGCTGCACTCGGACACCAGCGACTTCAGGCTCACCGAGGGGGACACCGCCAGCATCGCGTTCCGGACGGACAACGTGAACGCCACCGTGAAGCTGGACGAGCGCCTCGGCGAGTTCGTCAGCAACGGCGACGAGACCAAGGTGGAGTTCCCGGTGAACCAGTACATCTGCTACATGGACCGCTTCAAGTGGTACATGGACCAGGGCGACATCGAGCTGGAGAGCGACCGCACGGCCGCGGCAGCCTCCGAGGACCTGCAGCTCTCCGGATCGAACTTCATCAGCATCCGGCCCGACCAGGACTCCCTGGCCTTCATGGCGCCCAAGGCGCGGTACGACCTCAAACGCCACCTCATCACCGCCAACGACGTGCAGTACATCCAGGTGGCCGATGCCTTGGTGACGCCGGACAGCATGCGTGTGCGCATCCGCCGCAACGCCGAGATGGACCCGCTCACCAACGCGGTGGTCACCGCCAATTTCGTCACCAAGCACCACCGCATCTACGATGCGACGGTGGACATCCGCAAGCGGCGTGAGTACAGCGCCACCGGGCAGTACGACTACGTCGACGAGAACAAGAGGACGTACACCATCCGCCTGCAGAACGTGAACGTGGACACCGCCTACCAGACCTATGCCCGGGGCCGGGTGCTGGAGGACGAGGGCTTCCAGCTGAGCCCCGCGTTCGACTTCTTCGGCGAAGTGCTGCTGGAGGCCAGCATCAAGGAGCTCACCTTCACCGGAAGCACCCGTGTGCAGCATGGATGCCCCGGTCTGGAACGCAACTGGATGCGATTCAGCGGCCGCATCGACCCTCTCGAGGTCTTCATTCCGGTGAGCGATTCGCTGCTGGATGACAAGGGTCAGGCCATCGGCAATGGCGTCTTCCTCACCACCGAGGACCCCTTCACCACCTACGGCACCTTCCTGAGCCGCAAGCGCGACCGGAAGGACGCCCCGGTGATCAGTGCCCAGGGCCTGCTCTTCTACGACAAGGCGAAGAAGGCCTATGTGGTGAGCAACAAGGAGAAGATCCGCCAGCGCAGCCTGCCGGGCGACCTCGTGAGCCTGGGCACCGAGGACTGTCTGGTGCAGGGCGACGGCCGCATCCGGCATGGCCTCAACCTGGGCCGCGTGGCCGTGGACAATGTGGGCTCGCTGCTCCACCGACAGGACAGCACCACGGCCCGTGTGGTGATCATGGCCGACTTCTTCTTCCTGGAGAACGCCCTGGAGCGCATGACCACCGAGATGCTCGCCTATCCCGATCAGAAGCAGGTGGACATCACCAAGACACCATACGAGCGCTCACTGCGCGAAGTGCTCGGCCTGGAGAAGAGCGACAAGCTCATCAGCGAACTGAGCCTGAAGGGCGAGATCAAGAAACTGCCCGACGAACTGGTGAAAGCCCTCAACCTCTGCGACGTGAACCTCTACTGGGACGAGCTGGAGCAGAGCTGGCTGAGCCGCGGCCCGATCGGCGTGGGCACCGTGCTGAAGAAGCCCGTGTTCCGCTACGTGAAGGGCAAGGTGGAGCTGCAGCGCAAGCGCAGTGGCGATGCGATGACCATCCTGCTGATGCTCGATGACCAGACCTACTACTTCTTCCAGTACGCGCGTAACTACCTTTATGCCTACAGCAGCGATCAGCAGTTCAACACGATGCTGAGCGAACTGAAGGACGACAAACGCGTGATGGAGAGCAGGAAGGACGAACCGGCCTACCAGTTCATCCTCACCAACAAACGCAAGGTGGACGAGTTCCGCGACCGATTCGGGCTTTGAACCATGGACTTCCCCTGGGTGTACGGAGCGTTCAGCGTGGTGCTCGCCTACCTCATCGGCAGCATCCCCACTGCGGTGTGGTGGGGCCGGGCCTTCCATGGCATCGATGTGCGGGAGCACGGCAGCCGCAATGCGGGCGCCACCAACACCTTCCGCGTCCTCGGCCCCAGGGCCGGTGTTCCTGTGCTCCTCCTCGACGTGCTCAAGGGCTTCATGCCTGTGCGCGTGCTGCCCAATCTCTCCGGGCTGGAAGTGGACGGGGAGGCGTGGATGTGGTTCCGGGTGACGCTCGTGCTGGTCACCGTGCTCGGGCACCTCTACCCGGTGTTCGCAGGCTTCCGGGGGGGCAAGGGCGTGGCCACCTCCCTGGGCGGGGTGCTCGCCGTGCACCCCGGCGCGGCGCTCCTCTGCGTGGGGGCCTTCGCGCTCGTCTTCATCCTGTCCCGCTATGTCTCGCTCGGGTCGATGACCGCAGCGGTCACGTACCCGCTGGCCGTGGTGCTGGTGTTCCACGAGACCAGTCCGGTGAAGGTGGGTTTCGCCGTGGTGCTGTGCCTGATGGTGCTCTACACCCACCGCCAGAACATCGGTCGCCTGTGGCGCGGGGAGGAGAACCGGTTGGACCTGGCCGGACGGAACGCCGGAAGCCCATGAAACCGCCGACCCCTCCAAGCGGTATAAGGGCGCGCTCTTCGATGATGACCCGCCTCGCGGTGCTCCCGCTGTGGCTGTGCGCTGCCTTCCTCGCCCACGGACAGGGCGACAAGCAGTTGCGCGCCAAGGCCGACGCCCTCTTCGCCGAGGAGCGGTTCGCCGAGGCACTGCCCATGTACTCGCAACTGGTGAGCCTGGAGCCCGGTGACCGCCGCCTGAACTACCACTTCGGCACCTGCGTGCTGCACGGCGGCGGCGACCGCGAAAAGGCCATCGGCTTCCTGAAGTACGCGGCCGAGGACCCGGCCATGCCGGCGCTCGCCTGGTACTGGCTGGGCCGCGCCTATCATCTCAACTACCGCTTCGCCGACGCGCTGAACGCCTACCAGCGCTTCCGCGGAACCGGGGACACCAAGGCCATCGCCGCCCATCCCGTGGACGGCCTGGAACAGCAGTGCCGCAACGGCCAGCAGCTCCTCAGCAGCCTCAAGGAGATCACCGTGAGCAGCAAGGTGGAGGTGGAGGATCGCGAGTTCTTCCGCTACTACGACCTGGAAGGCATCGGCGGCCGCATCGTGGTGACCCCGGACGAGCTGAAGACGCCCCTGGACAGGAAGTACACCGGCCGTTCGCTCATCCACCTGCCCGACAAGCCCGGACCCATCTACTTCGGCAGCTACGGCAGGGACGGCAAGAACGGTCGCGACATCTACCGCACGGAGCTCCTGCCCAACGGCACCTTCGCCGCACCGGTGCGCCTGGCCGGCTTCATCAACACCGACCAGGACGAGGACTTCCCCTTCATGCATCCCGATGGGAGGAGCTTCTACTTCGCCAGCAAGGGGCACAACAGCATGGGGGGCTATGACATCTTCAAGAGCACCTACGACCGGGGGATGGACGCCTTCGGGCGACCGGAGAACCTCGACTTCGCGGTGAACACGCCCGACGAGGACCTGTTCTACATCGTGGACGGGGAGGGCCGGCAGGCCTGTTTCGCCTCGGCGCGCAGCAGCAGCCAGAACATGCTGCACGTGTACCGCGTCAGTACCGAGCAGGTGCCGGTCGTGCTCACCGTGTTGAAGGGCACCTTCGCTTCGGACTTCGATCCGGAGGACCGCAAGGCGCACATCATCGTCGAGGATGGCCTCACCCGCGAGGTGGTGGCCGATGTGCGGACGGACATCAACGGCACCTACCTGATCAGCCTGCCGCGCAGCGGCCGTTACCGGTTCCTGGTGGAGGCGGGCCCTTCGGGACGCACCCATGCGGGTATCGTGGAGGTGCCGCGCAGCGATGGCCCGCGCGCCTATCGCCAGGAACTGAAGCTGGAGGACCAGGGCGGCCAGGAACGGTTGCTGATCCGCAACTACTTCGAGGAGGCGCTGGAGGGCGATCTGGTGGCCATGGCCCTGGAGGAGATCAAGCGCCGTGCCCGGCTGGATGTGGGGCAGGCCACGGCCGCACCGCCCGTCGCCCAAGAGGAGGCGCCGCGCAGCACGGATCAGTTGATGAACGAAGCGGGCTTCACCGGCGACCGCACGGCGGCCTCCGTGGTGGCCGATCTGCAGAAGGCCGCCCGGCAGGACGAGCAGCGGTTGATGGACCTGGCCGATGGTTCGGGCGCCGCCTTCACCCTGGCCCAGGAGGCCGTGCAGGAGGCCGAGCGCGCGGCGGCCCGGGCGGATGAGCTCGTGAAGCAGGCGGCCCTGACCACGGACACGGTGGCCCGCGACAGGCTGATGCGCGATGCGGCGGTGGCCCGCGCCCGCGCGACCGATGCCAACGCCAAGGCCCGCGCCGCCATGCGCACCGGGCAGGACCTCGACGCCGAGCGGATGTCCTCCGCACAGCGGGCCCAGCGCACGGCCACACTGGCCACCGAACTGGGCGATGCGCTGAACGCGAAGCAGGCCGAGCGCACACTGCCCCTGCTGGTGAAGGCCCGCGAGCTCGAGGAGGCCGCGAAGGGCTCCGGCGCTACGCCCGACCTGGTGGAGCGCGTGCGACGCGAGGCCACCGAGAAGGAACTGGAGGCCACACGCGCCATGGCCGCAGCCCGCAGCAAGAGCAGCGAGGAGAGCGAGCTTCGCGACCGCATCGGAAGGCTCGAACGCGAGCTGGCCACCGCAAAGGGCAAGACCCGCCAGGACGAGATCACTCGGGAGCTCACCGAACAGCGCGAACAGCTCGGCTACCTGGGGCAGGAGGTCACCAAGGCCTACCAACGGGCACGTGCGGCCGAGGAGGAGGTGGCCACGATGCGGACTCGGGGGCAGCTGGTGGCGGGCCTGTTGAAGCAGCCGGATCTGCGCCCGGCCTCGCAGCTGGATGCCTCCGCGATGGAAGCGCTCGCCGGGCGCATCGCGCAGAACGTGCAGCGCATCGGCGGCCTGGAGGTGGATGAGCGCTACAGCGGAGCCACGGCCGCGCAGCTGGCCGAGGAGCCCGCAGCACGGTACGACTGGCGCTTGGACGAGGCCCTCGCGGCAGCGGAACCACGGGAGGCGACCACGTCGACCTCGTCGGAGCGCACGGCGGCCGAGGAGGCCTCGGCGCGCACCATCTCCGCACCCGCAGGGCAGCAGCCGCAGGCCGCGCCGGTGCAGGTGGTGCAGCCGGAGGGCATCACCGCCCAGGATGGGGCGATCCCCGAAGAACGCCCCTCCACCGCTGCAGGCGCCACGGCGCAGGAGGTTCCCAGCGAGCAGGCCCCGGACAGGACCGTTCCCCAGTCAGGGAGCGTGACACCGGATGCCGCCACCGAGCAGCCCACTGACGCGATCGCCGCAGCGACGACTTCAGGCGGTGCCGACGACACGATCGCGGAAGCCCCGGTGCGGCCTCAGGAAGCGACGACCTCTCCCTCTGGCGAACCGAAGGTGACGAGCGACGGTGCCGCTGGAGCACAGCCGGTGGCGCAGGTGCCGCCCACGCCGCAGCAGATCCGCGAAGAGGTCGTTGCATCCGAGGAGGGGCCGGAGAAGGCGGAGACCCCGGAGCCGGCCATGACGATCGAGCAACAGCGCTTCGTGCTGGAGAACGAAGTGGCCGAACTGCAGCAACTGCGGGCGGCCACGCGCGACCGCCAGGAGCGTGAACGCGTCACGGCCCGGATCACCCAGGTGCGCACGCGGATCGACAGCCTCGATGCCGCCGCCGCCGCTGCGCGCATCGCTGCGGAGTCCACCATCCAGCCGGTCGACAGCCCCGAGGTGGCGGTGGTCGGCGGCACCGCCCTGGACCTGCCGGCGGGGCTTTCCGATGAACAGCTCATCGAACTGCTGACCCCGGGCCACGCGGCCGATGTGGCCCGTTTGCAGGCCGTTCAGGACCTTGACGAGCGCGTGGCCGCGCTCAGCGATCTGAGCGCCATGCTCGTGGACAGCATCGATGTGCAGGTGCAGCGGCAACTGAAGATCATCGAACGCGAGCCGTCCCGCTCCGCGGACGTGCTGCCCCGGGTGGACCGGCTGCGGATGCTCAAGGCCGCCGAGGAGTCCCGCGCCGAACGCCTGCGGTCGGAAGCCATGCGCAGCGATCTGCTGGTCACCGCCGCTCCCGTCACCGGGATCGACCCGGAGGCCGTGCGCGGGGCCACTGCGATGTCCGGCACGGAGGCGGCACGCTATGTGGCCATCGCCGGGCGCCCCACCGCGGTGTACACCAGCAAGCTGGAGGTGAGGTCCGCAGAGGTGGGCGAGGCCGTGGCCCTGCGCGACAAGGACCTGGCGGAGATGGACCTGCTCCAGGTCCGGATCGACTCCCTGGAGGCGATGCTCGATACGGTGCAGGGGAAGACCTACGACCGCATCCGCAAGGAGGCCGACCGGGCCATCGACGATCAGCTGATCCTGCGCACCGACATGGGTCAGCGCTTGGCCTACATCACGCGGCAGGAGCTCAAGGCCGGACGTGACAGCCTGAAGCTCCTGTCCACCAAGGTGGCCCCTCTCGGCCTTGCCCCCGATGAGCCGGTGCTTGCCCTTGCCCGCGCTGAGGAGGGCAGTTCCCGCACCTACGCGGCGGAGGGCGAGCGCCTGCGGAAGCTTGCCGACCGCACGGAGGACATTCTGGCCCGGGACAGCCTCTATCGCCTGGCGTACACCGCCGAACTGCAAGCGCTGGCCGCGGTCGATCGGGCCATCACCGCGCAGGCGTACATCACCAGCGACCGCTTCCTTCGCGGAGAGCCGTTGACCATGGCGCAGGTGGAGGAGCGCATGTTCGGTGCGGCTGCGACCCTGGCGCAGGGATCCGACCGCGAACGGACCGACGAAGGCGCCGGGGCGGCGGTCGTGGCTCTTCAGGAGGAACCGGTGAGCGCGAACGACACGGTGATGGAGACCGTCCCGCCGACCGAGGCCGTTGCTCAATCGGATACGGTGGTGCGTGCAGGGGGGGGAGCCCTGGACACCGCCGAGAGGCCGGATGCGCCCTCCACCCAAGGTGCTGCGGAACCGGTGGTCGCCGCCGGCGCAGCGCAAGGCGCGGATCCCGCCGCTCCGACCCGGTCGGCTCCGCTCGACCCGTCCGGTCAGGTGCGTTACTCCACCTTCCTGGCCAGCGACGCGATGTCCGCCATGGACGTGAGCGAGCTCCTGCTCGAGGATGAGACGGTCTTGCGGGAGCAGGCGAAAGCCGCCCTGGACCGTTCTGCGGATGACCAGCAGCGGTCCATCGCCCTGGCCGACCGTGCCGTGGTGGTGCGCGACAGTGCGCTCATCGCAAAGAAAAAGGTCAGGCCCGAACTGGAACGGGAGGCCATCCGCCTGCAGACCCTGTCCGATTCCCTGCATCAGGCCTCCCTGCTCACCGCCGAAGAGGCCCGCGTCCTGGAGCAACGGCAGCGCGATGTGGCCGAGGCCAAGGCCTTTGCCGAGAAGTTGAGGACCTACTACTACCTGAGCGGTGAGGAGCATCTGCTCGTGATGGACAACGTGGACCGGAGCCGTTATTTCCAGGCCAAGGTGAAGGCCATGGAACAGCAGGAGGCCGGCACCAATGCTGCGGAGGAGTCCGCCGGCATGAAGCAGCTCGCCGAAGCGTTGACGCGAGAGGCGGACGAATTGGAACGCACCGCCCCGTCAGCCGGCCAGGAGGCCGGGCGGGAGCAGGTGGCCGCACTGCGCGCCCGTTCCATCGTGCTCGCCCAACGGGGAGATTCGCTCAGCGCCGTGGCTCAGCGCCTCAAGAGCGCGGCATCGCTCAACGATGGTCAGGCGGCCTTGTACCTGCAGCAGCTTAACATCGACACAGCCTCGGAGATCATGGCCTTGGAACAGCGGGCGCGCCGTGGGGAGCCGTTGATGGCGGAGGTGCGCGCGGGTCAGGTCCCCGGACCGGTGAGCGCACCGACCACACTTCCCGTGCGGGAGGGCGATCCGTCATCGGCGGGCACGGCGGCGCTTCCGACCCCGCCTGCTGCGGCACCTGCACGCTCGAACGATGGCGCCCGCGGTCTGGAGGTCACGGCCGAGCCGCTGCGTCGCGATGTGTTCGACATGGCGGCCGCTCCGCTGCCCCGCGCCACGCCGATCCCGATGGAGCAACCGCTGCCGGCCGGCCTGGTCTTCAGTGTGCAGATCGGCGCTTTCCGCGACCCTGTGCCGCAGCAGGTGTTCAGCGACCTGGCGCCGGTGACCGGCGAACGCACCACGAGCGGACTGGTGCGCTACACGGCCGGGCTCTTCACGCGCTTCGCGTCCGCCGATGAGGCCAAGGCCAGCGTGCGCGGCCGCGGCTATCGTGATGCGTTCGTGGTGGCCTTCTACAACGGCGAGCGGATCTCCCTGGCCGAAGCGAGGCGCCTGGCCCAGGGTGAGGGCGACCTGGCCGCCACCACGCAGGCACCACGCTCCATCGCGGAGGCCCCGACCCCGGAGGCCACGCGACCCGTACCGGCCCCGTCCCCCGCACCCGCACCGGAGGTCACCGTGCAACGACCCTCCGACCTGCAGCCCGCCCCCACGGCCGCCGGTCAGGAACTGGCGAACTATCCGGCCACGGCCGCCGAAGTGATGGCGCAGTTCAGCCCGCCGGCCGATGTCACAGCGTACTACAACGACCCCACCGCCGCACCGGCACGGCAGGTGGAGACCGTCAAAGGCCTCTTCTTCACCGTACAGGTCGGTGTCTACTCCAAGCCGGTCGCCTTGGACAAGCTGTTCAACATCACCCCGCTCAACAGCGAGGCCATCCCCGGCGGGCGCATCCGGTACACCACCGGCATCTTCCGCGACATGGACGTGGTGCGCACGCGCCGCGAAGAGGCCGTGACCAAGGGGGTGAAGGACGCCTTCATCACGGCCTACCTGAACGGCAAACGGATCCCGGTGGCCGAAGCGCGGGCGCTGCTGCAGCGGTTCGGCACCGAAGTGCTGGTGGACCCTGGACTGGTGACGCCATAGGGGAACGCGACCGCTTATTTTCGCGCCATCCCGACCCCGATGGCCCACGTCACCGAACCTGAGGAGGCCCTGCTCGTTGAGCTGCTCTGCGAACACGGCCCGCAGCGCGAACTGCTGCTGCACAACGACGATGTGAACACCTTCGACCACGTGATCGGTTCGTTGGTGGAGATCTGCAGGCACGATCCCATCCAGGCCGAGCAATGCGCCTGGATCGTGCATTACAGCGGCAAGTGCAGCGTGAAGCGCGGCACCTTCGACACGCTGGAGCCCATGTGCGTGGCCTTGCTGGACCGCGGCCTCTCAGCCACCATTCAGTGACGATGCTGCAGCACCGCGCCTCACTGCTCGCCGCCCTGGTGGTGGCCACAGGCTGTTCGTCGGTGCCCATCACCGGCCGCAGCCAGTTGAACCTGCTGCCCGAGAGCGAGATGATGGGCATGTCGCTCACGGCCTATCAGGAGTTCCTGCAGCAGAACCAGGTGTTGCCCGCGACCGACGGCCGTGCGGCGCAGGTCCGTCGCATCGGGGAGCGCCTGGCCCAGGCGGCCACCAGCTACCTCAACGATGTGGGGGCGTCCGAGCGGGTGGCCGGCTTCCAATGGGAGTTCAACATGGTGAACGACCCCACGGTGAACGCGTGGTGCATGCCCGGCGGCAAGGTGGTGGTGTACACCGGCATCCTTCCGGTGACCCAGGACGAGGCCGGTCTGGCCGTGGTGATGGGGCACGAGATCGCCCACGCCATCGCCCGCCACGGCAACGAACGCATGAGCCAGGCCCTCGCCATCCAAGGCGCCGGCATGACCCTCGAAGCGCTCACGGCATCGAAGCCGGGCCTCACACGGGACCTTTTCCTGCAGTCGTACGGCATCGGCAGCCAGTTGGGCATGCTGGCCTACAGCCGCAAGCACGAGACCGAAGCGGACAAGATGGGGCTTGTGTTCATGGCCATGGCGGGCTACGACCCGCGCTCCGCACCGGCCTTCTGGGAACGGATGGCGGCGCAGGGCGGGGCGAAGCCACCGGAGTTCCTCAGCACCCACCCGAGCGACGAGACCCGGGTGCATGACCTGGAGGCCTACATGCCCGAGGCGCTCAAGCACTACAAACCCTGATCGGCTTTCTGCGGATCCGTTATCTTCGCAGCCGCTTTAGCCGGACCCGTAGCTCAATTGGATAGAGCATCTGACTACGGATCAGAAGGTTTGGGGTTCGAATCCCTACGGGTCCGCTGATCGAAAAGGGCGCCTTCGGGCGCCCTTCTTCGTTCCTGCCGCATCAGGCCGCACCGGTCCCCCTGCGGCCGAGCACCTTCAGGAGGCCGGGCAGCGAGAAGAGCACCCATGCGCACTCCAGGATGATGAAGCCCCACTGCACCGCCCGGATGGCGTCGATGGCCAGCAGCAGCGCGCCCAGGAAGTTGAGCAGGAGGTAGGGCAGGGAGTCGCTGCGGATGCGGCCCGTCTGCGAAAGGGCATAGGCGATGAGCAGCAGCGCGGCGCCAAGGAGCTGGGGAAGCTGGGACATGCGGGCGAAGCTACCCGGGCGGTCTCAACGGTCCACCATCCGCCGGGTCACCTGCAGGAAGCGGTCCAGTTCCTCCACGGTGTTGTAATAATGGGGTGAAGCGCGGACCACACGGTCGATCCCCCGTTCCTCCAGGTCGAGCCGGGCGATCTCGTGGCGCGCGACGGACACGTTGATCCCCTTGTCGGCGTAAGCCGCCTGCAGCGCCAGAGGGTCATGCCCTTCCATCGAGAAGGTGACGATGCCGCCCCGTACCGTACCGGTATCGCGCACCACCACACCGGGTAGCGCTGCAAGCCCCGTGCGCAGGTCTTCGGCCAATGCGGCCGTGCGCGTGCTGATGGCGGCCATCCCGAAGGAGAGCGCATGGTCCACCGCCGCGCCGAGCCCGATGCGGCAGGCCACGCTGTGCTCGAAATCCTCGAAGCGCCGCGCATCCGGGCGCCAGATGAAGGTGTCGCGGTCCGTCCAGCTGGCGGCGAAGTGATCCACGAAGGGCGGTTCCAACCGGTCGAGCACGGAACGCCGCACGTAGAGGAAGCCGGTGCCCCGCGGCCCGCGCAGGAACTTGCGGCCCGTGGCGGAGAGCAGGTCGCAGCCGATCCGTTCGACGTCCAGCACGCGCTGGCCCACGCTCTGGCAGGCATCCAGCAGGAAGAGGGCGCCGCTGCCGCGCACGATCGCACCCACCTCCTCGGCGGGGTTGATGAGGCCGCTGCTCGATGGGGCGTGGGTCAGCGCCACGAGCTTCACCCGGTGGTCGAGCATCCGCCGCAGGGCGTCCAGGTCGATCGCCCCGTCGGGGCCGTTGGGCACCACCTGCACCGCGCACCCGGTGCGTCGGCACACCTGCAGCATGGACAGCCAGTTGCTCACGTACTCCGCGTGGCCCGTGAGGATCACATCCCCCGGACCCAGCGGGACGCTGTGGAAGGCCATGTCCCAGGCGCGGGTGGCGTTCTCCTGCAGGGCGATCTCGTCGGTCCCGCAGTTCAGCAGCCGGGCGAGGGCCGCATAGGTGTTCTCCAGCAGCGGGGCGGCCTCCATCGCGGCTTCGTAGCCCCCGAGGTGCGATTCCCGGTCCAGGTGCGCCTTCACGGCCTCCACCACGGGCAGGGGCATCAGGCCGGCGCCGGCGTTGTTGAAGTGCAGGCGATGTGCGCACCCCGGGGTCATCGACCGGGCCCTGTCCACGTTCAGGCTCATGTCCGCAAAGCAACGCACGTCCCGGCCATCTGCACGAACGCGGACCGGAAGCGGTACCTTCGCGCGCCTTTTCCGGAACCCATGGGATTGAAATGCGGCATCGTCGGCCTGCCCAACGTGGGCAAGAGCACCCTGTTCAACTGCCTCAGCAACGCCAAGGCGCAGGCGGCGAACTTCCCGTTCTGCACCATCGAGCCCAACGTGGGCACCATCACCGTGCCTGACGCCCGCTTGAACAAGCTGGCCGAGCTGGTCAAGCCCCAGCGCATCGTGCCCACCACCGTGGAGATCGTGGACATCGCCGGCCTGGTGAAGGGCGCCAGCAAGGGCGAGGGCCTGGGCAACCAGTTCCTGGGCAACATCCGCGAATGCGACGCCATCCTGCATGTGCTGCGCTGCTTCGACGACCCCAACGTGGTGCACGTGGACGGAAGCGTGGACCCCGTGCGTGACAAGGAGGTGATCGACATCGAACTGCAGCTGAAGGACCTGGAGACCGTGGAGGCGCGTATCAAGAAAGTGGAGAAGCAGGCGCAGATCGGGGAAAAGGAGGCCAAGCGCCGCTTCGAGCTGCTCACCCGCATCCGCGAGGCCCTGCTGAAGGGGCAGAGCGCACGAACCGTGGTCACGGTGAACGATGATCCGGCCCTGCTGAGCGAGTTCCAGTTGCTTACCACCAAGCCCGTGCTCTACGTGTGCAACGTGGAGGAGAAGAGCGCCACCACGGGCAACGCATACGTGGAGAAGGTGAAGGCCGCCGTGGCGGACGAGAACGCCGAGGTCATCTTCGTCACCGCGGCCATCGAGGCCGAGATCGCCAGCCTGGAGACCCCGGAGGAGCGCGAGATGTTCCTGAAGGACATCGGCCTCGACGAGCCCGGGGTGAACAAGCTCATCCGTGCGGCCTACCACCTGCTGAAATTGCAGACCTACTTCACCGCCGGGGTGCAGGAGGTGCGCGCCTGGACCATCCACCAGGGTGATACGGGCCCCAAGGCCGCCGGCGTCATCCACACCGATTTCGAGAAGGGCTACATCCGCGCCGAGGTCATCGGCTACGACGACTACATCACCCTGGGGAGCGAGGCCGCCTGCCGCGCCGCCGGCAAGCTGCGCACCGAAGGCAAGGAGTACGTGGTGAAGGACGGGGACGTGATGCACTTCCTGTTCAACGTGTAGTATGTCGAACAGGCGTCCCGCCTGTTCCTGGTTCAGCCCTCTCAAGGCATCCCTTCAGCACAGGGTCATGGGCAGCCTTGCCCGCGTCATCTGCTGAACGTCTGCGGCCTTCAGCACGAGCACCGTCCGTCCCGGGATGGCCGCGCGTGCCATGGGGTTACCTTGCGACCCCTTTGCTGGAACCCATGTACAGCCCCCTTTCACCGATCGCGGCCCTGGCCTTGCTGGCCGCCTGTTCCCAAGCCCCTGAACCCACCACGAGCACCATGGAGACCGCCGTTGCCGACGCGCTGCTCGAGCGCAGCGACCTGCCCTTTTTCGCCCCCGCTTTCGACAAGGTCACCGATGCCGACTTCCGTCCGGCCATCCTGGAGGCCATGAAGCGCCACCTGGCCGAGGTGGACGCCATCGTGAACGACCCGGCGGCACCCACCTTCGAGAACACGGTCGTGGCCCTGGAGCGCGCCGGTGGGGCCTACACCCGGGTGACCAACTGGTTCTACAACATGACCGGCAGCGCCACCAACGACAGCCTGCAGGCCGTGAAGGCCGACCTGGCGCCGCGGATGGCCGCACACGCCGATGCGATCACCTTCAACGACAAGCTCTTCCAGCGCATCAAGGCGGTGTACGACCAGCGTGCGAGCATGAGCATGCTGCCCGAGGACGCCCGTCTGCTGGAGCGGTACTACGCCCGCTTCGTGCGCGCCGGAGCCCTGCTGGATGCGGCCGGCAAGGAGCGCATGAAGGCCCTCAATGGCGAAGAGGCCGAGCTGACCACGAAATTCGAGGACAACATCCTGAAGGAACGCATGGCCTCGGCCATCGTGGTGGACGACGTGAAGCAGCTCGACGGCATGAGCCCCGAGGGGATCGAGGCCGCGGCGGCCGCAGCAAAGGCCAAAGGCCAGGATGGCAAGTGGCTCATCGACCTGCGCAACACCACCACGCAGCCGGCGCTCGCCGAACTGAAGGACCGCGCCCTGCGCGAGCGGATCATGAAGGCCTCGCTGGAGCGCAACGGCCGCGGCAACGAATGGGACAACCGGAAGATCATCGCCCGTCTGGCACAGCTCCGCGCGGAGAAGGCCAAGCTGCTCGGCTTCCCCAGCTGGGCGCACTACGTGATGGATGACCAGATGGCGAAGAGCCCGGACCGTGCGCTGAAACTGATGGCCGACATGGCTCCGGCCGCTGCCGCCAACGCCCGCAAGGAGGCCGCCAAGCTGCAGGCCATCGTGGACAAGCAGGGGGGCGGGTTCAAGATCGCTTCCTGGGACTGGGACCTCTATGCGGAGCAGGTGCGCAAGGCCGAGTACGACCTCGACGAGGCGGCCGTGAAGCCCTACCTCGAGTTCGAGAGCGTGCTGCAGAACGGCGTGTTCTTCGCGGCCGAGCGCCTGTTCGGTCTGCGCTTCAAGGAGCGCAAGGACCTGCCGGTCTACCACCCGGACGTGCGCGTGTTCGACATCATCGACACCACCGGCGAGGTCATCGGCCTGTTCTACGGCGACTACTATGCGCGCGACAACAAGAACGGCGGCGCGTGGATGAGCAGCTTCGTGGACCAGAGCACCCTGCTGGGCCAGCAGCCCGTGATCACCCAGAACTGCAACTACGTGAAGCCCGCGGCCGGTCAGCCCTGTCTGCTGAGCTGGGATGATGTGACCACGCTCTTCCACGAGTTCGGGCACGCGTTGCACGGGATGCTCAGCGCGCAGAAGTACCCGAAGTTCGCCGGCACGAACACCAGCACCGACTTCGTGGAGTTCCCCAGCCAGGTGAACGAGAACTGGGCCCTGGTGCCCGAGGTGCTCAACAGTTACGCGAAGCATTGGAAGACCAGCGAGGCCATGCCCGCGGAGCTCGCTGACAAGCTGCGCAAGGCCAGCCGCTTCAACCAAGGCTACGCCACCACCGAGTACCTCGCCGCCGCGCTCCTCGACCTGGAATGGCATAGCCTGCCTGCTGATGCCCCGCTGGTGACCGACGTGGACGCCTTTGAGAAGGCCGCCTTGCAGAAGTACGGTCTGGACGTCGCACAAGTGCCGCCCCGCTACCGCAGCTGCTACTTCAGCCATGCGTGGACCGGCTACGCCGCCAACTACTACGCCTACCTCTGGAGCGAAGTGATGGACGCCGACGCCTACGCCTGGTTCAAGGAGAATGGCGGGATGACGCGCGCCAACGGCGACAAGTTCCGCCGCACCGTGCTGAGCATGGGTGGCAGCAAGCCCGAGGCCGAGCTGTACCGCGACCTCACCGGCCGGGACCCCAGCGTGGAGCCCTTGCTGGTGAAGCGGGGGTTGAGGTAGGGGGGGAGGAGGCGCTCTTTCGGAGCACCATGTGGTCCGCTCGACTGCGTCGGGCGTGGGATGTGAGCCGTGCATCCATTCCCTACCTTGCCTACATGCTGCTTCGCCGCACACTTGGGCTTCACCTCGTTCTCCTGTCCGCGGGGCTCGTCGCGCAGGATCGCTCCACTGGCCAGGTGGCCGCTCGCATCCAGGCCCTTCACGATCGCGGGACCGCCTTTCCGGAAAGGACCTTGGTCCAGGCCGCGGCCGAGGAAGCGCGAACGACCGCCCTCTGGCAACAGGCCTGCACGCGAGCCACGGTGCTGCATGTGGAGCGGGAGGCCGCCATCGCCCTTCGGAACGATGCCCCATCGACGTTCCGATTCACCCTGCCCACGCCTGATGGACCGCTGACGCTGGAGCTGGAACGCTGGCAGCCGTTGGCCGACGGCTTCACGGTGACCACGGCCTCACACGGGACGGCAGTGGTCGACCCTGGGGTGCATTACAGGGGGCGGGTGATGGGCGACAACTCCTCCGTGGCGGGGCTTAGCGTGTTCGGAGATGAACTGATCGGCCTGGTGCGCGATGCGCAGGGCGCGCTCGTGCTGGGGCGGCTGAGGAATGAGGACGTTCATGTGGTGTATCGCGAGCACGACCTGCGTGAACGGCGTCCGATGAGCTGTGAGGCGGAGTACTCGGGTGGTCCCTACCATGCCGGCGAGCTGCAGGCTGATGCCGATGACCGGACGATCCGCTGCGTGAAGTTCTACTGGGAGGTGGACCACCCCATCTTCCAGGACAAAGGCACCGTGGTGGCCGCCACCAACTACGTCACCGGCCTCTTCAACCAGAGCGCGATCCTGTTCGACAACGACGGGGTGGACGTGCAGTTGCAGGAGGTGTTCGTGTGGGACGTGCCCAGTCCATACACGGGCCCGAGCACGAGCAACTACCTCAACCAGTTCGGCGCGCACCGCACCAGCTTCAACGGCGATCTGGCGCACCTGCTGGGCTACAGCGGTGGAGGCGGCATCGCGTGGATCAACTCGTTGTGCGGAAGCACCTCGTCGCGCATGGCGTACAGCGACATCAACAGCAGCTACAGCAATGTGCCCACCTACAGCTGGAGCGTGGAGGTGGTGACGCACGAGCAAGGGCACAACCTGGGCTCGGCGCATACGCACGCCTGCGTGTGGAACGGCAACGGCACGGCCATCGACGGTTGTGGCCCCACCGCGGGGTACACCGAGGGCTCCTGCGCCACAGGTCCGCTGCCGGCGGGTGGAGGTACTATCATGAGCTACTGCCACTTGGTAGGCGGCGTGGGCATCAACTTCAACAACGGCTTTGGTCCGCAGCCCGCGGCGGTGATCCGCAACCGGGTGAACGCGGCGACCTGCCTGGCGCAATGCGGCAGCAGCTGCGATCCGCCGGGCACGCTCAGCGTCACCAACCTCACCAGCAACGCGGCCACCTTGAGCTGGTCGAACCTCGGCGTGACGTCCTACACGCTGCGCTGGAAACCACAGGCCGCCCCCACATGGACCACCATTCCGGGGCTGACCACCACGACCTATGGGCTTACAGGGCTCAGCCAGACCACCGCGTACGAGTTCCAGGTGCAGAGCGATTGCGGTGCGGCCACCTCGGCGTTCAGCGCGAGCACCGTGTTCACGACCCCGGCGCCGTGCCCGGATGCGTTGGAGCCGAACGAGACCTTCGCCACAGCGGCACAGGTGGTGCTTCCAGCGAACATCAGCGCGTTGATCGCCACGGCATCGGACGCCGATCACTATGGGTTCAGCATCACGGGCACGAGCACCATCAGCATCTTCCTGTCCGGTCTGCCGGCGAACTACAACGTACGGCTGCTGGGGCCCGGAGGCAACCAGCTGGCCCTTGCGCAGAACAGCGGCACGAACAGCGAGTTCATCAACTACGCCAATGCGGCGGCCGGCGCGTACGTCGTTCATGTCTTTGGCTCCAACGGGGCCAGCGACCCGGTGGCGTGCTACAGCCTCATGGTCTCCGCCCAGTCCAGCACCTGCGACCGTCCGCAGGGCCAGTCCGTGACGGGCATCACGTACAATGGCGCCACGCTGAATTGGTCGGCGGTGCAAGGCGCATCGGGCTACGACGTGCAATGGAAGGAGAGCACGGCACCGACCTGGACGCTGGTCCCGGGTGTCACCGGCACCACATTGCCGCTGACGGGACTGGCCTGGAGCACGGCGCATCAGTTCCAGGTGCGTTCGGTCTGCCAGGGCAGCATCGGCGGGCAGGGCGGCACATCGCTTTGGACGCAGCCCGGCTCCTTCACCACCGGCACGCCTCCCTGCGAGGTGGCCCCGCCCACGGTGCTCGCGGCGAAGGTGCTGTTGGACGGGGCGTGGCGAAGCGCAGCCAGCTTGATGGTGGATAGCCTGCGGCGGCAGGGCGTTCTGCCCCTCACCGAACCTTACACGGCGCTGGGCCACACGCTCACCGGAGCCACCACCACCACTGCATCGGTCCTTGCGGTCACGGGCGCCAGCGCCATCACGGATTGGGTGCTGGTGGAACTGCGTTCGGCGACCGTGCCGGCACAGGTGCTGGAGGCCCGGGCCGCACTGGTGCAGCGGGACGGGGATGTGGTGGCGGTGGACGGCATCTCGCCGCTGGGCTTCTGCCAGGCCGCGGGCAGTTACCACGTGGCGGTGCGTCACCGCAATCACCTGGGGGTGATGACGGCGCAGCCGATCGCCTTGAGCGCCACGGCCACAGCGCTGGACCTGAGCGTGGCCACCACGGCCACCTGGGGCACCAACGCACGCAAGAGCGCGAACGGTCGGACCCTGCTGTGGTCGGGCAACGTGGTGGGCGATGCGCAGGTGAAGTACACCGGCGGGAGCAACGACCGTGATCCCATCCTGACGGCCATCGGGGGCACGGTGCCCACGAATACCACCTCCGGATATCTGCCGGCGGATGTCACCCTCGATGGGCAGGTGAAGTACACCGGTTCGGGCAACGACCGCGACCCGATCCTGGGCAACGTGGGCGGCACGGTGCCGACCGGGACGGTGACGCAGCAGTTGCCGTGAACGCCACGGCCGGAGGCCAACCTACGGCCGTGGCGCGCCGTCGGGGTCACTGGACCACGATGCGTTCGCTGTGCTGGACGGCCCCATCCATGAGGCTGCAGATGAGGTAGAGGCCGGCAGGCAGGTCGGAGACGTCGAAGGCGATCTGGTTCCTGCCCGCACGGGGCAGACCCGCGAACACATCCCTGACCATGCGGCCGTGTGGGTCGAGCAGGATGACCTGGGTGGGTCGTGCCTCTTCGACGATGAACTCGAACACGGCCCGCTCCGAAGCCGGGTTGGGATGCACATGCGCCTCGGTCAAGGGTTCTTCGTGTGGAAGATCGTCAAGTCCGGTCATGGGCCCCATCGCGCCGATCTGGGCGATACAGGTGCGGTACACGTGCGAAGAGGTGCCGTATGCGCCGGCGATCCACACCCGCGGCTCATCCGATGCGGTATGCTCACGGCACATACCGATGTAATCCCCCCAGCGCTGGGTGCTGTTCGTCGTGTAGGCGATGTGTCCTTGTCCGGCCTTCACCGTCACGGAGTTCGACCAGGTGCCGGCATCGTCGCAGTTCACCACACGGATGGAGGGATACATGGTGGTGGCATTGCTGGAAAGCATCCCGACGATCACATTCCTGTCGGGTCCGCCCTGGGCGTAGTTGCTGTAGGGCATCACGCATGGATAGGCCAGGCTGTTCTCCGCGCTCGAATGGAAGGTGGTGCTGAAGGTGGACATGTTGGATAAGCGTATGCGGATGTAGCGGACTTTGGCGATCGAGGCGTTGCTGGCGGTGGTGAGCACGCCGTGCAGGTGACCATCGAGGTGGAATACGTTCTGCATCGCACAGCTGTTCACCTTGAGCCGCTTGATGGATCCCGGTTGATGGGCGTCCGCCGGAAGGGAGTAGCCGGTCACGTTCACCAGCTGTTGTGTGAGCTGCGGCGAACCGTTGCTATGGTCGGTGATGCGCAGCACCCGGAGCTGCCCGCCTCCGGTATGCCGGGATTCGACGAAGTACTGCCCGGTTCCGAAGCGGCCGGACCATCCGTTCGGGGCCGGCGTGACATGGTATCCGCTGAAGGGGCTCGTCGGCACCGACCAGATCAGGTAGGTGAAGGCCCCTCCGGCATAGGCCGGCCCATGAGGTACCTGAAAGATCACCGACCGCTGAAAGATGTCGTTGTTGTTGCTGAACAGGTTGACGCTGACGAACAGATCCTTGTCGGACAAGCCCACGGCGGGGAAGTCCATCCAGTTCCCGCTGCCGATGTGCTGCGTGAGCTGCGAAGCAGGGAAGTCGTACATGTGCCAGGGTGCCATGGGGTCGATCGAACTGGAGAGGAGCAGGAGCAGGCGTGAAGTGGATGAGTGCGTGCCGGAAAGGACCGTGATGACGAAGCGATCGGCTTCGGCGTCGTAGATCACCCGAGGGTCGAAGCACTGCGCGAAGCCGGTGAACCCATGCCACGTGTGATCGGCCAGCAGCGTGCCATCATACCGGTACATCCGCAGGCCGCCGTTGTTCACGGAGACCAGCACATCCTGGTCGTTGATGGCCAGTCCATTATCCGGCGGGGTCACCGTGGTCAGCGTGTTCGCATCGAAGGAGAACCCTACAGAGGGTGAGGTGGCCTTGGGGTCGACCGGCTCCGGCAAGGGCATCCCCTCACGCCAGCCGAGATGCTCGGTGGCCTCGTTCAGGATGCGCTTCAGAGAATCCACTGCGGACGGAACGGGGTTCACTTTCCCGAGGTACCGCAGGTCGGCCCGGCCTTCTTCCTGCACACCCAGCATGCTGGGCTGGATCCTGCGATCCAGGATCGCTTGAGCCGGTCCTGCAAGCACGCCGGTCGGTTGCTCAAGTGCGTCCGGGTTGAGGAGTTCCGGATGCACCTCGTATTCGTGCGGTGGGAGCTGCGCCTGTGCCGGCAGGCGATGGGTATGAAGCTGCGCGAGGAGCACAATGCCCGCGGTCAGGGGAAGGTGGCGGTTCATGGTCGTCGGGTTAGGTTCGTCGGATGAAGCCTTGTCGGAGGTTCATCCCAGGTCAGGAGCGCGGTTATCACCGGCAACGACCGCGACCCGATCCTGGGCAACGTGGGCGGCACGGTGCCGACCGGGACGGTGCCGCAGCAGTTGCCGTAATGATCGCTGAGGTCATGCGTTCCATGCCCATGCGACGACGCGACGGCCACCGCCAGCTGGTCCTGTTCTGGACCGCGGCGACCTGGATGACCGGGGCGAACGCGCAGCCCGCGATGCTGCTGGAGGTGGGCCCCTCATTGGTGCAAGGCGGGCTGTTGCCGGGCTATCGGGACGGAGATGGCCGCACCTTCATGGGGAGCGATCGGATCCATGCCTTCGGGTTCCGAGCTGGGCTTGCGGTGCTCGTCCGGCCGGAGGGCGGCCGCGGCGGACTGCTGATCGGTCCGGAGGTGTGCTTGGGAAGCCAGCGTGCCACGATCCGCTCGGAGAGCTCGTACACGGCGCCATCCTCGCTGCGGAGTGACGTGAGCCGATGGTCGGGGCGCTTCAGCGCTCCGATGTTCCAAGGCGGTCTGGCCGTGCACGGGTGGTGGCAGGCCACCGGATCGCTGGCGGTCACCGCCGGACCAGCGGTGAGGCTCGCATTCGTCGCCTCCGCACTGGAGATGGGCACGGTGGAGACCACCACGACGCATTATGACCCTGGCTGGGTCCCCCAATGGACGGAAGTGACGAGCAGCACCTACGTGCTGCAGCCGTCCGTGAAGGATCGCGCCTTGCTGGTGACCGCCTTCCAGGCCGGCCTTCGCTACCAGCCGCTGCGCGGCTTGCTGCTCGGGCTCAGCGGGGGGGTGGAGCTCGGGTCCACTGATACGTCCCTTCATGGCGGAAGGCAGGCCTTCGGGGCCCTGACCGTGGGATGGCTGGCGCCGCTGCAGGCCGCGACCGCCCGGTCTGTTGAAAACTGAGCCGGATCGTTGAAAACCGTTCCCCGGATCGGCCGACCGGGGCTGCCGGGGCTGGGTTACCTTCGTGGCGCCCCGCCGGAACCCTTGTCCCTGTTGGATCTCCGGCGTTCGGACCCGAACGGCCACCGCGTTGGACGGTGCCCTCCGGGCCGGATGGGCGATGAAGCACGATGAGCGAGACGAACTACGGTGAAGAGCATATCCGGTCCCTCGACTGGAAGGAGCACATCCGCCTGCGGCCGGGCATGTACATCGGCAAGCTGGGCGACGGCAGCAGCTACGACGACGGCATCTACATCCTGCTGAAGGAGGTGCTGGACAACTGCATCGACGAGTACGTCATGGGCCACGGCAAAAAGGTCGAGGTCCGCATCGACGGTGGCCGGGTGGAAGTGCGGGACTATGGCCGCGGCGTTCCGCTGGGCAAGGTGATCGACGTGGTGAGCAAGATCAACACCGGCGCCAAGTACGACAGCAAGGCCTTCAAGAAGAGCGTCGGCCTCAACGGGGTGGGTACCAAGGCCGTGAACGCCCTGAGCACCTACTTCCGCATCGAGAGCGTGCGCGAGGGGCAGATGAAGCGGGCGGAGTTCGACCGCGGGGTGTTGCGCAAGGATGAGAAGCTGCAGCCCAGCACCGAGGCCAACGGCACGCGCGTGGTGTTCGAGCCGGACACCGAGATGTTCCGCCACTACCAGTTCCGCGACCAGCACATCGAACGGCTGCTGTGGAACTACTGCTACCTGAACACCGGCCTTACCATCGTGTACAACGGGCAGCGCTTCCAGAGCAAGAACGGCCTGCTGGACCTGCTCACCACCAAGATGGACGGTGAGCCGCTTTACCCCATCATCCACCTGGTGGGCGACGACATCGAGGTGGCCATGACCCACGCCAACCACTACGGCGAGGAGTACTACAGCTTCGTCAACGGCCAGCACACCACCCAGGGTGGCACGCACCAGGGCGCCTTCCGCGAGGGCGTGGCCAAGGTGATCAAGGAGTTCTTCAAGAAGGACTGGGAGGCGGGCGACATCCGCACGGGCATCGTGGCGGCCATCGCCGTGAAGGTGATCGAGCCGGTGTTCGAGAGCCAGACCAAGACCAAGCTGGGCAGCCTGGAGATCGAACCCGGCGGGCAGAGCATGCGCAGCTTCGTGGGCGACTTCCTGGCCACCAAGCTGGACAACTTCCTGCACAAGCACCCGGAGACCACGCAGGCCCTGCAGTCGAAGATCCTGGAGAGCGAGCGCGAGCGCAAGGAGCTGAGCGGCATCCGCAAGCTGGCCCGCGAACGCGCCAAGAAGGCCAGCCTGCACAACCGCAAGCTGCGCGACTGCCGCATCCACCTCAGCGACCCCAAGAACGACCCGCGCAAGCAGGAGACCACCCTCTTCATCACCGAGGGCGACAGCGCCAGCGGCAGCATCACCAAGAGCCGCAGCGTGGAGACCCAGGCCGTCTTCAGCCTCAAGGGCAAGCCGCTCAACAGCCACGGCCTCACCAAGAAGGTGGTGTACGAGAACGAGGAGTTCAACCTCATCCAGGCCGCGCTCGACATCGAGGACGGCATGGACGGGCTGCGCTACAACCGCATCGTCATCGCCACCGACGCCGACGTGGACGGCATGCACATCCGGCTGCTGCTGATGACCTTCTTCCTGCAGTTCTTCCCCGACCTGGTGAAGAACGACCACCTCTACATCCTGCAGACACCGCTGTTCCGCGTGCGCAACCGCAAGGAGACGGTGTACTGCTACAGCGACGAGGAGCGGCAGCAGGCCATCGCCCGGCTGGGCCGCGACCCGGAGATCACCCGCTTCAAGGGTCTGGGCGAGATCAGCCCCGACGAGTTCAAGCACTTCATCGGGCCCGACATGCGGCTGGAGCCGGTGATGATCACCAAGGACGCCGCCGTGCAGCAGCTGTTGGACTTCTACATGGGCAAGAACACGCCCGAGCGGCAGGAGTTCATCATTGGCAACCTGCGCGTGGAGAAGGACGTGGTGAACCAGAAGCCGGAGGACCCGGTGAAGGCCATTGCCCGCAAACTGGACGAGGTCGAGGAAGAGGTATGAGAACGATGGCACTGCAACAGGACAGGTCGTGCACATCGAACGGCGGTCGACGGTCGGGACAAGGCGGGACCGGGGGGCTGATCGCCGCGTTCCTCTTCACCGGGGCGTTCTGCTGCTTCGTTGGGCCGGCCATCGCCCAGACCACCGGGCAACTGCGCCTGGTGGTGGATCCGGGGCATGATTTCCAGGTGATCCTCGACGGCGCGCACCGCATGCAGGAACGCGTGCTGGACCTCCCCGAAGGCAACCATCGGCTCCAGCTCTGGGCACCCACCCGGCGGATCGTGGACACCACGGTGTACGTCCGTGCCGGCAGCAGCCGCGAACTGGTCGTGCGGCTGCCGTATTCGGCGGAGTTCATCGAGTATCAGTATGCGCTTGGCCGGTTCCGCAAACGAGAGTGGCTGTCGAAAGCCTTGCCGTCCGTGGCAACGGCTGGAGCTTTGGGCTGGGCTACGGCCTCGTATGTTGCTTATAGCAAGGCCGGACAACAACTACGGAATGACAAGAACCTCTACAACACGAGCGCCGACCCCGGCGAGATCGCCGAACTGAAGAACGACCGCATCCCCGCGCACCAGGACGATTTCCGCCGGAGCAAGGTGATGCTGGGCGTGAGCACCGGCGTGTTCGCCGTCGCGGCGGCCTACACCATCTGGTCGTACCGCCGCGCGGACCGGACCCCGCTGCCCCTGTTCGACGACAGGGAGAAGGTGCGCTTCGATGGGCTGGTATGGCTGCCGGGCCCCGATGGACGTGGGGTGTGGGCGGCCGGACTGACGATCCCCCTGCGATGAGCACCCTGCGCAACCTGTCGATCATGGCCGCCCTTCTGCAGGGGCTGGCCGGCTGCTACAAGGACGACATCGACCTGGCGGCCCTGACGAACAACCCCTTCGATGCCGACTACGCGGGGCCGGCGGTCTTCGGCCTGGACACCATCTATGTGGAGCAGGTGCTCGGTCCGCCGAACTTCTTCCGCCAGGTGGTGCAGTTCAAGGTGAACGCGAGCCTCTTCCTGGCGTCCGCCAGCTATCAGGTGGAGGTGCACGACCTCGTGGAGGGTACGCGGACGCTCGTGGGGCAGGTGCCGCCAGGGTCGCACACGCTCCGCTTCTACCGCCTGGAGTACCAGCCCGGACAGGAGGTCTGCCTGGAGATGCGGCTCACGAACAACAACGCATTCGGTCGTCCCGAGACGATCTGTGGAACATGGCCATGAACGACGAACAGGACGGGTCGGAGGAGCGCACCGGGGCGGAGGAAGGTCCGGTGGAAGGTGCAGGGCAGGAGGGTGGTGAGCGCGGTGTGCCGGGCCTGGCCCCGGGCACCGGTGGTGCGTTCAGCGTGAGCGGCATGTACCGCAGCTGGTTCCTGGACTACGCCAGCTACGTGATCCTGGAGCGTGCGGTGCCCGCGCTGTACGACGGCCTGAAGCCCGTGCAGCGCCGCATCCTGCACGCCATGAAGGAGCTCGATGACGGGCGCTACAACAAGGTGGCCAACATCATCGGGCACACCATGCAGTACCACCCGCACGGCGACGCCAGCATCGGCGATGCGCTGGTGCAGCTGGGCCAGAAGGACCTGGTGATCGACTGCCAGGGCAACTGGGGCAACACCCTCACGGGCGACAGCGCCGCGGCGCCCCGGTACATCGAGGCCCGCCTCAGCAAGTTCGCCAAGGACGTGGTCTTCAACCCGAAGACCACCGAGTGGCAGCTGAGCTACGACGGCCGCAACAAGGAGCCCATCTTCCTGCCGGTGAAGTTCCCGCTGCTGCTGGCGCAGGGTGCCGAGGGCATCGCCGTGGGCCTCAGCTGCAAGGTGCTGCCGCACAACTTCAACGAGCTCATCGACGCCAGCATCGCCGTGCTGCGCAAGCGCTCCTTCGACCTGGTGCCCGACTTCCCCACGGGCGGCCTGGCCGATGTGAGCAACTACAACGAGGGCGAGCGGGGCGGCCGGGTGCGCTGCCGGGCCCGCATCCGCAAGGAGGACAACAAGACCCTTGTCATAACCGAGATCCCCTTCGGCACCACGACCACCTCGCTCATCGAGAGCATCATCAAGGCCAACGAGAAGGGCAAGATCCGCGTGCGGCACATCGAGGACAACACGGCCGAGAACGCCGAGATCCTCATCCACCTGGCCGCGGGCGTCAGCCCGGACACCACCATCGACGCGCTCTTCGCCTTCACCGACTGCGAGGTGAGCATCGCGCCCAACGCCGTGGTCATCGAGAACGACAAGCCGCGCTTCGTGGGCGTGAAGGAACTGCTGCGCATCAGCACGGAGAACACGCTGCGCCTGCTGAAGCTCGAACTGGAGATCCGGCTGGAGGAGCTGGAGGCCCAATGGCACTTCAGTTCGCTTGAACGCATCTTCATCGAGAAGAAGGTGTACCGGAAGATCGAGGAGGCCGAGACCTGGGAGGAGGTGCTGAGCTTCATCGACAAGGGCCTGAAGCCCCACGTCAAGGAACTGCGCCGCCCCGTCACCGAGGAGGACATCCTCCGCCTCACCGAGATCCGCATCAAGCGCATCTCCAAGTACGACAGCTTCAAGGCCGATGAGCACATCCGCGGTCTGGAGGACCAGATCGCCGAGGTGAAGGACAAGCTGGCCCACCTGGTGGACCATGCCGTGGAGCACTTCAAGGAGCTGAAGAAGATGTACGGGGCGGGCCGCGAGCGCCGCACCGAACTGCGCACCTTCGACACCATTGTGGCCACCAAGGTGGCCGTGGCCAACCGCAAGCTTTACGTGGACAAGGCCGAGGGCTTCATGGGCTGGAGCCTGCGCAACCACGAGTTCGTGGACGAGTGCTCGGACATCGACGACATCATCGTGTTCCGCGAGAACGGCACCATGCTCGTCACCAAGGTGGCCGATAAGAAGTTCATCGGCAAGGGCGTGCTGCACGTGGGCGTGTGGAAGAAGAACGATGAGCGCACCATCTACCACATGGTCTACCAGGACGGGCCCAAGGGTGCGTACTACATGAAGCGCTTCGCCGTCACCGGCATCACGCGCGACAAGGAGTACGACCTCACCAGCGGTGCGCCCGGAAGCAAGGTGGAGTACTTCAGCGCCAACCCCGACGGTGCCGCCGAAGTGGTGCAGGTCACCCTGCGACCGCGGCCCAACCTGCGCAAGACGAAGTTCGATGTGGACTTCAGCCAGCTGTCCGTGAAGGGGCGCGGCAGCAAGGGCAACCTGCTGACGCGGTACATGGTGCAGAAGGTGGTGCTGAAGGAGCGCGGTGGCAGCACGCTCGGCGCCATCCCCATCTGGTTCGACGAGACGGTCCGCCGCCTCAACGACACCGGTCACGGGCGCTATCTGGGCCGGTTCTCGGGCGAGGACCGCATTCTGGCCATCATGGGCGACGGCACCTATCAGCTGTTCCCCTTCGTGCTCAGCACGCACTTTCCGGACAACGCCCTCACCGTGGTCAAGTGGGATCCGAAGGCGGTGCTGAGCGCCGTGTACTGGGAGGGCGAGAAGCAACAGTTCCAGGTGAAACGGTTCCAGGTGGAACCGGCCCGTGAGCCCGTGTCCTTCATCACCGATCATGCGGAGAGCCGGCTGGCCGCGCACAGCCTGGTGGGTCATCCGCGCGTGCGGGTGAGCTTCGACAAGCGCAGCAGCGACCGCCCCGACGAGGAGGTCGACCTGGAGGCCTTCATCGCGGTGAAAGGGGTGAAGGCATTGGGCAACCGCCTAACGCCGTTCAAGGTGAAGGAGCTGGAGCTCCTCGATCCGGTCTTCATCCCGATGACCCCCGAGCTGGAGGAGGTCCAGGGCATGTTGATCAGCGATGAGGAGATCGGCAACCTGGAAGCGCCCGAGGAGGAGGGCCTGGAGGAAAGCCCGGTGAAGCGGTTCAAGCGGCAGCAGGCCGTACAGGAGGTGGAGCGCTCGCCGGAGGATCCGCTGATCGGTTACGAACCCGGCAAGCAGATCACCCTGGGGCTGGACTGACACCGGCACCGGTCCGCACGGGCCGTCCTGTCCGGGAGGAACAACGCGTCTGCTGCTGTAGCTTCGGCGCACAAGCCGTTGCCATGAGCCTCCACCGCCGGTCCCTGCTCACCGCCGTCCTGATCGGCGGCGGTGCGATCGCCCAGCTCGATGCACAGAACCTGGTGAACACGCGCGGGACCGAGGTGCACCTGCTGTGTCACTGGCGGCCCGGCACCGAGTGCCCGGGCGATGTGCTGAAGGAGACCGCGGTGATCTATACCGTGCCGGCGGACAGCGCGATCGTGCCCATGCGCCCCGGTGGCGGCGACCGCTGGGTGCTCAACCGGGTGGAAGTGTGTTGTGATGCGCGGTGCCTGGTGCGGTCCGAGGCCATCGTCACATGCAGCACCTCCAGCGACAAGGGCCGGTGCGGCAAGGACCCGGTGAAGCTCATCCGCGAGGAGCGGCGGTACACCGTCGAGTGATCACGGCCTGACCACCACCAACGGCAGCCTGTCCGTGCGGTCACCGCGGACCACCTCCACCGTGTACCGGCCGGGTGCCAGGGCGTGGACGTCCAGGACCAGCGGCAACGAGGGGCCCTTCGGCTCCATGGCCGGTCGCCCGGTGGCATCGAACACGCGCACGATGGCCTGGTGCGGCCGTGCATCGATGCGTAGCTGGTCCGTGGCCGGATTCGGCCAGAGCCGCAGGGACGTGGAGGACCGATCCGGCCCCAGGCCGGTATCGTCGTCCACGTAAATGCTGTCCATGGCGGTCCCTGTGCAGGTCCCATCGTTCACGGCGTACTGCACCACCACCCAGCCGAGGCCGTGCTCCTGCGCGTTGAACTCCTGCACGGTCAGGCCGTCGATCGTGTACGTGCCGCCCGCAGGCGATCCACCGGCCAAGGGCAGTATGGGTTGATGCAGGCCAAGGGTGTCCACCGGAAGGCTGAGCGCGGCGAGCGGCGCGGCGAGCACCACCACTTCGACGGAATCAGTGCCCGGGCACTCGTCCGCGAGCGCCGCCGTGAGCGTGATCACCTGAACCCCCGCGCCGGTGGTCGCGGGGTCGAACTGCCCGATGGTCCCCGCGCCGGTGGCCGCGCCGCCCCAGTCGCCCGCCGGTGATCCGGTGAGCTCCACCACGGGCCCGTTGTCGCAGTAAGGACCACCGGCCATCACCTCCGGAACGGTGCGCGCCTGGACGGTGAAGGTGCGGGGCAGGTTGCTGCACTGGCCGCCGGTGGCATCGGTGAAGGTGTAGATGGCCGCACCGTCGTACGGCAGCGGGGCGATGAAGGTGGGATCGAGCGAACCATCCGCGCCGTTGAGCGGTGCGGACCACAGCCCGCCCAGGGGGATCGCGTGGTAGTCCTGGCTCCCTTCATCCGCGCAGAAGATGGACCCATCGGCAGGGCCGAACACCGAGGGACGGCGCAGGGCGGTGATGGATTGGGAGGCCTCGGTGCTGCAGCCGTTGGGGTCGGTGAAGCTGTAGTGCAGCAGGTAGTTGCCGAACTGATGGGTGCTCACATCGAAGTGTCCACCAAGCACGCCGAAGCCGCTCCACAGGCCCCCGGCCGGTTGCGCGTGGTGCAGGGAGTAGGGGCCCGAACTGCTGCACAAGGTGTCGAACGGGGTGAGGAGCACCTCGGGCTCGGGGTGTACGGTGATCCAGGTGGTTAGCGTGTCGGCACAGAAGGCCCCGGCCTCGGCGGTGGTCACCAGCGCGTAGGTCCCGGGCCCCAGCGCCGGATCGAACTGCACGGCCAGGATGTGGGGCTGCACGTATTGCGCGCCGAACACCGGTCCGCTCAGGGAGACCGTGCCGGGTGATGGGCCACTGAGCACCACGGTCTGCGGCGCATCGTTGGCGCACATCGCGGTATCCACCAGCAGGCTCATCGGCGCGGGTGCGGGCAGGTCGAGCCACAGCCCTTCGCTGGCGCAGCTTCCCCCGGCGGCATCCTGCAGCACGAAGATGACCTCGCCCAGGATGGGCCGCTGGTCCAGGTCCACCAGACCGGTGCTGTCCACCGCTCCGAACCACACGCCGGTGGACGGTCGTGCCACCAGTTGCACGGGACCATCGGGGCAGGTGGGGATCGGGGCCATCAGGGGCTGCACGGTGGGGGCCTGCACCACCAGCAGGGATGCGTCCGCGGATACAGGGCAGCCGGTGGTGTCGACCACGAGGTGTTGGAGTGCATAGGCAGCGGGTGGGGCCATGTAGGCCTGGAACTGGCCCTGGGCCACGAAGGGGCCGGACCAGGACCCGGTCGCCGGCAGAGGTGGAGGGAGCGCGTAGCTGCCTCCGAACCAGCACAAGGTGTCGAGGGCGGGCATGCTGAGGGACCAGTCCGGCGCTGCGGGCGGGAGCTCGCTCCGGTACCACCCGAAGGCGTTGGGGTAGGTGACCACCAGGTCATCGCGCCCATCGCCGTCCAGGTCGGCCCAAAGCGGTCGATCCCCTTTCAGGACATCGTTGAGGGCGATCGGCGGCGAAGATCCGATGAGGCCGTTCCGCAGTTGGCGCCAGCGCGTCGGGGCACCGGGGTCGCTGGGGAAGTAGACCACCGAGGCCGATGCGCCGCAACCCGGACGCCCATAGGCCGCTTCGCCGACGTCGCCACCGGAGGCGAGGGGCTGCAGGGCGAAGGTGGGCCATGCGCCTTCGTTCCGCACCCATTGGAGCAGCGGCCCGTGCAACCCGATGTCGAGGTCGCCATCCCCATCGAGGTCGAGGAGCGCCGCTTCGTGCTCGATATCGGAGAGGGCCGTGAAGGCGATGACCGAGGTCCACGCGGTGCCGTCCCCGGCGCTGTTCTCCAACACCACGTAGGTGCCCGTGAGGTCATGCTGCAGCAGGTCGTTGTCGCCGTCGGTGTCCAGGTCGCCCACGGCGAACAGCCCCGCGCTGATGCCCGGGAGCACGTCCGGCAGGGTCTCCAGCGGGGCGAAGGATCCGCCTGCATTGGTGCAGCGGAACACGGTGTCGTGCCCGCCGAAGAGCGCGAGCACTTCGGGCAGCCCGTCGCCGGTGAGGTCGGCAAGGTGGAGGGCGGTGAAGCCGACGGGCAGCAGGCGGGCCGGCAGGGTGGTGATGGGCTGCGGCGCACCGAAGGCGCCCTGCCCGTTGAGGTTCGCCAGCAGGAAGAGGGTGCTGTCGTTGTCCCGCGCCACCACCAGGTCCGTGTCGCCGTCCCCATCCACGTCGCCGGGGCACACCATGAGCCGCACGTTGGCCGGCTGGGGCAGGATCACATGATGGGGACCGAAGTCACCCTGTCCATCGAGGTTGCGGTACCAGTGCAGACCGTCCTCCTTGGTCGCAAGCAGGTCCAGGTCATCATCGCCATCCATATCGCAGGCCTGCACGTGGCGCACGGCACAGCCATCCACCGGCTGAAAACCGCTGAACTGCGCCATGGCCGGCCAGGCGTGGACGAACACCACAACGACGACCAGATCACGAAGGGTCCGCATCAGGCTACGACAAAGGTAGCCCGGCGGCAAGGGTCAATGTGCACAAAGCACAGGGATGGCGTGCTCGTTCACGAGCAGGCGCTCCTTCTCGGCATCGGCGATGTAGCGGTATTCGTCGGACGCGTCGGCGATGATGGCGAACCCGTGGGCGTTCACGCGATGGGCGTAGCGGATGGTCTGTTCGGCGAAGCCGACGGAGAACACCTGAAGGGGTTCGTTCACCTCCACGGTCCGCACCCCCGCGTTCTCGAAGTGGTGCAGCATGCGCAGCTTGTTCCTCAGCAGTTGCTCGGATGGTTGTTCGTTCGGGCGCATCACCTGATAGATGTGCACCTCGGTGCCGTCGAGCTTCGCCAGCCAGGTGACGGCGTCCAGCAGGCCGCCGATCTCCGCATGGCCGGAGACGGGCATCACCAGCCGCTCCACGCGCTGTGCCGGGCTCTGTTGCTGCATGATCCACGCGGGAAGGGGCACATGGCGCACCAGCTTGAGGATGTCGGCACCGAACAGGTTCTGGCGCAGCCCGCGCGGCCCGTGGGTGCCGGCCACCATCAGGGCATGCCCGGTGGCCGCCTCAGCGGCGATCTCCTTCAGGAAGTTGCCATCGCGATAGAGGACACGCACCGGCGCACCGGAAGCACCGCGCAAGGCGAGCCCTTCCAGTTCGGCGCGGACCTGATCCCCCACGGGGCCCGACCGTTCGTGCTTGTCGCGCACATGCAACAGGGTGACGGAGGACGCCGAGGCCTTGGCGAGCCGCACAGCATGGGCCAGGGCGGTGCCGCCCAGTTCGGACATGTCCACGGGGCAGAGCAGGTCGCGCATGGTCTCCGGATGGGGCGGCAAGATAGAGGGGATCCGCAGGTGCGCCCGGGTCGGGCGGAAAATGATGACCTAGCTGTGGATGCTCATCTATTTCTCCCGTTGATCAAGGTGCCTCGACATGCGCTGCAGCAGTCCGCCCAACTCTCTGTTCATGGCCACATTGCTTTCCAAAAGGTCGCAAATGCGCTTGATGAGGTCATCACTGACCCCATTCTGTACGGTGCTTTGCAGATACCCGTGCGACGCATGTTCATTCATGGTGAGCACGGGCTGCCCCCCTCGCAGGAGTTCATCCAAGCTCAACCCGTAGAAGGTCGCGAGCTTATCCAGTTGAACAGCTTTGAAGGTGGTGCTTCCCTTTTCGAGATCGCTATAGGCAGGCTGTCCCATCCCGAGGACATCCGCAACCTCTTCTTGGGTCAACTTCCGTTGCTCGCGCAGTTCACGGACGCGCTGGGCGATCTGCTTGTTGTTCATGGGTGCGGAACTGTGGCGACCAAGTTATCGGTTACGCCGATAACACTTATCGGAAATACCGATCAGGTTCCACCGATGCTCCGCGCAAGATTGGAGCCCATACGCATGACCCCATGGCCCGTCACCAACTATCGCCGTATCGCATTGCGGATCAGCCGAACCGGGCCACTCGCAAACCTCGAACAGCACTGTTGCTCCTCCTATTTCTATCAAGCGCAGCCGGAGTATCCGGACAGGTGGCGCCCAAGGATCTTTGGAACGAAGAGCCAGCTCACTGCCATGCGTGGATCACGAACAGAGGTCAGCTCCTCGGCACCGACGGGCAACAGGCCTCACGGGCCATCACGCACTACCAACGTGGAGTGGTCACCGATCTCTACCTCCACCAGGAAGGCGTAGCCTCGTTCGCATGGTCCACCAACGACCTGGACACAGCGACCGCCGATACCACATTCCGCATCGACCTTCTAACGGCAGGCCCGAATGTACAGGACCCAAGTATCCACGAGTTCACCCAGTTCCCAGGCCATTCCAATCACTACTTGGGCGGCTTACCTTACGAAGTGGAGCACGTACCGAGCTTCGGACATATCGTATGGCATAATGCCTTCGATAATGTTGACATCACCTGGAGCAGCAATAAAGTAGGCACAAAACTCTACCTCACGCTGTACCCTGGTGCCGACGCCAACAACGTGATCTTTCGCTTCCTTGGCAGTGATAGCCTGCATGTGGACTGGCAAGGTGCGCTGCGTGCATACCTGGCCGGGCGATGGGTCGAACTGGAGCAAGCCTTTGCCTATCAGGTGATCGGAAACACGGTCGTACCTGTATCGTGGACCGCGGACTGGCAGTTACTGACCCAAGCCCAGACGGTGAAGCTCATCTTCGGCACCTACGATCCCAACTACCCGCTCGTGCTCCTCTTCGGAGTGCCCGAGGCCATCGGTGGCGGCGGTGGGCAACTACCACCACCCGAGAACATGACCTGGAGCACTTACGTGGGTGGCAACATGCCCGATGAGTTCGCCGCCATTGACATGGATGTGGAAGGTAACCCCTATGTCTGTGGATACTCCTACTCGAACAACTTCCCGGTTGGTCTCGGATTCTCCGAGTTCGCCCCCTCTCAGGGCAACTTCCTTGGTACGGAGGATATGGTCATCCAGAAATATCGGAAAGACAACAAGAGGCTCCTATGGTCGACTTACCACGGCGGCAGCGACATCAGTCAGTACCCCTCTTTTTTCCATGGAGGTCAAGACAAAGCGCAGGATATTGCCGTCTACAAGGGTTCCAACCCGGACCTTAACTTCGCCTTCATCACAGGGGTCACCTATTGCACGGACTTCCCGATCGGCCGTTCCTGGAACACACCACACCCTTTCGCCGCAAGCGCCTACCTGCATCCTAACTTCCCACGCAACCAGCGGGCGGTGGTCGCGGCATATAGGCAGTCCGATGGCGGCCTGTGCTGGTCGACCACGCATGGCCCTGACTTCGCTGGCTATAGCGAAGAAGGGATCTGTATCGATGTGGACGATGATGGAACCCTTGCGATGGGTGGAGTTCTTCGCGGCGGATCAGATCTGACCGTCGCAGGTTTCCCTTATGTTACACCAACGGGAGCTTATACCAAGGGAAATGGAGGAGGTTTCTTCGTTCTCTTCAATAGCGCGTATCAGATCAAATGGTGTACGCCATTCGGTTCCTATGCTCAGAGCGATTGGCTCAATGATCTGATGATCACCAGAAGAAGCATTACACCATTCAACAAGGTGATTTACATGACCGGCTGGGCTGTATCGCCGAGTCCCGGCGGAGCGCCAACTGGATCGTTAGATGTTGCACCTTCACCGCTGCCGAACGCTTACTATCAGTCAGCCTCGGCTGGCGGCACGGATGCCTACCTGGCACGTCTCGACATCGACGCGAACTACCACTTGGAGTACTCCACCTATTGGGGTGGAGCCGGTCAGGACAGGGGAATGTCGCTGACACAAAGCCTGCGGGCCACGGGGGGTATGGATGTGTTCCTTGCCGGCAATACGACCAGCATTGACCTGGCGACTTACCCCACCATGGAACGGCTACCGGATCCTGGTGGTGGTGTGCCGCACCGGAACGGACTGCTCGGCATTTCCGATGGGTTTCTGCTGCGATTGGACGACTCATCTGACCAATTGACGTGGGGTACCTTGTTAGGTGGTGAGGGTCAAGACGCCTTGGTGCATGTGGCTCAGGCGGTTGGTGATCAACTTCTTCTTGCGGGCGTAACTCGTTCCTCGACCGGCATCGCCACGGCACCGAACATCAACCTGTATAGCCAGTCTCAGATAGGCAACGACCCGACCACGCAACACCATGATGGGTTCTTCATGCTCCTCAATGAGAACAGGCTTCCTGTCTGGTCAAGCTATTGGGGTGGCACCAAGACCGAGCGCTGTTGGGGCATCGTGGCCAGCGAAGATGAGCTCTACCTCACCGGCGGTACCAATAGCAATCAGTTCACCTTCCCGCTCAGGGAGTGGGATCCCATGTCTCCGGATGATTATTTCGATGGGAACCATTTGAACAACAACTCCGGTACGGATGGTGGCTTGAGCTGGGGCGGATTCCGAGGTGGTTTCTTTACTGGGGTGGCTGATCCGTCGGCCACACAGCCTGACGGCTACATCTGCTCCTTCGCCATTGTTTCGAACCTGAGCGTAAGTGTGCCTGAGATGTCGGCCGGAATGGAGCTTCCGGTCTATTTAGGACATGCTGCTTGGCTGTTGCCTTGGGCCGATACGGTCAACGAGTTGCCTGGCGTAATGGTCCACGACGTCAGTGGGCGCATCATACCGAGCAGGACTAAGGTGGCCGAGGGCGGGATCCGGGTTGAGCTGTTCGGTAGTGTCAGCGGTATCTTCGTTGCAACTGTCACGCCCCTCCGTGGCATGCAAAAGGTGTACAAACTGCTCGCACCCTGATGAAGGCTCATCCCTATCGGTCGGCCATGATCGGCGTTTGCCTGCTCGGGTGCGGTCCTTCACTGATGCATGCCCAGAACTGGGGAAAGCTGGGCGATGGTCTTCGCCCATCGGCCCGTACCATCTTCGCCGACAGTGTGTTCGATCGCTTGCTTGTGGGCGGCAGCTTCCGCTACGTGGTCAATGGCCCGGACACGATCGATGTCATGGGCATCGCGGCCTGGGATGGCCAGCACTGGGACAGCCTCGCTACCCGCATCCAGACCGTGGAGTTCGACTGGCAGATCTGGGTGGGACCCGTGCTGCGTTTCATGCGTTACAAAGGGCAGCTCTATGCCAGCGGCTACATCAGCACTCTGCTGCCCGACTCTACCTATCTGAGCCGCGTGGGCCGCTTGAACGAGAACACCATGATCTGGGAGCCGCTGGAATGCGACTTCTACGATGGTGGCATCGCCTTCTTGAACTCCATCGTGGACGACACCCTGTTGTTCACCGGTACAATGACGCAGTTCTGTGACACCTTCCCCGAAACATGCGTAGTGCAATATGATGGCGAACATTTTCGGCCATTCGAACCATATTATTCGCTGCCTTACAATGATGACAACATCGTGAATATACTATTTAGATACAACGGATATACCTACATCGGAGGACTACTAACGACAAACACGAATCCATTGGAGTATTTTGACATACTCCGCTACACTGGTTCGGAATGGGAGCCCATGCCCGGCTTTACCAACCAGGGCAACATCACCAGCGCGCTGGTCCACGATGGCAAGCTGTACATCGCGGGGCATTTCCGCAAGTATCAAGGGGCGCCGGGCAACTGCATCGCCATGTACGATGGCACCACGTGGAACGACCTTGGTGGGGGTATGCTCATGGACCTCAACGACCCCTCGGTGCTTTATCCCGTGGTCACCCAGATCGCCATGGTGAACGGCGAGCTTGTGGCTGTGGGAGACTTCGAGTATGCGGGCGATGCCCCGGCCCGCAACATCGCCAAATGGACCGGTGACCGCTGGTGCGGCTATGGAGGCTATTTCGACCAGGACATCGAGGGCATGGCCGTTTGGCACGACACATTATATGTCGCGGGTAGCTTCTCGACCATCGATGGGCAGCATGTCGGGCATGTGGCTCGTTGGGATGGTGGCACCTACACCGAAACGTGCAGCACGCCGGTCGGGATCGCCGATCGGCCTTGGTCCTTCCTTGAGCTGCGGGTTCATCCGAACCCGTCCTCCGAACACATCACGGTCCAACTTCCATCCATGGTGGCGCCGCGCGGTGTTTTGATGATCACCGATGCGATCGGAAGGGTGGTCCATAGGCAAACCTCGATCAATCCTATTACGACCATTCCGGTGTCAAACCTCGAGATCGGTACTTACGTGCTCGCATATACTGGCCCTGACGGAGCCGTCGTTTTTGAACGGTTCATTAAGCAATGAGTCGGTAGATCCGAACGGCGCAAACGCGGACCACGGTTCGACGCGGGCCATTGAGGCAAGCGCGGTATCTTGAACCGGACCGGTCACGAAGTGAGCGACCCCCACTGTGGCTTGTTCGCGCCTACGCATGGATCGATCAGTGGCAACGGGCCGATCGATCGAACCATAGGGGTGGTGCATTCCACCTAGGATGTCGTATGGATCGTAGGTGGTTCCGTACGCCCCGTCGACCTTCCATCGGCATTGGATGCCCTTCCACCGATCGCGCCGGCCGTTCCACGGTGCGTCGACGGACCGGCTTGGGCGAACCCCTACCTTGCCCGCATGAACCTGTTCCCGTATCGCGCGCTGGCCGCTCTGTTGCAGGTGTGCGCCCTCACCACTTCCATCGCCCAGGTGAACATCGGCCTCCTGGGCAACTACGACTACCAGGCCGCGCGCAACAGCGACCTCAGCAACCTCTGGGGCTATACCGACGAGTTCGGCAACGAATATGCCCTCGTGGGGGTGAACGGGGATGACAATGTGCAGAACTCCGGCGGCTTCTCGGTGGTGGACATCACCGATCCGGCGAATCCGGTGGAGGTCTTCTTCACGCCGGGCCCCAACAGCATCTGGCGCGAGATCAAGACCTGGGGCGACCATGCCTACATCACCACCGAGGCCTCGGCCGGCCTGCTCATCGTGGACCTCGGCCCGCTGCCCCAGAGCACCGCCCTGCCAGTGACCCTGTTCCAGGGCGACAACTGGGACACCTCGCACTCGCTCTTCATCGACGAGAACGGGAGGCTCTACCTGCACGGGGCCAACCGCGGCAACGGCGGCGTGATCATGTACGACCTGACGCAGGATCCCATGGCGCCCGTGGAGGTCGGGGTCTTCGACAACTGGTACTGTCACGACAGTTTCGCCCGGGGTGATACGCTCTATGCCGCCCACATCAACGATGGTTTCTTCAGCATCGTGGATGTGAGCGACCCGGCGAACCCCGTGCTGCTGGGCACCCAGCCCACCCCGAACACCTTCACGCACAACACCTGGCTGGACGACAGCGGGCAGTACCTCTTCACCACCGATGAGCGCGAGGACTCCTACGTGGGGGCCTATGATGTGAGCGATCCGGCCGACATCCAGTTCGTGGACAAGCTGCAGAGCGACCCCGGGAGCAACACCATTCCGCACAATACCTACTGGCTGAACGATTACGTGGTGACCAGCTACTACACGTACGGTGTCGCCATCTACGATGCCACAAGGCCCTGGAACCTGGTGGAGACCGGGAGCTACGACACGTCACCGTTCAATGGTGGCGGGTTCAATGGGGCCTGGGGCGTGTATCCCTTCTTCCCGTCCGGGCGGTTGATCATTTCCGACATCGAGCAGGGGCTGTTCATCCTGGAACCCACCTACGTGCGGGCCTGCTGGCTCGAGGGCACGGTGACCAACGCGCTCACCACGGACCCGGTGAACCTGGCCGCGGTGACCATCACCGGCCTTACCGCCACGGACACCACCGCCTTCGATGGTGCCTACGCCACCGGCACGCTGACCGCCGGCACCTACGATGTGCAGGTGAGCGCACCGGGGTATTTCCCCACCACGGTGACCGCTGTGGTGCTGGTGACCGGCCAGGTGACCTTCCTGGACATCGCCCTGCAGCCCATGGTGCCTTTCGATGCGACGGGCCAGGTGGTGGAGGCCGGCACTGGTGATCCGGTGCCGGGCGCCATCGTTCAGTTCGACGGGGCGATGGTCGATGCACAGGTGGTGGCCGATGCCAACGGCGTGTTCATCATCCCGTCCATTTTCGCCGATGGCTACGCGGTGACGGCCGGCCGCTGGGGCTGGCGGACCACCTGCCTGCCGTCCCAGGCCATCGACGCCAACACACCGGCCCTTACCATCACCCTCGACCCCGGCTATGCGGACGACTTCGCCCTGGACCTCGGCTGGAGCGTGGTCAGCGCGGCCGCGAGCGGCGACTGGGAGCGCGGCAACCCCATCGGTACGGTCTACCAGGGCGATGCCTGCGCACCCGGTGCCGACGACCCGAACGACTGCCATGGTGCCGCCATGATCACCGGCAACGGAGGCGGCAACGCCGGCGATGACGACGTGGACGATGGCGTGGTGCTGTTGACCTCCCCGCTTTTCGACGCCACGGGGCTCAACGTGCCCGCCGTCCGCTACGACCGCTGGTTCTTCAACGATGGCGGCACGGGTGGCGCGCCCAACGACGAGCTGATCGTGCTGCTCACCGATGGTACGGACACGGTGACCGTGGAAACGGTGACGGCGGGTAGCCCGGGCATGGGCAGCTGGCAGCCGGTGCAGTGGAGCATCGCCGATCATCTGGCCCCCACGGCCACCATGCGGGTGCTGTTCCGCACGGCCGACGATCAGCCCGGGCACTTGGTGGAAGCGGGTGTGGACGTGTTCGAGGTGGTGGAGACCTCCTTCACGGCCATTGCCGAACAGGACCGACCGGAGTTGCTGGTGTGGCCGAACCCGGCGCAGCGCACGTTCGAGGTGCGGGTGCCGGGCGCCGGGCTGGAGGCCGTTGAGGTGGTCGACGCCCAGGGTCGTCGGGTGCACAGGCAGCGCGCCTCCGGTGATCGGGCCCTGGTGGAGGCCTGCTGGGCCCCGGGCGCTTATGCCGTGACGGTGCGCACAACGGACGGCCGTGCGGCCACCTCCGTCGTGCTGCTGCAGTGATCAGCGCCGGTTGGGCACGGCACCGCAGTGCTCCTGGATCAGCGCGTCCACATCGCTGACCCCGCCGAGGATGCGGGCCAGCGAAAGGTCGGCGCAGGCCTTTTCCAGATCGCCCTTGCGCAACCGCAGCAAGGCACGCGTGCGCAGTGCGAAGGAGTTCGCCGGATAGAAGCGCAGGCTGCGTTCCACATCCTTCCAGGCGTCCTCGTTCCGGCCCAGGTTCAGCAGTGCGTAGGCGCGGTTGCTGAGCGCCACGGGTTCGTCCCGATCGATGGCAAGGGCCTGGTCGAACATGGCCAACGCATCGCTCCATCGCCCCAGGCGCGAGAGCTCGAACCCTCGGTTGGTCCAGTGTCCGGGGTTCCGGGGTTCCAGCGTGCACAGGCGCTCCAGCACCACGAGTGCGCCTTCGTGGTCGCCGGTCTCGTCCAGCATGCGGGCCAGCGTGCGGTTGGCCTCCAGGTCATCGGGGATCACGGCAAGGCCGTCGCGCAGATCGGCGATCGCCAGCTCCGGCCGGCGCAGCTCGGCGAGGGCCTCGCCGCGCACCAGCAACAACTGGGCACGTAGGCGGCCCTGTGCGCCATGGCGGATGCCCCGGTCGCTGTACCGCTCCGCGGTGCGGTGGTCCTCGCCGCGCAGGGCGTACAGGCTGCGCTGGTAGTTGGCCTCCGGATGGGTGCTGTCCGCCTTCAAGGCCTGGTCCACGTCCAGCAGAAAGCGGTCGGCCCGGTCCATGGCGTACCAGGCCCGTGCGCGCGCTGCGTAGGTGTCCGCCGAGGGCCGTGCGGTGATGGCGCGCGAGTAGGCATCGATGGCCTTGGTGTAGCGTTCCAGGGCGACGAGGCTGTCCCCCTCGGCCATCAACTGCTCCACCGACTGGGCCGATGCGGCCGTGCAGGCCAGCAAAGCCACCGCGACGGGGACAAGGGGAATGCGGGCCATGAACGACAAAGGTAGGGCCTGGCCCCAACGGCTTCAACGCTGGGGGATGCGTGCGAGCGGGACCACGTCCAGGCCGGATGTGCGGCCGGCGCGCAGCAGCCGATCGCCGGCCATGGCCACCATGGCCGCATTGTCCGTGCAGTAGGCGAAGGGCGGGATGTGCACGGTCCACCCGCGTGTGGCCGCCAGTTCGACGAGGCGGCTGCGCAGGCCCGAGTTGGCGGACACGCCGCCCGCGATGCCGATGCGCGTGATGCCCGTGCGCTCCACCGCCAGGGTGAGCTTGTGGAGCAGATGGTCCAGGATGGCCTCCTGCAGCGTGGCACACAGGTCCGGGAGCAGTTCGGCCGAAAGGAGGCCGTCGGGGCCGCGCAGCGGAAGGACCAGGTTGCGGAAGGCGCTCTTGGTGCCGCTGAAGCTGAGGTCGAGCTCCGGCACAACGGGACGGGGAAGGCGGAAGCGGTGCGGGTCGCCTTGTGCGGCGAGGGCATCCACCCGCGGACCACCGGGATAGGGCAGGCCCAGCAACTTGGCCCCCTTGTCGAAGGCCTCGCCGGCGGCATCGTCCAGCGTGCTGCCGATGGCCACCATGTCCAGGGCGGAGCACACCAGCACGATCAAGGTGTGGCCGCCGCTCACCGTGAGGTTCAGGAAGGGGAATTCCGGCAACGGGCGGTCCTCGGTGTCACGGATGAAATGGGCCAGCACGTGCGCCCGCATGTGGTCGACGGCCAGCAGCGGCACCCCCAGGGCCTGGGCGAAGGATTTGGCGAATGCGGCTCCCACGTGCAGCGCACCGATGAGCCCGGGGCCCTGGGTGAAGGCGATCGCGGTGAGCGCGGCAGGGGACAGGCCGGCCTCCCGCAGGGCGGCCTCCACCACCGGGACGATGTGCTCCTGGTGCGCCCTGCTGGCCAGTTCGGGCACCACGCCACCCCAGGCGGCATGCACGGCCTGGCCGGCGACGACATTGCTCAGGACACGTCCATCCTCCAGCACGGCCGCAGCGGTCTCATCGCACGAGCTTTCGATGCCCAGGATGCGCATGGGACCGGTCACCGGCCGTTGCTCCGCTATTTTCGCCATCCGGGCCCGCGATCTGCTTGTTCGCGCCCAAAACTACCCCCTCCTGAGCAGCTCCCCGTTCCTGAAGTGGTCCGGCCGTGTGCTTCGCGCGATCGCGTGGCTGCTGCTCCTGCTGGTGGTGGCGGCCATGCTGGGTGTGTTCGCCCTGCGGCTTCCATCCGTGCAGACCTGGCTCGCCGGCCGGCTCGGGGACTACGCGTCGGAGGCCTTGGGAAGCTGTGTCCGTGTGGAGCGCGTGCACCTCACCTTCACCGGTCCGGCCGAGCTGCGCGGCGTGCTGGTGTGCGACCTGCGCGGCGACACCCTGTTCGCCGTCCGTCGCCTCAACCTGCGCCGGTGGAGGGTCGGCACCGAGCGGCGGCAGGTGCACCTGCGCGGCGTCACCGTGGAGGGTGTGCGCTGGCACCTGCGTCAGGCGGTGGGCGACAGCACCAGCAACTTCACCCAGTGGATCGCCGCGCTCTCCTCCGGGGACCCCACGCCACCCGGCGCACCCTGGACCATCCAGGCCGATGCCTTCACCATCCGCGACCTGCGCTTCACGCACCACAACGCCGCCTCGCCCGAGCTGCCCTTCGGGGTCGACTTCGAGCACGTGGACGTGTCCGGCGACGTGCTCGGCCACGACCTGCTGGTGATCGAGGACAGCATCCGGGCGGTGCTCGATCACGTGTCGTTCCGGGAGAAGAGCGGGCTGGCCTGCACCGGCCTGCAGGGCCGGGCCACGGTGAGCGGAAGGGGCATCGCGGTGGAACACCTCCAGCTGCGCACTCCGTTCAGCACGCTTCGAGGGCGCTACGAGATGCGCACGGCCTCCTGGAGGGATTACAACGACTACATCGACCGCGTGGAGATGCGGGCCGAGCTGGACAGCTCGGTGGTGGACCTGCGCGACATCGCCTGGTTCGCACCGGACCTGGAAGGGCTTGCCGCGCGGGTGGGCGTGCGGGGTCGGGCGGTCGGCACGGTGCGTGAGCTCAAGGCGCGGGAACTGACCCTGGACTACGGGCACCACACACGGTTCGAGGGCTCCGTGGAGATGAGCGGCCTGCCCGACCTGGCCGGCACCTTCACGGTGGTGGATGCACGCACCCTGCGCACCAACGCCACCGACCTGGCCACGGTGCCCGTGCCGCCGTTCCCGGAGGGACGTGTCATGGACGTGCCCCATGAGCTCGCGGTGCTGGGGCCCATGGCCTTCCGCGGCAACTTCACCGGCTTCGCCTCCGCCTTCACCGCGTATGGCAGTGCCAGCACGGCGCTGGGCGTATTGTCCACCGACATGTCCTACGACCGCGACACGGTGAGCGATGTGTTCCGGTTCCGCGGTGCACTGTCCACCACCGGCTTCGATCTGGCGCCACTGGCCGGCGACCCCACCGTGGGTCCCATCGCCTTCGATGTGAAAGTGAACGCCAGGGGCCGCGACCTGGCCACCATGCAGGCCGATCTGGACGGCCGTGTACCGTTGATCACCATCAACGACCGGCCCCTGACGGGCATCACCGCCTCCGGCCGCCTTCAGCGCCGCTTGTTCAACGGGCAGCTCACCTGCGACGACCCCAATGTGAAGCTGCGGTTCGACGGCCTGGCCGACCTGCGCGGTGCCTGGCCGAAGGTGGACTTCACCGCTGCCCTGGAGCGCGCCGACCTCTTCGAACTGAACATCGCACCGGAACTGCATCTGGGCGAGGTGAGCGGCATCGTCCGCGCTCAGGGCGAACTGGCCCCGGACAGCCTCAAGGGGAGCCTGGCGATCGAGGGCCTCACCTATTGCGACGATCAAGGCGTGCTGACCCTGGGTGATGTGACGGTGGCGAGCACACGCAAGGATGGCGCACCGGTGCTGTCCTTGCGCTCCGACCTGGTCGATGCCGACGTGCAGGGCCGCTTCCTGCCGACGCGGCTTCCGGAGGCCTTCACCAGCGTGGTGTACAGCATCTTTCCGGCGCTCGCTGACGAGGTGCGGTACGATCAGGAGCAGCAGCGCTTCGCGTTCGATGTACAGGTCAAGGAGGCCGGGCCCTTGCTCAAGCGCGTGGTCCCGCGTCTCGAGCTGGCGGCCGGGGCACGGTTCTCCGGCATGTTCGACACCCGCACCTTCGACATGGCCCTTACCGCCGATCTGCCGCGGATCGCTTACGGCACCATCGGTGGCGATTCGGTGCGCATGATCCTGGACAAGACCCTGGACCTGCTGGTCTTCAGCATGCGAAGCCGCCGCCAGCAATTGACGGACAGCACCTTTCTGGAGGGCATCGACCTTTCGGGCAAGGCCTATCAGGACGAACTGGAGGTGCGCATGGTGTGGGACGGCAGCACGCACGATACGCGGGGCGACCTGCATCTTGTCGGGCTGGTGAACGGACGGACCGATGTGGAGATCGACCTGCTCCCCAGCCGCCTGCACCTGGGCATGGGCGCATGGACGAACCCCGCACCGGTGCGGCTCCATGTCCACGAGGGCGGCCTGGAGATCCGCCAACTGGAGGTGCGCAACGAGGAGGAACGCATCACGCTGGACGGATGGCTCTCCACAGACCCGGAGCGCGCGCTCGCCTTCGATGTGGACGGAGTGCAGCTGACGCATCTGCGGCCGTTCTACAAGGGGCCCATGTTATCGGGGGCGGTAAGCGGGGAGGGCCGTGTCTTCGACCTGTTCGGCGAGCCCAGCCTGCTCAGCTACCTCTGCATCGATTCGTTGAAGGTGGACAAGCACCCGGTGGGCGATATCACGTTCGCGGCGACATGGAGGAACGCACGGCGCGAGATGGAGGTGGGCGGAACGATGCAGCGCGGCCGGCTGAAGGCGCTGGAGTTCCAAGGCCGCGTTTCCCCCGCCGCCGAAGAGGAGCAACTGGACCTGGTCCTGGACCTGGACTCCTTCGACCTGGCCTTCATCGATCCCTACCTGCCTGAAGGCGTCAGCGACATCCAGGGCCGGGTGACGGGCGACGTGCGTGTGGGCGGGACCTTGTCGGAGCCGCGCGTGGAGGGCACGGCGCTGTTGGATGAGGCCGGACTGCGCATCGACTACCTCAACACCTTCTACAGCCTGAGCGATGAGGTGAGGATCCTGCCCGACGGGTTCTGGCTCGACCTGGTCCGGGTGAAGGACCAGGAAGGGCGGACGGCCAGGGCGGTGGGTACCATCAACCACAAGGGCTTCGCCAACTGGGACTACGACGTGGTGCTCGAGCTCGATCGCTTCCTCTGCCTGAACACCACCGTGAACGACAATGAGCTGTTCTACGGCAAGGCCTATGGCACGGGCGATCTGCAGGTGAGCGGATACGAGGACAACCTCGAGGTGGTGTTCACCGGCCGCACCGCACCGGGCACCGCCATCAGCCTGCCCTTGGGCACCGCACGCGACCTGAGCGGGATCGACTTCGTGCGCTTTCATGCGGGCTCCCTGGAGCTCGACACCTTGCGCACGCCGGTGGATCTGAGCGGCGTGCGCCTCGACCTGGATGTGGAGGTGACCCCGGACGCCCGCTTCGAGCTCATCTTCGACCCCACCGTAGGCGACATCCTCAGCGGCCGTGGCCGGGGCAACATCGAAATGTCGGTGAGCCCGTCCGGCAACCTCTCGATGCGCGGCGACATGGAGGTGGTCGATGGCACCTATCTGTTCACGCTGCGCAACGTGGTGAACAAGCGCTTCGACGTGGACCCCGGCGGGCACATCACCTGGTACGGCGACCCCTTCGATGCCCAGCTGGCCCTGAACGCCGTGTACAAGCTACGGGCGCCGCTGGTGGACATCATCCCTGCGGAGCGGGCCGAGGGCCTGGGCAAGCGCGTGCCGGTGGAGGTGGTGATGCGCCTCAAGGACCGGCTGGCCAACCCGGACATCGGCTTCGATGTGCGCCTGCCCTCGGTGGATGAAGGCACCCGCACACAGGTGAACAGCGTGCTGAGCGAACCGGACGAGATGAACCGCCAGGTGTTCAGCCTCATCGTGCTCAACCGCTTCCTGCCGGTGGACCGGCTGGGAGCGGCGAACGGCCCCAGCGGTTCGCGGGGCAATGTGGTGGGCACCTCGGGCAGCGAGCTGCTGAGCAACCAGGTGAGCAACTGGCTCAGCCGCCTCAGCAACGATGTGGACCTGGGCTTCAACTACCGCCCGGGGGATGCGCTCACGCAGGATGAACTGGAGCTTGCGGTGAGCACGCAGTTGTTCGATGAGCGATTGGTGCTCAGTACGAACGTGGGCGTGCAGTACGGATCCGGCGCCACCCAGCAGAGTAATCAGCTGGTGGGCGACTTCCAGCTGGAGTACCTGATGACCAACGATGGCCGCATCCGCCTGAAGGCCTTCAGCCAGAGCAACGACCGCAACCTGAACCAGGCGGACCAGGCGGCCACCACCCAGGGTGCCGGTGTGGCCTACCGCGAGGACTTCGACACGCTCGGCGAGCTCTGGCGCAACTTCACGGGCATGCTCGGCTTCCGGCGCCGGGCTCCGAAGGTGACATCGACCATGCCGGTGCCGGAGAAGGTCGAGGAGCCGCGTTGATCAGTCGCGGTCGCCCAGGCGCAGCAGGTGGCCCAGCTTGTTCTTTTTCGTGCGCAGGTAGCGCTCGTTGTGGGGGTTGGCGTCGATCTCGATCGCCACGTTCTCCACGATCTCCAGCCCGTATCCGATGAGGCCGGTGCGTTTCCGCGGGTTGTTGGTCAGCAGCCGCATCTTGCGCACCCCGAGGTCGTGCAGGATCTGAGCGCCCACCCCGTAGTCGCGGGCATCCATGTCGAAGCCGAGCATCACGTTGGCCTCCACCGTGTCCGCCCCCTCCTCCTGCAGCTTGTAAGCCTTCAGCTTATTCACCAGGCCGATGCCGCGGCCCTCCTGCTGCATGTAGACGATGACCCCCTTTCCGGCTGCGTCGATCATCTCCATGGCACGGTGCAGCTGGGGACCGCAATCGCACCGACAGCTGCCGAAGATGTCGCCTGTGACGCAGCTGCTGTGCACGCGCACCAGCACGGGCTCATCGGGCCGCCAACCGCCCCTCACAAGGGCCAGATGCTCCTCGCCGGTGTTCGTCTGGCGGAAGGCGATGAGCTCGAAATCACCATGCGTGGTGGGAAGCTGTACACGCACCTGGCGCTCCACGAGGCTTTCGGTGCGCATCCGGTGGGCGACCAGGTCGGCGATGCTCACCAGCTTCAGCCCGAAGGTGTCGGCCATGCGCCGCAATTCGGGCAGGCGGGCCATGGTGCCGTCCTCGTTGAGGATCTCGACGATGACCCCCGCGGGCTCGAAGCCCGCCAGCCGGGCCAGGTCCACCGCGGCCTCGGTATGACCGGTGCGGCGCAGTACACCACCGTTGCGGGCCTTCAGCGGAAAGATGTGGCCGGGCCTGGCGAGGTCGGCCGCCGTGGTGGAGGGGTCGATCAGGGCCTGGATCGTGGCGGCACGGTCCTGCGCCGAGATGCCGGTGGTGGTGCCGCGGCCCTTCACGTCCACGCTCACGGTGAAGGGGGTCTCGTGCAGGGCGGTGTTGTCATGCACCATCAGGCCCAGCCCGAGCTGGTCACAGCGCTCCTCGGTGAGGGGGGCGCAGATGAGCCCCCGGCCGTGCCTGGCCATGAAGTTCACCACCTCGGGCGTGGCGTTGCGCGCGGCGGTGAGCAGGTCGCCCTCGTTCTCACGGTCCTCATCATCGACCACGATCACCACCTTGCCGGCCCTGATGTCGGCGATGGCCTCCTCGATGGGGTCCAGACGGATGTCGTTCATGCACCAGGGTGCCGGGCAACTGGGCCGCAGCGGCCGCGAAGTTAGCCGATCGGCAGGGGGGCGCTCGTGCGCACGGGCGAGGTGATCAGGCGGTCCAGCGTGTCCACGGCCCGTGCCCAGTCGAAGGTGGACAGCACGTGGCGGTGGCCGTTCGCCGCGATCCGCCGCCGTTCCTCCTCGTCCGCCAGCAGGCGAAGGATGTGGGCCGCATAGCTCGCAGGGTCGTGGCCGATGAGGATGCCCTCCCCGGGCAGGGCCCCCACGGCGTTGTTCGCCAGGGCCGAGGTGATGCAGGGCATGCCCATCGCCATGGCCTCCAGCAGCTTGTTCTGCAGCCCGGTGCCGATCTGCATGGGGGCCACGAACACCCGCGCCGACACGTAGCTCGTGCGGATGTCCTTCACCCAGCCCGTCACCGTGATCAAGGGGTCCTCCTCCGCCAGCTGCCGCACCCGCGGGCTGGGGTCCACACCGCTGATCAGCAGCGACACCTCGGGCCGTTCACGGCGTACCAGCGGCAGCACCTTGTTCACCAGGTAGAGCACGCTGTCGATGTTCGGGGGGTAGTTCATGTTCCCCGTGAACAGCAGGTCATGGGTCAGTTCTCCGGGGATCGGGTGGAAGTGGGTGGTGTCCACCCCGTTGGGGATCACCGTCATGCCCGCGCGCGACGGATGGTAGAGGTAGTCGCGGTCCTGGGCCGAGATGATGATGCGGTGGTCGAACAGGTCGAACATCAGGTTCTCGTAAGCCTGCAGGCGGCGTGTTTCCGTGAGCAGCAGGGGCCGGAGCAGCGGGCTGGAGGTCTCCGTGCGGCGCTCCATGCCCTTGCTCAGCGTGTCCATGTAGTCCAGCGTCTTGGGCAGGGTGAAGTGCCACCGCACGTATTCGGTGGTGCGCACCAGCTGGCAGAGCACATGGTCCGGGGCGAAGCGGTCGATGAGCGCGTCCACGCGACGTTGCGCCGTGGCATGGTGGAAGTAGGCCACCTGGAAGGGCAGGCGGGAGAACACGGCGGTGACCAGCTTCCACACGATGCGCCACCGGGGCAGGTGGATCACCTCCAGGTGGTGGCAGAAGCTGCGCAAGTGATCGAGATGGTCCTTATGGATGCGCTGGTCGTTGAGGCAGCAGAGCAGCACCTCGTGCCGTTCGGCCAGCCGTTTCACCAGGTGGTAGGCCCGCAGCTTGTCGCCCTTCTCCAGGGGATAGGGCACACGGGAGAGCAGCACCAGCAGCCTCATGCGTGTTCGAGGCTGCGAAGGAAGCCCTGGAGGTCGTGGATGATGCGTGCATCGCTGTAGTGGCCCACGATGGTGGCGCGGGCGTTGGCCCCGATCGTGGCCACAAGGCCCGGCTCGTCGAGGGTGCGCATCATCTGCCGCGCAAAGGCGGCGGCCGTGTCCGCCAGCAGGATGTCGTGGTCATGTGTGACGGCGATGCCCTCGGCGCCGATGGTGGTGCTGATGACGCACCGGCCCATGGCCATGCCCTCGATGATCTTCACCCGCATGCCGCCGCCGCTGTGCAGGGGTACCACCATCACATGGCGCTCGGCGATGTATTGTTCGGCGTTCTTCACACGGCCTTTCACCTGAAGACCGGGAAGGTCCAGCTTCAGCAGGTCGTCGGGCATCCGATTGCCGGCCAGGTGCAGGCGTGCCTCCGGATGGCGGGCGATGACGCGGGGCCAGACCTCCGCCACCAACCATCGGATGCCTTCGAGGTTCGGCTCCCAGTCCATGCTGCCCAGGTGGAAGAACACCGTCCGTCCGCCGGGCAGCGGACGCTCGTGCTCGGCCGGGTCCACGCCGAAGGGGATGGTGGCGATCGGTGTGCGCGAGCCGTGCGCCTCGAAATGGGCGGCATCCGCCGGACTGATGGCGGCCACACCGTCCACCCGGTCCAGCACGGCCATCTCGTACTCCTTCAACTGGCGGGCGAGGAATCGACGGTAGGGCCGCTTGATGAAGTTGCGTTCACCGCTGGCGATGCGCTCCTGCAGCACGTGCTCCAGGTTGTGCGACCGCAGCACCACCAGCGCATCGGTGTAGCGGCGGATGGTGGCGATGTAGGGGGTCATGAACAGGCTCTCCAGCAGCACCACGTCGAAAGGGTGGGCGCTGAGCACGCGGATGAGCGCGATGTCCATGTCCGGCGAGAAGAACCGGCTGATGTTGTAGTTGTCGGCCGTGATCAGGTCGGTGAAGGCGTCGACCACGTTGAGGCTCGTGTCCACGAACACGCCCTCGATGTCGGTGGCCCGGCGGTAGTCGTCGGGCAGCGCATCGATGTCCAGGGGATGCTTGGGGGTGTGGATGCACATCACCTTCACCGAATGCCCCACGGCCAGCAGGCCCCGCGTGAGGTTGTGCATGGCCTTGCTGCCGCCGTCGATGGGCGGGTAGGGGGGCTTATGGCACAGCTGAAGGATCCGCATCACGCCGGCCGCGCAGCAAGGTTCTGAGCCGGTACCAGCCGCGATAATAGGCATCGCGGTCCAACAGGGGGCTATCGGTGGCGGCCTTCCAGGTGAGCCAGATGCCGATGGGGAGCAGCACCAGGCTGCTGATCCACATGCCGGGCCAGGGGGCCAGCTTCAGGCTGATGACGAGCTTCTCGGTGCTGAAGGAGATGATGTGGAAGATGAGGAAGAAGACGATGGCGAACACGGTGGGCAGGCCCATGCCGCCTTTGCGGATGATGGCTCCGAGGGGCGCGCCGATGAAGAAGAAGATCAGGCAGGCGATGGCGAGCATCAGCTTGCGGTGCCACTCCACGCCGTGCCGTGCGATCTGCTCAAGGCTGCCCTTGCGCTCCTCGTCGGTGCGCTCCAGGAAGTTCATGGTGGCGCGCGCCATGTCGATCGCCTGGTCGTGCAGGGCCGGCGTCGGCAGGGAGCCCGTGCCGGAAGAAGCGGCCGTCGGCGTGCCCGCCACCGGGAGGCTGTCGCGCAGCGCACGGAAGGCGTTGTGCAGGTAGCTTTCCTGCATCGCCACCCGCTCGCGGAACGCGCTCATCAACGAATCCTCGGTGCGCGCCAGCTGGCCGATCGTCTGCATCTTGTAGTTGTCCTTGAACAGGTCCTCATCGGTGCGCTGAAGCCCCAGCCCGCTGAGGTCGAGGCGCACCACGTCCGTCGCGAAGGTGCCATGCACCAGGGCGTCCGTCCTTCCCTTGCGCCCAGAGGGGTCGCGCGCGTCGTAGAAATGGCCGTCGCGAAGGGTCAGCAGAAGGCTGCCTCCATCGGCGCTGCGCTGCATGGTGCCGCTGCGGGCGCGCACCACGGTACGATTCCCCTGGAACGGCTCACGGTGGTCGTAGATCAGCACATCGGAGAGGGTCCCGTCCTCGGCCTTGTCCCGCACGCGGATGCTCAGTCCGTCGATGCCGTTGTAGAAGACCCCGGGCCGCAGGTTCATCGCGGGCTTCTTCCGGGTCACGTCCCAAAGCAGGCTGTGGAAGCGCAGGTTGGCCACGGGCAGCACGTTGTTGCTGAAGAGGAACGACAGGCCGGAGAGCAGCATCACCAGCACCACCAGCGGCCGCAGGATGCGGAACAGGTGGAGGCCGGCCGAGCGCATCGGAACAAGCTCGCTGTTCTCTCCGAGCCCGCCCATGGTCATGATCGAACTGAGCAGCACGGCCAGGGGCAGGGCCAGCGGTACGAAGCTCGCCGTGGCGTACACCAGCAGTTCGGTGAGGGTGTACCAAGGCAGCCCCTTGCCCATCAGGTCGTCCACGTACTTCCACAGGAACTGCATGCTCAGGATGAAGAGCACGATGCCGAAGGTGACCACCAGCGGGCCCAGGTAGGCAGTGGTGATCATGCGGTGAAGGCGCTTCATCCCGAGGAGGACGGCGGCGGGGCCGATGGGCGCAAAGGTACCTGCCTCAGGAGCCGATCACCCGCATGAGGTGCGCCACCTGCGAGGCCCAGAGCTGGCGTGCGCTCTCCAGGTCCTGCGGCCAGGCGTGGTCCGTCACCACCAGGGCCACATCGTTCGTCATCGGGTCGATGCGGATGCGCAGCTCGAAGTAGGCCCCGGGGTCCTCGTCCTCCAGCCAGCGGAAGCGCATGAGCTCACCGGCGCGGCGGCCGATGCACAGCGCCTTCTGCACGTCACCGCCCCACTCGAAGGCGAACTCGTCCCCGCGTACGTTCACGTCATCGCAGAACCATTCGCTGAACCCGCTGGGCGTGCTGATCAGCTCGAACAGCACGCTGGGCGTGGAGCGCATGTAGAACTCCGCCTGGTACCGCTCCTTCAACGCCCGCTTCAGCGCGCGCGCCGGTTGCGCAGCGGGCTCCACGCCCATCATCACCGCCTGGACCGGGGGCGCAGGTGGCCTGGCCGGGGCAGCGGACTTCGGATTGGTGCCGCCGCTGACCGGGGCCTTCGCTGCCGGCTTGGCGGCAGGTGGCGGAGGCGCGGCGGCCGGACGGGTCGTGGCCTTGGTGGGAGCGGGCGCGGCTTTCTTCTGCGCCGCGACCGGCTTCTGCGCCACCTTCGGCGCCGAGGCCGCCTTGCGGGCCGCAGGGGTGGGGGCGGTTCGCTTCGCCGCCGGTGCGGCCTTTCGCGGCGTGCCGGCCTTCACGGTCCCTGCCGCCTTGACCGGTGCGGGCTTCCGAACCGGGGCCGCCGGCTTTCGTGGGGCAGGCCTGCCCTTCACGCCCGTTCCAACGGTGGCCGCCTTTTTCACCGGTTTCCGCGGCACCGGCCGCGAAGCCTGCTTCTTCGCCGGTCCGCGGACGATCGCTCCTGAGGACCGTTTCGCCGGTGATGCGGGCGTGCCGCGCCGCACCGTCGCAGCCGGTCGCTTCGCGCCGGACCGCTTGGGGGCCGCCTTCCGCGTCCGGGCCACCGGTCCGGCTTTCCCCGATCCGGGCCGTGATGTCGGTTTCTTCTTCTTCTCCTCCTTCTTCCGGACGGATCGGACCGCCGGCCGTCCCTTGCCGGGCGCCGCTTTCTTCGGAGCGGGCCGGGGTGCGCGGCGCGCCGGTTTCTTGCTGGTGCGGGACTTGGCCATGGTCCGGGCAAGGTAGAAATTCCGCACGCCCACGCAAGAACGGCGGCGCTCGGGCCGGTACGGGAGGCCTGCTATATTTGCCGCCCCTTTCGCCCGGCGCAGGCCGGACCAAGGCCGATGGCGCGGTAGCTCAGCTGGTCAGAGCGCAGGATTCATAATCCTGAGGTCGAGAGTTCAAGTCTCTCCCGCGCTACAAAGCCCCCTGCACGGGGGCTTTTTCAATGGCCCCATGACCACCACCCCGATGCGTCATCTGGTGCTCGCCCTCCCGCTATGGCTTGTGGGCTGTTCGGCGGAGCGCAAGGACTTCCACGACATGGAGGTGCGGGCGGCCGTGACCAAGGTGATGGCGGAACAGGAGGAGGCGTGGGACCGGGGCGATATCCACGGCTTCATGGCCGGATATGCCGAAGGGGCTTGCTTCATCACGGCAAAGGAGCGCACGTGCGGGCGTGAGGCGGTGACCCGGCGCTACCTGGAGCGGTACACGGACAAGGCCGCGATGGGCGACCTGCACTTCGGCATCTCCGAGGTGCTGGCCGTGGGTCCTGAGCACGCGTGGTGCACCGGCACCTGGAGCCTGTTCCGGTCCGCCGACACCTTGAGCGGGGGCTTCAGCCTGCTTTGGCAGCAGGGCCCCCAGGGATGGCGGGTGATCCGCGACCACACGTACTGAGCCGCTACTTTCGCCGGCATGTCCGCGACGGTGGTCATCCTGGCCCTCACCGTGCTGGTGTCCGTGCTGGCGTTCCGCGACCGGCGGATGTTCGATGCGCTGGCCTTCGAACCCTTCGTGGTGCATGCCCGGAACGACCTCCATCGGTTCGTGACCCACGCCGTGGTGCATGCCGACTGGCCGCACCTCTTCGTCAATATGTACGTGCTGTACGGCTTCGGACCGTTCGTGGAGGGCTACCTGTCCGGGCTCACCCCGCTCCCCGGCACCTGGACGTTCGTCATCCTCTACGTCTCGGCCGCCGTGGTGGCCTGCGTGCCGGGCTATGGACGGCACAGGCACGATCCGCGGTACCGGGCGGTGGGGGCCAGTGGCGCGGTGTCCGCCGTGCTCTTCGCCCACATCCTCATCCTGCCCACGGCGGAGGTGGGCCTGTTCCTTCTGCCGTTCGGCCTGCCATCGGCCGTGTTCGGCGCGCTCTACCTCATCTATGAAGGGACCATGCACCGGCGTGGCGGGGATCATGTGGCGCACGATGCCCACCTGATGGGGGCGCTTCACGGTGTCCTCTTCGTGGTGGTGCTGCGTCCGGCACTGGTGCCGGCCTTCTTCCGTTCGCTCACCGACCTGCTCCCCGGATGAACCTGCGGCCCGCCCTCTTCCTGGACCGTGACGGTGTGGTGAACCGCGAGCGCGGAGAGCACACCTGGCGGCCGGAGGACTTCGAGGTGCTGCCCGATGTGGCGGAGGTGGTGGCCGCCTTCAACCGCAAGGGCTGGGCGGTGGTGATCGTGAGCAACCAGAGCGGCATCGGCCTGGGCCTGTACACCCCGGCCGATGTGGAGCGCCTGCATCGCTATCTTCACGACCACCTCATCCAGCACGGGGCCCGCGTGGACGACATCCTCTATTGCCCTCATCATCCCTCGAAGGGACGCTGCCTCTGCCGCAAGCCGTCGGGCCTGCTCATGGAGCGCGCCATCGCACTGCACGGCATCGACCCCGCGCGTTCGGTGATGGTGGGCGACCGGGAACGCGACATCGAGGCCGCCGCCTCGGTGGGGGTGCGCGGCCTGTTGATCCCCTCCAATTCGGGCCTTGCCAGGGCCCTGCAACACGCCGGCATCGGTTGAACATGGAACGCTTCGTCGACCTCAACGGTGAGCTGCTGCCGGCGGACCGGCCGGTGATCACGCTGGAGAACCGGGCCTTTCACTATGGTGACGGCCTGTTCGAGAGCATTCGCGTGGTGAACGGTCGACCGCGGTTCCTTGATGCGCACTGGGCCCGACTGGTGGAGGGATGCAAGCTGCTGCGCATCGACCTGCCCCCCGGGCTCGACCGTGATGCCCTGGAGCGCGCCATCGTCCGGTTGGTCGAGCGCAACGCCGCGCCGAGCGCCCGCTGCCGGCTCACCCTCTTCCGCGATGCGCAGGGCCATTACCGTCCGGACGCGCATCGGGGCGGGTACGCGATCGAGGTGACCCCGATGACCGATGCGACGTACACGCTGAACGAGCGCGGGCTGATGGTGGACATCTACCCCGACATGCGCAAGCCGGTGAACGCACTGGCCGTGCACAAGACATTGAACTGCCAGTACTACGTGATGGCCTCCCTGTGGAGCGAGGCGCGCGGGCTGGACGACTGCCTGCTGCAGAACGACCGGGGCAACATCATCGAGAGCAGCACCGGCAATCTCTTCATCGTGAGCAACGGGGTGCTGTACACACCGTCGCTCGCGGACGGCTGCCTCGGGGGGGTGATGCGGATGCAGGTGATCAATCTGGCGCTGGCGAACGGCATCAAGGTGTACGAGTGCTCGCTGAACCCGCAGAACCTGCTGGCGGCCGATGAGCTGTTCTTCACCAACGCCGTGCGCGGGGTGCAGTGGGTGGCCACCTACCGCACCAAGCGGTACATGCACCGCACGGCACAGCTGGTGATCGATCTGCTGTCGCGCAGCGTGATCAATTGAGCGCCGGGTCCTCCGGGAAGTTGGCCAACGGGGCGAAGGCCTTTCCCATGGCCCGCAACGAATCACCCCACAGGTCCTTCACCTGGGTGTTCATCACATGCCGCTTGGTGGCCCTCGCCACGATCCATGATCGCTGGCCGAGCTCCTTCTCCAATTGCTGCTCGCCCCAGCCGGAATAGCCCACGAAGAAGCGCACATGGCGTGAGAGCCGCGGGTCGGTGGTGAGCAGGGCGCGGAGCTGGTCGAAGTCGCCGCCCATGTGAACGCCGTCGATCACCTCCAGGCTGCCCTCCACCCGGGCGCCGAAGGTGTGCAGGTAGTAGAGGTTGCCGCTCTGCACCGGGCCACCGATGCTGACGCGCGTATGGATCGGCGGCATGTTCTCCATCAGGTCGCCGATGTCCATGTCGAGGTGGCGGTTGAGCACGAAGCCGAAGGAGCCCTCGGCGTTGTGCTCGCAGAGCAGCACCACGGTTCGTCGGAAATAGGGGTCCGGCAGGTAGGGTTCGCTGATCAGCAGGCGGCCGCGCGCCGGTGCCACCGTGCTCTCCGGATCGAGGTCGAGGAGGTCCCTGCCCATCGTGTGCGGAGGTCAAGGTACGTCCGATCGCGGTCGGTGCGCACCGGGCTGCGGCTTCGAACGGATATCTTCGGCGCCATCACAATTGGGGAACATGGAACGCGAACGCTCGGTGGACCATCGGATCGATTACAGCAAGGCCGTGCTCCTGGAGAGCGAAGCGGGTGACGACCCGTTCGCGCTGTTCGGTCGCTGGCTGCGCGCCGCCGAGGAGGAGGGCCTGCCGGAGCCGCATGCCATGACCCTCGCCACGGCGGGTTCGTTCAGCATCAGTTGTCGCGTGGTGCTGCTGAGGTCCTTCGACCCGCAGGGCTTCGTGTTCTTCACCAACTACAACAGCCGCAAGGCGATGGACCTGGAGCGCGACCCACGAGCGGCGCTGTCGTTCTTCTGGCCTCAGCAGGAGCGGCAGGTGCGCATCGAGGGCAAGGTGGAGAAGGTGAGCGCCGAGGAAAGCGACCGCTACTTCAGGGAGCGCCCGCGCGAGAGCCAGGTGGGGGCGTGGGCCAGCGATCAGAGCCGGATGGCCGACGACCGTTCGCAGGTGGATGAGCGCTACGCGCGGTGGACCGAGCGGTTCAAGGACCAGGCGGAGGTGCCGCGTCCGCTCCATTGGGGGGGCATGCGCCTGCGGCCGGTGCGCATCGAGTTCTGGCAGGGTCGGCCGAGCCGGCTCCATGACCGCATCATCTTCGAGCACTTCAGTGATGGCACCTGGAGCCGCATGCGGCTTCAGCCCTGAACGACGAAGCCCCCCGCGATGCGGAGGGCTTCCTTGCGCAGCGGGACGATCACTTCTTGGGCGCGGCCTTCTTGGCGGCGGCCTTCTTGGGCGCGGCTTTCTTGGCGGCGGCTTTCTTCGGTGCCGCCTTCTTGGCGGCCTTCTTGGCGGGACTTGCCGCAGTGCTCTTGGACGTGGTGGCCTTCGCACGCTCGTTCGCGCGCACCTTGCGCTTGCTCGGCCGGCTCTTGCCGTGGCTGCCTGCCCGCCGTTTGCCTTTCTTGGATCGGATGTCGCCTTTGCCCATGCTGGGTGGTGTTTGGGTTCGCCGCGAAACTACCCGTGCCCGATCGCGGGCCCCGGTCACAGGCGCACGCACTTGTCCACGCGCGTGTGTTCAGAATGACGACGGTCCGCGGGCGGCATCCCCGCGCAGCCGTTCCTCGATGGCCTGCGCATCATGCAGCGCTGCGCGGGTCCATTGCAGCTTCAGCGCATCCAGGGCCCGCTCATCCAGCCGCCACGGCACGGTGCTCGCCCGCAGCCGCTGCATCACGGTGTACAGCACGATCCCGGCGGACACCGAGATGTTGTAGCTCTCCGTGAAGCCGTGCATGGGGATGCGGAGGGCGCCATCGCAGGCCGCGATGAGCTCATTGCTCAGCCCCTGAAGCTCGGTGCCGAAGCAGAAGGCGATGGGCCTGTCGATGGGTACGTTCTCCGGGGTCCAGGCCTCGGCGTGCGGGGTGGTGGCCACGATGCGATGGCCGCGTTCACGCAGGGCGGTGATGCACTGCATGGCGCCCTCAGGGCCACCGTAGCGGTGCACCGTGGTCCATTTGTCACTGCCCAGGGCGATCTCCTTGTTCGCGGTGAACCGGTTGCGCGACTCGATGGCGTGCACGTCCTGGATGCCGAGCAGGTCGCAGGTGCGCAGCACGGCGCTGGCGTTGTGGGCCTGGTGCAGGTCCTCCAACACCACGGTCACGTGCCGGGTGCGCTGCGGGGCCAGGCGGTCGAACAACGCACGCTTGTGCGGAGTGATGAAGGCGCCGAGCCGGTCGAGCAGGTCGTGGTCGTCCATGGGTGCAAAAGAAAAGGTCCCCCGGGAGGGAGGACCTTTTCAAGAGGGATGGGGTGCTTACTTCACCTTGTTGGAGAGGTCGGCACCGGCCTTGAACTTCACGACCTTCTTGGCCGCGATCTTGATCTCCTTGCCCGTCTGAGGGTTGCGGCCCTTGCGAGCGGCGCGCTTGGAGATGGAGAACGTCCCGAAGCCCACGAGGGCCACGCGATCACCCTTCTTCAGGGCCTTGGTGGTGTTGTTCACGAAGGCATCCAGGGCACGCTTGGCGTCAGCCTTGGAGATCTTCGCTTCAGCGGCGATCGACTCGATCAGTTCAGCTTTGTTCAGTCCCATGTTCGTTGAGGAGGTTTGTGTGAGTGTTTGTGAACTCGACGCAAAAGTATTCGGAGACCCGCGCCTGTCAAGGGTTTCCGGACGGGTGCCCGGAGAATGTTGAAAAATCAGGGGTTTTGTTGATAAGTGCGCCGGAATCCCGCCCCCAGCAAGGGTTTGCGGAAAGAGGGCTGTGCCGATCCTTGCGACCCGTTGGTTCAACGCCTCGGAGCGGAAGCCGCGCCAGGCGCTCACTTGAAGTGGATCGACCCGCGCAAACCCGCGCGGAACGCGGCCGCGGGCATTCGGCGGCGACCTTCGGGCTGCACCTCCAACAGCCTCAACACCCCCTCGCCGCACACGACCAGCAGCCCTGCATCGGCGTCGTTCACTGAGCCGGGAACACCCTGCCCACCCATGCCCGTCCGCTCCGACCGCAACACCTTGAAGTGCTCGGTGACGCCATCGGCCCGCACCAGTTCCGTCCACGCTCCGGGCACCGGGGAGAGCCCGCGCACATGGTCGTGCACCTTCGATGCCGGCCATGACCAGTTGATGCGGCAGTTGGACGGGGTGAGCTTCGGTGCGTCGTACAGCGGCCCTCCTTCGATCAGGGTCTCCTGCCGGCGCGCCGCCAGCGCGCCTGTGGCCAGCACGCGCACGGTGCGCACAAGAAGGTCCGATCCGATCGTGGCCATGCGGTCGTGCAGCTCGCCGGCGGTCTCGTCCGGACCGATCGGGACCGGCTCCTGGAGCAGCACGTCACCGGTGTCGATGGCCTGCTGGATGAGGAAGGTGGTGAGCCCGGTGGAGCGCTCGCCATGCATCACCGCCCAGTTGATCGGCGCGGCACCGCGATACCGGGGAAGCAGTGATGCATGCAGGTTGACGGTGCCCAAGCGGGGCATGCGCCACACGACCTCCGGAAGCATGCGGAAGGCGACGACCACGAAGAGGTCGGCACCACACGCGCGGAGCGCCTCCAGGAAGCCTTCATCACGCAGCCGCTCGGGTTGCAGGACGGGCAGGCCAAGCCGGATCGCGGCCTCCTTCACCGCCGATGCGCGCACCTGTCGTCCCCGGCCCGCCGGCCGGTCCGGCGCGGTGACCACCGCCGCGATGGGGATCCCGGCGTTGTGCAAGGCTTCCAATGAGGATACGGCGAAGGGCGGCGTGCCCATGAAGACGATGCGGGGTGCGCTCATGCCGCGAAGGTCATCACAAGCGCACGATGCGGAAGCGGTAGGGCAGCAGGGCATCGCGGCCCGCGTAGTCCACACCCACGCGTGGACCGATGCGCACGTCGGCGGGATCGACCACATGCCCTTCGTCCGCGATCCAGATGGACCGCCCCAGCAGGTCGGTGCCGTCGTGCGACCGGTGGATGCCGAGCGCCTGTGCCGCGGTGCCCGGCCCGTCCGTGCGCGCGCCGGCTTTTCCGCGGCGGCCGTCGGCGGTGGCCTGTCCTTCGAGGATGCGCACGCCGCGCAGCAGCACCGCATGGGGCACACCGGCGGTGTGGGTCACGATGTTGAAGAGGTGATGGATGCCGTAACAGATGTAGACATAGGCCGTTCCGCCACGCGCGTACATGGACGCGTTGCGCTCGGTACGCCTGCCGCCGAACGCATGGGAGGCCCTGTCCTCCGCTCCGACGTACGCTTCCGTCTCAGTGATCAGGCCGGCGACATGCGCACCGTCGAACCGGGTGTGCACCACCTTGCCCAGCAGGTCACGCGCGATGCCCACCACGTCGGGCCGTTCATAGAAGCTCCGGTCCAGCCGCATCGCTCACCGCTGGTCCTGCTCCCAGCGCAGCAGTTCCGCATCCGGGCCGTCCACCGGGCTGCTGGCATCGGCGCGGCGGCCGGTGCGGCATCGGTCGCACCGTCCGCAGGGCGCGGTGGTCCCTTCGCCGAAGTAGGAGAGCAGCGTCACCTCACGACACCCGGCCTCGGCAGCGAAGTAGGCGGCCATGGCCTCGACGCGCTCCAGCGCGCGGTGCAGGCGCAGATCGAGCGCCTCCGGATCCAGGGTGAGGCGTTGCGCATCGCGACGCGGTGTCATCAAGGTCACGAGCGGATCGTCGGTGCGCGGCGAATACCGCAGCACCTCCAGGCGTTGGAGCTCGCGCAGGCCCTCGCGCACGGCGGTGGTGGACGCGGAGAGCACCTGGGCCACGCGCTCCTCCTCGATCATCGCCGGCGCTTCGAACAGGCCGCCGTACAGGCGCAGCAGCGCCTCCAGCAGCGGGCCGAGGCGCGCGTCGTTCAACCGAAGGCCGTGCACCGTGGACGGACCGCAGGTGAGCAGCACGCGCGACGGGGTGTGCACGCCTTCGCTGAGGACGAGGTCCTCGTTCAGCTCCAGTGCCTTCAACGCTCCGAGGACGGTGGCAGGCTTCAGGCCGCTGCGTCGGCCGAGGTCGCGCAGGTCGAGGGTGTACGTTTCGTGCATCCCGCTGCCCAGGGCGATGCGGTGGGTGTCGGCGAAGGCCTGGTAGGTGCGGCGCACGTCGGCCGTGGTCGGGAAGCCGCCTTCCACGCGTTCACGCAGGCGGCGGTCGTCCGCGTCGTCCACCAGCAGGAAGGCGTACGAGGGCCGTCCATCGCGGCCCGCGCGACCGGCCTCCTGGTAGTAGCTCTCCAGGTCGGGTGGCGGGGACAGGTGCACCACGGTGCGCACGTCGCCCTTGTCGATGCCCATGCCGAAGGCATTGGTGGCGGCCACGTAGCGAAGGCGGCCTTCCTGCCAGTCGCGCTGCACGCGCTCGCGTTCGGAGTGCGGAAGCCCGGCATGGTAGGCCCCGGCGGTGACGCCCATGCGCTGCAGCACGCCCGTCAGCTCCACCGTGCCACGGCGGTCGCGCATGTACACGATGCCGCTGCCGGGCACATGGTCCACGATGCGGTGAAGGCGCGTGAGCTTGTCCTCGCCGCGGCTGCACCAGAAGGTGAGCTCGGGCCGGTGGAAGGGCGAGCGCAGCACGTTCGGCGCGCGGAAGCCCAGGCGGTGTTGGATGTCGTCCACCACGGCCGGGGTGGCGGTGGCGGTGAGGGCCACCACGGGAACCTGGGGGAACACGGCGCGCAGTTCGGGGATCCGCATGTAGGCCGGACGGAAGTCGTAGCCCCATTGGGCGATGCAGTGCGCCTCGTCCACGGCGATCAGGTGGACGGGCATGCGGGGCAGGCGGCCGCGGAAGGCATCGGTGCCGAGCCGTTCGGGCGACACGTAGAGCAGGCGCAGCCGCCCAAGCGCCGCATCCTCCAACGCGTTGTCGATCTCGTATCCGGCCATTCCGCTCATCACGCCCATGGCGGGGATGCCACGCCGGCGGGCCTGGTCCACCTGATCGCGCATCAGGGCGATGAGCGGGCTGACGACGATGGTGAGCCCTCCGAGGGCCAGGGCCGGCAGCTGGTAGCAGAGGCTCTTGCCACCTCCCGTGGGCAGCAGGGCCAGGGTGTCGCGGCCCTCCAACACCGAGCGGATCACCTCCTCCTGCATGGGGCGGAAGGCGTGATGGCCCCAATGCCGCTGCAACAGATCAAGGGGGGTGGGCGTTACAGGATGCGCGCCCGCCGCGGGAAGTCCACCGGAGGCGATGGTTACATTTGGACGCACCAACGGATCCTGCTGCATGATCACCACCGGGCAAAAGATAGCCATCCACCGCACCGAGCGCTCACGCCTGCCGGAGACCGACCTGGCCCACGTGAAGTTCGGCCGCGTCTTCAGCGACCACATGTTCGTGATGGACTACCAGGACGGTCGCTGGCAGGATGCGCGCATCACCCCCTTCGCCGACCTGGTGATGAGCCCGGCCGCGTTGGTGCTGCACTACAGCCAGACCATCTTCGAGGGCCTCAAGGCGTACAGGACGCCCGAGGGCGGTGTCCACCTCTTCCGCCCGCAGGCCAACATCGCGCGGATGAACCACAGCGCGCATCGCATGTGCATGCCGCAGCTGCCCGAAGAGCTCTTCCTGGAGGCGCTCGTGGAACTGGTGCGTCTGGACCGTGGCTGGCTGCCGACGGACAAGGAGGGTTCGCTCTACATCCGCCCGTTCATGTTCGCCAGCGACGAGTACATCGGGGTGAAGCCGAGCGACACCTACACGTTCATCATCTTCACCTGCCCGGTGCAGGCCTATTACCAGGAACCCGTGCGGGTGAAGATCGAGACCACCTACAGCAGGGCCTTCCCGGGCGGTACGGGCGAAACGAAGTGCGGCGGAAACTACGCCGGTGGCCTCTATCCCGCCAAGCTGGGTCAGGACAAAGGCTTCCACCAGCTGGTGTGGACCGATGGGCTCACCCACCAGTACATCGAGGAGAGCGGAACGATGAACGTGTTCTTCAACATCGATGGCACACTGGTGACGCCTTCGCTGGACGGCACGATCCTGAAGGGCGTCACGCGGGACAGCATCCTGCGCATCGCCCGCGATCAAGGCGTGCCGGTGGACGAGCGGCGCGTGAGCGTGGAGGAGGTGGTTTCGGCGGCGCGCTCCGGCAAACTGCGTTCGGCCTTCGGGGCCGGCACCGCGGCCACCATCGCGCACATCGCCACCATCGCGCACGGCGACGAGGTGTTCGAACTGCCCACCGTGGAGGAGCGCACCGTGGCCAACGACATCGGCCGCACGCTCGATGACATCCGCCGCGGCCGCGTGAGCGACCCCTACGGCTGGATGGTGCCCGTGGCGTAGCCGCTCAGTGCAGCTTCGGAAAGTCCTCCCAAAGCAGACGGCCCGCGCCGCGGCCCACGTCGGCCCACCGCGGCACGTCCAGTCCCAGGCACACCGTGTGGCAGGTGGCCATCTCGCCGGTGGCGCCGCATAGGACGTGCGCGAAGCCACTGATGCCGGGGTTGTGGCCGAAGAGCATCACGGTGGTGGCGCTGTCGGGAAGCGCATGCACGATGTCCAGCAGCGTGTCCTCCACCGCATGGTACGCCTTGGGCACGGGCACGATGTCCCGTTCCGGGATGGCGAGCGCCGAGGCGAAGGCCTGCGCGGTCTGCCAGGCGCGCCGTGCCGTGCTGCTCACCAGCAGGGGAGGAGGAAGGCCACGTCGCATGAAGCGCTCGGCCATCGCCGGCGCATCGCGTTCACCACGCGCGTTCAGCGGTCGGTCGAAGTCGCTCTGCCGTGGATCGTCCCAGCTGCTCTTGGCGTGGCGGGTGAGCAGGAGCGTGCGCATGACGGCGCGGCGATCAGTGCGCGTGGTAGCGCTTCAGCCCCTCCACCAGACCGTTCAGCAGCAGCGTGTGGTCCATGCTGGGGCGCAGCGTCACCTGCACGGCGTGCGCATCGCTGAACTGGGTAAGGCGACGGCCGGCCTTGCTGATGGTGAGGTGGAGCGTGTCCGGATAGGCGCCGGTGAAGTGCAGGTCCAGCGGTTCGCCGCCGGCCATGCGCAGCACGTAGTGCGGGTAGTGGTTCACCGCATCCTTCCAGCCGTCGTCCTCCTCCAGCACATGGCCCTGCTCGCGGAGGTCGGAGGCCCATTGGTCCATGACGAAGAGCAACACATCCTCCACGAAGACCTCGGGGTCGGTGGGGAGCTGGTGTTGGCGGTGATCGATCGGGGCCAGCAGGCGCGAACGCGTGCGGCGCAGGGTGGTGGACAGGTCGTCCAGTTGGGCGGTGAAGGTCATTTCGTTCGTCTCTCGCTCGTGCTTCGGGGGGCAAACTAGTCCCGTCAGGGATCGCGGGGCCGGTTGCGCATCCCGTTTTTTTGCACGATCGATCGCACGATCCCTGATGCTCAGCCGGTGGGGCTGTGGATGAACGGGCTGCACCGGGCGCCAGGGGGTCGGGTGTGCGGGGGGCAGGGTGCACCGGTGCGCCATTCTTCTTGCTCCCAGCATGCCCAGCCCCGGTGTTCGAGCATGTCCACTACCTTGGAGGAACCAACCTCGCCGCGATGACCCTCCGATCCGCCCTCGGCGTCTTCTCCCTGGCCCTGCTCGCCGGCAGCCTCCACGCGCAGAGCGTCACGCTCACCTTCACCGCCGAGCTGAACGGGGGGCACATCCCCTTGGACAGCGTGCGGTTCATCAACCTCACCCAGGGCGGGGATACGGTGTTGCATGCACCGGACACCGTGCTTGTGCTGAACAACAGCATGTCCATAGGAGCGTCCGATCTCGACGTGCTGACGGGGCTGATGTTGAGCACCCCGCGCCCGAACCCGTTCGAGGAGCACACGCAGCTGGTGGTGACCGTGGCCGGGGAAGGAGCGCTGGAGCTGACCGTGCTGGATGCGGTGGGCAAGACGGTGTCGGATCTGCGTCGGCGCGTAGGGCCGGGTCAGCACACCTTCAGCTTCGCCGGCGGTCCGGTCGGGCTGCTGTATGCGGTGGCGCGCTGGAACGGGGAACGGACCGTGCAGCGCATGGTGGGTCTGTCATCAACGTCGCAGCCGGGTGTTCTGCACTGGGCGGGTTCAAGTCCGCTCCCGGTCGGCGGGCCGAAGAGCGTGTCCTTTCCCTGGCAGCCGGGGGACACGCTTCGCTATCTCGGATATGCATCGGACACCATCGGGCCGCTGAGCGCCTTCATCGAGGATGATCCCACGTCCTCCGCCACGGAGCTCTTTCAGCTTGCCCGTGGGCTGGTGTGCCCGGACAGCCCCTCGATGACGGACATCGATGGCAACACCTACGGGACGGTGCAGATCGGCAGCCAGTGCTGGATGGCAGAGAACCTGCGCACTGCAACCTACCGCGATGGCAGCTCAATCCCCAACGTCACGGACAATACCGCCTGGACCCAATTGAACAGCGGCGCTTGGTGCAATCACGGCAACAACGCGGCCAACGATGACATCTACGGCAAACTCTACAACTGGTACACCGTGGTTGATCCCTCTGGCCTCTGTCCCCAAGGCTGGCATGTGCCTACGGATGCGGAATGGCAGCAACTTGAAGCGGCCTTGGGCATGCCGATCATCGAGTTGGACAGCATTGGTCCGAGAGGTTCGGGCGTAGGTACATTGCTCAAGGCTTCGACGTTCTATGACATTCACCCGCCGGGTGGAACGAACGAAACCGGCTTCACTGGGACTGGTGGCGGTTGGCGCTTGGACGGTACCGGTATTTTTGTTTCCCTTGGCTACCATGGATTCTGGTGGACTGATACTGCCATTGATCCAGACCTCAGTTGGTTCCGTTCCTTGAGCGTGACCTACACCGCCGTCGGACGAGACAGCTGGAGTAAACGACTCGGATTCAGCGTGCGCTGCGTTCGGGATTGACAATCTCGCTATTGAGCTCTGATGCACAGCCGTGCTGGCTGTGGATGAACGGGCTAAGCCGGGCGCCAGAAGCGTGGGTAGGGGACCAGGATGATGGGATGTACTGATGCGAGGATGCGCGATCCGGCTTTTTGAACGGCTCGCACCCTGACATCCTGTGGCTCTTGGCCCGGTGCCCCCAACGGCCGCAGCACCTTGACCTCCGTCATGGACAAGGGCTGGTCGGGTGTGCACCTTCGGGGCAAGGTTCAATCACTAACCGATCGACGCCATGTCAACGCTCATTCCCTCCCGCCGTTCCCTGCTGTCGCGTTTCCTGGATGATGATGCCTTCGGCTTCCCCGAAGGTTTCCTGGACGATGCCGGGCTGATGCCCGCCCGCGTGTTCGACCGGCCTTTCTTCAAGGAGATGAAGATGCCGGCGGTGAACATCAAGGACAACACCGACCACTTCGCCATTGAGCTCGCCGCGCCCGGTTACAAGAAGGACGACCTGAAAGTGACCGTGAAGGACGGCCTGCTCACCATCGCCAGTGAGAAGAAGCACGAGAGCGAGGAGGAGAAGAAGGGCTACACCCGCAAGGAGTTCAGCTACGCCTCCTTCAGCCGGTCGTTCGTGCTGCCGGAGAACACCGATGCCGACAGCCTGAAGGCGAGCTTCACGGACGGTGTGTTGAAGCTCACCTTGAACAAGACCAAGGCCGTGCCCGAAAGCAAGGCGAAGGAGATCACCATCGACTGATCGGCAGTCTTCGGTCCTTGGGGAGGGGCGGGGCGCAGGAGCGTTCCGCCCTTTCTCGTTCAGGTCCTCCTTGCTGCGCGCTATCCTTGCCCCATGCCGACGGCCTACACGGTGTACGTGATCGAGCTCAGCCGGAAGGTCTTCACGGAGAACTGGAGGTTCCGCGCGGCGAACCCGCAGTACAATGGGGCGCTGGAATGCCTGTACGTGGGCATGACCAGCAGAACGCCGCAGGAGCGCTTCGCCCAGCACAAGACCGGCGCGCTCAGCAAGAAGGGCCACGACCTCAGCAGCGCCATCGTGAGGAAGTACGGGCGCTACCTGCGCCCCAGCCTGTACCAGCACATCGGGCCGCTCAGCCGGGCCGAAGCGCTGGAGGTGGAGAAAGGCCTGGCGCTGGAGTTGCGGCGGAAGGGATATGCGGTGTGGACGAACTGAGCGGGCGCATCACGGCATGCTGTGGCACAGCGCTTCGCATTCCTGGATGACATGGGCCGCGCGTGTTCCGCTCACCTGCGCTAGGCGCAGCGCATCGGTCTGGTCCATGATGTCGCGGGCCATCACCAGCCCTGCGGCCAGCAGGCGCTCCTTCTCCGCCCTGGTGAGGCTGCTGAGGCAGGTGAGCGGATAGAGCCCGCTGCGGTCGATGCGATGCTTGAGGCTGCCTTTGGCGGGATGGTCCCAGCCCAGCATACGCAGGCCGGCGCATTCACCGTAGCGCAGCGCATCGCTCGTGAAGCGCGTGTTCGTGACGAGCCATCCCTGGGTGAAGCGATGGCCGTTGCCGGGTTCGCTGCGCCACCGCTCGGTCACATCGTCGAAGCGCGCCTTGATGTAGAGCGGCACCTTCACATCGCACACGCGGCCCGGCGTGTTGTGGTACTTGCATTCCACCAGGAAATGCTGCGGCCCTTTCTCAGCCACCACGTCGACCTCGTGCTGCACACAGCGGCCCTCCACCCCCACGTCCACCTGCACAGCGTAGCCATCGTGCTCCAGGATGCGGGCGATGAAGCGCTCGAAGGGGAAGCCGGAGGGTCCCAGGTCAAGGATGGCCTGCTTGAGGCGGTAGCGTGCAGCGCTGGGTCGGCTGCGCTTCCGAAGCAACTTGAACGCCAGCCGGTGGATCTTGTGTGTGCTCAGGCAGGGTACCAGTCGCGGCTGAAGGTCCTTGAGCACCTGGGCCGCAGTGTCGTCATCGGCGCCCGAGCGTCGCAGCGATGTTCGAAGCTTCTCCGCGTCGAAGGGCACCACGGACCCATCGGCCTTGGTGACGAGCAGGGGGGAAGGCATGGGGTGAAAGTAGGCAGGTGCGAAAGACCGTGGCCCACCGGTACCCTGCACGCCATGGACTTGGTGCGGAAGGCGATCGTGCACATCGGGGGCGAAAAGCGGACCGGACCGCATCAACGTATTCATCCGCCGTGGATGCCCTCTCCGCAGGGCCCGTTCGGCTGCACACGATCCGTTCAGAACCGGGCGGGGAGCTGCTCTGACCTCGCCGTTCCATAGATGGAGAGGGCGATCTCTGCCCGGGAAGGGCCTCGGCGTAGGGCGAAGGATCGGATAGGCGGGGTTACCGGGTCGATGGTGAACGTGTCCGTGCCTTCAGGAACTCAAGCGTCATCGCAAAGGCCTGTTGAGCCTCTGGCTCCGCCAGTCGGAACTGGTATTCGTGGGGCAATGCAGGCGAATGGTCGTCCGGGAAGAACAGGCTGGTCACCGGTACACCCAGTTCTTCGAGCCGCGCGGACATGGGACGGCTCTGGTGCGCGGTGAGGGGGTCGCCGTTGCCACCACTGATGAAGACGGGCGGAAACGCTGAGGTGGCGTGGTGGATGGGCGAGATGCGACGCAACGAAGCCTCGTCCGGCCGGCGCTCGCCGAGGTAGGCCCAAGGCAGGATGTTCGCCAGGTAGCCCACAATGCCGCCGGCGGCGCTGGCACGCTGCACATACACGGACATGTCGTAGAGCCCGCAGTGCAGGATCAGCCCGCGCAATTGTTGGGGGGCCAGGGTGGGGGAAATGCCGACCGCCTGCGCATGTTCCGGGTCCGTGATGATGGCCGCGGTCTGCGCGGTGAGCTGCGCCCCGGCGCTGTCGCCCGCCATGAAGACCTGGTCCATGTCGGCATGGAAGCGCTCGGCATTCGCGCCGATATGGGCCAGGGCAGCATTGATCTGGTGCAGCGGTGCAGGATAGCGGTGCTCCGGGGCCAGGCCGTAGTTGATGGCGATCACCACGTAACCTTCATTGGCCAGGTGCATCAGGTATCCCCGCATCTCGCTCTTGTCACCGCCGATCCAGCCGCCGCCATGGGTCCAGACCACGACGGGCAGACGGTGGTCACCGCCCATCATCCGCTGCGGGATGTAGATGTCCATGCGGGCATCGGGGTCGCCGGCCGTGTACACTTCATCCAGGATCACATGCACATCGTTCCGCTCGAAGGCCACTTGGCCTTGCCTCATCTCCTCGCCGCCTTTCTTGAAAGTGCTTCGCACCACCATGGCACCGGGCCAGACGCTGAGCGAGAAGGCGAGCCAGGCCACGAGGCCGATACTGAGGAGGGTCAATAACAGACGCTTCAGGATACGCATGGGCGATGGACCGGAGAAGGCTGAAGGTAACGCCCGCGCGCTGTCGATGCAGCATTGAATTCGATCGATAGGTCAGTGGAGAATGAAAGCGCGCGCCCCCGACCCGATCTGGGCCAGGGGCGCGCTCGATATGTGTGGGGACCTGGGATGCCCCGTCCGTTACGACGCGCTCACCTTCGCCTTCTTCTTCCCATTCCCGTTCGCCTTCCCGGCCTCCTTCTCGTCCACCGGCTTCCGCAGCACGATCTTCCCGTCGAACACATCGATCACCTGTGGCTTGCCGGTCTCCAGCGTGCCCGCGATGATCTGCTTGCTCAGCTCGTTCAGCAGCTCCTTCTGGATCATGCGCTTGATCGGGCGCGCGCCGAACTGCGGATCGAAGCCCGTGGTGGAGATGTGGGCGATCAGCTCTTCGCTGGGGATGAGGTGGATGTCCTTCTCCTCCAGCTTCTGCATCAGCATGTGCAGCTGCAGCTTCACGATCTCGCGCACATCGCCCTGGCTCAGCGGACGGAACATGATCAACTCGTCCACGCGGTTGAGGAACTCGGGACGCACGGTCTTGCGCAGCAGCTCCATCACCTCGCGCTGGGTCTTCTCCACGACCTCCTCCACGTTCTTGCGCTCCAGCCCTTCGAAGTTCTCCTGGATGATGTGCGAGCCGATGTTGCTCGTCATGATGATGAGGGTGTTCTTGAAGTTCACCACGCGGCCCTTGTTGTCGGTGAGGCGGCCATCATCGAGCACCTGCAGCAGGATGTTCCACACGTCGGGGTGGGCCTTCTCGATCTCGTCCAGCAGCACCACGCTGTATGGCTTGCGACGCACGGCCTCGGTGAGCTGGCCACCTTCGTCGTAGCCTACGTAACCCGGAGGCGCGCCCACGAGGCGGCTCACGCTGTGGCGTTCCTGGTACTCGCTCATGTCGATGCGCGTCATGGCGTGCTCGTCGTTGAAGAGGATCTCGCTGAGCGCCTTCGCGAGTTCCGTTTTGCCGACGCCCGTGGTGCCCAGGAAGATGAAGCTGCCGATGGGGCGGCGCTCATCAGCCATGCCCGCGCGGCTGCGGCGTACGGCATCGGCCACGGCGTGCACGGCCTCGTCCTGACCGATCACGCGCTTGTGCAATTCGTCTTCGAGTTTCAGAAGCTTGGTGCGTTCGGCTTCGAGCATGCGCGTTACCGGCACACCGGTCCAGCGGCTCACCACGGCGGCGATCTCCTCCACGTCCACCTCCTCCTTGATCATCTTGCTCTCGGCCTGCAGCTTCAGCAGTTCGTCCTTGGCGGCGGCGAGCTCCTTCTCGGTCTCCTGGATGCGGCCGTAGCGGATCTCGGCCACCTTGCCGAAGTCGCCCTCGCGCTCGTACTGCTGCGCCTGGTGCTTCAGCTCCTCGATCTTGTCCTTGGCGCTGTTGATGCGGTCCACCAGCTGGCGCTCGCTCTCCCAGCGGGCCTTGAAGCCGTCGCGCTGGCCGCTCAGTTCCGCGAGCTCCTTGTTCAGCTCGGCCAGCTTGGCCTCGTCGTTCTCGCGCTTGATGGCCTCGCGCTCGATCTCCAATTGCATGATGCGGCGGTCGATCTCGTCGAGCTCCTCGGGCTTGGAGTTGATCTCCATGCGTAGTTTGCTCGCGGCCTCGTCGATCAGGTCGATGGCCTTGTCCGGCAGGAAGCGATCGGCGATGTAGCGCGTGCTCAGCTCCACGGCGGCGATGATCGCGGCGTCCTTGATCAGCACCTTGTGGTGGCTCTCGTACTTCTCCTTCAGGCCGCGCAGGATGGAGATGGCGTCCTCGCGGCTGGGCTCGTCCACCATCACCTTCTGGAAGCGGCGCTCCAGGGCCTTGTCCTTCTCGAAGTACTTCTGGTACTCGTTGAGCGTGGTGGCGCCGATGCTGCGCAGTTCGCCGCGCGCCAGGGCGGGCTTCAGGATGTTGGCGGCGTCCATGGCGCCTTCGCCACCGCCCGCGCCCACAAGCGTGTGGATCTCGTCGATGAAGAGGATGATGTTGCCTTCGGCGGAGATCACCTCTTTCACCACGGCCTTCAGGCGCTCCTCGAACTCGCCCTTGTACTTGGCGCCGGCGATCAGTGCCGCGATGTCAAGCGCGTACACCTGTTTCCCTTGCAAGTCCTCGGGGATGTCGCCGCTGACGATGCGCTGGGCGATGCCCTCGGCGATGGCGGTCTTGCCCACGCCCGGCTCACCGATCAGGATGGGGTTGTTCTTCGTGCGGCGGCTGAGGATCTGCAGCACGCGGCGGATCTCCTCGTCGCGGCCGATGACCGGATCGAGCTTGTTGTCCTTGGCGAGCTGGTTGAGGTTCTTCGCGTATTTGTTGAGCGCGTTGTAGGTCTCCTCCTGGCTCTGGCTGGTCACCTTGCTGCCCTTGCGCAATTCCTTGATGGCCGCGATCAGGTCCTTCTTGGTGACGCCGTTGTCCTTCAGCAGTTGGGCCACGGTGTCACCGCTGTCGAGGATGCCGATGAGCATGTGCTCCACACTGGCGAACTCATCACCGAATTCCTTGAGCGCTGCCAAGGCTTTCGTCAACGCATCGCTGCTGTAGCGTGACAATGAGATCTGCCCGCCGTTCACCTTCGGATAGCCCTGAACAATGCGGTCCAGCGCCTGTGTCATCGCGGGCACGTTCACGTTGAGCTTCTTCAGCAGGAAGGGCGTCACATCGGGGTCCACCTCCAGGATGCCTTTGAGCAGGTGGCCGTTCTCGAGCATCTGCTGGCCATATCCGCTGGCGATGGTCTGCGCCTGTTGGATGGCCTGCTGGGAGCGGATGGTGAATTTGTTGAGGTCCATGGTGTGTTCGGGGTCGGGACGCCCAAGCCGCTCAAAGTCGGTTCCGATGCGTGATCGCTGACCGGTTGGCAGAAAGCCCGGCTCCTCTTCTGTCTGGATGGCTTGATGGATGCGGACGACCTGACCGATCGGCAGCGGGTGGGGGAGCTTGTTCGAGCCATCGGCCCGGTCAGCTCCGTGGCGCCACGCTTCCTTCTGTTGGCTCGTTCACCCGGATCAGCTCGCACACCTGAAGTACTTTCGAGCGCGGAGCCCATGCCCGACCTGATCCGCACCCTCATCCTTCGTTCGCTTCCGCTCGTGCTGTGCATGTGGAGCGTCCACGCACACGCGCAGGGATGGACCTTCACCGGTGATGTCACGCCCACGTGGGAACAGGTGATCGATCGGTATCGGGCCCTGGCGGAAGGCCGACGTTCCGCGCGTCTGATGGAGATGGGCCGGGACGATGGCGGCCAGCCCATCCATCTGTTCGTCATCAGCGATGGGGGACCCTTTTCACCGGACAGCATCCGTGCGCGCGGTCGCAGCGTGGTCTTCATCGTCAACGGCATCCACCCGGGCGAGCCCGACGGCATCGATGCGAGCCTGATGCTGGCCCGGGCGTTGCTGGACAGCGACCAGCTGATGGGCCTCACGGCCAACACGGCCGTCTGCATCGTTCCGGTGTACAACGTGAGCGGCGCGCTCGTGCGCGACACGGTGTTCCGCGTGGACCAGAACGGCCCGATCGAGCACGGGCAGCGGGCGAACGCGCGCAACCTCGACCTGAACCGGGACCTGGTGAAGGCCGATGCGCGCAACACGCAGGCCTTGGTGCAGGCCTTGCAACGCTGGGATCCCGATGTGCTCATCGACACGCACGTGAGCGACGGCGCCGACCATCGCTATGTCATGGAGCTGCTCACCACCCGCCGCGAGAAGCTCGATCCCGGTGTGGCGCGCTTCCTCGACCAGGTGCTTGTTCCCGGCCTGCAGCACTGGATGGACCGCAAGGACATCGCAATGTGCCCCTACTTCGAGACGATGGCGCAGGTGCCGGACAGCGGGCTGATGGCCTTCTACGACGGTCCGCGCTACACCTCGGGCTACGCGGCGCTCTTCAACACCGTGGGCATCCTGGCCGAAAGCCACATGCTGAAGCCGTACGCCGATCGGGTGAACGCCACGTTCGAGTTGATGGTGGGCGCGCTGGCGGTGTTGGATGAGCACGGGGCCGAGCTGCGCAGGGCCAGGGCCGAAGCCGCCCGCAACACCGCCGCAGCCTCGGGCTTCCCGCTGCAGTGGAAGCTGGATACCACCCGTGTGGAGCGCCTTCCATGGAAGGGCTATGCGACGGTGTGGGAACCCAGCGCGGTGAGCGGTCTGCCGCGGCTGCGCTATGACCGCTCGCGACCGGTGGACAGCACCGTGCCGTGGTATGATACCTACGTGCCCGGCCCGGTGCGGGACAAACCGGCGGCCTATCTGGTGCCGCAGGCCTGGCGTGAAGTGGGGCAGCGGCTGGCCATGGCGGGTGTGCGTTTCGAACGGATCATGCGGGACACGGTGCTGCGCGGCGAGGTGCACCACATCGCCGATCTGCGCACGGCGCGCGAGCCCTATGAGGGGCGTTATCTGCACCGCGACATCCGCACCACCATCGCGGTGGAGGAGGTGCATGCCCGTGCCGGTGACCTGCTCGTTCCCCTGGGCACGCGCCATGATCGGTTCCTGATGGAGGTATTGGAGCCCGACGCGCCGGACAGCTACTTCGCCTGGGGCTTCTTCGATGCCATCCTGCAGCAGAAGGAGTGGTTCACCGACTACGTGTTCGAGGATGTGGCGGCGGACCTGTTGAAGCGCGACCCGTCCCTGCGCGCGGCGCTGGAGGAGCGGCGTGCGGCCGACCCGGACTTCGCGGGCGACGGATGGGCGCAGCTGGCCTTCGTGTTCCAGCGTTCGCCGTACATGGAGCCGGGGTACCGCCGCTACCCGGTGGTGCGCGTGTTGCGCTGAGCGGCCGCGATGCCCTCGCGCAGTTCCTGGCTGTCCCAGGCGTGGTCGTGGTCGTCCAGGTCCAGGCCGATGTCCTTGCGCAGCAGCTCCTCCTGTTCGGCGATGGCGGCGCGCACCCCGGTGATGTAGTCCTGGGTGTCGCCCCGTCGGGCGGCCAGCTCCTTCAGGGCGTCCTCGTCGTAGGTCCGGAACCGCAGCGCGGCGCGATGGGCGGTATGCCCGCGGACACCCAGTTCGCGCAGCACGTCGGCGCCGAGCCGAAGAGCCGTGTCGAGGCTCTCGCGGTAGATGTGAAGCACACCCTGGTCCATCAGCTCGTAAGCGTCCATGCGGTTGCGGCTGCGCACGAGCACCTTCAGGTGGGGGAAGTGCCTGTGAACGGTGTCCACCAGCGCCGGAGCGGCCTCCGGAGCGATGGCGCAGACCAGCAGTTCGGCCTCGTGCGCTCCGGCGGCCTCCAGCAGATCGTGCCGGGTGGCGTCCCCGTAATAGACCTTGAAGCCGAGCTTGCGCAACAGATCCACCTGGTCGCTGTCGTTGTCCAGCAGGGTGGCCTGCACACCGCTGGCGCGCAGCAGGCGGCCCACGGTGCTGCCGAAGTGGCCGAAGCCGGCGATGATCACCCGGTTGCGTTCCTCCACGGCATCGGCTTCGCGCCCGGGGGCCTCGGTGGTGCCCACACGCGGAAGCAGCACCCGGTCGTTGAACAGCATCACCACCGGCGTCAGCGTCATGCTGAGCGCGGTCACCGCCATCAGCCCGTCGGTCCAGGTACCGTCCAGCAGACCCAACTGGGCGATGAAGGCCAGGAGCACGAACGCGAACTCCCCCACCTGGCCCAGGCCTGCGCCGAACAGCAGGTTCTGGTCGGTGCCCAGGCCCGCACGACGGCCGATGGTGAGCAGCACGGCCGCCTTGGCCACCATCACCAGCAGGGTGGCGCCCACGATCAGGGCGGGGCGTTCGGCGATGAGGGGGAAGTTGATGGACGCGCCGACGGCCATGAAGAAGAGGCCGAGCAGCAGGCCTTTGAAGGGATCGAGGTCGCTTTCGAGCTCGTGCTTGTACTCGCTGTTGGCCAGCACCACGCCGGCCAGGAAGGTGCCCAGGGCAGGGCTCAGGCCCACGGTCTCCATCAACAGGGCGATGCCCACCACCAGCAGCAGGGCGGAGGCCACGAAGAGCTCGCGCAGGCGGGTGCGGGCCACCACACGCAGCAGCGGCACCACCACGGTGCGCCCCAGGCCCACGATGGCACCCACGGCCAGCAGCACCACCACCGTGCGCTGCCAGCCCGGCAGCCCCTCGATCCATGAGCCGCCTGCGGCCACGGGAGCGGCGGCGGCCAGTAGCGGCAATAGGGCCAGGATGGGGATCACCGCGATGTCCTGGAAGAGCAGCACAGCGAAGGAACAGCGGCCGGCGGCGGTGTGCGAGAGGCCCTTCTCCTTGAGGCTCTGCAGCGCGATGGCGGTGGAGCTCATCGCCAGGGCGAGCCCCACCGCCAGCCCGGCCTGCCAGGGCAGACCGATGGCCATCGCCACGGCACCAAGCAGCCCGGCGGTGATCGCCACCTGGGCACCGCCCAGCCCCAGCACCTGCCGGCGCATGCGCCAGAACAGCGCGGGCTCCAGTTCCAGCCCCACCAGAAAGAGCATCATCACCACCCCGAACTCGGCGAAGTGCATGATGTCCTTGCCCTCCTCCCCGATGAAGCCCAGGAGGAAGGGGCCGATGAGCACGCCGGCGAGCAGGTAGCCCAACACACTGCCCAGGCCCAGGCGCTTGGCCACCGGTACGCAGAGCACGGCCGCGCCCAGGTACACCACCGCATCAGCAAGAAAGGAGGCCATGGGTCAGGTCGGGGTGGTCAGCAGATGATGTTGGTCCGTCGTTCCGGCCATCCGGTCCAGGGTCAGCGTGCCGTCCGCCCACCCGTGCAGCATCCGTCCGTAGCGGTGCGCGATGCGCTCCAGCTCGGCATCGCCCACGCGATGGGTGCCTTGCGCGGCGAAGGGCGGGGCCCACCGCATGCCGCACAAGGTGGCCGTGCGCTTCAGCGGAAGCAGGAACTCCGATAGCGTATGGCCGTGGAAGCCGTCGGCGGTGTAGGCTTCCGGGCCTCCTCCCGTGGTCACCACATGGAACTGCACCTTGCCGCGCAGGGCCGTGCCGCCCGGACCGTAGGCCCAGCCGAAGGCGTACACCAGGTCGATGTACTGCTTCAACAGGGGTGGCACGCTGTACCAATAGAACGGATGGTGCAGCACCACCACGTCGTGCGCGGTCAGCAGGTCCTGCTCCGCGTTCACGTCCACCTGCATGTCCGGATACAGCTCGTACAGGTCGCGCAAGGTGATGCGGTCCGACACGGGCAGGGCCTTCAGCAGCGCGCGGTTGGTGCGGCTGCGCTCGAGCCGGGGATGGGCGAAGAGGACAAGGACGCGGGGCATGCGGTTGCAAGTCTAGCACCGGCGAGGGGGCTGTCAGCGGTCAACACGGTGACCCATGCCGCTGGTTACCTTGCCGCACCCTGACCCGAACGGACATCATGGACCGAAGGAACGTGAAGCAACAGGTGATCGACGGCGCCCGCCGCCGGTTGCAGGAGGCCATTGCCGAACACCGCGAACGGCTGGAGGACCTCCGGTCCGTGACGATGGAGAACGACCTTGCGGAATCCGCCAGCCAGAGCGAAGGGCGCCGCGGTGCCGATGTGGAGCTGATGAACGGACTGGGTGAGCAGCTGGAGCAGCTGGAGCGGGACATGGCCCTGCTGGGTCAGGTGGAGGCCGGTGCCATCCACGAGGGGGTGTCCTTCGGTTCGGTGGTGCATACCGACCGGCGCGACCTGCTGATCGCCACCAGTGTGGAGGAGTTCGAGGCCGCGGGCCGCACCTATCTGGGCCTGTCCGTCAGGGCCCCGCTCTACCAGGCCCTCAGCGGCAAGCGCGTCGGTGAACAGGCCACCGTCAACGGCGTTACCTACATCATCCGCGACATTCTCTGAGCATGGAACTGCATGACATCAGCATCGGGGCCCGCGTGAAGCACCCGACCTTGGGCGTGGGCGTCGTCTACGACATCGATCCGCGCACCGTGCACGTCTTCTTCCGCGAGCATGGAGAACAGCCCATCAGCCGCAGCTTCGAAGGGCTGGTCACCATCGCCCCGGGCGTGGAGATCGGCCAGGAGCCGCTCGATCTGGAGCACGTGAAGGACGCCCTGCGCGAGGTGCTGGAGGAACTGCAGATGCCGCAGCGCCCGGTGAGCATGGCGCGACGGTACGAAGGAGGGGTGATGGAACTGCGGCCGAAGGACCCCACCCTGAAGAGCAAGGAAGTGCCCATCGACGACCTCTTCCACAAGATCGTCATGATCCGCGACCGCTTCCGCGTGCTGGAGCAGAAGGTCAACGCCCACGCGGCGCTCAGCGAAGCCGACAAGGTGGAGCTGCAGCAGTACATCACCCGCTGCTACGGCAGCCTCACCACCTTCAACATTCTCTTCGAGGACAAGGAGGATCACTTCGTGGGGCAGAAAGGGGAGTAGGACCATGTGCCCATGCGACCATGTGCGCATGTGCTCATGTGCTCATGTGACCATGTGCCCTCGAGGCGGATGCTCCGGTCCAGGGCGATGGCCGGTCCGATGGCGACGGGCAGGGGAGGGGATGATTTTTCAACCGGTGGTTGCAGAAGGCTGTTCGCGCGCTATACATTCGTAGCGCAGACGCGTTCTTTCTCAGCCGTGCGCTGATCAACGACCAGCCCACACAGGCCTATAGTCTCAGAACCAACATTATTTGCTCAGGGACGGAAGATCCAAAGGGCAAAGGCGGGCCGCGCATCTCCTTCGGGCGATGATGCCTCCGGGCACAACGCGGATTACTGACCCCTTTCTGTCCGACCCGCTCATGTGATCCATGGGTTCTTTGAACTTCGGTCCTGTGTGGGCTTTTTTTGTCCTGCCGTGAACGCCTCCATCACCACCCGTGCGGAACCCACCGCGGCCACGACCTACCCGGTGATGGAGATCTTCCACACCGTGCAGGGCGAGGGGCTCTACAGTGGTCAGGCGGCCTGCTTCATCCGGCTTGGAGGCTGCGATGTGGGCTGTGCGTGGTGCGATGTGAAGGAAAGCTGGGACGCGTCCGTCCACCCGCAGCGCTCGGCGGCGGACCTGGCGGCCGAGGCGGACTCGCATCCCGCCCGCATCGTGGTGGTCACCGGCGGGGAGCCCCTGATGCACGACCTGACACCACTGACCGATGCCCTGCGGGCCCGCGGCCTTCGCACCCATCTTGAAACCTCCGGTACCCACCCCTTGACAGGCGATTGGCACCATGTGTGCTTCAGCCCCAAGAAGTTCAAAGCACCCGTGCACGGCTTCCACCGCCTTGCCCATGAACTGAAGGTCATCGTCGTCAACCGGCACGACCTCGGCTGGGCCGATGCGCACGCCGCCCAGGTGGACCCCGGTTGCGTGCTCTTCCTTCAGCCCGAATGGGAGAAGCGCGATCGCGTGATGCCGTTGATCGTGGAGAAGGTCATGGCCGATCCGCGATGGCGCATCTCCCTCCAGATCCACAAAACCCTGAACATCCCTTGAAGCTTCCCGCAATGCCTGTGCACGAGTGGCGAGTGGCGAGTGCCTGCGCCCAAGCCCTGCGCACCGAGTGGCGAATGGTGGTCGCCTGCGCACGCTGCCTTCCCACCGAGTGGCGAGTGTGGTGCCTGCGCCTCGCAGTGCTCACACTCGCCACTCAATACTCGCCACTCGCCACTCTTGCCCAACCCCCCGGCGGCTACACCACCAAGGAGAGCAAGGCCATCAAGCTGTACCAGGACGGCCTGGATGCCATGCACGCGCGCAAGTGGGACGCGGCGGAGGGGAGCTTGAAGAAGGCGGCCGCCTTCGACGAGCGATTCGTGGAGCCGCGCTTCGCACTGGCCGAGCTGTACGACATGAAGGGCAACGATCCGGAGGCCATGAAGTGGTACCGCGAGGCCATCGGCATCGCCCCGCGCTTCTTTCCGAACGCGTACCTCCATCTGGCCGACATCGAGTTCCGCAATCAGGACTTCGCGGCGGCGGAAGGGCATTACAAGAACTACCTGGAACTGGAGGATGAGCCGGTGCGGCGGCAGCGCGCCAGGCTCGGAGTGGACAACTGCGCGTTCGCGGCCAAGGCCATCCTGCAGCCGGTGCCCTTCGAGCCGAAGAACATGGGCCCTGCGGTGAACTCACCCAACGCCGAGTACTACCCCTGCGTCACCGCCGACGACCGCACCCTGCTGTTCACGCGCGACCTGCCCGATGGGGCTTCGCCATGGGGGCACCAGGAGGACTTCTACGTGAGCACCCGCGATGAGCAGGGCGCGTGGACCCCGGCCCGGCCGGTGTCCGGTGTGGTGACCCCGGCGAACGAAGGGGCCGGCACCCTGTCGCCGGACGGGCGCTTCATCATCTTCACCGCCTGCGCGGGCATCGACGGCGACTACGGGGCCGGGCGCAAGGGCCTGGGCAGTTGCGACCTCTTCATCAGCCGGCGCATCGGCAACCGCTGGAGCCCGCCGGACAACCTGGGCACGCCCGTCAACTCGCGCAACTGGGAGAGCCAGCCCAGCCTGGGCAGCGATGGTCGCACGCTCTACTTCGTCCGTGGCATGCAGGCGCGCGACGGCATCCAGAACATGGACATCTTCGTCACCCGGATCCAGGACGACGGCACCTTCAGCGCACCGGAGAAGCTCGGGCCGCAGATCAACACGCCCTTCCAGGAGGAAAGCGTGCAGATCCACCCGGATGGGCGCACGCTGTACTTCAGCAGCAATGGCCATCCGGCCTTCGGCGGGCTGGACATCTTCGTGAGCCGCAAGGGCGGGGACGATGTGTGGGGTCCCGCGCTGAACCTCGGCTGGCCCATCAACAGCGGGGGCGACGAGAACAGCCTGCTCGTAAGTGCCGATGGGCGTATCGCCTATTTCGCCAGCGATCGCGCCGGAGGGCTGGGCGAGCTGGACCTCTACAGCTTCGAGCTCTACCCCGAGGCCCGGCCCGAGGCGGTCACCTACATCCGCGGCGTGGTCACCGACATCACCAACGGCAAGCCGGTGGAGGCCGATGTGGAGCTGTACGACCTCACCACCGGCAAGCTGGCCACGGCGGCCTACAGCGATCCCAGCAACGGCGAGTTCCTGGTCTGCCTGCCCACCGGGCGGGACTATGCCCTGAACGCCACCGCCGAGGGCTACCTCTTCTTCAGCGCCAACTACAGCGTGGCGGCGGCGAAGGACGGAGTGCCGCCGGCGCTGGAGGCGAAGCTGAGCCCGTTGACCAGCGGCAGCAGCATCACCCTGCGCAACATCTTCTTCAACACCGCCAGCGCGGAACTGCTGCCCGCCAGCAACACCGAACTGGATAAGTTGCTGCGGCTCATGAAGGCCAATCCGTCCATGCGGATCGAGGTGGCGGGCCACACGGACAACGTCGGCGCCGATGCGGACAACCAGCGGCTCAGCGAGCAGCGAGCGGCGGCCGTGGCAAAGTTCCTCACCAGCTACGGCATCGATGCAGCACGGGTGACGAGCGCCGGGTATGGCGAGAGCCGACCGGTGGCCACCAACGACACGGAGGAGGGGCGCGCGCAGAACCGAAGGACGGAGGTGCGCATCCTGTGAGCCGCACCTACCTCCGCGACGGCCGCGCGCCGGTGCCCAGGGACCCGCGCGTGAGCGCCACCATGAGCCGCATCCGGGCGAAGCACACCGGACCGGAACTGCTGGTGCGGAAGGCGCTGCGGGAGAAAGGGCTCACCGGCTACCGCCTCCACTACGCCAAGGCGCCGGGCAGGCCCGACATCGCCTTCGTGGGCCGCCGGGTGGCGGTGTTCGTGCACGGCTGCTTCTGGCATGGCTGTCCGCATTGCCAACCCCGCCGGCCCAAGACGCACAAGAGCTTCTGGAACGCGAAGCTCGACCGCAACAGCGAACGTGATGCCGAGAAGGCACGGGCGTTAAAGCAGGCCGGCTGGACCGTGATCACGCTGTGGGAGTGCCGGGTGACGAAGGATGTGGGGAAGGAGGTGGGCAAGGTGGTGCGCCGCCTGGCCGGAGGTCCTGCGGATCAGCGCGTGCGCCGCCCGAAGAGCCGGCCGAAGAAGCGCTTCTCGAAGGCCCAGAAGAAGCGGAACTGACCGAAGAGCGCCCCGTAGGCCAGCAGCAGCACATTGTACACGGGCAGGATCAGCAGGTAGTACAGCACGGTGAAGACCGCGCGTTGCTCGCCCCCGGTGAACCAGGCCACCACCGGCCGCTTGAGGAACATCACCGTGAAACCGGTGCACGCGAACACCAGCAGGATGATCAACACCCGCGACGGGCTCACGTTCCACCGCGTCGCCAGACGATCGATCCAGCCCCTGCGCTCACTCATGCCCAGGGCGCGAAGATCGACGGGATCCCCATGCGCACGACCGGTCCCGTCCCGACCCGGCAGGATGGGCACATGAGCACATGGGCACATGCACTTAGTCCTTCCACTCGGCCAGGAAGAGGTTGGTGTCGCGTGTGCCGCCGTTGTTGCGGTTGCTGCTGAACACGAGGTGCTTCCCATCCTTGGTGAACACCGGGAAGGCATCGAAGGTGTCGCTGGTGGTGAGGCGCTCCAGGCCGCTGCCGTCCACGTTGATCAGGTAGAGGCTGAAGGGGAAGCCGCGCTCGGACAGGTGGTTGCTGGCGAAGATGATCTTGCTGCCGGAAGGATGCCAGTACGGGGCCCAGTTGGCCTTGCCCAGGCTGGTGATCTGCCGCGCATCGCTGCCGTCGGCGTTGGCCACGAAGAGCTCCATGTTGGTGGGCTGCACCAGCCCCTTCTTCAGCAGGTCGGTGTACTCCTTCACCTCCTCGGGGGTCTTGGGCCGGCTGGCGCGCCACAGGAGCTTGCTGCCGTCCGGGCTGAAGAACGCGCCACCGTCGTAACCCAGGTCGGTGGTCACCCGCTTCACGTCGCTGCCGTCGATGGCCATGGTGTACAGGTCCAGGTCGCCGTCGCGCACGCTGGTGAATACGATGCGGTCGCCCTTTGGGCTCACGGTGGCTTCAGCGTCGTAGCCCGGGCTGTTCGTGAGCTTGCGGCGGATGCCCCCCTGCAGGTCGCTCACGTAGATGTCGAAGCTGTCGTACAGGGGCCACACGTACGCGCCCCCCGGCTTGCGCTCCGGCACCGGCGGGCAGGCGGGTCCGGCCTCGTGCGTGCTGGCGAAGAGCACCAGGCTGTCGCCCGGCAGGAAGTAGCTGCAGGTGGTGCGCCCCCCGTTCACGCTCACCTTGGTCGGCGGCCCCTGCTTCAGGTCGTCGGTGAAGGGGTTGAACCAGCGGATCTGGTCGCAGCTATCGCCCCACGCCGGATTGGTCACCTGGAACACCAGCCGGTCGTTGGCGAAGCTCCAGTAGGCCTCGGCGTTGTCGCCGCCGAAGGTGAGCTGCTTGAGGCTCTTGAAGTGGGTCTCGCCGGGCAGGATGAGCGCGGTGTCCGCCGAGGCGGTCAGCGTGTCGGCCGGCGGCGGCGCCTGGTGGTCGGTGGGGGCGGTGCCGCAGCCCAGGGCTGCCAGCGGGGCGAGAAGAAGTATGCGCTTCATCAGGGTGGTCGGAACGGGGCGCGAAAGTAGTGGGCTCGCATGGGGCGCACGTCATGCGACCGCAAGGCCCATTACCTTCTCACCCGATGGATGACGGGAAGGTCGTCAAGGGTCGAGGCGTGGACCGCCAGGTGGCCAACCGCTTCCTGCGGCACCACTACGGTGTGGCGGACTGGAGCGGCATCGACGAGCCCGAACTGGGAGTGGATCAGGCCACGAAGCTGCTGCCCACCTTCCCGCGCAGCATCCTGAACCGGGTGGACAGCCCCGACCTGCCCTTCACGTGGAGCCTCAATCCCTACCAGGGCTGTGAGCACGGCTGCAGCTACTGCTACGCGCGGCCCACGCACGAGTACTGGGGCTACAGCGCGGGCTTCGATTTCGAGCGGGTCATTCTGGTGAAGCGCGAGGCTCCGGTGCTGCTGGAGAAGGCGCTGCGCGCCGCCGGGTGGAAGGCCGAGCCGATCATGTTCTCGGGCGCCACGGATCCCTATCAGCCGGTGGAGCGACAGGAGCGGCTGACGCGGGCCTGCCTGGAGGTGTGCGCGCGCTTCGGGCAGCCCGTGAGCGTGATCACGAAGAACGCGCTCGTGCTGCGCGACATCGACCTGCTGGCCAAAATGGCCCGTGAGCGCCGGGCGGCCGTGGCCATCAGCCTCACCACCCTCAACGAGGATCTGCGCCGTGTGCTGGAACCCCGCACGAGCACCGCAGCGAACCGGTTGAAAGCGATGGAGCTGCTCGCTGCGGCCGGGGTCCCGGTGTACGCCATGATCGCGCCGGTGATCCCGACGCTGAACGAACCGGAGATCCCCGCGTTGCTCCGGGCCGCGAGGGATGCAGGTGCCAGCGGGGCCGGCTACACCGTACTGCGCACCAACGGCGCGGTGGAACCCATCTTCCGTGCCTGGCTGCAGCATCACTTTCCCGAGCGTGCCGCCAAGGTGATCGCACAGACCAGTGCCTTGCACGGCGGACGCATGCACGATGCCCGCTCCGGTGTCCGCATGCGCGGCGAAGGCCCGTTCGCGCTGCAGATCCACCGCCTGTTCACCGTGATGCGGCGGCGCATCTTCGGGCAGAGCACCTTTCCGGTGATGGACAGCTCCGGGTTCAGGCCACCGCCGCAGGGGCAACTGGAGCTGTTCCCGACAGGGGAAGGGTGAGCAGTGGCGTGTACCGCAGCCCTTCAGACGTGCGCCGGCTTTCGTACAGCGCCAGCCGGTCCACGCGCAGCTCTCCGGGCACGGTGCGTTCCTCGATCGGCGCAGGCGGTCGGATCGTGCTCCGCGCCAGGGTCACATGCGGCCAGAAGGGCTCACGGTCGTCCGGTGGCAGGTCGAGGGCATGGGACAGCCGCAGATGCAGCGCGCGGTGGGCGCCGTGTGGGGCGGACCGCAGCCAGATCATGCCCGTCTTTTCCGCAGGCATGGTGCACAGGATCGAAGCGTCCAGCACGTACGGTGACGTGGAGGCACAGACCTCGTGCAGCAAGGCTTTGACCGCGTCGACCTCCGCAGGTCGGCGCTCGCCGATGAAGCGCACGGTGAGGTGCCAGCCGGCCGGGTCGGTCGGTGCCCAGCCGGTGAGATCGAGCCCGGTCAAGAGGCCGCGCAGGCGATGATGCCAGGTGTCGGGGATCGGCGCAGCGATGAACAGGCGCATCGGTCAGCGGCGGATGACGAACTCCGCGGTGTGCTGCGCGGGTTCAGCGTGCACCTCCACGGTGGTGACCCGGGCGAGGGGAGGGCCCTGCCGGCACCAGGCCACGAAGCGGTCCACCGCTTCCTGCGGACCTTGCGCTGCGGCCTCCACGCGGCCATCGGGCAGGTTGCGCACCCAGCCCGTGAGGCCCAGGCGGATGGCCTCGTCGGCGGCGTGCTTGCGGTACCACACGCCCTGCACGGTGCCCTGGATCAGCAGGCGGACGCGGACCAGGCTGGACATGGGGTAAAGATCGCTTGACTTGTGGGCGACGATCGAGGTAGATTCGTCGGCATTTTCGATCGTTTGGTCGAAGAATAACTCGCTAGCACCCCGATCATGAAGCAGCTCGTTCTCCGCGCGGTGATCCTGTGTTCCTCCCTCCTCGCCGCGTTCACCATGCCGGCGCAATCGGTGCCCTCGGGCTTTGCGGACGTCCTGGTGATGGGCGGATGGAACGCCCCGCAAGGCGCCGTTTGGGACGCGAACGACCGGATGTACGTGTGGGAGAAGGCGGGCAAGGTGTGGATCGTGGAGAACGGTGTCCGGCTGCCCAACCCGTTGATCGACATCAGCCCCGAGGTGGGCGACTGGCGCGACCATGGTTTCCTGGGCTTTGCGCTGGATCCCAACTTCCTCTCGAACGGATACATCTACCTGCTGTACGCCGTGGACCGCCATCATCTGATGAACTTCGGCACGGGCAGCTACAACGCGAACACGAACGAGTACTTCAGTGCCACCATCATGCGCCTGACGCGCTACACGGCGGTGGGGCCCACGTTCAACACGGTGAACTACGGCAGCCGGCTGGTGCTGCTGGGGGAGAGCCCCTCCACAGGCGTGCCGCTGCTGCATGAATCGCACAGCACGGGCACGATCATGTTCGGCACGGACGGCACGCTGCTGGTGAGCGTGGGCGATGGGGCGAGCTACTCCAGCACCGACGTGGGCAGCGCCTCGGAGACCTACTGGCAGCAGGCCCTGACCGATGGCATCATCCGCCCGGCCGAGAACGTGGGCGCCTTCCGTTCGCAGATGGTGAACAGCTTCAACGGCAAGATCCTGCGCCTGGACCCGGCCACCGGGAACGGCTTGCCGTCGAACCCGTTCTGGAACGCGGCCCAGCCGAGGTCGCCACAGAGCCGCACCTGGGCGCTTGGCCTCCGGAACCCCTATCGCTGCACCTTGCGGCCGGGCTCGGGCAGCACCGATCCCGCCGCCGGCGATCCGGGCACCATCTACATCGGCGATGTGCAGTGGAACACGTGGGAGGACATGAACGTGTGCTACGAAGGCGGGATGAACTTCGGCTGGCCGCTGTTCGAGGGCATGACCCCGCTGAACAGCTACATGAACACGCTCACGTACAACATGGACGCTCCGAACCCCATGTACGATGGCATCAACTGCACGATCCCGTACCTCCGCTTCCAGGACCTGTGCAAGCAGGACACGCCCATCCACCTGAACGGCCATCCCAACCCGTGCAACAGCGGGGTGCAGATCCCCAACACCATCCATAAGTTCTACCATGCCCGTCCGGCGATCGACTGGCGGCATGGACAGAACTGGGCGCGTACGGCCACCTTCAACGGCAGCACGGCCACGGCCACCGACCTGAACGACCCGAACTCACCGGTGCCGGGCCCCATGTTCGGCGGCTACGCCTCCATCGGCGGCACGTGGATCACCGGTAACGGCTGGCCGGCAGGCTATCAGAACGTGTACTTCCACGCGGACTACCCCGGTGCCTGGATCAAACGGTTCGTGTTCAATGGACAGGATCAGCCGATGAGCGGCCATGACTTTGGCTCGAACCTGGGCGCCATCGTGTGGGTGGGCGAAGGACCTGAAGGCTGTCTCTACTACTCGAACTACGCCACGAACGAGATCCGCCGCATCTGCTACACGTTGGCGGTGAACCTTCCGCCCGTGGCCGTGGCCTCGCAGGACGTTCAGTACGGACCGGGGCCGCTCACCGTGCAGTTCACGGGCAGCGCCTCCTACGATCCGGAGTCGGGTCCGCTGACCCACCTGTGGAACTTCGGCGATGGCCAGACCAGCACGGCCGTGAACCCGAGCCATGTGTTCAACGCGCCGCCCAACACCCCCACGAGCTTCACGGTGACGCTGACCGTGACGGACAACAACAACCAGACGAACCAGACCACCCTCCTGGTGAGCGTGAACAACACGCCGCCGGTGGTGAACATCACCAGCTTCGCCGATGGAGGCACCTACCCTGTGGGGGTGGACACCACCTACCTGCTCGAGGCGGCGGTGAACGACACCGAACATGGCCAGGCGCAGCTCACCTACGCATGGCGCACCACGCTGCACCACAACACCCACACCCACCCCGAGCCCATCGATGCGGCCCCGGTGACCAGCACGGTGATCAGTGGTGTGGGCTGCGACGGGGAGACGTACAGCTATGAGATCAGGCTGACCGTTACCGATGCGGGTGGGCTCAGCTCCACGGACACGCACTGGCTGTTCCCGCGCTGCAGCGCGATCGCACCCATCGCGGTGATCGGCACCAACGTCACCATCGGCGCCGGTCCCCTGAACGTGCAGTTCAACGGGGAGGCCTCGCACGACCCCGGCACCATCGTGAGCTACTTCTGGGATTTCGGCGATGGCACCACCAGCACGCAGATGAACCCGTCGAAGACCTTCACGGACACGGGGGACCGGACGGTGACGTTGACGGTGACGGATGATGACGGCCTGACGGGCCAGGCCACGGTGGTGATCACCGTGATCACCCTGGACCCGCCGCAGTGCATCGGAGCCTCCGGCAGCGTGCTCCGCCAGTATTGGAGCGGCATCTCCGGCTCCACGGTGTCCACCCTGGTGGCCAGCCCGAACTATCCGGACAACCCCACGAGCACGAGCTACCCCACGAGCTTCCAGGCCAATTCGATCCTGTACGGGAACAACTACGGCACGCGCATGCGTGGCTACATCCTGGCCCCGACCACCGGCACCTACGTGTTCACCGCCGTGTCCGATGATGAGTCGATCGTGTACCTGAGCCCGAACGCCGATCCCCGCTACAAGCAGCAGATCTGCTCGGTACCGGGCTGGACGAACGAGGCGGAGTTCACCAAGTATCCCCAGCAGACCAGCGCGGGCATCACCCTGCAGGCCGGCATCTACTACTACGTGGAGATGCTGCACAAGGAGGGCTCCGGCGGCGACCACCTCGCCCTGTACTGGCAGACGCCGACGAACAGCACGCGGACGATCATCCCGGGAAGCGTGCTTTCGCGGTGGCAGGACTGCCCGCCGAGCGTGAACCTGCGGGCGGTGCTGCAGGGCGCCTTCGACACCCAGGCCAACCTGATGCGTGACGCGCTCCGCACCAATGGCCTGATCCCGACCACCGAGCCCTTCACTGCGCTCGGGTTCACTCACGCGGGCGGTGGCGGAGGCGAGACGGTGGGCGCCGGCGTGCTGGCCACCACGGGCGCGAACGCGGTGGTGGACTGGGTCTTCGTGGAACTGCGCAACAAGAACAACCCGGCCCAGGTGGTGGCCACACGAAGCGCCCTGCTGCAGCGGGATGGCGACATCGTGGGGACCAATGGACTGCCCCGACTGCTCTTCAATGTGGCCACGGACAACTACTACGTGGCCGTGCGTCACCGGAACCATCTGGGCGTGATGACCGCCGCCAGCACGCTGCTGAACAAGGATCAGAAGCTGGTGGACCTGTCCCTCGGTTCCACCGCGGTGCACGGCACGGACGCGCGCGCCGTGCTGGCGAACGGGAAACGGGCGCTGTGGTCCGGCAACGTGCTGCGCGATGCACAGCTGAAGTACGCCGGGGCGTCCAATGACCGTGACCCCATCCTGGTGCGCATCGGAGGCACGGTGCCCACGGCCACCACCAGCGGTTATTGGAGCGAGGATGTGAACCTGGACGGGGTGGTGAAATACGCCGGCTCGTCCAATGATCGCGATCCGATCCTGTTCAACATCGGGGGCACGCTTCCCACCGCGGTGCGGTTGGAACAACTGCCTTGAGCTCAGCGGACGGTCCCTGTGCGGCGCTGACCCAGGGCCATCAGGTAGGCCTCGAGGCGCTGGCCCCGCTGTTCGCTCAGCACGCGGTCGAGGACCGTGCGGGTGCGATGATCAAGGATGCGTCGCACGGAGCGGTCGCCGGTGCGATCGGTGAAGCGTTTTCCTGTGGTGGACATGGGTTCGGCTGTGAGGACGAAGGTGCTCCTCCATGCATGCCGCATCCTATACCATGATCGGGGGAGCCGCGGGCCGAACGATGCACCGGGGATCGTGAACGACGCCGGTCAAAGCCCCTGTCCGTTCTTCCTCACCACCAGCAGCTGCAGGCCCGACGCGTCGAAGCTGCGGCCCACCGCCCAGATGCCCGACGGATCCTCTCGGATCCCTGTGAGCTGCTCCTCCTGGCCTGCGTCGTAACGTCGCTCCCAGATCGGGGCGCCCAATGGGGTGCGGCGGATCAGCATCGCATCGGTGGAATGACCGAGGCCCACTTCACCGGCCACCAGAAGGTCGCCGTTCACCGCCTCGACCAGGGCGAAGGCCCCGCGTGCGTCCACCGTGTCGCCGATGGCCCTTGTCCACAACGTGTCGCCATCGCTTTCCAGGGCCATCAGCCATACATGGTCCTTGCGCCTTCCCAGCTGATCGGTGATGCCGTAGCTGCCTGTGGTGCCGGCCATCACGTAGGTGCCGTTGGAGCGCCGGATCAGGGCCCGGCCGACATCATTCGCCACGCCACCCCAGCTCGACGCCCAGAGCACGTTCCCAGTGGCGTCCATCCCGATGTGGAGCGCATCGCTCTCTCCGCTGAAGTTCATCTGCCGGCCGGTCACCAACGCCCCGTTCGCATCCCCGGCCACGCCCAGGCCCTCCTCATCGAGCGGACCGCCCTCCACGGTCGTCCACAGCAGCGCACCGGCCGTGGTGACGCGGCCCAGCAACACATCGTGCGATCCGCTCGTGTTGTCGATCCCCGTGATGTACAGTCCGGCACCGCCCCCTTCGGCAGCGTCCATCACCTGCTGGTCGTACGGCGCCGCCTCGGTCAACACCCACTGCACCGCGTTCTGCGCGGTGATGCGCACCACCAGCAGGTCGTGGTCGTCGCCACCGTCGGGAATGATGCTTCCCACCAGGTATCCACCGCCTCCCGCAGCGGGAACGAAGGCCTGGCCGAACACCCTCCCGGCCAAGGGCAGGGGCACGGACCCGGTGACCTGGCCTGTTCCGTTCATCGATACCAGGATCGCGGTCCGCTCTTGATCGGCGTTCAACGCGGATACGCCCACCACCATGCCCGGGGCCTGTGCAACGGCACCCAGGCCGAGCGACCCCGCCGCTCCCCATCGCGTCTCGAACGATTGCGAACGGACCGGCGATGTTCCGAGGAGGCACAGGAGCGCGACGGATAGGGCGGGGGAACGCATGCCCGAAAGTAGCACCCGGCCTCGGTTAGTTTTGGCCCGTGGACCGGTCCCGGAACGTCTCCGCCTTCGTGGGCGCGTCGATCGTGCTGGCGCTACCAGCAGCGATCACCGTCTGGCGCACCGAGCAGGTGGTGCTGCACGCGGCGGTGAACCGGTGGCATGCTCCGTGGAGCGATGCGCTGTTCAGTGTGGCCACCCATCTGGCGGACGGGCTGGTACCTGCTGCCGTCGCCGTGATCCTGCTCTTCGTGGGCACCTGGCGGACCTTCTTCATGCTCGGGCTGAGCACCGGACTGAGCGCCATCGTGGTGCAGGTGCTCAAGCGCCAGGTGTTCGCGGACCACGACCGTCCGGTGATGTTCGCGCATGACATGCCCCTGCTCCATCTGGTCGACGGGGTGACGATGAACCACCATTTCAGCTTCCCTTCGGGCCATGCCACCTGCGCCTTCGCCATGTGCCTGGCCTTCGCGGTGATGGAGAGCGGTCCGCGCCGCGCTCCACTATGGGCTGCCGGGGCGGCGATGCTGGCGTTCAGCCGGGTGTACCTGTCGCAGCACTTCACCGAGGACGTGCTGGCCGGAGCGGCCGTGGGCGTAGCCACGGGCGTCCTGGTCTGGGCGGTGCTGTATCGTTCGGCATGGGCCCGTGCGCCATGGCTCGATCGCCGGCCCTGGCCCACAGGCCGCACCCGATGAGCCTGTCTACACGGGTCGCACGAGGCGGAAGAGGTGCTCGGTGCTGGCGGGGTCCAGGCTGGTGACCGCTTCCGCCCAAGTGCGGACGAGGCGGTCACCGAGCACGGCCTGGGCATGCTCCTCCACCTGCCGGTACAGCAGGGCCTTCGTCATGCCGCTGAGGTGGATGAGCGGTGTGTCCACGATGGCGTCATCCCTGAGCTCGATCTCGGTATGCCCTTCAATGGTGAGAAAGAGGGCGAGCTTGGCATGGTGCAGTGACCGTGCCAGTGCGATGGCGTCGGCCTTCTCGCGGGTCAGGAAGGAGATCCTCAACATGATCAGGGGGTTTGTCCGGTGAGTGAACGCCACAGGACGCCGGCCTCCAGGTCGGTGGCGAACCAGGCCTTGCGCAGTTTGGCTTCCAGTTCCACCTGCTTGATGCGGGCCTCCAGCAGGGCCACTTCGCGGGCGTTGACCAGGAAGAGCGAGCTCTCGCCCACCTCGAAGCGGCGGTTCTCGCCCTCGAGCAGGGCCCCGTAGTTCCGCACGGTCAGCGCACCGAGGTCGGTCTGCTGCCGCAGGGTGCCCGTTTCATTGGCGCGTTCGGCCACCCGGTTGGCGATCACCGTGCGGTCCCGTGCAAGGCCCAGCTCGGCCTCCGTCACCCGCAGTCGGGCCAGGCTGAGCTCGCCACGTTCGCGGCGCAGGAGAAGGGGCATTCGAAAGCCGACGCCCCATTGCTGGTCGCCGCCATCGAGCCACGGCCCACCCTCGCCGCTCAGCCGGCGCGCATCGCCCAGCACCATGTACTTCAGGTCGAGCTGTGGACGGAGCATCTCGGCACGGAGCCGGCGGTCCACCTCCAGTTGGTCGACGCGTGCCCGCGCCTGCAGCAGCAGGGGGTGTGCCACTTCGGCGCGGACCACGAGGCTGTCCGTGGAGGGTGCACCGTCCGGGCTTGCGAGGTCGACCTCCATCGGCCGCGTGGACGGGTCGAGTTCGAGCGGCCTAAGGGTCGGGTCCCAAAGGTGATTGGAAAGGCGCAGGGCGGTGTTGCGCACGTTCAGTTCGGCCTGGGCGAGCCGCATCTCGCGGTCCTGCAGCTGCAGGAAGGCCTCCAGCGTGTCAATGGCGGGCCGGTCGCCTCCCCGCCAGCTGCCGCGCACGAAGGTGTTGCGGTCGCGGGCCAGTTGCACCGCCTCCTGCGCGATGCGGAGCGCCTGGTGCGCGGCCACCCAGTCCACATGATCGGCCAGAGCCGCGTACAGCACGGCGTTGAGCATCTGTTCCTGTTCGGCGAGCGCGGCATCCTGGAAGGCCTGTGCGCGGCGGAGCGCCGCCCTGCGCTGGTCCATCAGGAGCCCCTGGCCCAGGGCCAGGCTGACCCCGGCCTTCATCAGCCCCTCGTTGGGTGTGGAGAGCATCGGGTCCAGCAGGTCGCCCGTGTTCTCCTGGAACCCCGCGAGCACCTCGATGCCATACCACGTGGGGACCTTCAGCCCGACATCGAGCAGGCGGAAGTAGTCCTTGTCATCGAAGGTCTTCTCGTCGAGGTCGGCCTGCACCACGGGATCGAAACCGCCGCGTGCACTGCGTACCGAGGCTTCACCCAGCTCAGGGCGCAGCGCGGCCTGGCGGGCCACGGGGTGGTTGTCCAGCACCAACCTCACCAACGCATCCCGGGTAAGCACGGGCGATCCCGGCTGGGCGAAGGCCGCCCACGGTGCCAGCAGGGCGATGGAGAGCGCTGCACGCATCATTTGGACGCCTCGGCCTGGGTGGTGGTCCCGCCTTTCGACGAGGAGTTGTAGGGCGTGGAGGGTTCCAGGTAGAGGTCCGGCGGGAAGCCGTTCAACTGTCGCCAGAGCTCGTACCAGATCGGCACGTCCTGGAGCAGGGCGAAGCCGATGGCACCGCTGCCCACCCGCAGGGCGGCAGGCCAGGTGGTGTCGGTCGTATCCGGGCCGACCAGGATGCGGTACTTGCCGTTCGCGCTGATGAAGTTGTCGATGGCGACCACCTGGCCTCCGAAAGTGCCGTAGCTCGTGTTGGGCCATCCGCTGAACACGATGCTCGGCCAGCCATCGAACATGAAACGCACCTTGTTGCCCGTGCGGATCAGGGGCATGTCCATCGGGCGGATATAGAGTTCCACGGCCAGGTCGAAGCGGGCGGGCATCAAGGTCACCAGGGGTTCGCCTTCCTTCACCGTTTCTCCAAGGCCCTGGCGGACGGCCTTGGTGATGTAGGCGCGCTGCGGGGCGGTGATGAAGTAGTATCCGGAGCGCACGCTGTAGTTGGCATAGTCGTTCTGGAGCTTGGTCACCTCGCCCTCGGTGGTGTACATCTGGCTGAGGCTGGAGAACTTCTCGCTCTCGGCCTTGCTCAGCTTGTCGCGGTAATCCTGCCGGATGCCGTTCAGGTCGAGCTGGGCATTGAGCAGCTCGTTGCGGCTGTCGAGGAGCTTGTTCTCGGCATCGATCATGGTGGCGTTCGCGCGCTGCTCGTTCACCCGGCGGCGTTCGAGTTCCACCATGCTCAGGAGGCCTTCCTTGTATTGCTCCTCACCGCGCAGCAGTTGGTCCTGGGCGACCTTGATCTCGGTGCGTGCCGCCACCACACGGATGCTGTCGCTCTGCACCTTCAGACCGGCCTGCTTGATCTTGTTCCGCGCCTGTTCCAGCTTGATGGTGAGCGCACCGCTCAGCGCATCGATCTGTGCATCCAGGCTGTTGACCTTCTCGGCATAGCTGCGGGCCGTGGCCTCCTTGGCCATGATCTGTTCCTGGGTGCGGTCGAGCAGTTTGGGGTCCATGTATTCCGGCTTCACCTCGCTGAGCCGGAGGATGGTGTCGCCCCGCTCCACGAGCTGGCCTTCCTGCACGTACCACTGCTCGATCCGGCCGGCGATGATGCTCGGGATGGTCTGTGGACGTTGCTGTGGCGCAAGGCTGGTGACCACACCACGCGCCCGGATGTTCTGGGTCCACGGCAGGAAGAGACCGGTGATGAAGAGGATGAGCGCGAACGCGGTGAGCCGGCCGAAGAACTTGCCGGCGCGCGCGGGCAGTACCCGACGGAACGACTCGAAGCTGGTCCGGTCCAGCTCGGGTGTGGCGCACTCGGGGGCGGGGGAGATGTTCAGCATCGCGGAAGGGCTCAGGCGTGGCGGATCTCGATGAGCTTCCCGCCCGCCAGATGTAGGTGACGTTCGCAGCGGGCCTGCACGGCGGGGTCGTTGCTGACGAGCACGAGGGTCCATGGGGCCTCCCGGGCGGTGAGCTCATGCAGCAGGGTGTCGCGGTCCACGGGGTCGAACATCGACAGGTCATCCTCGATGAGCAACAGACGCGGGCGCGAGGCCAGGCACCTCGAAAGGATGACGCGCTTGACCAGCGAGCGCGGAAGGCGTGTGCCGTTCGGGTCCAGGGGCGTCATCAGTCCCATCGGCAGGCGCGCGATCCTGTCAGCGAGCCCGGTGCGCTCGGCCGCCGAGCGCACATCCTCCGGGGTCACCCAGGGCCGGCCCATGGTGATGTTCTCCTCGATGGTCCCGCTGAACACCTCGTCCTGGTTCAGGCTGTCCCCCATCATGCTGCGTGCATGGTCGAGGTCGAGGCTGCCCAGCGGATGGCCGTCGAGCCCGACCGTACCGGATGTGGGGCTCACCAGGCCGCCGATCATCTGCAGCAGCGTGGTCTTTCCGCTCCCGTTGGGCCCGCTGAGGCAGACCTTCTGCCCGGACGCGATCGTGAGGTCGATGCCGCCCAGCACGTCCTGACCGGTCCATGGTGATCGGAACGCCACCCCGTGGAAGGCGACCTCCATGCCGGCGGCCCCTTCGGCAGAGGCCGGGATGTGCACGCGCCCACCCTGTTCCAGCGGAAGATCCGTCACGTTGCCGATCTTCTCCAGGGCGGTAAGGACATCGTAGATGGCCTCGATGCTGATGGTGAGCTTCTCCACGGCGGCCATCACCAGCAGGATGATGATCTCCGCAGCGACGAACTGGCCCAGGTTCATCTGTTCGCCCATCACGAGCAGCCCGCCCAGGATGAGCAGGCTGACCGTGATGATCACCTTGAAGAACACCATGGCGCCATACTGCTGAAGGAGGACCCTGAAGTGGCCGTTGCGCGCCAGAATGTACTTGGACGTGATCTGGTCGGTCCGGTCCAGGGCGAGCCGGGTGCGCCCGGCCAGCTTGAAGGTGTTCATGTTGCGACCGAGCTCCTCCAGCCAAAAGGCCACCTCGTACTTGTACTTGGACTCCTCGAGGCTTGTGCGCAGACCGCGCATGCCGGTCCAGCGGAAGATGGCGTAGAGCAGCGCGACCAGAAAGAGCCCGAAGGCGATGAAGAAGGGATGGTAGAACGAGAGGAGGACAAGGCTCAGCACGATCTGCAGCGAGGCCACCGGCACGTCGATGAGCACCTTGGTGAGGCCTTTCTGGATCGTGAGGGTGTCGAAGAAGCGGTTGACCAGTTCCGGCAGGTATCGCCCCTGGACCGCTTCAGCGCGCAGGCGGGGCAGGCGGTAGGCGAAGTCGAAGGCGCTCCTGGCGAACAGGCGCTGCTTGATCGTCTCGCCGATGGTGAGCTGGAGGATCTGCATCACCCCGGCGAAGGCCACCCCGATGGTGACGAAGGCGATGAGCACCCCCCAGCTGGTGGCGATCTGCCCCCCGCTGATGAGGTTGATGATGGCCTGTATGCCCAATGGGAGCGTCAGGTTGATGGCGCCGCTCACCAGGGCGTAGAGGTAGATGTAGCCCAGCTCGCGCCGGTCCATGCTCAGCAACCGCACGAGCCGCTGGAAAGGGGTGATCAGCGTGCTCATGACCGGGGACGGTGTGCGATGGAGGCCTGGGCGACGTGGAGCAGGAAGTCGGCCGTGCGGTCCTTGCGCCCGAAGCCCGAGAGCCCCGGGATGTGTTCGTGGAAGAAGTGCAGGTCGAGGGATCCCTCGGCGATGGTGCAGGCCAGGGCTGCCGGGAACGGATGGTCCCGCCGCACCACGAGGATGAGCTCACGCAGGCGGTCGCACAGGCGGCCGAACGAACTGAAATGCCCGTCACGCCCGCGGGCGTCCACCTCCTTCACCAGGTAGGCCTTCGGGCTCTCGGCCTTGGCGATGCGGTACAGCGCGCGCAGGTCCACGTGGTTGAAGGCACCTCGTTCCTCCACCGGCTCGGCGAGCGATCGGATGGCCCGCTCAAGGAGCTGCTTCGGGTCGGGGATGTTGGCGGTATCGAACACGAGCTTGTACTCGCGCCAGCTCCAATACCATCCGATCAGGTACACCAGGAGCAGGTGCTTGTTCTCGAAGTAGCGGTAGATGGAGCTTTCGGCCGTGCCCAGTGCATGCGCGAGCTTGGCGAAGGTGAACCGCTCGAAGCCGAGCTCATCGATAAGGCCGATGGACCGTTCGATGATGCGCCGCCCGAGGTCGGTGGTCGCGGGGTCCTTCAGGAACACGCGCTCCTGCACGTGCATGTCCAGCTGGGCGAGTCGTTGCATCGGGTGCGATGTTGACGGTCGGCTATCAACAGCCGTGCCAAAGCTATTGTTCACGATACAAATACACCTACATATGATAGTAAAACTATCGATCCTATGGGTCTTCGTACCACACCCTGTAGATCATGTCGGCGGCATCGTCGCTGATGAGCACGCTGCCGTCCGGGGCCACCAGCACGTCCACGGGCCGGCCCCAAGCCCGGTTCCCCATGAGCCAGCCGTCGGCGAAGACCTCCGTACGGGCCGTGCCATCGGGCTCCGGAAAGGCGGCCACCACCCGGTATCCGACGGGGGTGCTGCGGTTCCAGCTGCCATGCTCTGCGATGAGCATGGCCCCCTCGTACCTCGAAGGGAACGCGGCACCCCGAAGAAAGCGCATGCCCAGCGGGGCCACATGCGCCCCGAGCCGGGCGGCCGGAGCGGTGAAGGTGCTGCACGGGTGTTCCGCGCCGAACTCCGGGTCGGGGATGGCGCCTGCGTGACAGTAGGGATACCCGAAATGCAGGCCACGTTGCTCCAGACGGTCCAGCTCGCAGTCCGGGGCATCATCGCCCATCCAGTCGCGACCGTTATCCGTGAACCAGAGCTGCCCGGTGGCGGGATCCCAGTCGAACCCCACGGAATTGCGCACCCCGTGCGCCTCGATGCGAAGGTCCCTGCCATCCGCGGTCATGCTGGTGATCGTGGCGAACAGACCGTCCTCGCTCAGGCAGGAATTGCAGGGGGCTCCGACCGGCACGTACAACCGGCCGTCGGGACCGAAGGCGATGAACTTCCACCCGTGGTGGTCCTCATCGGGGAAGCGTTGTGGAAGCTCCACGGGTCTTGGAGGGGCATCGAGCCGCTGCTCGATGGAATCGAAGCGCAGGATCCGGTCCACCGCGGACACGTACAACGCTCCATCCCGAAAGGCCACACCGGCGGGCATCCGAAGGTCCCGTGCGATGATCCGGTGGATGTCGGCACGACCGTCCCGGTCCATGTCGGTCAGCGCATGCACCACCCCTTCCGCCTTGCTGCCCACGAAGAGGGTGCCCCGGTCGCCCCAGCACATCGCGCGCGCGTTCGTCACGCCATCGGCGAACACGCCGATGCGGAATCCTTCAGGAAGCGCGATCCCTTCCACCTGAGGCGGTCCGGAGCGCATGGTCGGCAGGCAGACGCCACCGGACAGCAGCCATCCGGAGCACACGATGGTCAGCAGCGGCAGACCGCGACGGGTCATGCGCTGGCCGGAGAGGGGACGATGAGGAGGGGTGTGCGCGTGGCGGCCAACACCTGCTGGCAGACACTGCCCACGAACAGCCGGTGCAGCGCCCCGTGGCCATGGGAGCCCAGCACCACGAGCTCCACTTGAAGCCGTTCGGCCTGGTCCAGGATGGTGGCCACGGTGGGGCCTTGCACGAGCAGGGCCCGCGCGTCGACCCCATCCGCGGTGCGCTCCCCAGCGAGCCGTTGAAGCTCCTGGTGCTCGTCGCGCAGTTCGTGCGCACGATGGTCGCGGATGTGCTGCGGGCCCGGCTCGAACCCGACGAGGTCCGGATCGGGAGCGGCCACATGCACGATCCACAGGGTGGCCCCGCGCTCGCGGGCCAGATCACCGGCCATGCGCAGCACCTCCTGGGTGATGGGCGAAAGGTCGACGGCGGCAAGGATGTTCTTCATCGGCAACTCCGAAGGTACGCTGCGGACATGGAAGGCCGGAATGACGAAGGGCGACCGATCGGCCGCCCTTCGTCATTCGATCATCGGGTTCACCGTTCGATGACCAGCTTGTCCAGATGGGAAGGCCTCAGCTTCCCCGTGCTCTTGAAGAACCAGTCCTTCAGGCCGTAGTGGTAGCCGCGTTGCAGACCGGTGCGGTAGGTGCCAAGGAGCCCACGGCGACCGCTGAGCTTCTGGAGCGCACGCGTCAACTTGGCCTCTGTCTCGGCCGCGGAGGTCTTCGGCTCGTTCTTGCTGGCCCACTTGCGAACGACATCGTACAACTGCTGCTTGGTCATCATGCGGTTGTTGTTGGTCACGGCGGTCATGATCGCGGTGTCCCAACCGCTGAGGCGATATCCGCCACCGGCGACGGTCCGTTTCTTCCGACGGCCAGGTTTGCGTTTGCTCCCTTTGGCCGCTTTGCGCGCCGACTTCTTCGCCTCGCCCGGAACGGGTGTTCCGGCGCGAAGGGCACGCAGCTCGCGAAGGGCCTTCTTCACACCTTCCAGTTGATAGGCCAGACGGCGGCGCTCGCCACGGTAATGCTGCAGGAGTTGTTGAATGTCTTTTTCAGAGAAACGCTTCGTTGCCATTTCCTTGGGGTTAAGTGAGCCTGATGGAACAGAGAACAGGCGCGAACTTACAACCTTGTGCAGAGAATGATGATGAAAGGTCCGACCTCGCGCCATGATCCGTTCATCGGATCCGGATCGCAGGTGGTCCCGCTGAGATCGTCCCGATACACGTGGCCATCGCTCCGGTGTCCTTGATCATCCTCTGCACGGCCACCTGTTGGTGCGGATCAACGGCGATCAGCAGACCGCCGTTGGTCTGGGGGTCGGAAGCGAGGATCATGCGTTCCATGGAGCCGGCACCCGCCACGTGCGCATGCAGGGACCGCCAATTGCGCATGCCACCGTCGGCATAGACTCCCTGGGCCACCAAGGCCCGTGCGCCCTCCAAGATCGGTACGGCGTCCCAGTCAAGCTCCGCCGCGCAGCCCGAACCCGCGCACATCTCCCACAGGTGCCCCAGAAGACCGAAGCCGGTCACGTCGGTCATGGCGTGCACGGCATCGATCCGGCCCAGGGTACTACCGGCACGGTTCAACGCGGCGAGCTGGGCGCCGAGCACCGTCCGGCCGGCATCATCGAGCTGGCCGCGTTTCAACGCGGTGGCCAGCACCCCGGATCCGAGCGGTTTGGTGAGCAGGAGCACATCACCGGGACGCGCGGTGTCATTGCGTTTCACATGCGCGCGAAGGACCGATCCGGTGACGGACAGACCGAAGAACGGTTCGGTCGCATCAATGCTGTGGCCCCCCGCGAGGGCAATGCCCGCTTCGTGGCATGCATCACGCCCGCCCTCGATCACGTCCGCGGCCAGCTCGGCCGGCAGCTTGTCGGTCGGCCAGCCCAGCACGGCGATGGCGAACAGCGGCGAACCGCCCATGGCATACACGTCGCTCAACGCGTTCGCCGCGGCGATCCGACCGAACAGACGCGCGTCGTCGACCACCGGCGTGAAGAAGTCCACGGTACTGATCAGCGCCTGGTCACCATCCAGGGCATAGATGGCCGCGTCATCCTTGGTCGCAGGGCCCACAAGCAATCGCGGATCGGGGTGGTGGAGGCGGTCGCTCCGCAGGATGCGGTCGAGCAGGTCCGGTGCCAGCTTGCAGCCGCAGCCCGAGCCGCGGCTGAACTGTGTGAGGCGCACCGGATCGTCAGGGGATGTGTTCGGCTCGGACATGTTCGGCCAGGCGTTGGGCAAGCCCGCTAAGATCGTTCGCCCGGCCTTGGATGGTCCGCACCTGTGCGGGATCGCGTTCACCCGCGCTCCGGAGATAGGCTTTGTCGTAGTAGCGAAGGGTGATCCGGGCGACCTCGGCCAGATCGCCGCGGTCCAAGGCCTCCAAGGCGGCCTTGCAGTGCTGCGGGCCCAGCCGCTTCTCGATCCTGCGCACAGGTTCCTTCAGCTCCTCAACGGTCGTGGTGCCATATTCCTTCACAAGCCTGATGACCCTGTCCTCCATCGGCATGTCGACGAAGTACAGATCGGCGCTTCGCATGCGCGCGAAGAACACGTCCGGGATCCTCACCCGGCCGATCATCAGGCTCTCATCCTCGACCCATAGCGGCCTGGCCAGGTCCAGTCCTCCCAAGGCTTCCCACAGCTGGTTCTCGAAATGCTCGGTGGAGGGCTGTCCGGCCAGCCCAAGTCCACCGAAGACCGAACCCTTGTGCCGAGCGAGCCCCTCAAGGTCCACGACCTGCTCGCCCAGTTCCTTCAACAGCGCGAGAAGTTCCGTCTTGCCGCTGCCTGTATAGCCCCCCAGCACGCGCAGGTCCCAGGGGCGGGCGAAGCGTTCGATCGTGTGGCGACGGAACGCCTTGTACCCACCGCGCAGCGTCCGGACCTCGGAGAATCCGGCCTTGTCGAGGAGCCAGGCCACACTGGCGCTGCGCTCTCCGCCTCGCCAGCAATGCACGGCGATGCGTCCGTCCGGTGCGATGCTGCGCGCCCGCTCCACCAGGTCGCCCAGCCGGGGGCCCACGAGGCGAAGCCCAAGGAGGACGGCCTCATCCCGCCCGCGCTGCTTGTAGCAGGTGCCGACCTCACTGCGCTCCGCGTCCGAGAACAACGGCAGGTTGGTGCTTCCTGGGATGTGCCCGTGCGTGTGTTCCGAAGGGGAGCGCACATCGATCAACGGGACCGGGTCCGCCTGCTCCAACAGGTCAGCGGGTGCCAGGGGACGGATCATGGCCGAAGGTATTCGTGCCGGTCAACAGGCCGATCTGTTCCACAAGGACATCGGCGAGGGCGGCCTGGCCGCGATCGTTCAGGTGGATGCGGTCGGTGTACATCGCGCTGTCCATCCGGCCGATCAAAGGCACCATGGGCACCCTCCACGCTGCGAGGGAATCAAGGATCCTGGCGCCGCGGTCGTCGTACCGGCCCATGGCGAGTTCGCCCAATTCCGGATGAAGGACCACGGTGAGGGGAAGCCCGAGCACCAGCGCAGTATCCCGAAGGTCACGCCATCCGCTTGCGAACATGCGGTGGCCCGTGGGCGGCTGTCGGTGCAGGATGCGATGGGTCCGGCGTGCCAGCTCGGCGACCAGGGCCAGTGGCGGTCGTTCCGCGGGGTAGGAGGGATGATGGCCGACCAGAGGCTCAAAGGTCATCCGGTCGTAGGCATCATGGCTGCTCAGGACGATGAACAAGGCGTCCGCATGGAGAAGGCCGTGTGCCCGGATCCAGGCCATGGCGTTCTCCGTCCCCCAGCTCCCCGCGCTCAGGTTGATCACCTCCACGCCTGTGCGCCGCGCGGCCTTTTCCGTGGCCAGGCTGTCCTGTGTGGTCTGCTGCCCCCCATTGATCACCGAGTCGCCGATGACCAGCACCCGTCGTCCACGCTTGGGCCCCACCGGCGGCGACCGGAGCCCGAGGGCGTTCGTGACGTAATGGATGCGTCCGTACCGGACATCCTGGTGGGGCCGCATCAGGTACTCATAGCGCGCATCGGCCTCGAACAGTGGATGGTCACGTCGACCCAGGCCGCGGAGCACGAGCTCGGCGCCGATCAGCCCGGATGCGAGGCCGACCGAGGCGAACAACCACCTGCGACGCATGCGTCGAAGATCGCACCGGCCGAGCGGGAATGCGGAAGGCGGGCATGCGCCCGCCTTCCGTTCAGGTTCCGGCCGCGGTCAATCCACCACCACGGAAGTGAAGTTCGGTGCGATGTCGGTATCGCCACCGGCGTTGCTGATGTCGCCGTTGGAAACGCCGGGCGCCGTCTTGTCCGGTTCGTGGCGCAGGGTGATCAGCATGGATCCGCTGCCGGGAGCGCCGATCGTCCAGATCGAGCGCAGTCCGATCGGCCGGCCGTTCACGTCGGCATCGTCGTAGGCGACGGTGATGTTCACGCCGCTGGGTTGGAAGAAGAACTGATGGTCGGCCCCTTCACCCTCGATCTCGGCGGTGATGGTGTCCGCGGGGCTCACGCTTTCGTCGAGCACGTCGATCTCCACCTGGTAAACGGAATCGGCTGAAAGGCTGTCCACCTCAAGAACGGGGTCGTTGCCTCCGGGACCGTCGATGTCTCGGTAGGTCCAATGCTTGTGCTCGGTGCCGCCCACCGAATGGAAGTGGAGGCGAACGGTGGTGATGAGCTCCTCCTCATTGGCCGGTGGGCCGCTCGCGCCGGGCTCGTCCTTTTTGCAGGATGGCAGGAGGGTGATGATCAGGAGCAGGTAGGCAAGGCCGCGCAGGGCGGCGTGGATCGTCGGGTTCATGTGATGGGTCGTTCCGGCGCAGTGCGCCGAAGGGTTGGATGGATGGGACATGGCCCGGCAACGTGGCCAGGCGGTGGGAGCGCAAGCGCGGTCCCGAAGCTGCGCGGACCGTGCTGGTCCGGAAGCGGATCAACCCAGGTGTGGAGGACCGCGATCCGCCGGGACACGCACCTCCACCGCTTCCGCGGACCGCACGCAGGGCGGCCATCCTTCCCGGGTGATGGGAGCCACCACCCCGGTGGAGGGTGAACAGGCGGTGAGCGCGGTGGGAAGGCCTTCCGAGCAGATGGAGCAGACCTCCTTGATCACCGGTCCCTTGCCGGTATGCGCCGCGTCGTCCGCATGGAGGGCGAGGTGCCACCGATCACGTCCCACCCCGCCCAGCACCAGCAGGGCGATGAGCAGGGCGGCACGTGCCGGGTGAAGGCGCTCCATGGCGTGAAGGTAGGCACGCCACGCAGGAGTGTGCTCAGACCTGGGGGATCAGCGCCAGAAGGCGGCTCATGTAGGTGCGCCCGATGGGGATGCGCTTGCCGCCGCCTTCCAGGATCACATCGCCATCGTCGATGCTCTGGATCCGGTCAAGCCGCACGATGTGGGAACGATGGATGCGCATGAAGTCGCGCCCGGGCAGCATGGCCTCGAACTCCTGCATGGTGCCGTGCACCACGTAGCGGCGGTCCTTCAGGTGGAAGGAGGCATAGTCCTTCAGCGCCTCGATGTGCTCGATCTCGCGGAAGGCCACGCGTACCGAACGGCCCTTGTGCTTGATGAACACGTGATCGTCGTCCTGCCCTTTTCCCACGGAGCGCATGAGCCGGTCCCGTTCCATGCGGAGCTTGACCTCCTCTCCGCCCTTGAAGAGCGCGATCTCGATGTTGGAGCGGAGGGCGGCCTCGGTGAAGGGCTTCACGATGTAGCCCAGCGGTTCGGCCAGTTTGGCCTCATTGAGCGTGCTGTCCTCCGAGAACGCGGTGAGGAAGACCACGGGGATGCCCATATCGGTGCGGATCACCTTGGCGGCGTCGATGCCCGTCATGGCGCTGCGGAGCCGGATGTCCATCAGCACCATGTCCGGCCGTTGTTCCATCGCCAAATGCACCGCTTCCTCCGCATCACCGGTGCTGCCGGCCACATCATAGCCCAGCAGGGTGAGGCTGCGTTCGATGTCCTTGCGGATCAGGGCTTCGTCCTCGACGACCAGGATGCGGGGATGGTTCATGGGCGAGGGGGGGGGTGAGCGATCGCCCGGGTCGGACGATCCACACAACAATACGTGCATCGGGCCCGGTTGCTCTGCCGATCTCGACGAAGCGGGATGGATGAGCGATGGAGCGGGTATCCCCAACGAGGGATGCCCGCTCCATCGCCGATCACTGCTTCAGGAGACGGATGGCGCCGGACCCTGCGATCCGGATGAGGTAGATGCCGGCCGGGAGGCCGTCGGTGGCCATCGTCGTCCGGCCGTTGCTGACCATGGTGCGCTGCACGTCCACGGTGCGACCGGTCGCGTCCTCCACGAGCAGCGTCGCCGGACCATCGGGAAGGCCTCCGATCGTCACCCGACCCTGCCCCACGGGATTGGGGGAGATCACCAGGTTGAGCGGCGAAGGTTCGGCCAGGCCTGTGGAGATGCCGGTGGGGAAGAAGCCGTTCGGTTCGGCGCCATGGTCAAGGCCCGTGTGGCTGGGGTTCTGGGCGTTCACGGTGAACCGGTAGTGACCCAGCATCGGCAGGCCGGGATGGTCGAAGACCACACGGTACTCACCGAAGGGGACATTCGCGAAGGCGAAAAGTCCATCGGCATCCGTGCGGTCGAAGGCGACCGGTTCGTGCGACGGCCAGGCCTCCAGGAACACACTGACGCCTTCCCAAGGAGTGCCCTGCTGGCTGCGCACGATGCCGAGGTCGCCCAGATAACCGCTCACATATCCAGTGCCGGCCAGGTTGCCCACACCCACCAGGGTGATGTCCGCGGGAAGCGTGGTGTCACACACCGCGCCCAGCACCTCTGCGAAGTCCCAATAGTGGGTGTTCAGGTGATAAGAGGTGGCGTGGCCCGGCGTGTTCATCGTATCCGGAACGGCGCGCAGGATGTACTGACCGTTCGGATGGCCGGAGAAGGCATATTCCCCTTGTGCGTTCACCGGGGTGGTGGCGATGAGCGTGGAACTGAGGCTGTTGAGCCCGTACTCCCACAGTTCCACCGTGCCGCTGTTGACCGGTGTGCCGGTGGAGTCCATCACAGTGCCGGTGAAGCCGAGCATGGCGGACGGACAGTTCACCACCCACAGCTGCACCTCGCGCATCGTGCTGCCGATCCACGCCCCGTTGCGGTACTCGTCGATGCGATAGGCCACCACCCAGGCACCGACCGTGGTGGGGATGGCGCAATGGTTGCCACCGGACACATCGAACGCGTGGCCGTTCACGGTCGGAAAGGGGTCCGTGGGGCTGAAGGGCGCGGCGTAGGCCGCGGGGCCCAGCGTTCCGTTCTGGACGGGCACCATGCTGAACACGAGCGAATCCCCATCGACGTCGAAGGTGCTGTTGTCCTGGCAGAACATCACATTGGAGCAGATGAAGGGCATCTGGAGCTCCTGGTACACCGGTGCGGAATTGCCCGGGCCATCGACGGTGTTGAGCCATGCCTGTAGGAAGCCGCTCTGCGTGCTCGGATCCACAAGGTTGGTCACCGCTGCGTTCCGGCAGCAGGTGGTCCAGGTGAATTCGTAGTCCGGGCAGGCCTGGGGCAGCGCGATGGTGTCGCGATAGACGTAGACCTCCAATCCAGGTGCCTGCCCCCCGTCGCAGGTGGACAACAGTCCCGCGCAGGGCGATGCGATGACGGCCGTGTCGACCAGGTTCACGGGCAGCAGCTGGCTGTAGCCGCAGGTGCTCGACGAGATGTACACGTTCTCCTGGGAGACCACCGGAACGCCGGCGCAGTCCCTGTACAGGACGAGACTGACGAGGTAGTCCGATCCACCGAGCCATCGGTACGTGAGCTCACCGCCCATGATATGGGTGGCCTTCACTGTGGGTAACAGTCCTGGTAGGACGAGCAAGGCGAGCGCAACAAGGCGGTGCATGTGGGTCCGGTTTCGGGTTTGACGATCAGGCATGAGGGGCGGTTGCCCTGCGGGTGAAGGTAACCGGCTCGTAGCTTCGTGCGGACCGAACGTTGATCCATGCGCATCGCCACCACCCTCCTCACCGTGCTGCTCGTTCTTGCGGCGTGGGCGCAGCCCTACCGGATGGGCTGCCGGATCCTGCACGAGCCCTATCGACCCGGGCCCGAACTGAGCGCGCTGCAGCGCACCCAGATCGATCAGACCATCGCGCGGAGCGACACGTTCGACATCCTTCATTACGACATCAGCCTGGATGTGACCCGTGTCCAGGACCAGTGGCTCAGCGGAGCCTGTGCGGTGACCTTCACGCCGCGCCTGCCCGGGCAGACGAGCATCCGGTTCGACCTGTACGACCTGATCGTGGATTCGGTGACGAGCGGTTCGGGCGTCCATCCTCACGCCTACGACGGCGAGTTCCTCACCGTGGACCTGCTCGGTGCACCGGCCGTGGGGGAGCAGCGCACCGTGACGGTGCACTATCAGGGCAGCCCGCATCGCGATCCCGACTGGGGCGGCTTCTACTTCGAGAGCGGGTATGTCTACAACCTGGGCATCGGCATCAGCACCATTCCGCCCAACTTCGGGAAGGTGTGGTATCCGTGCTTCGACTCCTTCGTCGAACGGGCCACTTATACCTACCATGTGAAAAGCGCAGGCACCTATCGGCTGCGGGGCCAGGGCGACTTCCTGGGTGAAGTGCAGCTCGGTGGCGATACGGTCGTCCGGTCCTACGGCATCGGCCGGGCCCTGCCGACGCACGTCTCCGCCGTCGCGGTGTCCAGCTATGTGGACAGCACCTACCTGCATGCGGGTGCCTACGGCACCATCCCCGTGACCCTGAGCGCCAAACCGGCGCAGCTGGCCGGCATGGTGGCCCGGTTCGGCGATCTGGGCGGGGCCATCGATGCCTGCGAACACTGGTATGGCCCCTATGGTTGGGGCCGGGTCGGCTATGTGCTCACCACGGATGGGGCCCTGGAGATCCCCACCAACATCGCCTACCCGCAGTTCATGACCGGCCAGCCCGTCTCGGACAACAGGCAGCTCCTGAGCCACGAGCTCGGCCATCATTGGTGGGGCGACATCGTGACCCCGTACATCCATAATGACATGTGGCTCAAGGAAGGTCCTGCGGAATACAGCGGCCACCTGGTGGATGAATGGGTGTACGGACATGACCAGTTCATCACCACCGTGCTCAACAACCAGTACGATGTGTTGAAGAACAGTCACCTGCAGGATGGGGGCTTCCAGCCCCTTTCGCCGATGCCGGATCCGTACATCTATGGCCATCACACGTACTACAAGGGGGCCTCGGTGATGCACAACCTCCGCGGCTACCTGGGCGACACGCTGTTCCGGCAGGCCATGACCGGTGTGCAACAGGTCTTCGCGGACACGGCCTTGGACGCTGCGGGATTCCGTGATGCCTTGGAGCAGGTGACCGGTTCGGACCTTGATGCCTTCTTCGATGCCTGGGTCTTCGCGCCCGGATTCAGTGTGTTCGTGGTGGACGCGATGAGCGCGGCACCCCAGGGCGGATCCTGGGCGGTGGACCTGACGCTCCGGCAACGATTGCGCGGTACCACCGGCTTCCACGAGGCGGTACCCCTGGACGTGACCCTGATCGGCGAAGGCTGGCAGCGCAGCGAGCATCAGGTGGTGGCTGACGGCGAGCTGACCACCGTGAGCCTGATCACCCCGTTCGAGCCGGTGATGGCCGTGGTGAACGGTCACCGGCGATTGAACCAGGCGCGCATGGACCATGAGTTCGTCATCCGCCCGGGCGAGAGCTTCAGTTCCACACTGCCCCGGGTGGACTTCCGCCTCTTCCCGGAGGCGGTCCCGGATTCGGCACTGTTCCGCATCGACCATATCTGGGCCGCGCCGGAGGCCTCGCAGACAACGGCGGAAGTGGAGGCCATCAGCGGCACGCATTACTGGGTGGTGGATGGGCGTTGGCCAGCGGGAACGCACCTTTCGGCCCGCATCAACTACTACGGGGCCTCGGTGAGCCAGCTGGACCACGACCTCTACGATGCCACGGAGGCGGGTGCCGCAGTGCTGTACCGTGCGCATCCCGGACAACCTTGGACCACCTACCCCTATCAAGTGGTGGTGGCCGGCTCGCTCACCAATGGCACGGGTTACATGGAGCTGGATTCCCTGCTTCAAGGGGAGTACGCGCTGGGGAAGAGCGGGGCGATCGCGACGGTGCCCGGTGGTGCCGGCGACGTTGCAGAGGAGCTCTCCGTGTATCCGGTGCCGGCGTGGGATGAACTGCAGGTGGAACTGCCGGACGGCTTTCTGGCCGATGAACTGGTGCTCGTGGGCGCGGATGGCAGGGTGCTGATGCGGCAGATGGCCACGCGCGAGCCTGTCCAGCGTCTGTCCTTGGCCGGCCTTTCCCCGGGTGCGCATGTGCTGGAGGTCCGCTCGCGGGAAGGCGGAGTGCTGCGGAAGCCGGTGGTGGTGCGGCGCTGAGGGTTGTCGATAAGTTCCGGGGAGCGGTGCGACATGCGTATGTCGGTGTCGGCTAGTTTCGACGCCTCAACTCCCATCCTGATGATCAGACCATACGCGATGAACATCGTGGTGGCGGCCATGGCCTTGACGGCTCTGGACACCTCCGCGCAACGAACGAAACAGGACATCGAACGGCACCCTGCCGCACGCAAGGCCGGCCCCGATCGGGCGGCGTCGCCCGGCGGGAAGCAGCTGCCCATCCACACGGGTGGCACGGTGAAGTCGCAGCGCCCGGCGCAGACCGGGCTGTTCCGGGGTGGCGCTCCGGTGAACGACAATTGTCCCGGTGCCATCACCCTCACGGTGGGCGCCACCTGCAACCCTGTGGCGGGCAACGCGGCCGGAGCCACCAACAGCCTTGCTGCGATCACGTGCAACACCTTCACCGGTGATGCCGATGACGATGTATGGTACAAGTTCACGGCCACGGCGGCCGCGTTGACCGTTCAGGTCGACGGTTCGCTTGAGTACGATGCCGTGGTGGATGTGCGCAGCGGCGCCTGCAACGGCACCAACATCGGGTGTGCCGACGCCACGGTGGAGGATGGCATCGAGCAGGTCTCCCTGGCCGGCCTCACGGTGGGAGCCACCTACTATGTGCGGGTGTACGACTACTACACGGGCGCGGCCCCGACCACGGACTTCACGATCTGCGTGTTCGGCACGCCACCGCCACCGGCGAACGACCAGTGTGCGAACGTGGTGGCCCAGAACCTGAGCGTTGGAGGCACCCTCAACTTCACGGGCAGCACCGCCGGGGCCACGGTCACGAACGATGTGGTGGTCGGCGGTGATTTCGACGACGCCGTTCCCAAGGTGTGGCATCGGTTCACCACGAGCACCTGTGCGAACGTGACGTTGGACTATTGCGGGACCACGCCGGTGTTCGATCAGATCTACATCGCCCTGGCCACGGCCTGCCCGGCCGATGCGGGGGTCCTTGGCACCTTCGACTTCACCACCTGTGCGGACGGCAACGGAACGGTGGTCTTCGCGCAGCTGCCTGCCGGGAGCTACTACATCCCCATCGGCCAGTTCGGCGCCGGAAGCAGCGGCCCCTACACCATCGAACTGAACGCCACCGCGTGCGGTGCGGCCCCGGCGAACAACGACTGCGCCGGCGCCCAGCAGCTGCCGGTGAACACCACCTGCACGCCGGTGACCGGTGATGTGGCGGGGGCCACGGAGTCCATCGCCGCGCTCACCTGTGCCACCTTCACGGGCAATGCGAACGATGACGTCTGGTACAGCTTCGTGGCCACGGCGGCCTCGCTCACCATCGAGGTGGATGGTTCAGCGAGCTTCGATGCGGTGGTGGACCTGCGCAGCGGAGCGTGCAACGGCACCAACATCGCCTGTGCCGACGCCACGGTGGCCGATGGGGTGGAGACCATTCAGGCCACGGGGCTCACGGTGGGGCAGACCTATTACGTGCGTGTCTACGATTACGCCGCGGGCTTTCCCGCCACCACGGACTTCACCATCTGCGTCTTCGGTGGCGGTATCGCACCGTCCAATGACCAGTGCCAGAACGTCGTTCCCCAGGCGCTCAGCGTGGGCGGGTCGCTGAACTTCAGTGGGACCACCGTGGGGGCCACCACCACCAATGATGCCGTGCCCCTGTCCGACATGGACGATGGTGTTCCCAAGGTCTGGCACGCGTTCACGCTGAACGATTGCGCCAACGTGCAGGTGTCCTATTGCAACACCACCCCGGTGTTCGATGAGATCTACATCGTGTGGACGGATTGTCCGGCGAGCACCTTCAACCTGGGGACCTTTGATTTCACCACCTGCGCCGACGGCAATGGCACGGTGTTCTTCAACGCGCTGCCGGCTGGCACCTACTACCTGCCCATCGGCCAGTTCGGTTCAACGACGACCGGCCCGTACACCTTGGAGCTGACGGCCACGGCTTGTGCCGGTGTTCCGGCCAATGATGACTGCGGCGGGGCCACGTCGCTCACGGCGGGGACCACCTGCCAGTATGTGACCGGTGATGTCGCGAACGCCACCGAATCGCTGCCAGCGCTTTCCTGCAACGGCTTCACCGGCGATGCGAACGATGATGTGTGGTTCAGCTTCGTGGCCACGGCCGCGCAGCTCACCGTGGAGGTGGCGGGGTCCGATTCGCTGGACGCGGTCGTCGAGCTCTTCTCCGGCGGTTGTGCGAACCCGACGAGCCTCGATTGCGCGGATGCGACCCTTGAAGGGGGCACCGAAGTGATCCAGGCCACCGGACTGACCATCGGACAGACCTATCACGTCCGGGTGTACCATTACTACACGGACATCCCGGTGACCACCATCTTCGAGATCTGCGTGTTCGGCGGTGGTACGGCCCCGGCGAACGACGATTGCGCCAACGTGACGCCCCAGCCGCTCGCCGTCGGCGGAACCGTGAACTTCACGGGCACCACCGTGGGTGCGACGACCACGGGTGATGCGGTCCCCGGTTCGCCGATGGACGACAACGTGCCCAAGGTGTGGCATGCGTTCACGCTGTCCGATTGTGCGGACGTCACCGTGTCCTATTGCGGCACGACCCCGGTGTTCGATCAGGCCTACATCGTGTGGACGACCTGCCTGGCGGATACGTTCTATGCGGGCACCTTCGACTTCACCACCTGCCCGGACGGGAACATCACCATCGCGTTCGTCAACCTGCAGCCCGGCACGTATTGGCTGCCGGTGGGACAGTTCGGATCCGGCACCACCGGCCCGTACACCATGGCGGTGAGCGCAGCGGCCTGTGCCGGTCCTCCGGCGAACGATGACTGCGCCGATGCCATCGGCCTGCCGGTGTGGGCGGTGACGGATTGCCCGCAGAACAGCGCCCTTGGCAACAACGTGCAAGCGACCCAGGACGCCGGTGACCCCAGCTGTGATACGACCACGGGCACCTACCTCGACATGTGGTACTCGTTCAACTCCGGGCCGAACAATGCCGTGACGATCACCTTCAATAACATCAGCATGGGCGATGCCGTGGTGGTGGTGTACGATGGGTGCAACGGTGCGGAGGTGAGCTGTGAGATCGGCCCGATCGCTGCATACGACGTCACGGTGGCTCCGAACACGGACCATGTGGTGCGTGTGTACTCCAACACGCAGTACGGAGGCGGCGGCAACTTCGAGATCTGCCTGTCCGCTGCCATCAGCACCGCGCTCACGGAAGCTTCGGTGGACGGCTGGACGGTGTTCCCGAACCCGACCGAAGGCAGCTTGTCCATCGTGTGGCCGGCGATGGCGACCGACGCGCGTCTGGAGCTCTTCGACGCCACGGGTCGCGTGGTGTGGAGCGACCGGCGCACGCTGAGCACCGGCATGAACCCGGTGCGCGATGGCGCCGAAGCCCTCATGGCCGGCACCTACATCCTGCGCGTCAGCACGGACGACCGGACCAGCGAGCAGCGGATCGTGGTGCAGTGATCCTACCGGAATACAGGCAGCGGGGCGGTCCTTCGGGCCGCCCCGCTGCTTTTTCCGTGGATGCGAGGTTGTGCACATCCGGCTGTTGATCGATCGCCGGCCGGGAGCGGATCGGGGCCTTGGATCCCGTGGGTGACGCGGATAGTTTCGCCGCCCGGTCCGTGCACCAGCCGGACCAACACCCGGATGGAACGTCTGCGTGACCTGATCCTGTTGGCCACCCTGTGGTTCGCTTCGACCGCGGAGGCGGCCCAGCTCAGGATCGTCGGCATGGTGACCGACAAGTTCACGGCGGCGCCGCTGGCCGAGGCGCAGGTGCGTGTGTACCGCAACGGTGAGCGCGTGCGGACCTTCACCACCGGCCAGAACGGGCGCTACGAGCTGCTGCTGGACAACAATGCGGACTATGTGATCCGCTTCGTGATGCCGGGGCACGTCACCAAGTGCTTCACGGTCACCACGCATGGACCGATCTGGGAAGGGGACCACAGCATCAAGGAGGTCTTCATCGAAATGACGCTGTTCGAGCAGGTGCCCGACATGGACCTGTCCTTCTTCGACCTGCCGATGGGCATCGCAAGGTTCGACCCGCTGGACGGGCGGATGGACTGGGACGAGGCCTACGATGGCCGGATCCGGGGCGAGGTGGGCACCCTGATGGACGCGGTGACGCGCGCGCTGGCCGCCCGGGGTGCCCTGGCGAAGCTGAATTGATCAATCCTCCGCTCTCCCCCGGGCGCGGGGATGGTGCTGCAGGATGTTGCTTCGGAGGTATTCGCGGTCCAGGTGGGTGTAGATCTCCGTGGTGGTGATGCTGGCGTGGCCGAGCATCTCCTGCACCGCCCGCAGATCGGCGCCGCCCTCCACAAGATGGGTGGCGAAACTGTGGCGGAAGGTGTGCGGGCTTATGGTCTTGAGGATGCCGGCCCTGGTGGCGAGGGTGCGCACCAGGTTGAATACCGAGACACGGGACAACGGTCCGCCGCGGGCGTTCAGGAAGAGCGTATCCCCGGCACGTGTGGTGACGGGTTGATGCACCCGTTCGTGCTCTTGGTAGTCACGGATCCGGTCGAGGGTATGGGCTGCGATGGGCACCAGCCGCTCCTTGTCGCCCTTGCCGATGACGCGGATGAACCGCTCGGGGCCGTGGATGTCGCTGATGCGCAAGCCGCAGAGCTCGCTCACGCGCAGGCCGCATCCATACAGTGTTTCCACGATGGCGCGATCGCGATGGGCCAGGGGCTTGGACAGGTCGATGGCCCCGACGATGGCATCGATCTCGGCCACGCTGAGGAACTCCGGCAGGTGCCTTCCGAGCCGCGGTGCCTCGAGCAGTTCGGTGGGGTCCGTGTCGATGCGTCGGTCGACGAGCAGCGCGTGATGGAAGGCGCGGACGGCGCTGATCAGCCGTGCCTGGCTGCGCGGGCCGAGCCCCTGCTTCACCGCATGCATGAGGAAGGCCTGCAGGTCATCGAGCCGCAGCGCATCAGGCGGTAGGGCGGGCGAGCGGGCCTCAGCGAAGGTTCTCAGCTTGGACAGATCGGAGAGGTAGGCCTCCACGGTGCGGTCGCTCAGGGAGCGTTCCAGCCTTAGGTGGGTGCGGAACAGGTTGAGCGCGCGGGGCCAGTCCACTGCACAAAGATGCCATCGGGCGGGCCTTTCGTTACTTCGCCCGCATGGCGGACATCCTGGTGCTCAACGGCCCCAACCTTGGCCTACTTGGTCGTCGCGAGCCTTCGGTCTATGGCAGCACCGATCTGGAGGGCCTGATGTCCGGCTTGCGCGAAGCGTTTCCGAAGCACCGGATCGATCACCGGCAGAGCGACCTGGAGGGCGAACTGATCCACTGGTTGCACGAGGCGGATGGCGTGTACACAGGGGTGGTGATGAACGCGGGGGGCTACAGCCACACGTCAGTGGCCCTGCGCGACGCGGTGGCCGCCGTGTCGGTGCCCGTGGTGGAGGTGCACCTGACCAACCTGCTCGCGCGCGAGCCGTTCCGCCACACCTCCCTGGTCGGGGCCGTATGCGTGGGCAGCATCATGGGGTTCGGCGTGGAGAGCTACCGTCTGGCGGTGGAGCACCTGCTGCGTCGTCCGATCCTCCACTAGGGACGCCGCACGAAGGCCTCCCGTGGCAGGTCGCTGAACCGGGTGTGCCCGAGGATGAACCGGTCGAACGCGATGTTGCGGGTGTACATGCCCGTGAGGTCCGGCTCCTGCTCCTGGTCCATGAGCCTGGCGCGTTCGCGGAGGAGGGCCGGAAGCCGGCCGATGAAGTGCACATGCGCACGGGCCACCTGCCAGCTGTGCGCGCCATGCCCTTCCAGCAGGAACTTCCAACCGGCCGCACCGTCCAGGAGGAAGCGGCGCAGCAAGCGGCCCGGCAGCCAGCCCGTATGGAGGTTCTTGGTGAGGACGATGAGGCTGTTGCGGAAGTTGAGGTAGGTCTTCCGTGGGCTGCCGTAGCCGAGCGCCCCGCCGCCCACATGCAGCACGCTGGCCCGGGCCGTATAGCCGATGCGCCAGCCGCGTCGCCTGAGGCGCCAGCACAGGTCGATCTCTTCCATGTGCGCGAACAGGGAGGCGTCGAAGCCGCCGCTCTCGCGAAAGGCGCGCGCCCGCACCATCAGGCAGGCGCCGGTGGCCCAGAACACCTCGCGGTCGTCGTCGTACTGCCCATGGTCGGTCTCGGTGATCTCGAAGATCCGGCCGCGGCAGAAGGGGTAGCCGTTGCGGTCGATGAATCCCCCCGCCGCACCGGCATGTTCGAAGCGGTCCGGGTGGGCATGGGCCAACACCTTGGGCTGGCAGGCCGCCATCCGCGGGTCGGCATCCAACAGGGCGCGCATGGCGGAGAGCCAGCCCGGACGGACCTCCACGTCCGAGTTGAGCAGCACGAAGTACGGGGCCTCCACCTGCGCCAAAGCAGCATTGTACCCCCCCGCGAACCCGAGGTTCCGGTCAAGGGCGATCACCCGCACCTGTGGCATGTACGTGCGCACCCAATCCAAGGAGCCATCGGTGCTGCCGTTGTCCGCCACCACCACCTCGGCGCCTTCGGCCTCGCGCACGACACCGGGCAGGAAGCGCTGGAGCCAGGCCTGGCCGTTCCAGTTGAGGATCACGATCGCCGTATCGCGCATGGGAGGGCGTGCGGCGGCAAAGATGGCCGAGGCGGTGCCTCCGTCAGCGCGGGTTCAGGAAGAACTCGTCCGTCCGCTCACCGCTCAGGCTGTTCACCGCGCCGGGCTGCACGTTGTTCATGGGCGTGTCGCGCGAGTGGAGCACCTGGTTCCACCGGGGGTTCTGGATCTCACCGGGGACCTCGGAGTGCAGCAGCTCGTAGTCGTTGGTCACCATGTCCGGCAGGTAGAACACGAACCGGCGGTCGGTGTAGCGCCCTGCGCGGTAGTAGTGCCAGATCTGATAGGGGTAGACCCCCATGTCACTGGGCCGGTCCACGATCGTGTTGGGCGCTCCGTACTTCAGATGCACGTAGCCACGGTCGGTCTCGTACCCCCGCTTGATGCGCGAACCGTACATCCGATTGACCCGAACGACCTCGGCGCGGTAAGCCGACCACGCACCTTCCGGGTCCATTCCGTTGCGGTTGAACCAGAAGCTGTAGAAGAAGCGGCGCATGAGGTCCATCTCGCGGTCCTTCCAGCGATCATCGATCATCTTGCGCTCGAGGTCATCGGCGATGGGACGCAGGCAGTGGATGAACTCGGCGAGGCTGTCGGGTTCGGTGATGCGGTCGGCGAATGTGCCGCCCATGGCCACGGTGGACAGGTCGTCCATCCGGTAGGCGATCGGGTTGTTGCGCTGGAGGAACCGCTCGGTGCGGGCCAGGAGCTGTCCGGAGCGGTCGCGCGCCTCCAAGGCCAGCACATAGTTGCCGCTGGGCAGCGAGCGGATATCGAAGCCGCCCAGCACCGGTTCCACCGCGCGCGCCTTCACCCGTGCGGCAGCCCGGAACGCCCCGACAGGCGTACCCGTGCCCTGACCCTCGATCTGGTAGCTCAGCAGGTAGAGGCTGTCGCCTCCAAGCCGGTCGTCCATCCCGTAGAGCTCGGCGTAGAGGTCCAGCCGTTCCACCGAGCTGGGGTAGTAGGCCCCCACGAACGGAATGAAGGTGCGGCCGGCGTGGGTGTGCCCGGACGCTCCCTCCGCGCCGGTGCCCGAAACGAGGAGCACGTCCGAGAAGGTCGGTCCGGCGGGGAGAGCGGGTAGGAGCAGGGGGCGGCGTTCGATGCGGGCCGAGTCCGCTCCCTGCAGGTCGCGCACCTGCACTTCCAAGGTATAGTCACCGGACGGAAGGGCGAAGGCCGTGGTGTACAGAAGATCGGGCGGAAGCTCCGTGGTGCGCGGTGGGCCGGTGAGCTCCACTTTGCGGTGGTCCACGATGCTGCCGGACCTCTCGATCAGCGCGACCAGTTCCAACCGGGCCTGGGACAGGCCTGCGGCGGAGTCCTCGTGGTGGACCGACGCGCCGAGCACGGCCACGCTGATGTCCACGAAGGGGCCCTGCCCGGGCACTTCAAAGCGCCGCGCCTCCACCATGAACTCCGGCAGCGATTGAGCGCCGGTGGGTAGTGAAACCGACAGCAGGGCGAACGGGAGGATCGAGCGTGACATACGTTCAAAGGTAGGTCGGTCGCGGGGCGTTCCTCCGCCGTTCCTTGGAGCAGTGCAGCCGTTCCCGCGCCCTGTGCGTGCTGAACAAGCGGTTCGGCGCGGCGGGAGGGATGGCTGCGCATCCCGTTGGGGGGGAGGCTTCAAGCCGCGCCCGCTTCGCGTCCGCGTGTGTTCGTTCCGTCCGCTCGGTCGATCGCGATCGCCTCGCTGCCGGGAACGAACACACCCCGCTTTCGCGGGGCGGCTTGGCGGAGAGGGAGGGATTCGAACCCCCGTTACCCTTGCGGGTAAAGCGGTTTTCAAGACCGCCGCATTCGACCGCTCTGCCACCTCTCCGAGCGCGGGCGAAGGTAGCGCCCGGCGATGGGGTATTTTGCGCACCCTTCATGCGCTTCACCTTCCTCGGAACGGGTACCAGCCAGGGCGTGCCGGTGATCGGCTGCCGCTGCGCGGTCTGCACGAGCACCGACCCGCGCGATCGGCGCCTGCGGACGGCGGGCTGGCTGCAGGTGGGCGGGCGGTCCGTGCTGATCGATGCCGGCCCCGACCTGCGCCAGCAGAGCCTGCGCGCCGGGATGGACCATGTGGATGCGGTGCTGTTGACCCATGAGCATATGGACCACATCAGCGGCATGGACGAACTGCGCAGTTTCAACCACCGCCAGCGCGCGGTGATGCCGGTGCATGCCTCCGAGGCCACGCTCGCCGCCGTGCGACGGATCTACGCGTACGCGTTCGCGGAGGTGCGCTATCCGGGCGTACCCGAGCTGGAACTGCACCCGATCGCCGCGGGCCCCTTCACCGCTGCCGGCATCGGCCTCGAAGCCGTTGACGTGCAGCACCTGGGCATGCCGGTGCTGGGTTTCCGCATCGGTGGCCTCACCTACATCACCGACGCGAAGCAGCTGCCACCGGCCACCAAGGAGCGGGTGCGCGGCTCGGAGGTGCTGGTGCTGAACGCTCTGCGGCACGAGCCTCATGCGGCGCATCTCAACCTGGAGGAAGCGTTGGACCTGGCGCGGGAGTTGGCGGCGCGCCGTACCTACTTCACCCACATCAGCCATCTGCTGGGGCCGCACGCCGAGGTGCTGCCGGCCCTGCCGGATGGCGTGGAGCTGGCCCATGATGGGCTGTCCGTGGAGCTGCCCGACCCCTGATGGGCATCCACGCACAACCTCAGGGTCGGAGTTGTTCCCTGTCCATCCACCACCGAACTTCGATCCCCCAACCTGTTGCGCCATGCGTCGAACCCTTCTCAGCGCCGGTCTGCTCACCGGCATTCTCAATGTGATGGCCGTGAATGGCGGCCGGGATGAACGGAACGTGACCTTCATCCGCGATCCGAAGCGCACACCGGACCTTGCCTGGCAGGCCGAGCTGCGCGCGCGACCACAGTGGCGTGCCTTCGTGGCCGGGCATGGCACGTGGTGGACGGAGTTCAACGAGGCCAACGGGCTGCCGCATCGGGCCTTCGGAACGCCCATTGGAACGGTGGGTGCGGATCCCGTGGCGAAGGCGTGGGACTTCCTGCAACACCAGCTTGCAGGCTTCGGGCTTCCGCTCGGGGAGGTGAGCGTGCGCGCCGTATACCCCACTGCGAAGCACACCTTCGTGCACTTCTCCCAAACGCATGCAGGCCTTCCCGTGGTGTTCGGGCAGGCGATGGTGAAGCTGGATGGACAGGGGCGGGTGATCGCGTTCGGCACCGACCTCTATCCGGGCATCCAGGTGGAGATGCAGCCGGGCATCGGCGGCGCCGCCGCCGTGGCGAACGCCTCCAGTGGACTCACCGGCATCACGGGCTCCGAGGTCAACGGCCTGCGCATCCTGCCGGTACCCGGGCATCGCTCCGTGGAGCACCGGCTGGTGCATGAGGTCGTCATCCATACCATGGAGCAGGGCATCCCCGGACGGTGGTCGTGCTGGGTGGACGCGCATTCGGGGGAGCTGCTCTACCGCCAGGACCTGGTGGTGCACCATGCTCCACCGGCATCCGCCGGAGCCGAGATCGCCGCCACCGCCACGGCCCACACTGTGAACCCCTATGTGCCGGCCACCACCGAGGTGCTTCCCGATCTGCGCGTGGTCGTGAACGGGTTGAGCCAGTATCTGGATGACCAGGGCTACCTGAACACCGGAGTGGGTGGTCCGGTGAACGCGACCTTCTTCCTGGACGGCCGGTGGTGCAACGTGAAAACGGGAGGGAGCACGCCGAGCTTCCAGACCACCCTGCAGGAGGGTCCGAACGCGGTGAGCTTCAATGCGGACGCCAATCTCCGTGAGCGGAGCGCATACTACCATGTGAACGTGGTGCACGACCACATGAAGGACTGGCTGCCCAGTTTCACCGCGCTGGACGTCCCCTTCGCGACGAACGTGGATGTGGCGGGCAACTGCAACGCCTTCTACGATGGGGGCTCGATCAATTTCTATCAGGAGGGTAACGATTGCCAGAGCTATGCGCAGATCGCCGAGGTGGTGTACCATGAGTACGGCCATGGCATCAACGACAAGTTCTATGGCGAGCTGTTGAGCCAGTTCACCAACGGGGCCATGAACGAGGGCTACGCCGATGTGTGGGCCCTGTCGATCACCGAGGACCCGGTGCTGGCCGAGGGCAGCTCGTTGAGCGATCCCGACGACTACATCCGCCGCTATGATGAGAACCGGAAGGTGTATCCGGTGGACCTGGTGGGCCAGGTGCATGCGGACGGTGAGATCATCGCCGGAGCCTGGTGGGACACGTACCTGCTTCTGGGCAGTGACATGAACGCGATGCTCACCCTGTTCGTGGAGGCGTTCCCCGGTCTGCAGGCGAACACGGTGAACGGGAATGAAGGACAGGCCTTCCGCGATGTACTGCTCGATGCGCTGCAGGCGGACGACAACGATGGGGACATCACCAACGGGACCCCGAACGCAGGGGCCATCGTGGAGGCCTTCGCCCTGCATGGGATCACCCTGCTGAGCAACGCCACCTTGGTGCACAGCAACCTGGAGATGGCGGCCGAGGCGCAGGGGATCGACCTGGATGCGCAGCTGATCCTCGACTTCGACTTCCTTCCCTTCCTCTCGGAGGTGAAGCTGTTCTACCGCCTGAACGATGAGACCGTCTGGAACACCCTTCCGATGGTGGATTTCGGAAGCAACGATTACCACGCGACCATACCACCCCAGCCGGCGGGTACGGTGGTCGCGTATTACATGGGTGTGGAGGACAGCTTCCAACAGCTCAGTGCCGTGGTGCCCATCGGTGCGGCCGAGCCGGATCCGAACGTGCCGTATTACATCATGGTCGGCTTCGGTCTGGTGGCCACGGATGATGCGGACAACAACACCCAGCTCGGCAACTGGGACATCGGTCTGCCCACGGACAACGCCACCACCGGGGAGTGGGAGTTCAACATGCCCGTGGGGAGCTATGCCACCCCGGGCGACCCCAGCACGGTGGTGCAGCCGGGCGAGCAGCATACGCCCAATGGTGAGATCTGTTATGTAACGGGCAATGCATCGACCGAGCTTGCTCCGCTGGGCGAGAACGATGTGGACGGCGGCACCACCACCCTGCGGAGCGCCGCGCTGGACCTGTCGTCCATGCAGGAGCCGGCGATCTCCTACTGGCGTTGGTACGTGAACGATCCCCCGAGCGGCGCCAACCCCGGTGCGGACTGGTGGCAGGTGTGGTTGAGCAACGATGGTGCGAGCTGGGTGCCTGTGGAGAACACGAAGACGAGCGACCGGAGCTGGCGGCGTGTGGCGTTCCGCGTGGGCGACTTCGTGACCCCGAACGCCACGGTGTACATCAAGTACAACGCATCGGACAGCATCCGTCCCGGGCAGAACCTGGACGGTGGGAGCCTGGTGGAGGCCGCGGTGGACGACATCCAGCTGTGGGACCTGGCCGCTGGGATCGGCATCGAAGAGACGCCCGGCGTGGAGCTGCTGGTGTTCCCGAAACCGGCCCAGGACCAGCTTCAGGTGCGCGGGGCCTGGGGCGATGCACGCTCGGCGGACCTGTTGGTGCTCGACGCCTCAGGCCGGGTGGTGGTGCGGCAGCAAGTGAGCGGGGCCGCGCTGCGCGAGCGGGTGCTTCTGAACATCGCGGGCCTGGCGCCGGGCAGCTACGTGCTGCAGGTGATCACCGAGCGGGCGCGTGGCGAGGAGCGATTCCAGGTGGTGCGCTGAGCGGCCCGTCGGACAGCACGGACGCCCCGGAGCCACCTCCGGGGCGTCCGCGTTCACGCGGTGGCGGCCGGGTGGGCCAGGAGGGCGGTGAAGCTGGCCACGATGGCCGCCGTCACCCTGGCATCGAGACTCCGACCATCATCCGTCGCGAAGCGCTGGTTCACTTCCAGCTCAATGCCGGCATATCCCGATGGATGTGCGGTGCGGAGGGTGGTGGTGTGCCCGTCGTCGGTACCGAGGTAGGGTTCGTTATGGCGGATCCGGAGGTCCGGCGCCGCGGCGTGCAACAGCTGCTCCCACGTTGCGGCAAGCACCCGCTCCCAGGACCTTGAGGGATCGTAGAGCAGACCGATGTCCATCGCACGCGTTTCGCCGTCCAGCACCGGTGTGAAGCTGTGCACGCTGAGGTGCAGGACGGTTCGCTGCTGAGCGCGCCAGGTCGCCACGGCATCCGCAGCCGTCGTTCGGAGCGGGGTGTAGTGCTCGTCGATCAGGTGGCTGCGCTGGGCGTGCGGCAGGTCGCGGGTGAACACGGAGAACAAGGCGGGGCTGTCGAGCGAGCGGTTCAGCTCCACCACCAACCGGGAGGTGGTCCCGGCCAGGGCGAGGTGGGCAAGGGGGCGAAGGGCCTCGAACAGGTGCAGGGCCCCCGGGTCCCAGCCACGGTGGGAGCGCAGCACATCCTCAGCGCCGGTGAAGAGCGCGCGCACCTCGGTGGGCACCTCGTGACCGCCGTGCTCGCAGGTGAGCAAAAGGCGGGTCATGCGAACAGCCGGTCCTCCTGAAGGCAGGCGGCGAGCTCGGTATAGACCTGCCGGATCTTGTCCGTCGAGGGTTTCCGACCGGTGCGTGCCAGGATGCGCTGCGCGAGGCAGCCTTTCGCGAGCACATGATCGATGACGGCACCGGCCTCCTCGCTCAATTCGCCGCGCAGCTCCTGCACGATGTGCTCCCACAGGCGTTGAGCCGTCATGCGTTGTTCCTTCATCACGCCGAACATGAGCAGGTAGTCCTTGTTGGCGATGACGGCCTTGCCTGCGTCCTTGATGGTCTGCAGGAAGATGGGCAGCAGGTCGGTCTCGCCCCAGGCACGCTGCAGGTAGGTGCTGGTCCAGCGGCCCTTGGTCATGGCGCGACAGAGGGCGACGATCAGCTCGGCGATGGCCAGATCGGCGCCCGGGCATTCCTGGATGTCAAGGACGCGGAGCTCGATGGCGCCGCGGTCGAAGCGGGCGATGGCCCCCCGGGAGTTGGCGAAGTGGTGGTCCATCACCTGCCCGGTGTCGAAGGGCGCAAGGGCGCGGCCGATGGGGTCGAAGATCGCGCGGTAGTAGTCCTCCTGGGTGAAGACCGCCTCGGGGATCAGGGAACCCATGAGCACGGGCAATCGCTCCTGATGATGCAGGTAGGCCTCCATGCGCGAGTCGAGGAATCCGGTGGGCCTGCCGTCGAGCAGGGGGGAGCTGGCGGTGAGGGCGGGGATGATGGGCAGCACCATGCGCACAGCGGCGTGGAGCTTTCCGAACTCCTCGTCGTTGGCGAAGGGCAGGTTCAGATGGGTGCTCTGCAGGTTGCTCCAGCCATGCCCGCGGCAGTCGAAGATGCGGTTGTAGAGCGCGTACACCTCGTTGTATTCGTGCGGCCAGATCACCGTTTCGGTGAAGGGGTCCATGAGCGGATGGGCGGCCGTGGGCAGGAGCATGGCGTCGTGTGCGGCGAGGGCCGCATTGATGGCGCGGACCTCGGCGGCGAACTTCCGCCGGAAGGGAGGGATGCGCCGCGTGGGGCGGGCGGTCTTCAGCTCCACCACATGGCTCACGAGCTCGTTGCTCCATTCCACGTCGCCGCGGTCCACATCGCTCGTGATGCGACCTGCGACATCCTTGAAGAGCAGGTCCACGATGGGCAGCACGCGGAGGGTTCCGCGCTGCACCACCATGTACTCCAGTTCGATGCCGGTGACCTCGAAGAGCTTGAACGCGTTCCGTGCGGGAGGGGTCATGTGCGTGGTGCCGGCGCGGCCGGTGCGGCGGATGGTCGGATGCCGATCCTGCGTTCGATGCGGAGCTTCAGGGATGCGATGATGGCTTCGTAGAGGGTGTCACCGAGCACGAGGTCCTCCACACCGTGGTCGATGTTCGGGCATTCGTTCACCTCGATCACATAGGGTCGACCCTCGTGTTCCTTCACGTCCACCCCGAAGAGCCCCTGGTCGCCCACCACGGCCAGCACGGCCTTCACGGCGGCGTCGACAACGGCCTTCGGGGCCTGGTCCACGGGCAGGGTGGCGAAGTCGCCGGTCCGGTCCTTCTTCGTGCCGCTGCCCCAATTGTAGATCTGCCAGTGTCCGCGGGCCATGAAGTACTTGCACGCGTAAAGCGGACGACCGTCGAGGACGCCCACACGCCAGTCGAAATCGCTCGGCATGAACTCCTGGGCGATCACCAGGTCGCTCTCGCCGAGCAGCTCGTCGAGCTTGGTGTCCAGCTCCTCGGGGCTGTGCGCCTTGGTGACGCCCCGGCTGAAGGTGCTGTCCGGCAGCTTCAGCACCACCGGGAGGCCGAAGCGCGCGATCACGTCCTGGCGGTTCTCGGCATGCACGATCATGGTGCCCGGCGTGGGCACGTGGTGGGCCTCCATCACCTCGGCGAGGAAGACCTTGTTGTTGCACTTGAGGATCGCGTCGGGTGCGTCCATCACGGCGAGGCCTTCCTTCTGAGCCTTTCGGGCGAAGCGATAGGTGTGGTGGTCCACATGGGTGTTCTCCCTGATGAGGAGCGCGTCGTACTCGCCCACGCGGTCGATGTCGTCCGGTCCCAGGATGTCCACCTTGAAGCCGAGCCGTTCCGCGGCCTGGCGGAACTTCACCACCGCACGTTTGTTGCTGGGCACGGCCTTGTCCTCGGGGTTCACCAGGATGGCCAGGTCGTAGCTGCTGTGGTCCTCGCGGGCCCGGTCGTAGCGCTTCTTGGCGAAGTACTCGCCGGCGAAACGACGCAGGAACGGCAGGTGGTCCTCGGGGATGTCGTTGTACGGGATCGGGCGGATGGTACGCAGCTCCCACTCGCCATTGGTGCGCTGGAAGCGGGCGCGCAACAGGGGCGACCGGAACACCTTGTAGAGCTCGTGCGCCAGGCGGTCGTACTTCCGGTTCACATTGCGGCCGAAGTAGATGCTCAGGTCGAACTGGTCCTTCTTCTTGTCGGCCAGCTGCTGCTGGATGAGGCCGTGCAGGTCGCGGCCGAGCACCTTCACCAGGCGCGGCGAACGCAGATCGAGGATGCTCTTCGCGTCGGGGATCACCTTGTGCCCGCGGGCCTCGGCCAGCAGGCTCACGTAGTAGCCGCGGCTCTGATAGCTGTAGCTGCGGGCCAGGTTGAAGATGCGCACGTTGCGCAGCGCGGCGTAGACAGGGTCGGTGAGGTAGTCCTTGCTGGACACCACCTCCACGCCCGTGAGGCCGAGATGGAACTCGCGCGGATCGCGCACCACGATGATCTTCCTCATGGGCTCACGGAGGGGTTCGGTCGCCGGGGCGCGCGCTCCTTCACCACCGGAGGCGGGAGCGGTGAGCGGGACAGGATCAGCATGTTGGCATCGTAGGTGACGATGCCGAGCATGATGGAGTTGATCAGCCGGCCCACATGGACCGGGTAGTGATGCTCCCGGCTGTACGGATTGTCCATGTATGGGTCCGCCACATGCACGGTTCCACCCTCCATGGACGTGAGCACGACGAAATGGCCCATCGGTTTGCCCCGAAGGTCGTCGAAAAGGCTCTGCCCGTTGGCGCCCGCGTGTTCGCGTTTGCTGCGGTAGAGGTAGGTGGCGCTGAGCCCCGCGAGGATCGGCAGGTCACGGTCCAGATAGCCTCGCAGCAGGTCGGGTGTGGGATCGTCGAAGCGGACCTCGCCGCCCAACTTCAGGAAGCGGGCATAGGCCAGGCAGGCGGCGGTGAGCTTCTTGCCATCCTTGAAGCGGGTCTGGGCAAGGAGCTTCCTGCGGAGCACCTCCCCCGGCAGGCCCTCCCAGGAGGGGTCGAACACGCGCAGGTTATAGCTGTGGATCCGTGCATGGAAGCCCTGCTTGAGGGCGTGAAGCCCGAGGAATACCGCGAGCGTTCCACCGTCCTCCAAGGCATGCACCTCGCGGATCACCTGCTCCAACGGCATTTCCAGGCCCAAGTGGGCATACACGGCCTGGAGGGCGGTGGGCCCACAGGTGTTGTCGTCGGGTTGCGGGAGGATGCGGAGCCTCTGCATGGAACACGGTGCGCGGTGCACGCAAAGGTGGGCGGAAGGGAACGGAGCGGGGCGGTTCAATGGCGACCGGCCATGAACAGACCATCGTTCATGAGGTCTCAGGGCAGAAAGTACCCCCTGGTCTTGAACATGCGGACCAGTTCGCGCGCGGGGTCGAACCGCATCTTCGATCCCGGATCGAGCGAGGTGGTGGCCACCAGCCCCGACCAACCGGTGTAGATGTTGACCGTGATGGGTGCGCGACCATCGTCGAAGCTCACCTCCAGGCTGTGGTCAGGGCTGAGCCCGGCGATGTTCACCGTATCCGCGAAGGTCTGCGCACGCGAACGGACGAGGGGGGCGAGGTAACCGTCGACCTTGCTCTGGTCCGCGGTGTCCGCATCCACCAGCCAAGTGCCGCCCACGCGCTCCACCACGAAGGCCGTGTCCATGGAGTAGCTGAACCGCAGGCGGTGGATGTGAGCGGGGTCCCCGCGCACCAGCCACTTGGTGCGCCATTCGGCGAAGGGTTGCTCCGCGAGCATGCTCATGGTGCCCTCCACGGAGAAGACCTCATCCTCTCCGGGCAGGTTGATGGTGGACCACATGCCCACCTTGCCCGGCGCGAAGGTGTTGCGCCCGTAGTGCACGGTCCTGTCCCCGCCGTCCACCAGGCGGAAGACGGCGGTCTCCCGCAGGCTGTCGGTGAGGTCGTAGCGTTCCTTCACCAGGTCCATGAAGCCGGTGAGCCGCTTGCTGCGCATGACGGCGTGTCCACCAAGGAATTCACGCACGCGTTCGTCGTCGGCACGGTGCGCGATGCCGTCCAGGCTCACCATCCAGCCGGCGGGGCTGCGGTCGAAGCGCAGTTCGGCGGGGCTCAGGCTGCTGGGGAAGAGGGAGAATCCGGTCACCGCCGCGGTGTCCAGGGTCATCACCACCTCGCGGAAACTGCGGTCCTTGGCACGGGGGCTCCAGAGGTCGGAGATGAGGAATAGCAGGGCGAGGACGCCGACAGCGATGAGGAGGGCGCGGGTGCTGAGATTACTCCACATGTCCGGGTGCGGTTCGGGCCTTGCGCTGGCGCCGGCGCCAGCGCGTGCGCAGCACGCCACCGATGATCACGAGCGCGATGGGGAACAGGAGGTTGGACCATTTCAGGGTGCTCCGCTCGGCATCGCTCAGTTCCTCGAGGGGTCTGTAGTTGACCCCTTTGCCCCGAAGGTCGATCAACCCGGTCTGGTCGCTCACCCAGTCGACGGCGTTCACCAGCAGGTTGATGTTGTCCGGGTTCAGCTGTCCGCCTTCCGCACCCACGGCGAAGTTGCCGTTGCCGATCACCACGAGCCTGGCGCCCTGGCCGTTGCCGAAGGGGCCTTCCACGGCGAAGGCGAGGTTCCGTGGCGGCTGGGTGAAGTCCGCATCGGACCATTGCCGTTGGAGGTCGACCTCGTGCGGCAGGGTCGCCGATCCGGTACGGTCGCTGGTGCTGAGCAGCGGGGTGCAGCGGTAGGCGCTGTCGCCGTTCGCCGTGAAGGAGCGTGCGAACTGGAGCACCACGGCTTCGAGGCCCGAGGACACCAGGTGCTCGCCGAAGCGTGTCACCAGGGGGAAGTACGGGAAGGCCATGGCGGTCTGCAGGTTGAAGAAGCCCCGCTGTTGCATCACCTGCACCTGGCCGCACTGGGCGTCGGTCACCAGGTCCGGGTCGGCGCGCAGGCCGTGGCGGGCGAGCCAGGGATCGATGCCGGTATGGCGCGGCTCCACCAGCGGTGTGCGTTGCAGGTCGGCGGAGGCGTTGCTGTAGGCGATGACCACACCGCCTCCGCGGGCCATGAACTCCTCCATCCGTTGCAGCGCCATGGGGCTGATGGTGTCCGCGGGATCGATGATGGCGATGGTGCGGAACCGACCGTGGACGGGCATGGTATCGTAGATCGTCATCGGCTCCACACTGTAGAGGACGCTCAGGCCCTGCATGGCCTGGGCCATGGCGTTCACCGAAGGCTCCCCATGGCCCTGCATGATGCCGACCACGGGTTTCTCCGGCACGCTCACCTCCTTGATGCGCGAGCTGAGCTCCCATTCCATGGGCGATCCAGGCTGGACCACGGGGATCACGGACTGCTGATCGCCCATGCGCACCACGGCACCCATGAAGGCCTTGATCTGTTCGGCCTTGTCCTTCTCGCGGGTGTTCACGAGCAGGGGTCGGATGCCGCTCTCCAGGGCTTGTTGTTCAAGCGAGTCGGCCGAGGCCGGGTCGATCATCTCGTACACCACGTTGCCACCGGAACGTTCGGCGTACTCCACCACCAGGTCGCGGAACTCATCGCGCGCCACCGCGAGGTCCGGTGGAAGGTCCTCGGTGAAGTAGCCGGTGATGGTGGCGGCCTCGGGAAGGTTCTGCAGGATGTCGCGCGTGGCCTTGCTGAGGGTGTACCGCTGGTCGCTGGTGAGGTCGATGCGGAAGTGGTAGCGGGAGCCCACGAGGTTGAGCAGCACGAGCACGGCGGCGAAGAGCAGCCCGAAGCGGATCATGGTGGCCCTGGTCCTCATGGCATCACCGCTGAAGGCCCCGTCGGGCCAGTTGAAGCTCAGCGGCCACCAGTCCGGCGGTGGCGATGCTGAGGAAGTAGAGGACGTCGCGGCTGTCCACCACGCCGCGTGACATGGAGTCGAAGTGCACCCCCATGCCCAGGAAGTCGAACACGCGTCCCACCGGCCCGGTGAGCGTTGCGGCCACGATGCCGAAGAAGAGGTGGAAGCAGGCGCCGACGATCAGCGCGATGAGGAAGGCCACGAGCTGGTTGTTCGTGGTGGAACTGGCGAAGATCCCGATGCCGATGTAGCTGGCGCTCATCAGCAAAAGGGCCAGGTAGCCGCAGAGGGCCGCTCCATGGTCGATGGGGCCGATGCGGGCCACGGTGACGTAATAGGGCAGGGTGCTGGCCAGGGCCAGGGCGATGAGGAACAGGCAGGCGGTGAATTTGCCCAGCACCACCTGCCAGTCGGTGACGGCCTTGGTGAGCAGCAGGTCGAGGGTACCGGTGCGCCGTTCCTCGGCCAACGTGCGCATGGTGAGGGCGGGGATGAAGAAGAAGAGGGTCCAGTAGGCGATGTTGAAGAAGCTGCCAAGGTCGGCCTGGCCCATCATGAACACATCGGAACCGAACCACCAGGTGAAGAAGCCGCTGATGCCCAGGAAGACCACCAGCAGGATGTAGGCCATGAGGGAGTCGAAGAAGGAGGCGAGCTCCCGTTGTGCGATGGTCCAGGTCGTTCCCACGGTCGATCAGTTCAGCGTAAGGTCGCGGAACACATCCTCCAGGCGGGAGCCGGGGGAGTGCAGTTCGGTCAGGGTCCACCCCCGGTCCACGCACAAGCGGTAGACCGGGCGGGCGATGTCGGCATCCGCGGCCGCCTGCAGCAGGTAGGCCCCGTCAGGGGTGGTCTCCAGGCGTTCCACGCCCGGCAGGGCGCACAGGGCTTCCGATGGAGCGCCGGTGGGGGCGTCCTCGATCCTCACGCGCACCAAAGGCCGGCCCAGCGCCTGGCGACGCAACTCGCCCGGGGGGCCGTCCGCCACGATGCGGCCCTTGTTGATGATCAGGATGCGGTCACAGGTGGCTTCCACCTCGGGAAGGATGTGCGTGCTGAAGATCACCGTCTTGGCCCGGCCCACCTCCTTGATCAATTCGCGGATCTCCACGATCTGATTGGGGTCGAGACCCGTGGTGGGTTCGTCGAGGATGAGCACCTCCGGATCATGCACCATGGCCTGGGCCAGCCCCACGCGTTGGCGGTATCCCTTGCTGAGCTCACCCACGCGTTTGTGTTTCTCGGCGTCGAGGCCGCAGACGCGCACCATCTCCGCCAGGCGTTCCCGGGTGCGGTGATCGGACAGACCTTGGATGCGCGCAGCGAATCGCAGGTGGTCGAGCACGGGCATGTCCTCGTAGAGGGGGTTGTTCTCCGGCAGATAGCCGATGTGCCGTCGCACGGTCCGCAGATCGCTGAGCACCGAGCGGCCACCGACATGGACGGTGCCCGCATCGGGGGTGAGCAGTCCGCAGATCATTTTCATGGTGGTGGACTTCCCGGCGCCGTTGGGCCCCAGGAAACCGAGCACCTCACCGGGACGGACCACGAGGCTGATGCCATCGACGGCGGCCTGCTGGCCGTAACGTTTGGTGAGGCCTTCGATGCGGATGTCCATGGCAGCGGCGCAAAAATATCCGGTCACCGAAGGCGGTTCCAGGCGGAGAGCGAAAAAACGTTAACGGCCGGTGCGGGTCAGCGTGGCGGGTCGGCGAAGAGCTCTCTGGGCAGTGCGCCTTCATGCTCCAGCAGCCACTTCTTGCGCCAGAGCCCGCCCACGTAGCCGGTGAGCAGGCCGTCGCTGGCGATCACGCGATGGCAGGGCACAAGGATGGGCAGCGGATTGCTTCCGCAGGCATGACCCACGGTCCGGCCGAGCGCGCGTCCGCCAATGCGCTCTCCGATGGCCTGGTAGGTCATCGTACGGCCGTAGGGGATCTCGTCGATGGCTTGCCGGACCAGTCGTTGGAAGCGGGAGCCGAGCTGTTGGAGGGGCAGGTCGAAGGTCCTGCGCTTTCCGCTGAAGTAGTGCTCCATCTGCCGGACCGCCTCCACGAGGAGGGGGGGCACCCTGCCCCTGCTGCCGGTCAGCGCCTCAAAGGATACGCGGGTGATCAACGCACCATCGCTCTCCAGGAAGACCTTCCCGATGGGGCCCTCCACCACCGCGACATGAAGTGGGGCGAAGAGCTCGGGTGCCCGGGTCCTGCGGGTGGCGGTGGACATGAGGAGGGGTTAACTTCCGCGCAAAATAGGCAGCCATGGCATGGTTCGGTGCGGACTTCAACCGCTTCTTCAAAGAGCTTGCGGCCCACAACAACAAGGAGTGGTTCGACGGGCAGCGGAAGCGGTACGAGGGGAGCGTGAAGGAACCGTTCGCGACGTTCGTCGGGGAGTTGATCCAGCGTGTGGGTGCTCTGGACAAGCGTGTGCGGATCACTCCTCAGGAGGCGATCTTCCGGATCAACCGCGATGTGCGGTTCAGCAAGGACAAGGCCCCGTACAAGCTGGCATGTTCGGCCATCATTTCCGCCGCCGGCCGGAAGGACCATGGTGTGCCCGGGCTGTATCTGGAACTGGGCCCTGAGAAGGTGGCCATCTACGGGGGCAGCTATATGCCCGGGAAGGAGGCTCTGATGGCCATCCGTGAACGGATCGCGGCCAAGCCGGTCCGGTTCCGGGCGTTGTACACCGATGATGCGTTCAAGAGCCGGTTCGGGAGGATCCTTGGGGAGCGGAACAAGGTGCTGCCACCGGAGCTGCGGAAGGCGGCGGAAGGTGAGCCACTGCTTTACAACAAGCAGTTCTACTGGTGCGCGGAACTTCCGCCGTCCAGGGTCACCTCACCCGATCTGGCCGACGTGGTGATGGCGCATTACACGGCCATGCGCCCGCTGAATGAGTTCCTTGTGGGCAAGGGCTGAAATGAAAGAAGGCGACCAACGGGTCGCCTTCCATCGCGGTCGGGCGAAGCTTACTCAGCCCTGCCCACGAGCGAGACGGTGATCTCGATGTCGTCGCTCAGCACCATGTCCTTCATGGGGTTCGCCCAGGACACGCCATACTTCTGACGGTTGAAGACGAGCTTGCCGCTCGCGTTCGCCATACCGTTCTCTTCGGAGATCACGATGTCGGTGACCGTCTCTACATTGGTGCGTCCGCGGACGGTGAGCTTGCCGGTGGCGGTATTTCCGCTCACGGAAGCCACTTCGAACCGGGCCTCAGGAAAGCTGTCCACGGCGAAGAAGTCGGCACTGGCCAGGTGTCCGGTCAGCTTCTCCTTCGTGTAGTCCTTGTTGTAATTAGTGTCCACGGGCACCATGCTGCGCATGTCCACGGCGAAGGTGCCGGACATCAGCTGACCACCCTTGACCATGAATTTGCCTTCGGTGAAGGCCATGGTGCCTTCGTGGTACTTGACACCGATCATCACGCCTTTCCAGGTAAGCTTGCTGGCAGCGAGGTCCAGCACATAGCCCATTTCCTTGGACTCCATGGATGCCGTGCTGTCCGCGGCAGTGGTGCTTTCATTGGTGCTGCCACCTCCGCAAGAAGCGAGCGTGAGCGCTACCAGAGAGGCGGCGCTGAACAAGTGAAGTTTCATCGGGTAGGTCTTTGTTGTTAGGGGCGGCAAAGGTAGGTGAAGTTCTGTTCCATGGAAACTATTTTATCGACGATCGTGTGTCGGATCAACCGTGGAAGTTCCGCTGCTCGCGCACCAGCTTCCGCAAGAGCGGAGAAGGTCGATAGCGGTCCTCCCCATATTCGGCCTGAAGATGTTCCAAGGTGGAGAGGCAGTGTTCAAGCCCGACCTCATCGGCCCATCGCAACAAGCCTTTCGGATAGTTGACCCCTTTGGTCATGGCCAGTTCCAGAGCATCGCGGTCGGCGATCCCCAGGTAGAGCGCATCAGCAGCCTCGTTGATCAGCATCACCACGATCCGCCAGCAGATGTCGTTCAGCAGCTTCGGATCTTCCTTGGGCGTGGGTGGGGCGGCGGTGCCGGTGTGGTCGTAGTACCCCCGACCGGACTTTCTGCCCAGCCGACCGCTCTCCACCTGGCGCTGCTGGGTGAGGCTCGGCCGGTAGCGTGGGTCAAAGAAGAAGGCCTCGAACACACTGCGCGTGACGGCGAAATTGACATCGTTGCCAATGAGGTCCATTAGCTCGAACGGTCCCATGCGGAAGCCCCCCACCGCGCGCATGGCATGGTCGATGGTGACCATGTCGGCCAGTCCTTCCTCCAGGATGCGCAGGGCTTCGCCATAGAAGGGGCGGGCCACCCGGTTGACGATGAAGCCGGGGGTGTCTTTGCAGATGACCGGGGTCTTGCCCCATTGGCTCATGCGTTGGCGGACCTGTTCGGCCAGACCATCGGCAGTGACCAGGCCAGGCACCACTTCCACCAACGGCATCAGCGGTGCGGGGTTGAAGAAGTGCAGGCCGATCACGCGTTCAGGATGGGCGCAGGCGCCCGCGATGGCCGTCACGCTCAGGCTGCTGGTGTTGGTGGCCAGTATGCAGTTGCGCCGGACCACGGACTCCAACTCGGCAAAGAGGCCGCGCTTGACGGACAGGTCCTCGACGATGGCCTCGATCACCAGTCCTGCGTTGGTGAGTTCGGCCATAGAGCCCACAGCCCGCAACCGGACGCAGGTCTCCTCAGCGTCGGAGGGTGTCAACCTGCCCTTCGTGGCCAACGCGGAGAGCGTTGTGCGCAAGGCATCCACGGCGCCCTGCGCCGCACCCGGTCGGGCATCCAGGAGCCGCACCTGATGACCGGCCCGGGCCGCCACCTGGGCGATCCCGCTGCCCATCGCTCCAGCCCCGATGATCCCCACTTCCATCGATGTATTCATGACCGCGTTGATGGTGGTTCGAGGGGCGAAGTTCGGGGCTGAGCGGAAAGGGATCGGACGACCGGTGCGAGTGCCTGGCGATGTATGTATGGCCATACATACGTTCGGAAGGTGGGTCCGGTCACTCGTTACATCCACTGAGTCCTTCAGCCATGCTGGTTCGCGAGGGCGATCCTGTGTTCGACCGACGGGTCTGGTGGCGCGGTCCACGTGGGGTCATCCTGCGCACCATCACATATGTATGGCCATACATAGATGCCGCAAAGGGGCCTTGTCATCGTGGACCGCGGTCGTGGAGCACCACATGCAAGGAGGATCCAGAGCTCGGGCACGAGGGTGCCGAGCCTGCCTGTAGGTCGATCAGGTGCTGAGCGATCGTGAGGGTTCGATATGGAGATGGCCTTGGAAGAAGCTGGTCGTGGCGTGATCTCCGACCACGCCCAGATGCCCCAACAATTGCCGTAGCAGCTGGTGGACAACGACCTGTGCTGGGATCTCCGTCGGCCTCATTTATCCATCCAGCGTTCCTCATTGGCCAATAGTATGTATGGCCATACATGCTTCCGGGGGGCGTGTTCGACGAAGAGCAGGAAGCTGCCGATCAGTCGGCCCATCGCTGGGTGCGGAACCAGGGCTGCCAAGAGCTTCGGTTCGCCCCACGCGGCAGCGCGAGGCGGAAAGTATGTATGGCCATACATATGTTCGATGATCACCGCCCCACGGAGCATCTACCTTGCACCACGCATGCGTGCCCGCACCATCATCCGTGATCCGCGCGACCGGGTCCGCAATGGTCATCCATGGATCTTCGACAATCAGGTGTTGCGCGTCGAGGGCCAGCCCGCTCCGGGTGCCGTCGTGCAGGTGTTCGATGACCGCAGGCGCCCGATCGGCCAGGGTTACTTCAACCCGGCCAGCAAGATCCAGGTCCGCATCCTCACTCCCGATCTCGACGAACCCATCGACGACGATTTCTTCCTGCGCCGGGTGAGGGAAGCGTGGACGTTCCGGCAGCGCATGGTGGATACCGGGTCATGTCGGGTGGTCTTCGGCGAATCGGACGGCCTGCCAGCCTGCGTGGCCGATAAGTTCGGCGACGCCATCGTGCTTCAAACCCTGAGCCTGGGCATCGATCGATGGAAGCACAGCCTGGTGGACGCGCTGCGCGAGGTGACCGGCGTGACCCGTTTCTACGAACGGAACGATGCATCGGTCAGGGAGAAGGAAGGACTGCCCCGTACAACGGGCTTCCTGGGCGATCCGTTCCCGACCCGGTCCACCATTGAGGAGAACGGGCTGCGCGTCCAAGTGGACCTGGCGGAGGGTCAGAAGACCGGACATTTCCTCGACCAGCGACTGAATCACGCGGCCATGGAGCCGGTCGTTGCCGGCGCTGAGGTCCTCGATTGCTTCACGCATACAGGAGGGTTCGCCTTGCACGCGGCGCGGTACGGGGCAAAGCAGGTGGAGGGGCTCGACATCAGCCCCACGGCCATCCGCGCAGCCGTGGTCAATGCCGAGATGAACGGGCTGACCGCGCGATGCGCCTTCAGGGAGGCCAACGTCTTCGACTTCCTGGCCGAAGCGGGCCGCACGGGGCGCATGTGGGACGTGATCGTGCTCGATCCTCCTGCCTTTGCCAAGAGCAGGGCCACCATCGCCGGTGCGACCAGGGGATACAAGGAGATCAACCTCCGTGCGATGAAGTCCCTGCGGCGGGGGGGCTTCCTGGTCACCTGCAGTTGCAGCCAGCACATGACCCCGGACCTGTTCAGGGCCATGGTCGCGGATGCGGCGAAGGATGCGCGGCGCCAGTTGCGTGAGGTCTACTACGGGACGCAGCCACCGGACCATCCGGTGCACTGGAGCATCCCTGAAAGCCTCTACCTCAAGTGCCTGATCCTTCAGGTGCTGTAGCCAGGCTGTCCACGGGTGACGGACGCAGCAGCACCTGGACCACGGGCAGCAGGGCCTGGGCGCAGACCTCACCGCCGGCCCCGTTCAGGTGGCAATAGTCGATCAGGAGCTGCCGACCTCGGTGCTGCGGGTCATTGAACGGCACGTTCAGGTCGACAAGGGGCACGCGCCAGCGTTGCGCCACATCCTTCAGTTCGCCCAGCACCACGGGGTAGAGCGCCTTCACGTTCGGGTCCTCATGGAGGAATGCGCGTTCCTCCGCCGCCAGGAGCGCCGGTTCGCGAAGCACGAGCATCGGTTGCAGGCAGAGCACCGCCTTCACGCTGTCCCGTTCGAGCAGGAACAGGTTCGTCTCGATCGCCCGCAGGAACTGGTCCTGCGCGACGGCCTTGTGATTCCGCACCGTGGTGGCGTCATCCATGTACGCGGCCTGCCAATCCACCCGTTCACCGCATCGCACCGCATCGCGGATCATGCTCCAGGCCATGTATCCGCGGAAGGCCGCGCTGTGCCGCGAGAGCCAGTGCCCCATGTACGTGAACAGTCCGCCTGCGGAGGGCTCCTGAAGCCTCTGGCGCCAGAACTGATAGCGGAAGTCCTCCATGTACCGGTAGTTCGTGTCGTTCACGAAGTGATCGTTCGCGCCGTCGAAGAAGATCACCATGTCCGGGTCGTACGACAGCAGTTCGGTGAGCAGGTATTGCGTATGCTGGAACACCTGGTACCCGGTGACGGCCGCATTGATCACCTCGATGCGCTGCCCGGGCATGGACCGGTTCAACAGTCGTTCGAGATGGGCGTCCACCGTCTCCGTCTGGTCCACATGCACCACGGGGTAGGGGGCGGCGCTGCTGATGCCGTGCGCGGCCGACCCGCCCAGGAAGAAGATGCGCACCGTGCCGGGCGGCTTCACCTGCGGTACATCCGCCGAACGCCTGAACCCGTTCGCGTTGATGGCCAGCCGCACGTGGTCGCCCTCGCGCTCCTCATAGCCGGGGACGTGCTCATAGACCCGGTAGGAGTTGAAGCGGAATTTATTCTCGCTGGCCTTGTGCAGTACGTGGCCCAGGTAGTACCGGGCACCCAGTTCCACGCAGGCGACGGTGAACGTGAGGAGGAAGAGGATGTACCCGATCCGTCCCACGATGGAACGGCGCACGGGCTGGGCGGGGACGGGCATGGCGGTCGGCTGGGTCGGCGAAAGTACCGAGCGTTCATCAGGGAACGGCCTGATGGGATACCTTGGGTCCTCGGCCATGGAGCGCGCATCCCTGTTCTGGTCCGGCTGGCACCGTGCGCCCATGCTCCGGTTCGCGTTACCGTTCGCGGCGGGCCTGGCGATCGGCTCACTCCTCACGCTGTCCTCGACGGTCTGCGTCATCCTCGGTGCGCTGGCCCTGCTGCTGGTCGCTGTTCCGGCCTTCATCGCCTTCCCCTTCCGCCATCGGTGGCTGCCCTACGCGGCCTCGATGCCGGCCATGCTGATCGCAGGAATATGCTGGTGGGTGGTGAGCACGTCCGATACGCGTCCGCCTCAGGGAGCGACCGGTGCCCACCTGGTGGAGGTGGATGTGGTGCACGGCGCATCCGCCCGCCATGTGCGGTGCGATGCAAAGCTCCTGCGGTCCTGGTCCACCGATGGGGTGCATCCGACGAACGCCATGGCCATGCTCACGCTCGCCAAGGACTCCCTGGCCCCGCGCCTGCGGCCGGGTGATGTGCTCCTTGTCCACGCTGACCTGGGCCCGTCCACGCGCACACCCGATCCCGGAGGCTTCGATGTTCGCGCATGGCTCACCGCCCGGGGCATCCATGACCAGGCCTTCGTGGCTGATGACCACTGGAGGATGCTCGACCATCGCTGGCGATGGACGGACCTCTTCCTGCCTGCACAGGAGCGGGTGTGGCAATGGCTTGCACGGAGCGGGCTCCGCGATCGCGAAAAGGCCGTGGTGCTGGCCCTGTTACTGGGGATCCGGAATGAGCTGGACGCCGATCAGAGGGACGCGTTCGCCAGGAGCGGGACCATGCACGTGCTTGCGGTGAGCGGCATGCATGTGGCGCTCATCTACTGGGTGCTCATGGTCCTGCTCAAGCCGCTGGGTGGAGGGGTCGGGGCGCGGTGGGCCCGCGCGATCATCGCCTTCCTGGTGCTTTGGGGGTATGCCGGCATCACGAGCGCCACCCCTTCGGTGCTCAGGGCCACGGTGATGTGCTCCCTGTTCGTCGTCGCAGGGCTCATGGGGCGTCGGTCCGCCACGCTCAACACCCTGGCCGGCTCGGCCCTGCTCCTTCTTGTCTGGGACCCACGCATGCTCTTCCAGCTCAGCTTCCAACTTTCCTTTCTGGCCGTCCTCGGCATCGTGCTGTGCTACGACCCCATCCGCCGCTTTTGGTCCCCGGCGAACATCCTGGTCCGGTACTGTTGGTCCCTGATCTCGGTCTCCCTCGCCGCCCAATTGTTCACCACACCCGTATCCCTGGCTGTGTTCAACGCCTTCCCGGTGTGGTTCCTGCCGGCCAACATCATCATCGTCACCCTGGTCAACATCGGTGTCGTTGGCGGCATGCTGCTCCTGGTCACGCTTCAAGTGCCGGTGCTGGGACCGTTCGTCGCCGACGCGCTCGGCGGGCTGGTGTGGCTTCTGGGCCACGCGGGCCGGTTCTTCGCGGATGCTCCGTTCGCCTATCCCGATGTGCGGGTGACCTCCGTACAGGGTGCGTTGATCATGGTCATCATCCTGGCCATCGGGCTCGATCGCCTGGGAGGACTTCGGGCGGGGCGTTGGCTGGCATTGGCCACGCTCCCGGTGCTGGTGTTCAGCATCGCAGGTCAGGTGGTGCGATCCACCTCCCAGCGTCAGCTCGTGGTCTTCGATGAACGGGCCGGTCTGGTGATGGCCCTCCGCGAAGGCCCCTCCGCCGTGGTGGTGGAGAGCGCTCCGGGTCTGGCGAACGCGCGGCAGCGCATCGAGCGGTTCACCCGCGCCAGTGGCGCAAAGGTGGTGGACACGCTCTCGACCATCAAGCTGCGCGCCACGGTGCCGGTGCGGTCCGGTTTCTCCGCAGGCGGCGCTGGGGCCTGGTTCGGCGCGGGGATGGGTGTTCTGCTCGTGGATGCGGATCCTCCTCCTTCCGGTGGTCCGGCGTTCGATGCGCTGGTCTTCATCGCGGAGCAGGAGCAGGCGGCGGAGGCCGCCTTCAAGCGGTTGCGACCCGGTGGACACGTGGTGTTGGCCGGGACGCTGGATGGGCTGCAACGCTGGCGTCTTCGGAAACGATGCACCGATCTGGGGCTGGCCTGCCATGACGTCCGGCGCGACGGGGCCTTCGTTCGCTCCATGGTGGGGCCCGCATAGCTCCAATGGGGCCAGGGTGCGCCGACGGCGCCGTGGAACCCGCATGCGACCCGCTGCGTTCAATGGCCCGCTCAACGGACCGCCTCATGCGCTCGCTGCACCTCGCCCTCTTGTTCGCCGCCTCCAACCTCCACGCCCAGGTGATCAATGGCTATGCGGAGATCACCGCCATCGCGGGAAGCACGCTCACCGTGGGCACGACCAACGAGGCGGCCGCCCTGTTCCAGGCGGGGAAGGACATCGTCATCATGCAGATGCAGGACAACGTGATCGGTTCGAACACGGCGAACAACGCCGCGTTCGGCAACCTGTCCGCCATCCAGCAGGCCGGCCGCTTCGAGGTCCGACGCATCGCTGCGGTCACGCGGACCGCCGGCGCGCTCACAAGCATCACGTTGGTCACTGCACCGGGGATCGCCTTCAGTTTCGGCACGAACGCGCGCGTCCAGGCCATCACGCACGAGCTGTTGGGGGCCGGAGGCAACTACACGACGACCGCCAACATCAGCGCGTTGGATTGGAACGGGACCCTTGGTGGTGTGGTCGCTTTACGGGTGGGCGGCACATTGTCGCTGCAGCATAGCATCACGGCCGATGGCGCCGGTTTCCGGGGTGGGGCTCGGGACCGGTTCAGCTACTTGCTGCCGTGCAACACCACCGACTTCCGGTGGAGCAGCACCGCGGCAGGCACGGAGTACTTCGCCGAGAAGGGCGAAGGCATTTACCGCCTCACCAACAACAACTGGCGGGATGGCCGGGGCAAGATCATCAATGGCGGGGGCGGTGCGAACCAGGTGAACGCCGGTGGCGGTGGAGGCGGCAACTACACGGCCGGCGGCAGCGCTGTGCTCGGTTGGAGCTGCGCGGCGGATGCGGGCGGCATCGGGGGCATCGCCCTCAGCGGCCACATCACGGGTACGCGCATCTTCATGGGCGGCGGCGGCGGTGGGGGCGAAGGCAATGACGATGTTTCCACCAACGGTGCCGATGGTGGGGGCGTCATTCTCATTGAGGCGGGCGCGATCACCACCACGGGGACCTGCTCGATCGTGATCTCGGCCAACGGAGCCTCTGCAGCGAATTCTGGCAACGACGGCGCTGGCGGTGGCGGAGCTGGAGGGACCATCCTCATCGATGCGGCCACATGGTCGGTGGCGGCCGGTTGTCCGCTCACCATCCGGGCGAACGGAGGCAACGGCGGTTCGGTGAATTCGAGCACCCATGGCGGCGGTGGTGGCGGCGGACAGGGCGCTGTGATCTTCAGTGGGCTTCAACCCACCACCAACATCACCACCAACACCCTGAACGGGCAGGGCGGTTGCAACCAGACCCCTTGCAGCACATATGCGCTCAATGGAGCAGGGTCCAACAATTCCGGCATCCTCACCGGCTTGTCCACACCATTGCCGGTGGAACTGCTCAGCTTTCAGGCCATCCCCGTGAACGCACAAGTGCAGTTGAGATGGGCCACGGCCACCGAACAGAACAACGCTTACTTCACCGTGGAACGCTCACCGGACGGTGTGCTTTGGGCACCGGTCCTCCAAGTGCCTGGTGCCGGCGATTCACAAGGCGAACAGCAATACGCGGCGTTGGACGAACAGCCCCTTCCGCGGTTGTCCTACTACAGGCTCCGCCAGACCGACCACGACGGCCACTCCACCACATCGGATGCGGTGGCCGTGCAGCTGGACGCTGTGATGGCCGGTGTACATGTCTTCCCCAATCCGGCCAGCGACAGGGTGATGGTGGTGCACGGGCCCCCGGCCCCGGCGGTACACGTGGAGATGCTGGACGAGTTGGGACGGTCCATCCATGTGCCCCTGGACCTGGGCGATGGGATCAGCGAGCTGGATGTCAGCGCTCTGCCGGCCGGGGTGTACACCGTGGTCGTGGCCACCAGCGATCGGCGTCAGGCGCAGCGGGTCGTCGTGCGTCGCTGAGCGCTGGCGTTCCGCTCACGCATCTTTGCCTTCATGTGGGTGGACCGCATCCGATGGGCGCGCGTGGACGATCCGCGGCTGGAACGGCTGCCGGTGGACGCCCATCTGCGCCTCACCCTGAACGGACATGTCCTTCGGCTGGTGCGAACGCGCTCCGGCCTGTTCGCGCTGGAGGACCGTTGCCCGCATCAGGGGCGGAGCTTTGAGGGCGGTTGGTGCGAAGAAGGTCGCCTCGTGTGCCCCTGGCACCGGTTCGCCTTCGACCCGGCCACGGGAAGGGCCCGGCATGGAAGCACGGTGAACGTGGGCACCCACCCCGTGGAACGGCGCGATGACGGCCTCTATATCGGCTTTCCCTACACCACCATCCGGCTCTTCGGGATCGACCTGTGGTGACCGTGCTGAGCGCGGAACGACCGGTTCACACAGCGGACAGGGGAAAGGTCTCCTTCAGTCGCACGCCCTTCTCCGTCTCCTGCACGGTGCAGCACTGGTTCGTCGCGTCGTGCTCGAAGAAGAGCACGTGCTCTTTCCGGGCCGCGAGCTCCAGCACATCACGTTTCTCCTGAAGGGTCAGGAGAGGGCGCGTATCATAGCCCATCACCCAGGGCAGGGGGATGTGGTGCACGCTGGGCAGCAGGTCGGCCATGTAAATGAGCGTGCGGCCCTTGTGCTCGATGAAGGGGATCATCATCGCGTCGGTATGGCCGTTCACCAGGAGCACCCCGAAACCGGGGAAGACCTCCGGGATGAAGAGGTTCTCCTCCGCGCTGCGCCTTCCGATGTCAACGAAGCGCAACTGCCCGCTCTCCTGGATGGGCAGGATGTTCTCCTTCAGGAAGCTGGCCTTCTCGCGGGCGTTGGGCGTGGTGGCCCACTTCCAATGGTGTTCATTGCTCCAGTACGTGGCGTTCCTGAAGGCCGGCTCGAATCCATCGCGTGCGCTGTTCCAACGGATGCTGCCTCCGCAATGGTCGAAGTGCAGGTGCGTGAGGAAGACGTCCGTGATGTCGTCCCGGTGGAAGCCCGCCGTTCTCAGGGAGCTGTCCAGCGTGGCATCACCGTGCGGTTCATAATGGCTGAAGAACTTGCTGTCCTGCTTGTCCCCGAGCCCGTTGTCGATGAGGATGCGGCGGTCGCCGTCCACCACCAGCAGGCAGCGCATGGCCCAGGTGCAGAGGTTCTTCTCGTCGGGCGGATGGGCCTTGCTCCAGAGGGTCTTGGGCACCACGCCGAACATGGCGCCGCCGTCGAGCTTGAAGAAACCGGTGTCGATGACGTGGAGTTCCATCTTGATGCGCCGAAGCTACGTCACCGGCCAGCGGCGGTCGGTGCCCCGCTGCCCACACCCCCCCGTTGAAGCATTCCATGGGCGCATGGGCGCGGTACCGGTCGAGCACGTGCACCTTCGCCCCATGCGTACGGTCCACTTCATCGCCATCGGCGGCAGCGCCATGCACAACCTGGCCATCGCGCTGCACCAGAAGGGCTACGAGGTCACCGGTAGCGACGACGAGATCTTCGAGCCCAGCCGCAGCCGCCTCGACCGACTGGGGCTGCTGCCCGACAAGCTGGGCTGGGACCCACTGCGCATACACACCGGCATCGACGCGGTGATCCTTGGCATGCACGCCCGCGCCGATAACCCCGAGCTGGTCCGTGCGCAGGAGCTCGGCATCCCCGTGTTCAGCTACCCCTCGTACTTCCACGAGCAGACCAGGGACAAGACGCGCGTGGTGATCGGTGGCAGCCATGGCAAGACCACCATCACCAGCATGATCATCCACGTGCTGCGGCACGCGGGCGTGGAGTTCGACTACCTCGTGGGTGCGCAGCTCGAGGGCTTCGACTGCATGGTGCGCCTGAGCCCCACCAGCCGGGTGGCCATCATCGAGGGCGACGAATATCTCGCCTCGGCCCTGGAGCCCGTGCCCAAGTTCCACCTGTACCGGCCGGACATCGCGCTAATCAGCGGCATCGCGTGGGACCACATCAACGTGTTCAAGACCTTCGAGAGCTATGTGGACCAGTTCCGCAGGTTCATCCACGTGATCGAGCCGGGCGGCAAGCTCGTGTACTGCGCGGAGGATGCGGAGGTGAAGCGGGTGGCGGAGGAGCCGGAGGTGTCGGCCACGCGCATCCCCTACGGCGTGCCGGCGCACCGCATCGACGACGGCACCACGGTGCTGCTCACCGCCCAGGGCGAGCTACCGCTGCAGGTCTTCGGCCGGCACAACCTCATGAACCTGGAGGGTGCGCGCCATGTGTGCCACCAGCTCGGCATCGGCGACACCGTGTTCTTCAATGCCATCCGCAGCTTCCACGGTGCGGCCAAGCGGCTGGAGAAGCTGGCCGAGCAGGGGAGTAGGGTGGTGTACAAGGACTTCGCCCACAGCCCCAGCAAGCTGAAGGCCACGGTGGAGGCCGTGCGCGAGCAGTTCCCCGGGCGCAGGCTCGTGGCCTGCATGGAGCTGCACACGTACAGCAGCCTCAGCGAAGGCTTTCTCGACCAGTACGCGGGGGCCATGGACCAGGCCGACGCGGCCATCGTGTTCTACGATCCGCACGCGGTGCAGCTGAAACGCCTGCCGCCGATCCCGCCCGAACGCATCCAGCGCGGTTTCGCGCGCACCGACATTCTGGTGCTGAGCGATCCCATCCAGCTCATGGGCGCAGTGCGCGCGGCACAGGCCGACCCCGGTGTGTTGCTGATGATGAGCAGCGGCAACTTCGGGGGGCTCGACCTTCAGGCCTTGAGCGAGGCGTTCATCGCCTGATCCGCGAACGGTCAGATCATCCGGCGCAGCACCTTGTGCACCAGAAGGGTGGTGAGCAGCGTGTTGAACGCGCCCAACAGGAGCAGCAGGAAGAACGAGAGGCTGGCGTAATTGAACGGGGTGAAGAAGCGTTCGAAGCGCGAACGGGCGTCCGCCTCGTCATGCCCTGCGGCGACCGCCTGGTCCACCAGGGCGTTGATGTGAACGGGGAAGGAGGTGACGTCCATCCAGGTGTAGTAGGCCAGCAGGAAGGCCGCGATCGACAGGGTGTACAACGCGGCGGCCCTGAACCCCGCCCGGAACAGCTGGGGCACCCCGCTGCGCGGTTCGTCGTGCAACACGGATCGAGCGGCCAGAAAGGGGATGAGCACGAGGGCCAGCAGATGGACCGGCATGTAGAACGGCGGGTCAGGCGCCCGGCCCACCCCCAGCAGCACCACGCGAAGGGCCATGGAGGCAAGGGCGACGAGGAAGGCGGTCCTCATGAGCGGTGTGGGATCACTTCGTTGAGTGGCGAGCAATGAGTTACGAGTGGCGAGTGAATGCGCCCTTCGACAGGCTCAGGGTCAGACGCATTCACTCGCCACTCGAGACTCGCCGCTCATTACTTCCCGGCGTTAGCCGTTCATCGACACGAGGAACTCCTCGTTGCTCTTGGTGCCCTCCATCCGGGTCTTGATGAATTCCATGGCCTCCACGGGGTTCATATCGGCCAGGTGCTTGCGCAGGATCCAGGTGCGCTGCAGCACGTCCTTGTGATGGAGCAGGTCATCGCGGCGGGTGCCGCTGCTCTGGATGTCGATGGCCGGGAAGATGCGGCGGTTGCTGATCTTCCGGTCGAGCTGCAGTTCCATGTTGCCCGTGCCCTTGAACTCCTCGAAGATCACCTCGTCCATCTTGCTCCCGGTGTCCACCAGGGCGGTAGCGAGGATGGTGAGGCTGCCGCCGTTCTCGATCTTGCGCGCCGCGCCGAAGAAGCGCTTGGGCTTCTGCAGGGCGTTGGCATCCACGCCCCCGGACAGGATCTTGCCGCTGGCGGGTTGCACGGTGTTGTACGCACGTGCCAGGCGCGTGATGGAGTCCAGCAGGATCACCACGTCGTGGCCGCACTCGGTGAGGCACTTGGCCTTCTCGAGCACCATGCTGGCCACCTGGACATGCCGGCTGGCGGGCTCGTCGAACGTGCTCGCGATCACCTCGGCGTTCACGCTGCGCGCCATGTCGGTCACCTCCTCGGGCCGCTCGTCCACCAGCAGGACGATGAGGTACACCTCGGGGTGGTTGGCGGCGATGGCGTTGGCCACGTCCTTCAGCAGGATGGTCTTGCCGGTCTTGGGCTGTGCCACGATGAGGCCGCGCTGACCCTTGCCGATGGGGGCGAACAGGTCCAGCACGCGCATGCTGAGGTTCGGGTTCTTGCCGGTGAGGTTGAACTTCTCGTCGGGAAATAGAGGGGTGAGGAACTTGAAGGGCACCCGGTCGCGCACCCATTCGGGGTCGCGGCCGTTGATGCGATCGATCTTCACAAGGGGGAAGAACTTGTCCCCCTCGCGCGGCGGCCGCACGAAACCGCTGACGGTGTCGCCGAGCTTCAGCCCGGCCTGCTTGATCTGCTGCTGGCTCACGTACACATCGTCCGGTGAGGCCAGGTAGTTGTAATCGCTGCTGCGCAGGAAGCCATAGCCCTCGGGCATGATCTCCAGCACGCCTTCGCATTCCACGAAGGCATCGAACGTGAACTGCTCGCGCTGTTCATGCCGCGGGCGGTCCTGCCGCTGATCTTGTGGCCGTTGACCCTGGCCCTGGTCGCGGGGGCCGTCGCTCCGGCCCTGTTCGTGGCGTGGTTGCTCGCCGCGGTCGCGCCGGTCGTCACGACGGTCCTCACGCCGGTCGCCGGTGGGTGGGGGGGCATCGCGGCGCTCCTCGCGGGATCGCTCACGCCGTTCGTCGCGCTCACCGCCGTCGCGCGGTGGCGTCACCTGGTCACCCCGTTCGCGCCGCTCACGCCGCTCGAAGCGGTCGCGCCGGTCGTCGCGGCGGGGTTCACGGTCGTCTGTACGCACGGCCACTGGCGCGGGTGGTGGTGGTGACTCCGGCTTGGCATCGGGTACCGCCGGCTCTTCCTCAGCTTCTTCATCCTCTTCCCCTTCCTCGTCGTCATCGTCCCCGTCCTCGTCATCATCGTCGCTGTCCTCCGCGGGTGCGGGCTCGGGATCGGGCGTGGGTGCCGGGTCCTCATCGGCCACGGCCTCCAGGGCAATGGCATCGGTGTCCTGGCGGGTCGAGGCTGGCGCCGCTCCACCCCGGGCTTCGAGGATGCTGGCGATCAGGTCCTGCTTCTTCAGCGTGTCGGCCTTCTTGATGTTGAGCTGCTTGGCGATCTCCCGGAGCTCGGCGAGCTTCAGGCTCTCCAGGGCGTTCTTGTCTGCCATGGTCTGGGGCTATGGGGCGTTGGCGCGTGCTGCGCCTGGGCGGAGGACCCGGAGGGGTCTCGTGCGGTTCGAAAAGGACTTCGGGTGGGGCGCTGGCCACCTTGGGGGGGCCTGCGCGGAACGGTCGGCGCAAACGTAGATCATTCGGCGTGAACCACAAGCGGCCCGGTACCATCTTTGCCGGCGCATGATCCAACGCAAACAGACCCTGTTCCTGGCCTTGGCGGCGGTGATGGCCGGCCTGGCCAACCTGTTCCCGTTCGCCACGTACTCCGTGGCCGATCTGCAGGTGGTGTTCCGTTCCACAGGCCTGTTCCTGGCCGATGGCGCTCCCCTGGAGGAGGCCAGCCCCAAGGTGCCGTTCGCCGCCGTCCTCGGCCTGCTCGCCGTGCTTCCCCTGGTCACCATCTTCCTGTACCGGGATCGCGCGCGTCAGGTGCGCTTCGTGCGCTTCACCTACCTGTTCGCCTTGGGCGCCCTGGCCTTCGCCGTCATCACCGACCGCTCGATCCAGGTCTACATGGCCGGTCGCGGCGAGGTGGAGGTGGCCTACGGTCCTGCGTTCGCCGCGCCGGTCCTGGTGTTGCTGCTGGCTTTTCTGGCCGAGCGGGGCATTCGGAAGGATGAGGCGCTGATCCGCAGCATGGACCGGATCCGGTGAGCGGATGCCCGGATGTTCACTCCGGACCCGCCACTGCCCCTCGCTTCCCCAGCTCCACCACCTCCAGGTCCTTCATCCGGCCGGCCGCGAGGGTGAACCGCAGCACGGTGCGCACCTGATGCCAGCCATGCCGTCCGCACGCGCCGGGGTTCATCGTGAGCAGGTTCAATGCCGCGTCGAACCGTACCAGGCAGATGTGCGAATGCCCGCAGACGAAGAGGTCCGGAGGGTCGGTCCGCAGGGCCGCAAGCACGCTCCTGTTGTACCGGGGAGGGCGCCCACCGATGTGGGTGATCCATACGCGCACGCCGTGAAGCTCGAACCGCAGGTCGGTGGGGAAGGCCCGTCGCGCTGCGGCATCATCGATATTGCCGACGATGGCGCGCAGGCGCTTTCCGGGGAACCAGCGTTGAAGCGCATCGGTGACCTCCAGGCCGCCGATGTCGCCGGCATGCCAGATCTCGTCGCACCCCGCAAAATGGTCCCGCAGGCGCGGATCGAGCCAGCCGTGCGTATCGGAAAGCAGGCCGATGCGCGCCTCGTTCGCTCTACCAGTGGACATGCCGGCGAAGGAACGGAGGCGGACGGACACCAGCGGCGGCGGCGCTAGCTTTGCGGCCCGTTGCCCGACAAGGGTGTGAACGACAGGGCCCTTGGGCGCAACCGCGCAGGGCCCGAGACCGATGGAGATCATGCCCCGCTACTTCCTGGAGATCGCCTTTCTGGGCACGGCCTACCGGGGATGGCAGCTGCAGCCCGACCGCCCCAGCGTGCAGGCCGAGGTGGAGCGCGCCATGCGCTTCGTGCTGCACCGCGAACGGGTGAGCGTGGTGGGTTGCGGGCGCACGGACACCGGGGTGCACGCGTCGCAGTTCTTCCTGCACTTCGACCATGGGGGAGAGGCCTCCTTGGACGACCGGTTCGTGTACAGCCTGAACAGCCTGCTGCCGGATGACATCGGGGTGATGCGGTTGATCGCGGTGCCGGATGATGCGCACGCGCGCTTCAGCGCCACCGAACGCGGCTACCGCTATCGGATCCACCGGCGCAAGGACCCGTTCCTCGAGGGACGAAGCCATCTGTTGAGACCGGCGCTGGATGTCGGGGCCATGAACGAGGCCTGCGCCGTGCTCCTGGGCAAGAAGGACTTCAGCAGCTTCTGCAAGGCCGGTAGTGATGCCCGCACGATGATCTGCGACGTGCGGCTGGCGCGATGGACCGAGCATGCGAACGGGTATGACTTCCAGATCAGGGCCGACCGCTACCTGCGCAACATGGTGCGCGCCATCGTGGGCACCTGCCTGGTGATCGGCCGCGGCCACCGCCCCCCGGGGCACATGGCGGAGGTATTGGCGGCACGCGATCGCGGTGCGGCGGGCAAGTCGGCGCCGGCCCGTGGGCTCTATCTGGAACGTGTGGTATATCCCTTCATCCCCGTACCCGGATGAGCGGCCAGGCCCGAGCCTTCGACCGGCGTCTGTTCGTGCGCGTGATGGCGTTCGTGCGGCCGCACCGCGCGCTGTTCTGGTCCACCTTCGCCCTCACGGTGCTCCTCAGCGCCATCGGCGTGGTGCGCCCTCTGTTGATGGGCGACATGATCGACGGTTACGCGCTCACCGGCGACGGGTCCGGTCTTCTCCGCATGACCCTCATCGTCCTTGGGCTCCTTGTGCTGGAGACGCTCCTCAGCTTCCAGCAGACCTTCTGGACCAGCTGGCTGGGGCAGGCTGTGAGCTTTCAGCTCCGCACACGCCTGTTCGACCATGTGCTCGGCTTCAAGCTCCGCTTCTTCGATCGCACACCGATCGGCACCATGGTCACCCGGGTCATCAGCGACATCGAGACCATCGAGGACATCTTCTCGCAGGGCCTGCTCTCCATCCTGGGCGATCTGCTGAAACTGGTCGTGGTGGTGGTGGTCATGTTCGCGGTCAACTGGAAACTGGCCTTGCTGAGCATGGCCCCGGTGCCCCTGCTGCTCTGGGGGACGAACATCTTCAAGAACAGCATCCAGCGCAGCTTCGAGGACGTGCGGACCTATGTGGCCCGGTTGAACGCCTTCGTGCAGGAGCACATCCAGGGCATGTCCATCGTGCAGGCGTTCGGCCGCGAGGCACAGGAGCTGCGCAAGTTCAAGGCGATCAACCGCGAGCACCGGTCGGCGCACATCCGGTCGGTGCTGGCCTATTCCATCTTCTTTCCCTTCGTGGAGATCCTGTCGGCGCTATCCCTGGCCTTCCTGGTGTGGTGGGGGGTGAAGGACGCCCTCGCCGGCAGTGCCACCTTCGGTGACATCGTCGCCTACATCCTGTTCATCAACATGCTCTACCGGCCCATCCGGCAGCTCGCCGATCGCTTCAACGTGCTGCAGATGGGCATGGTGGGAAGCGAGCGCGTGTTCAAGCTGCTCGACACGGAGGCCGCCATCGCGGACGGTGGGCGGCTGGAGACATCGGCGGTGCGGGGGCACATCCAGGTGAAGGACCTGTGGTTCGCTTACGGGGAGCCGAAGGACGGCGAGGGGGCGCCATGGGTGCTGAAGGGCATCGACCTGGACATCCCGGCCGGCACGACCGTGGCGCTCGTGGGGGCCACCGGATCGGGCAAGAGCTCGATGATCAACGTACTGAGCCGGGCCTATGAGCACCAACGTGGACAGGTCCTGCTGGACGGTGTTCCGGTGGGGGCCTACCGGCTCGGTGCGCTGCGGCGCTGCATCTCCGTCGTGCTCCAGGACGTCTTCCTGTTCAGCGGCACGGTGCACGACAACATCACGCTGCACGATCCGTCCATCACGCGGGCACATGTGGTGGCCGCCGCGCGGGAGGTGGGTGCCGACGCCTTCATCCAGCGCCTGCCCAACGGCTACGACACCGATGTCCGCGAGCGGGGCGGCATCCTGTCCACCGGGCAGCGCCAGCTGCTCGCCTTCATCCGGGCCATGGTGCACCGGCCTGCGGTGCTGGTGCTCGACGAGGCCACCAGCTCGGTGGACAGCGCCAGTGAGCAGCTCATCCAGGAGGCCACCGAGCGCATCACCAAGGGGCGCACCAGCATCGTCATCGCCCATCGCCTCAGCACCGTGCAAAGCGCCCACCGCATCGTGGTTCTCGACAAAGGGCGGATCATCGAGCAGGGCACCCATCAGGAACTGCTCGCCCATAACGGGGCGTATCGCCGGCTCTACGACCTGCAGTTCCGGTAGCTCTGCGTATTTTTTCGACGTACGGCAACGGCGGATCCGTTGGCCGCGTCTTTTGGTCAACCCCAACCCAGGTCCATGTTCAGCTCCTCGTACCGCCGGATCGTCAGGTGTTCGCTCCCCGCACTTGTCGTGCTTGTGGTCGGCGCGCGCGGCGCGTCAGCGCAGGGCATCGTGCCCACCATGGGCACCGAGTTCTGGTTGGGGTTCATGAAGAATTATCAGGGCAATCCGGTGCAGAGCCTCGACATCTTCATCTCATCCCCGACGAACACATCGGGGCTGGTGGAGATGCCGCTGATGGGGTTCAGCCAGCCCTTCACCGTCACGGCGAACGTCACCACCACCGTCACGATCCCGCTGGCCCAGGGCATGCATCAGGTGAGCGAGGTGGTGGAGAACAGGTCCGTGCTCGTGCGCACGCAGGACACCGTGGCGGTCTTCGCCATCAACTTCGAGCAGTTCACCGCGGACGGCGCCGTGATCTATCCCGTGCAGTCCCTGGGCAGCGACTACCGGATCATGGCCTATCCGGGTCTCAGCGGCCTGCCCGACCTCGCCTCGGAGTTCCTCATCGTGGCGCGGCAGGACGACACGGAGGTGGAGATCATCCCCACCGCCACCACCTTCGGGGGGCAGCCGGCGGGGGTCCCCTTCACGGTGATGCTCGATTCGGGCCAGACCTACCAGGTGATCGCCGCCAACGAGGTCGGTGACTTCACCGGCACGGTGGTGCGGGGCACCCAGGCCAGTGGCGAGTGCAGGACGTTCGCGGTGTTCTCCGGTTCGGTCTGCACCAACATCCCCGACGGCTGTTTCGCCTGCGACCATGTGGTGGAGCAGAACCTGCCCCGCCGGGCCTGGGGCACGCGATACTACTCGGTGCCCTTCAGCACCACCACGCAATACACCTACAGGGTGCTGGCCGACCTGGACGGCACGCAGGTGACGGTGAACGGCGGGCCACCGCTCAACCTCAACGCCGGTCAGTTCGTGGAGCTGAACAGCTTCGGCGACGCGGCCTGCTTCGAGGGCAACCAGCCGTTCGTGGTGGCCCAGTTCATGGAGGGCATCACCTGTGGGTCCAACGGCGACCCGGCCATGCTGCTGCTGAACGCCGAGGAGCAGCGCATCGACCGCATCACGTTCGCCACGGTGGTCTCCACGGTGATCACGAACCACTATGTCAACATCATCGTGCAGCAACCCAATGTGGACGATGTGGTGCTGGACGGTGTTCCGGTGCCGTCGTCGGCGTTCACGCCCTACCCGGCCTGCACCACGGTGGCCCACGCCTCACTGCCGCTGCCGGTGGGCAGCCACACCCTGGAGTGTGTGGGCGGTCTCACGGCCTACGTGTATGGAATGGGCAGCGCCGAGAGCTATGCCTACTCCGTCGGCTCCTTCACGCCGGAGCCCATCCTTCCGCTGGACACCGTGCTGTGCCTGGCGGACACGAACACCACCATCACGCTCTCGATCCCCGAGCCACTGAACGATCCCTACTGGACCACTCAGAGCGACCCGAACACGGTCCTGTTCCAAGGCTCCAGCTTCACCTTCACCCCGACGGCGTCCGATGTGTACATCGTGACGGGCACCTCGGGGATCAGCGGCTGCGAGAAGCAGTTCTTCTTCAGCATCGAACTGGCGATCCCGCCGGTGATCCAGGCCCTGGCGAGCGGTGACAGCACCGGGGTGGAGGCCTGCCTGCTGCAGCCGGTCCAATTGGGCGTGGCCGTCACCCCTCCCGGCACCTACAGTTACACCTGGAGCCCGGGTGCCGACCTTAACGACCCGTCCATCGCTGCACCGGTGGCGAACCCGGCCCACACCACCTGGTACACGGTGGTGGTGAGCACACTGAACGGCTGCGCAGTGACGACCGACAGCGTGCAGGTGACCGTGGTGAACGGGGATGTGTTCTCGCTGACCACCACCGCGGTCCCCCCCCTGATCTGCACCGGCGAACAGAGCCAGTTGGGGCTCAGCGCCCAGCAAGTGATCCAGGGGCTCGACGTGCTGGACGTGGCACCGTCGTCCCTGTGGAACGGCATTCTGAACGGCACCATCAGCAACGCCTGCGGATCCGTGGCCGGCAATGCGCTCTACTTCGATGGGCCAGGGCAACGCAGCGCCACGGCGGGCCCGGTCGACGTGTCCACAGGGGGGACGGTCCGGTTCGCGATCAAGATCGCCACGGGTACCGCGCCCTGCGAGGATGCCGATCCCGGGGAACATGTGGTGTTGGAGTACAGCAGCAACGGGGGAGGGGCGTGGACGATCATGGACACCTACTACGAATATGCGCATCCCACCTTCAGCGTGATCCAGGTGAACATTCCGGCACCGGCACAGACCGCGGGCACGCTGTTCCGCTGGCGGCAGCTGGCCAATGGGGGAACGGGCGAGGACAATTGGAGCCTGGATGATGTGGCGATCACCACGAACACGGTGAGCGGATTGTCCTTTTCCTGGACACCGGCCGCCACGCTCAATGATCCGTCCATCGCCGACCCGCTCGCGACACCGCCCACGGACCAGTGGTACACCGTGGACGTGTTCGATGCGCAGTTCGGCTGCACCTACACCGATTCGGTGTTCGTGCAGGTGGGTCAGTCCTTCGACCTGCTGTTGGTGGACGACACCACGATCTGCAGCGGCGGCGCCGTGGTGCTGAACGCGCAACCCACCTCGGGCACCGGCCACTCCTGGTCATGGTCACCCGGCACGGGCCTCAACGCCACCTTCCTGCAGGCGCCCACGGCATCGCCCACGGCCACCATCACCTACTTCGTGACGGTGACGAACGCCGAAGGCTGTGTGCGCACCGACAGCGTCACCGTGCAGGTGGACGTGCCGTTGGTGGTGCTCGCCTTGAACGGCACCGATCCCATCTGCAGCGGCAGCACCACCCAGCTCACGGCCGTGGTGAGCGGCGGGCAGGGTGGGTACAGCTACCTGTGGTCGCCGCCGGTGGACCTGAACGACCCCGGAGCGCAGGCACCCCTGGCCAGCCCCGGCAGCACCACGGTCTATACGGTGACGGTCACCGATACGCTCTGCGCCACAAGTGCGTCGGCCTCGGTGACGGTGAACGTGATCCCTGGCGTGGTGGTGGACCTCGGCCCCGATCAGGTGCTGTGCCCGGGTGCCGGCACGGTGCTGGCCACCGGTCTGGCCGGGCCGGACCATGTCTGGAGCACGGGCGCCACCACGTCGGGCATCACGGTGGATGAACCCGGGACCTATTGGGTGCAGGTCACCCTCGGCCAGTGCGGCGGAACGGACACCGTGGTCGTCTCACCCGCTCCCGATCCGGGTCCGCTCGACTTCGAGGCCGTGGCCTGCCCCGGCGACAGCGTGCTGCTGATCATCCCCTACGAGGGGGTGTCCTACACCTGGTCGGGCGGGGCCACCACGCGGGCCATCGTGGTGGGTGAGCATGGTAGTTATGGCTTCAGCGTCACGGACGCCTTCGGCTGCACGTATTCGGGCATCGCGGCCGTGATCCCCGATCCGCTCGGGACGGACATCGTGGTGCCCAACGTCTTCAGTCCGAACGGGGATGGCAACAACGATCGCTTTGAGCCCATGGCCAACGGCAGCCAGGAGGTGGAGGTCTCCATTTATGACCGCTGGGGGACCGAGGTGTTCCGTTCCACCAGCCTCGCCGTCACCTGGGATGGCAACAACCCGGACCGCAAGGCGAGCGAAGGCACGTACTTCTACGTGATCCGCTACACGCCGTCGTGCGATGACACCTTGCGCGAACTGCGCGGGCATGTCACCGTGCTGCGCTGAGCCGGCTCAGTACCGGGTGATGAGCGCGATGCCGTCGTAGGCCTTCAGGCTGCCCGGCGGAAGCATGCGGACATCACCACCATGCCGCATTTGCGCGGCGATGATCCGGTCCACCACATCCGCCTCGTCGGCCGGCGCATCCAGGTGCACGCGGTCGTCCACCACGGCCCCGGGGATCACCAGATCGCGCTCGACCAGCAAGGTCTGTCCGCGGCCTTCCTGCACCCGGGCCCAGATGTCATCGACCGTGGTCACATGCCTGTCGGCGGGGGTCCGGGCCAGGGTCTCCAGATCGGCCAGGTGGCGCCGTTTCTGGTCCTCATACGCCAACGACCACGCCTGCCGCACCAGTTCGGCCGGGGCCGCATGCTCATGGTTGCCTTCGAGCTGCGCGATGAACAGCCCGGCGTGGGGCGCGGCCTCCAGGAAGGGTGCATGATGGGTGGCCGTGGTGGCCACCACCACCCTTCCCTGTGGACCCACGGCCTGCTCAACGGCCTTGGCCACGTCGGCGTACCACTGGCGGGCCTGGTTGTCCTGGCCGCGCGAGGTGGTCACCTGCGCAGCGTCGGTGGTGTAGTGGCGGTTCTCCAAGGGAAGCCCGCCGCGCACCTCACCCACCAGGTGGTCATCATTCGCCGCGAAGAGCCGTGCCGCATGCTGGCTGAGCACCAGGACGTGATAGTGGACCGATCCGAGCCGCGCGCGCACCACGTCGCGCACCATGTAGGCGTCGCCCACCACCACCCGCGGATCCACCGGGAAGGGCAGCTTGACGAGCTCGGCATGGTCGGCGGACGCGAAAAGCGCCAGGCCGTCCATGTGGTGGCCGTGGTCAACGGACGTGGCGAGGGTGTGCAGGCGCTCGATGATGGGCGCCACCGTACGTTTCCCGCCCAAGGCGCCGAGGCGGTCCTCGGCCTGGCGGAGCAGGTCCTTCAACAGGATGATGTCCCGGTTCGCATCCGGCATCGTCCGGTGCGTGGGCAGTGTGACGGTGACACAGGGCCCCGTGCGGGCTTCCATCAGGCGGTCGATCACCGGGTCGTGCAGAAGGGTGCGGGTGGTCATGATCAGGTCGGTTGGGGACCTGTAAGGTCCGGAACGACCGGATGTGCCGGCATGATGGCGGTCAAGCCGGAAGGCAACGATCGTCAGTCCAACCTGCTCCGGAGGTGTGCGCCCGTGAGGCTGGAAGGGTGGGCGGCCAAGGCCTCCGGGGAACCCACGAAGACGAGCTCTCCGCCGGCATCGCCGCCATCGGGTCCCAGGTCGATGACGTGGTCGGCGCAGGCGATCACCTCCATGTTGTGTTCGATGCAGATCACACTGTGCCCGTTGCGGATGAGCATGTCCAAGGCCTTGAGCAGCCGGGCGATGTCATGCACGTGCAGGCCGGTGGTGGGCTCATCGAAGATGAAGAGGGTGGGGCGCTCCTCCTGACCCTTGGTGAGGAAGCTGGCGAGCTTGATGCGCTGGGCCTCGCCGCCGCTGAGGGTGCTGCTGCTCTGGCCGAGCTTCACATAGCCGAGGCCCACGTCCTGCAAGGGCTTCAGCCGTTGCACAATGCGGGCGCAGGCCGCCGGGCCGCTCGCGCCGTCGAAGAACGCGATGGCGTCGTCCACGGTGAGGTCGAGCACCTCGGCGATGTCGCGGCCCTGGAAGCGGACATCGAGCATCTCCTCCTTGAATCGCTTGCCGCGGCAGGCTTCGCAGGTGAGCCGGATATCGGCCATGAACTGCATCTCGATGTGCACCTCACCCTCGCCCTGGCAGGTCTCGCAACGGCCACCGTCCACATTGAAGCTGAAGAAGGAGGGCTTGTATCCGCGCACACGGGCCACGTCCTGCTCGCTGAAGAGCTGGCGGATCTCCTCGTAGGCCTTCACATAGGTCACCGGGTTGCTGCGGCTGCTGCGGCCGATGGGGTCCTGGTCCACGAGCTCCACGGCCTCGATGCGTTTCAGGTCCCCTTCCAGGGCGCGGTGCTCGCCGGGGCGTTCGCTGAACCCCTCCAGCTCGCGGCGCAGGGCGGGGTACAGGATGCGCTTCACCAGGGTGGTCTTGCCACTGCCGCTCACACCGGTCACCGCGGTGAGCATGTGCAGGGGGAAGGCCACGTCGATGTCCTTCAGGTTGTTGGCCCGCGCACCCCGAACGATGATCCGGTCCTTCACGGGCCGCCGCCCGGTGGGGCGGGGGATGCGCAGCCGGCCGGTGAGGTAGCGGGCCGTGAGGCTGTCGCTGGAGAGCAGGGCGGCATGGTCGCCATGGAAGACCACCTGGCCGCCGTGGGAGCCCGCTTCGGGACCCATGTCGATGATGTGGTCGGCCGCCCGCATCACCTCCTCGTCGTGCTCCACCACGATCACGGTGTTGCCCAGGTCGCGGAGGCGCTCCAGCACACCGATCAGGCGTTGGGTGTCGCGCGGGTGCAGGCCGATGCTGGGCTCGTCCAGGATGTACATGCTGCCCACCAGGCTGCTGCCCAGGCTGGTGGCCAGGTCGATGCGCTGTGTCTCGCCGCCGCTCAGGGTGTTGCTGCGGCGGTCCAGCGTGAGGTAGCCCACGCCCACATCGCTCAGGTATTGCAGGCGGTTGCGGATCTCAGTGAGCAGCCGGGCGGCCACCTGCCGGTCATGCTCGTTCAGCTCCAGCGCGCGGAAGAACGCCAGCAGCCGGTCGATCGGCATGCGCACGAGCTCGGTGATGGTGCGGTCGGCGACGCGCACGTAGGAGGCCTCCTTCCGCAGACGCGAGCCGCCGCAGGACGGGCAGGTGGTCTTGCCCCTGTAGCGACTGGCCAGCACGCGGTACTGGATCTTGTAGCTCTTCTCCTCCACGTACCGGAAGAAGGCATCGATGCCGCGGAGGCCGCGGGCGCCCTTCCACAGCAGGTCCCGTTGCTGCGCGGTCAGGTCGCGGTACGGGCGGTGGATGGGGAAGTCGTGCCGTTCGGCCTGCTCGATGAACGCGGTGCGCCATTCCCCCAGCTTCTCTCCGCGCCAGGGGGCCACGCATTCGTCATACACGCTCAGCCCCTGGTCGGGGATCACCAGGTCGTGGTCGATGCCGATCACGCTGCCGTAGCCTTCGCATTGGGGGCAGGCGCCCACCGGGTCGTTGAAGCTGAACAGGTTGGTGCTGGGTTCCTCGAAGCGCATGCCATCGCGCTCGAAGCGATCGTTGAGCACGGTACGGCGCACGCCACCGCGTCCATCGTCCCCCAGAAGGTGCAGTTCGCCCTGCCCCTCGAAGAAGGCGGCCTCGGCACTGTCCGCGATGCGGCTGTCGTTCTCGGGATCGTCGGCCGTCACGCTCACACGGTCCACCACCAGGGACCACTCGCCCGTGGGCAGGGTGCGCGCCGCCAGCAGGTCCTCGATGCGGTGCACCGTGGCGCCGTCGTGCACCCGCGCGAACCCCTGCTGGTGGAGCACATCGAGGTGCTGGGCCATCGTGCGTCCGGCGGGCAGGTGGAGCGGGCAGAGGAGGAGGACGGCCGACCCGGCCGGATGGCTGTGCACGGTCCGCAGGACGTCCTCCACGGTGTGGCGCTTCACAGGTTCGCCGCTCACCGGACTGTAGGTGCGGCCGATGCGGGCGAAGAGGAGCTTGAGGTGGTCGTAGACCTCGGTGCTGGTGCCCACGGTGCTCCGCGGGTTGCGGGTCATCACCTTCTGTTCGATGGCGATGGCCGGGCTGATGCCGATGATGCGGTCCACATCGGGTTTCTCCAGCCGGCCCATGAACTGGCGGGCGTAGCTGCTGAGGCTCTCCACGTACCGGCGTTGTCCTTCGGCATACAGGGTATCGAAGGCCAGGCTGCTCTTGCCGCTTCCGCTGAGGCCGGTGATCACCACCAGCTTTCCCCGCGGGATGTCGACGTCGATGTTCTTCAGGTTGTGGACGCGGGCACCCTGCACCCGGATCAGGCCGGGAGACCTGGTCGGGGCGGGCGGAGCACCGTTCGCGGAAGCGGGTGCGGACCTTCGGGTGCGGGAGGGGGTGGGCAAGAGCGGCGCGAAATTAGGCATCGGCCTGCCCGCTGTTCCCGGCAGATCACTACCTTCGCCTTGGTCCGACGAAAAGTTGGCCCGGTCGCACAATACGGACGATCAGGCAACGTTCTCACCCCGGGCCACGTCATATCCCCGAACCCGGCCGACAGGCCCGCACCTTCAAAACCCCCTTCGCCCATCGCGTGACCACTACCCTGGATCGTTGATCCGAACCGGACAAAAAGGGAAGGTCACATGCGTACGAAGGTGCTCACCGATACGGAGCTCGTGCACGCCTATCAGGCGGGGAACGAGCAGGCATTCGAAACCCTGCTGCTGCGCCACAAGCGCAAGGTGTGGAGCCACATCTACCTGATGGTGCGTGACCGCGAGGTCACCGAGGACCTCTTTCAGGAGGCCTTCATCAAGGTGGTGCACACGCTCAAGACAGGGAAGTACAACGAGGAGGGCAAGTTCCTCCCCTGGGTGATGCGGATCGCCCATAATCTGGTCATCGACCACTTCCGGCGGGCCAAGAAGATGCCGCTCGTCCGGGGCTCGGAGGAGCACGACGTCTTCTCCACCGTGGCGCAGCCCGACCGGAACATCGAGCAACGGCTCGTGAACGTGCAGATCGACGAGGACGTGCGGCGGCTGATCGAGCACCTGCCCGAGGAGCAGCGCGAGGTGGTGATCATGCGCACCTACCTCAGCATGAGCTTCAAGGAGATCGCCGAGCACACCAACGTGAGCATCAATACCGCGTTGGGACGGATGCGCTATGCGCTCATCAACATGCGCAAGCTCATCAAGGAACACGACATCCATCTGGAGCGCGCATAGGCCTGCCAGCTGCATGTCCTTGAACGCCGGCCCGTAAGCCGGCGTTCGCATTTTAAAAGGGGTAATGCCTTGATGTTCAGGAGGTCCTTGGATCGTTCGGGGGTGTGTGCAATAGGGGATGGCGCGCTGGCGTTCTTCATCACGCACACCAACCCGATGGCATGAAGCACTCTACTCTTCGCCGGCGCGAACGCCGGTCATCCGATCGCCGCATCAGCATGGACCTCCAACCGGGTCCCCGGCCCTCCACCCTCCAGGCCATCCTGAGCTACAGCAAGGCGCTCTCCGTTGTGGAAGCTCCGCCGCTGGGCACCGTGGCCCTGGTGCTCAACTGAGGCCGGGATCACCGGCCTGCGGTGAACAGCTCCTTGCGACCGATCACGCTGCAGATGGGGCATTTGCGCGGATCGTGGCCTTTGGCCGGGCAGTGTTCGCGGCCGAAGTAGATGATCCGCAGATGCAGGTCGCCCCATTCCTCCCTGGGGAAGAGCTTCTTCAGGTCGGCCTCGGTATGCTCCACGCTCTTCCCGGTGCTCAGCGTCCAGCGCCAGGCCAGGCGGTGGATGTGGGTGTCCACCGGAAAGGCCGGCACGCCGAAGGCCTGGGCCATCACCACGCTGGCGGTCTTGTGGCCCACACCGGGTAGTGCCTCCAAGGCGCTGAACGTCCTGGGCACCTGGCCGCCGTGCTCCTCCACGATCATCCTGGAGAGTCCGTGGATGCCCTTGCTTTTCATGGGCGACAATCCGCACGGCCGGATGATGTCCTGGATCTGCTCCACGCTCAGCTTCACCATCTGTTGCGGGGTGCGGGCCTTGGCGAACAGCAGCGGGGTGATCTCGTTCACCTTCTTGTCCGTGCACTGTGCGCTCAGCACCACGGCGACCAGCAGCGTGTACGCGTCCTCGTGGTCGAGGGGGATGGACGTGCGCGGGTAGAGCTCGGCGAGCTTCTGCGCGACAAAGGCGGCTTTCTCGGCGCGGGTCATCGGTGCGAAGGAACAACGCTCACCGGATCCGTTCGCCCAGGTGGACGCATCGACCGTGCGCCTTCTCGATGTGCTGGTGGTCCTGCGGGCGCTGCCAGCGCCCGCCCCAGGTCCAGCCGTGCGGGGTCAGGTGCTTCAGGATGCGGGCGCGCGTGAGGGTGCCGGGTCGGGCGGGGTCGTATCGGCCGCTGGCGGGTTCGCGGAGCACGCCATGCGGTCCCTGCTTCTCCAGCGGGTTCAGCAGCGGGTTGATGTCGATCGCGATCCCTTGGGCGTGCTTGGAGGTCTCGGGCACGTGGGCCTTGCCGCGGTAGTTGAAGGCGCTGGTGTTGTTGTCAGCCATGGACGCCGCATCATTCCAACCCGTGCTGTCGGCGTTGAGCCCGTAGCGGTTCACCGGCACCACCTTGGCGATGGGGAAGCGGTCATGCAGCAGTCCCTCGAAGATCGCCCGCACCTCGCCGGCCACGCACGCGTGCACCAGCAGGATGCCCGAGCACAGCCGGCTGGTGTCGACCGCCGAACAGCTGCTGTCCGTGAAACCGTAGTAGGTGACCTTCACGGCCTGCAGGTGGTCGCGGATGCCAGGGTCCAACGGCCCGAGCTTGCGCTCGATGATCCGCAGTTGAGCCTCCAGACCGGCGGTGTCGGCCAGGGTGCTATGCACCACCAGCGTATCACGCCACCTGGGCTTCTTCTCGGTCCCGGCCGGAGGTTCGTGGCTGTCCGACCCGCAGGCAAGGGCCATGTTGGCAAGGAGCAGAAGGCAGGATGCGCGCATGCCGTCGATCATGGGCCAGCCGTTCCATGCGAACAGTGCGGCACCTGCGCCATGGCATGTTCGGCGAGGGCCGTGATGGTGAGGCTGGGGTTCACGCCGGGGTTGGCCGAGATGGCGCTGCCGTCGCAGACCCAGAGGTTCGCGTAGCCGAACACCCGGTTGTGCCGGTCGATCACACCGGTGGAGGCATCGGCGCCCATGCAGGCGCCGCCGAGGATGTGCGCAGTGGTGGGGATCCCCAGCAGCGTCTCCTGCATGAGCACCATGGCCTTGCCGTTCACGATGCGTTCCACCCGGTGGGCGATGTCCTGCGCCTGCGGGTTGAAGGCCGTGGGGGCGGTGCCCGACTCCAGGGCGCTCCGAGTGCCGAAGGTGCCGCGCTTCAGGCGGAGGGTGGAGTCGATGCTCTCCATGTAGAGCAGGATGTGCGTGCGCCGGCTCCAGTCGTTCACGAAGACGGTGCGGAGGTACTGCCCCGGCTGCTTCAGCGGCAGCAGCACCATGTTCAGCAGGCGCTTGGGCCAGGCGCTGCCCTTCACCATCGGCGCCATCAGGATCCGCCAGATGCCGTTGCCGGGTGGGTACTTCACGGGCTCCACGTGCCGGTCCTGGTCCAGCTCCACGATGGAGCCGATGGCGATGCCTTCCGAGAAGGTGGCCTTGCGGTCGAAGGTGGTGACGCCGATGAGGCTCTCGGAGTTGGTGCGCACGCCGTGGCCCAAGGTGTCCGAGAGGTTCGGCAGGCTGCCGGCCTTCAGCTTCAGGAGCAGCGGCAGGGTGCCCATCACGCCGCCGGCGAACACCACGCCCCGCGCCGTCACCGTGAGGATACGCGGGAACCAGCTGGACGGGTCGCGGTAACGGATGCGGTAGCCGGCGCTGCCATCGGGGCTCAGGGGCTTCACGTCCACCACCTCGGCGTTGGCGCGGATGGTGCAGCCCAGCTGTTGCGCCAGGTGCAGGTAGTTCTTGTCGAGCGTGTTCTTGGCGTTGTGCCGGCAGCCGAGCATGCAGCCGCCGCACTGGATGCAGCCCGTGCGGTCGGGGCCCCTGCCGCCGAAGTAGGGGTCTTTCACCGTGATGCCCGGTGTGCCGAAATGCACGGCGGCGTCCACCGTGCTGAAGCCTTCGGGGATGCCCAGGTCGGCGGCGAGCTCCTGCATCACCTGGTCGCTGCGGCTGGTGTAGGGGTGGCGCTCGGTGCCGAGCATGCGCCTGGCCAGGAGGTAGTACGGAGCCAGTTCGCGCTCCCAGTCGCACAGGTCCTTCCAGCTGCCGGTGTGGAAGAAGGGCTTGCTCGGTACGGGCAGGGTATTCGCGTAGACCAGCGAGCCACCGCCCACGCCTGTGCCGCTCAGCACCGTCACATGCCGGAAGAAGCTGATCTTGAACAGGCCACGCCAGCCGAGGCGGGGTTCCCAGAGCCACCGCCGCAGGTTCCAGTTGGAGCGGGGGAAGTCATCGGCCTTGTTGAACCAGCGGCCCTTCTCCAGCACGAGCACACGGTAGCCCTTCTCGCTGAGGCGGAGCGCCGACACCGAGCCGCCGAAGCCGCTGCCGATCACCACATGGTCGAAGTCGAAGGAAGGCGTTACCGGGTCGTGCATCCGAACAGTGGATCAAGCGAGCACCTCCCTGCCCGGCCGCTCCTTCAGCCGGTCGATCTCGCGGTCCATCACGCGGAACCACAGGGGCGGGAAGAAGGCCAGCGCCATCATGGCGGGATAGCCGGCGGGCAGCTGCGGGCTCTGGTCGAAGTGGCGCAGCACCTGGTACTTCCGGCTGGCGAGGTAGTGGTGGTCGCTGTGGCGCGTCAGTTCCAGCAGGATCAGGCGGCCCAGCGGGTGGTCGGAGTTCCAGGAGTGGATGGGCAGCGGACGTTCATAGTTGTCGCCGTTCTTCTTGCGCCGCAGGCCGTAGTGCTCGATGTAGTTCACCGTCTCGAGCAGCAGGATGCCGATGAGCGCGGCCCCCAGGAACCAGCCCATGACCTCCAGCCCGAACACCGCTGCGATCAGCGCCACCAAGACCAGCTGGACCACCTGGAAGTGCAGCATCTCGTTGTGCCAGCTCCACACGGGCAGGCCCTTCTTCCGCAGTCGCTGCTGTTCCAGCTTCCAGGCGCTGAGCCAGCTGCCCGTGATGGTGCGCACGAAGAAGGCGTAGAGCCACTCGCCGCGCCGGCTGCTGGCGGGGTCCTCGTTGGTGCTCACGTGCTTGTGGTGGCCGCGGTTGTGCTCGATGAAGAAGTGCATGTACAGCGTGGTGAGCAGCAGCGCCTTGGCCATGAACTGCTCGTGCTTCGTGGGCCGGTGCCCCAGCTCGTGCGCGGCGTTGATGCCCAGTACCCCGCAGGCCATGCCGAAGGCCGAGGTGAGCCCGAGCTTCACCGGCCACGAAAGGTCCGCGGCGCTCACCTGCACCAGGAAGAAGAGCAGCAGCCCCCATTGGATGGGCACCAGGCTGTAGAGGATCCGGTCGTAGCCGCGGCCCTGCCTGGCCACGGCCTCCTGCACGGCATCCAGGTTGCGCGGGTCGGGCTTCAGGAACAGTTCGATGACCGGCATCACCCCGAACACGAAGGCCACCGCGGCGAAGGACCATGCGTTCCGCACCGCGAGCGAGGCCGCGACCACCCCGGGGATCAGGTAGACCAAGGTGTACTTGAGCGCGTTGGGGCGCATGGATGACAAGGATGCCCCGAAGTTATTGAGCCCGGGGGGGCGCCTACCACGTGAATGTGTGCGGTCCGCTTCCCCGGATGAAGGTGTGCGACCGCGTGGGCAGCTTCTCGCCTTCCACATGCACCAGGTTCTGCTGCTCGTAGAAGAGGTCCTGCAGCAGGGTGTTCTGCACCAACAGGTCCTTTGGTGAGGCGATGCTATCCACCTGCAGGTAGCAGTACAGCGTTTCCCCGTCCAACTCCTTGCCGATCCAGGTCCAATTGAGCTGTTTCTCCTGCATGAGCACGAGGTGCTGGAGGAAGTAGGCGTTGAGGATGCTGTCGGCCTTGAGGTGCTCGCGATCGGACCCGAGCTTCAGCGGGGCCACGTTCTCCAGGGCATGCTCGATGTCGTGCGCGGTGATGCGCCAGGTGAGGTCGAGCGTCCGGGTCGCCGGCGCGTGGCGGATGGTGAGGATGGAGACGAAGAAGTCGTGAACGCTCAGCGCTCCGGTCAGGATCAGGGCTAGGAGGGCGGCTTTCATTACAGGACAAAGGTGAGGAATGAGTGGCGAAGGAGTGGCGAGTTGTGAGTGACGAGTGGCGAGTAAATGCCGCTTCTACAATGAACGGTTGGCGGCATTTACTCGCCACTCGCTACTCGTCACTCACGACTCGCCACTGCCCACTACTTTCGCGGACATGCTCCGTTCGCACGCCCTCTCGGCTTTCGCCCTCCTCGCGATCTGCACTGCCGCCCTCGCCCAGGACTCCCCCCGCTACGGCCGCGACAAGTTCCGTCAGCTCGACCAGGAATTGCCAACGCCGAATGAACAGCGGACCGCCAGCGGAGCCCCCGGCCACGCCTACTGGCAGATGAAGGCCGACTACGACATCCATGTGGAGATCGCTGAGCCCACGGCGGGGGAGGGGGTGTTGCCCAAGCTGACCGGCTACGAGACCATCACCTACCACAACCAGAGCCCCGACAAGCTCGACTACCTGTGGCTTCAGCTGGACCAGAACATCTTCGAGCCGGGCAGCGATGCGAACACCACCCGCACGGGCACACTACCCGACAGCGTGGGCCTGAGCCAGCTGGACAAGTGGGTGAACCCGTTCGACGGGGGGTACAAGATCACCGGTGTCACCGATGCCAATGGGGGCAAGCTGAAGTACACCATCAACAAGACCATGATGCGGGTGGACCTGCCCAAGCCGCTCGCCCCCGGCGCCACCTTCAGCTTCAAGGTGAACTGGTGGAACTGGATCAACGACCGCTTCAAGTGGGGCGGCCGCGGTGGCTACGAGTACTTCCCCGAGGAGGACAACTACATCTTCACCATCGCGCAGTTCTACCCCCGCATGTGCGCCTACATGGACTACAGCGGGTGGATGCACAAGCAGTTCCTCGGCGCCGGTGAGTTCACCCTCGACTTCGGCGACTACACCCTCAGCATCACCGTGCCGAGCGACCACATCGTGGCGGCCACCGGCGAATGGGCCAACGCTTCCAGCGTGCTCACTGCCGCGCAGCAGAAGCGCCTGGCACAGGCCCGCACCAGCTCCACCCCGGTCATGATCGTCACCCCGCAAGAGGCGCTGGACAATGAGAAGGAGCGCAGCAGCGGCACCAGGACCTGGGTGTACAAGAGCAGGAACGTGCGCGACGTCGCCTTCGCCAGCAGCCGTAAGTTCATCTGGGACGCGATGAACCAGCCGGTGAAGACCAACAACGTGCTCTGCATGAGCTACTACCCCAAGGAGGGCAACCCGCTGTGGGAGCAGTACAGCACCAAGGTGGTCGCGCACACCATCAAGACCTACAGCAAGTACACGGCCGACTACATCTACCCGGTGGCCATCAGTGTGCACACCGACCGCATCGGCATGGAGTACCCGATGATCTGCTTCAACGGCGGGCGCCCCGAGAAGGACGGCACCTACAGCGAGCGCACCAAGTATGGCATGATCGGCGTGATCACCCACGAGGTCGGCCACAACTTCTTCCCCATGATCATCAACTCCGACGAGCGGCAGTGGACCTGGATGGATGAGGGCCTCAACACCTTTGTGCAATACCTCACCGAGCAGGAGTGGGACAAGGACTACCCCAGCTGGCGCGGCAAGCCCCGCAACATCGTGGACTACATGAAGGGCGACCCCAACGCCGCGCCGGACAAGGTGAAGGCGCGCATCGAACCCATCATGACCAACAGCGAGAGCATCACGCAGTTCGGCAACAACGCCTACGGCAAGCCCTGCACGGCGCTCAACATCCTGCGCGAAACGGTGATGGGCCGCGAGCTCTTCGACCACGCCTTCAAGACCTATTGCGAGCGCTGGAAGTTCAAACACCCCACGCCGGCCGACTTCTTCCGCACCATGGAGGATGCCAGCGGCGTGGACCTCGACTGGTTCTGGCGCGGCTGGTTCTACACCACCGACCATGTGGACATCGAGCTGGCCAACCTCCGCTACAAGCGCATGGACCCGCGCGATCCCTTGCTCGCCGAGAAGCTCAAGCGCCAGGACAAGGCCCGCGAAGTGCCCGACCTCAGCCGGCAGCGCAACATCGATGCGAAGCTCGACTTCGTGGTGGACCGCGACCCCGCCACGCGCGACTTCTACAACAGCTACGACCCGCTCACGGCCACCGAACGCGACATGGCCGCCTACGAGAAGTGGAAGAAGGGCCTGAAGCCCGAGGAGCTCGCCCTGCTCAACGAAGAGATCCACCTCTACGAACTCTCCTTCAAGAACATCGGCGGGCTGGTGATGCCGGTGATCCTGGAGTGGGAGTACGCCGATGGCACCAAGGAGGTGGAGCACATCCCTGCCGAGATCTGGCGCATCAGCGACGACATCTCCAAGGTCTTCGTGAAGCGCAAGGAGGTGGCGCGTGTCACCCTCGATCCCTTCCTCGAGACCGCCGACTGCGATCTGAACAACAACAGCTGGCCGCCGCGCATGGTGCCCACGCGCTTCGATGTGTTCAAGGAGCAGCAGTGGCGCCAGCCGAACCCGATGCAGGAGGAGCGGAACCGGCAGACGGGCGGGGAGATGAAGGGGAGGTAGCGCTGTTGCTCTCTATCTATGAAAGCCCTGTCTAGCCTTTTCATTGTTCTCGCAGGTGGCCTACTAGGGCCAGCCTTTGAGGTTAATTGGAGTAAGAGCAGGCAACTCCAGTGGGCCGACTTTATGGCAAAGCCCAACGTCGCTAGTCCTCATGCAGCCATCACTCATTACCAAGTGAGGTCGAACGGAAAATTCTTGAGCTGGGAAGAGGTCGAGTGTGAGGTCGTAGCTGTCTTTCTCAAAGAGCGCTCGTGGGTCAAGAAAGATCAGGCCTCAGAACAATTGCTGAGCCACGAGCAACTTCACTTTGACCTGGCTGAGTGTGAAGCACGAGCGCTAAGACGTGCACTGAAGAATCCGGTTAAACCACTTGACTTCAACATGCGACTCGAAAGGCTTAGGGATTCCCTCCATCAAGTGTTTAGAGGTCTTCAAGCAGAGTATGATGAGGAGACACATCACGGTATTGAACAGGTCATGCAGGAACGATGGAAAATACGGATTTCGGATAGCCTGGATGTAATGAAGGAGCACTCCGAACCGGTCTTCCGAGTGAGCTTGTCGCCACGATAGGCGAACATTGTAAATCGTGAAGGACTCTCCTCCCTTGGGCGCTCAACGTATCTTTGAACAACTCGAACTTCCATGAGCACCTCCGACCTCAAGCTCAGCCTGATGGAGCGCCTGCTCCTTGAGAAGGACACCGCCTTCCTGCAACGCATCAAGGACCTGTTCGACCGCCGTGAGCGTACGGATGTCGACTTCACCGACGATGAGCTTGCTGAGTTGCGTGAGATCGAGCGCAAGCAGGAGAGCGGCGAGGATACCTACGTATCGATGGAGGAGGCGATGCGGATGGCGCGTGAAGCGCTGGGCAAATGAGCTTCAGGCTGCACGTCCGCGTGGCTGCGGTGCGCGAGTACTCGGCTGCCGCCATCTGGTACGATCAGCAGAGCAAGGGCCTTGGGCATCGGTTCCTCGGCGACGTTCAGCGCTGCTTCACCTTCATCCGCGAAAACCCGTATGGGTTCCAGTTGCGCAAAGATGAATTCCGTCACGCCATGCTCGATGACTTCCCGTATCGTGTCGTGTTCAAGATCAAAGGCGCTGAGGTGTTCGTCTACCAAGTTCGCCATACCAGCCGTGGTCCGAGCAAGCGTTTCGGGCCGTAAAGCCTACCGCACCTCCACCACCCGCACGGCATGCGGGTCCGGCGCCCAGCCCCCGCCCAGCTTGGGATGCGGCATCTGCCTGAAGCGGTAACGTCCCGGCGGCAACGGCTTCATGGTGAAGCCGAAGGCCTGTGGCTTGATGTCCGTGCAGAGCTCGCCCGGCAGCTGCCCGAAGTACAGGAACACATCGCGAAGGCCGCCATCGGTGGGAGCCGGCTGCACCTTGGCGTAGGCCTCGTACCGCCCGCAGGAGCCACCGATCCAGTGGAAGGTCACGGAGATCTCATCGTTGTGCGTGGGGTCCTTCGGCATGATCGTGAGCGCAGCCTCCGGGATCTCCGTCCAGATGCTGTCCGGGTCCACGGTGAACTCGATCACCTGGCTCTGTTCCACATAGCGGAAGGTGCGCGGGTCGATGGTGTTGCGGATGTTCTCCAAGGCTGCCGGCTCCCACCAGCTGCTCAGTTGAACCACCCGCTTGAACTCGCGGTCCAGTTCGGGATACGCGCTGCCGTTCAGGTCCACCCGGTGGATGCTACCGTCCGTCTCGATGGTGACCAGCGCCGAGAGCTTCACCCGGGCATTGGTGCGCTCGATCAATGGCTTGCTGAAGTGGGAGCGGATGAAGCGATCGAAGTTGGCGGGGCCACCGGGGTAGCTGGCTTCGCGCGCAGCCGTGGGTGGCATGCGCGGGACGCGCTTCACGAAGCGCATCAGGTCAAGGATCCGCACTTCGGGGTGCATGCGGCCACCGCGTGCATAGATCAAACGCCCACCATGGCAGGCCAACGTATCCACCGCGCCAAAGGGATGCTCCAGGTTCCAGCCGGGTCGCCGGGCATCGCGCACCTGCAGGTCCTCCGCCTGGTCCGTGAGGCATTTTATCAAACGACGGCTGTCCAGTTCGAAGGCGCCTTGCGTGAACGGGACGCGCAGGGTGAAGCCGAACAGCGATGGCGCATGGTTCAGGTGAAGGTCCATCATGGCACCACCGGGCAGGTACTTCACGCTCCACGGATGGTCGGCGCTGGAGGCATGCACCATGAATGAGAGCACGCTATCCCCCTGCGCGGGCCGGAGCTTGTCCGTCCGCAGGGTGTCGTTACCGGGAGAGATGACCATATACTGCGGCACGCCGTTGCGGATCAGCTCATGGTCGGGCGTCACCACCACGTGCAGGGGCTTTTCCATGGGGCCGGGTTGGGCAGCCGCCAGCAAGGAGGCCAGGGTCAGGACCGCGGTGAGGGCGTTACGCATGGCCGTTGGTACACGCACGGAGCGCGAAGGTTCGATCAGCGCACCACCCACAGCCGTTTCGGCTCCAGCCGGAAACGCACCTCATTACCGATCAAGGCCGGTTCCCCATCCAGATGCGCGAGGGATCCGGCCTGGTGCACCTGGGCCTCGCGGGTGAGGATGGTGCGCACATACCGGCTCTTGTCCGCACGGTTGGTGTACACGTCGTAGAACGCCTTCAACAGCGGGATGAAGGAGGGCTTGCTCACGATCTGAAGCTCCGCGAGGCCGTCATCGGGCAGTGAGCCGGGACTGATGATGGCGCCGTTGCCGAACTCGCGCGTGTTGCAGAACACCAGCATGAGCACCTCGTGCTCGGTGGTCTCGTGGTTGGCCTTCACCACCACGCGCATCGGCTTCGCTCCCAGGATGTCCTTCAGGATGATGCGCATGTAGTTCCACATCCCGCGCGCTTCGCTGCGGTCGAACTCCCAGGCCACGCGCGCGTCAAAGCCGATGCCGGCCGTGCCGAGGAAGAGGCGGTCGTTGAGATGGCAGACGTCCATGATGGCCGGGGTTCCCGTGAACGCCCGCCGCAAGGCCGCCTCGGGCTTCAAGGGCAGTTGGAGCGAGCGAGCGTAGCCGTTGCCGCTGCCCATGGCCACCACGCCCAACGCGACCCTGGTGCCCACCAGACCGGCGGCCACGGCGTTCAAGGTGCCATCGCCGCCCACGCTGATCACCCGTTGCGCGCCGTTGTCCACCGCCTCCTGCGCGAGGGTGGTGCCCTGGCCGGGCGCTTCGATCACCCGCACCTCCAGCGACCAGCCGAGCTCGGCGGCGATGCGTTCCGCGGCCAGGCGCACGGTGAGCGCGCGCTTCTTTCCTGCGCGCGGGTTCAGCAACAGCCAGGCCTTCATGGAGCGGAAGCCTTCACCGTGAGGCTGTTGTTCACCAGGTGGCCGTTGAACTGCTGGATGGCGGCCTGCAGGCGCGTGAGCATGTCGAAGGCCACCAGGTCGCGAGGCTCGCCCAACGGCCCGGTGCTGTCCGTCCCGAGGGCCTCCACGCCCAGCAACCGTTCGCCGTCGTAGTGCAGGATGAAGCGGTCGCCCACGGCGTGGTACACCTGGTTGCTGGCCATCACGGCATAGGGAGGACTGGCCGGGCGCAGGGCGCTGTGGCCGAAGCTGAAGAAGGGCTCGCGGTGTCCGATGAGGTCCAGCACGGTGGGCAGGATGTCGATGTGCTGGGTCACCCGGTGCTGGTCACGCGCCGGCAGGTGCGCGGGCATGTGGAAGAGCAGGGGCACCCAGTAGTCGATGGCCTTGCTGTACTGCTGTCCGTTGCGGTCCAGGTCGGCCGTGTGGTCGGCGGTGATCACGAACAGGGTGTTGGCGAACCAGGGCTTGGTGCGTGCCGTGTCGAAGAACCGCCGTAACGCCTCGTCGGTGTAGCGGAGCACGGGGTGGATCTTGTGGGTGCCCCCGCTGAACTGGGCGGCCAGGTCGGGCGGCAGCTCGTAGGGGTGATGGCTGCTGAGGGTGAAGACGCAGCTCATGAAGGGCTGCTGCTCCCGGCTCAGTTCCTCGGCGAAGTACTGCAGGAAGGGCGCGTCCCAGATGCCCCAATGGCCGTCGTAGTGCTCCTGCACGGGATATTCGTTGCGGCCCACGTAGCGTTGGAACCCCGCGCTGCGGGCGAAGCCGTCGAAGCCCATGGTGCCGTTGTTGCCGCCGTGGAAGAAGCTGGTGCGGTAACCTTCGGCGGCCAGGACCCCGGCCAGCGAGGTGAAGGGCTGCTGGGCATAGCTCGAGGTGATGAAGGCCTCATCCATCAGTTCGGGGATCGAGGCGAGCACGGCCGGAATGCCATCGATGCTGCGGCGCCCGTTGGCGTAGGCATGCGTCATGTTCAGGCTCTGGTCCATCAGCTCGTCGAGGAAGGGCATGTACCCGGGTCCGGCGCTGAGCCGGGCGCTGTACACCGCGCTGAAGCTCTCCAGCACGATCACCACCACGTTGGGGCGCTGCGGGATGTGGCCGAGCGGATCGGCCGGAGCATCGAACCGGTGCGTCACGGGCCACAGCACATCGGCCTGCATCGGCGCCATGTAGGTCCGCTCCTGCACCGCGGGTTTCCCCAGCGTCATCAGCAGGGTGAAGGGCGTGTTGAGCACCACGGGGATATGGGTGGCGGGCGCGTACCAGGCCGCATCGATCACCTGCAGGGGGATCAGCTGCAGGCCCCCGCGGGAGGCCACCACGAGCGCGGCGACGGTCACGATGGCACCAGCGGCCCTTCGCCAGGGGCGCAGGGGAGCGCCGGCATCGAGCCGGCCCGCCCACCGGTGCCCCCAGGCCAGCAGGGCCAGCAACGCCAGGTAGGTCAGCACGATGTACCAGTAATCGCGTGCGAAGGCCGGGGCCAGATTGGCGGTGTCGCTGCCGGCGGTGAGGATGCGCAGAAAGTCGGCCGTGCTCCGCTTGAGGCTGAACTTGTAGTACTCCAGATCGACGCAGGCGAAGAAGAGGGCAACGGCGTTCACGCCCAGGTAGAGGCCGGCGAGCGCCTTCCGCCACGCGCCTTGTGGCCGGGGCACCGCCAGGCTCAGGAGCACCCACAGGGCGTTCAGCCAGGCCAGCGCGCTGAGGTCGAAACGCAAGCCGCCCCAATAGGCCGAGGCCGGCGCATCGGCGAACGACCCGGCGTTGAGCGCGACGAACAGGACGCGGACCAGCGCGTACACCCCGAGCAGCAGCCCGGAACGCACCGCCAACACCAACAGGGGACCGCGCAGCACCGCGCGAAAGTAACGGGGCCGCCGCCTGCCCGGTCCATGGCCGAGGTGCGGATACCTTTGCGCCGCCGATCCACCAGGGCCGCACGCCCGACCGGCGACTTCCATGACCCCATCGACCATCGAGGACCGTCAGGTCCGTTTCGAGCGCGGCACACACGACGACGCTTTTCTGCTGGACACCTACACCAAGCTGGTGTACCCGCGCATCATTGAGGAGAAGATGCTGAGCCTGCTGCGGCAGGGCAGGATCAGCAAGTGGTTCAGCGGCATCGGCCAGGAGGCCATCGCCGTGGGGGCCACCATGGCCCTGCGCGACGACGAGTACATCCTGCCCATGCACCGCAACCTGGGCGTCTTCACTACGCGCGGCATGCCCTTCCGCAAGCTCTTCGCGCAGTGGCAGGGCAAGGCCACCGGCTACAGCAAGGGCCGCGAGCGCAGCTTCCACTTCGGCAGCCAGGAGCACAGGGTGGTGGGCATGATCAGCCACCTGGGCCCGCAGATGGGCATCGCCGACGGCATCGCGCTGGCCCATAAGCTGAAGAAGGAGGACCGCTGCACCATCGTCTTCACCGGTGATGGCGCCACCAGCGAGGGCGATTTCCACGAGAGCGTGAACGTGGCGGCGGTGTGGGACCTGCCGGTGCTCTTCATCATCGAGAACAACGGCTACGGCCTGAGCACGCCCAGCAGCGAGCAGTTCCGCATGAAGAGCTTCGTGGACAAGGCCATCGGCTACGGCATCGAGGGCGTGCAGATCGCGGGCAACAACATCCTGGAGGTGTACGACACCCTGGCGAAGCTGGCCGACAGCGTGCGCGAGAACCCGCGGCCGATCCTGGTGGAGTGCATCACCTTCCGCATGCGGGGCCACGAGGAGGCGAGCGGCACCAAGTACGTGCCCAAGGAGCTGTTCGAGGAGTGGGGCCGAAAGGACCCTGTGGCCAACTATGAGGCCTGGCTGCTGAAGCACGGGGTGCTCACGATCGCCAGGCGGGACGAGATCCGGGCCCGCCTGAAGGACGGGATCGAGGAGGACCTGAAGCACGCGTTCGAGGAGCCGGAACCTGTGCCGGTCGCGGAGGCCGAACTCGGGGATGTGTATGCATCAGAGCAGTTGGCAGTTGGCAGTTCCCAGTTGGCAGTTGACCCCGGTTCCGCTAACGCGCCCGAGAAACGCATGATCGACGCCATCCAGGAAGGCCTGCGCCAGAGCATGGAGCGCCACCCCGGACTGGTGCTGATGGGGCAGGACATCGCCGAGTACGGCGGCGCGTTCAAGATCACCGAGGGCTTCGTGGAGCAGTTCGGCAAGGACAGGGTGCGGAACACCCCATTGTGCGAGAGCGCGATCCTCGGTGCATCGTTGGGCCTCAGCATCAAGGGCATGAAGGCGATGATGGAGATGCAGTTCGCCGACTTCGTGAGCGAGGGCATCACCCAGATCTGCAACAACCTGGCGAAGATGCACTACCGCTGGGGCCAGAACGCCGACGTGGTGGTGCGCATGCCCACCGGGGCCGGGGTGGGCGCGGGGCCGTTCCACAGCCAGAGCAACGAGATGTGGTTCGTGAAGACGCCGGGCCTCAAGGTGGTCTATCCCAGCGACCCGTATGATGCCAAGGGCCTGCTGATGACCGCCTTCGACGATCCCAACCCGGTGATGTTCTTCGAGCACAAGGCCATGTACCGCAGCATCACCGGGCCTGTGCCTGAGCAGCCCTACGGCATTCCCTTCGGGAAGGCGCGTGTGGTGCGCGAGGGGTCGGCGATGAGCGTCATCACCTACGGGATGGGCGTGCACTGGGCCACCGACGTGCAGCAGGAGACCGGCATCGACATCGACATCATCGACCTGCGCACGCTGGTGCCATTGGACGTGGAGACCATCCTGGCCAGCGTGAAGCGGACCGGCAAGGTGTTGCTGCTGCACGAGGACACGCTGACGGCAGGCTTTGGTGGGGAGTTGGCGGCCATCATCGCCGAGCACGCCTTCCAGCACCTGGACGCGCCGATAGTGCGGGTGGCCAGCTGGGATACGCCGGTGCCCTTCGCCATCCCGCTGGAGAACGGGTTCCTGCCGAAGGGTAGGTTGAAGGCGGCGGTGGAACGGTTGGCGGGGTATTGACCCATCACTCCTTCACGAACGGCCAGGCGCGCATCGCCGTACCGGTCGACAGGCGCAGCCAATACGCCCCCGGTCGCAGGGCCGAAACGTCGATCCCGTTCCGATGGACCATGGACCGCCCGACCTCACGGCCCAGGGCATCCAGGATGCGCAGGTCAGCACCGGCCCACGAAGCCTGATCGGCGACGAAAAGCCGGTCGGTGGTTGGATTGGGGTATAGCCCGAGATCGTTCACCGCAGCTTCGTGGAGGCCCATGGGCATGGTGCCCTCCACCACGGTGAGGAGGGTGTCCGCCGCGGGCGTCGGGACCACGTCCACGATGCCGCTGGGCCAGCGCACCACCACCTGATCGACGACGGGGGAGGGGCCCAGGCCGAAATGGGCGTACAGGCTGCTCATGAACCGGGCGCCTTCGCCGCTGCGGATGTCGCGGATCTGCTGGCCCATCGACGTGTGCAGCTCCACCCGCGCACCGATGCCGCTGCGGTTGCTCACCGTGCCCACGGTCCGCACCCGAAGCCAGTGGTTGGCCGTGCCGCTGCTGATCCAGACCACGTTGCCGTTGGTGAGGTCCAGGGCACCATCGTGGTTGAGGTCGCCCACGGCCTCGGGCTGTAGGACCCCGCCCTGAACGAACTGCAGACCGCCGATGCCGTAGTGTACCCGGGTGCCGCCCAGGATGTCCAGCCAGCCGTCGTTGTTCAGGTCGTGCGTCACCCACTCGGTGCCGGTGGCGTGGAACACGTCCAGGCCGGAGCCCAGGATGACGTTCGTGAAGGTGCCATCGCCGTTGTTGCGCAGCAGCAGGTGACGGAAGCTCCAGTTCGGGCTGCCGCTGGCGCCCACGAAGCCGTCCATGTCGCCGTCGTTGTCGAAGTCCCCCCAGGCGCTGCTGCGGGCATCATGGTCCTGGGTCACCACGGGGTCGTTCACAGGGGTCAGCACCAGACCGCCTTCGTTGTGGAGCAGCACATCCTCCTCCGCGCATCCGCTCTTGGTGCAGTACGCGTCCACCAGCCCGTCGTTGTCCAGGTCGGTCCACAGCACGGCCTTGTTGCCGCACACCGTGCCGTAGGTCTGGTTGATGAAGGCCAGGCCGCCATTGCCATCATTGTGCAGCACGAAGTTCAAGGCGAGGTCGCTGGTGACGAAGCCGTCCAGATGCCCATCCGCATCCACGTCCACCAGGTTGTTGCGGTAGGTGGCCCCGCCGATGGTGAGCGCGGTGGGCAGGTAGCTGGTTCCGTTGGCATCGGCCATCAGCACATGGAAGCTGCTCTGGGCCCCGGCATAGAACAGGTCGGGGTATCCGTTGTTGTCGATGTCGCCCACGGCCAGGCCTTGCGAGGCCGGGTTGTTGATGATCCCGTGCGGGGTCGCCTGCGGTACGAACGAACCGTCCGCCTGCTGGTGATGCACCGTAAGTCCGAAGACATCCGGCACCACGAGGTCATCCCGGCCATCCTCGTTCATGTCGACGACCCCGGCGATGACGGCGGGGTCCGTGAGCGCGAAGCCGCTGAACGTGACCACATCCACGGGAGCGGTGGGGTTGGCGAACTCGGAGAGCTCGAAGGCGCATCCCTGGCCGCCGTTGTTGTTCTCCACGATGATGCGGTAGGTGGTGCCCTGTTCCGCCCGGAAGCTGAAGGCCGAGGTGAGGTTGGGGCCCGAATTGTCGTCACCAGCGAAGCAGCCCAAGCCGCCGCACGGTCCGACGGCCACACTGACGCGGGTGTCCTGGTCGGGATGGCCCTGGACGTGCGTGACGATGCGCACGTTGGTGTCCTGCGAGGCGGTATAGGCGTACCAGGCACTGGCGGAGGCCATCACGGCGCTCTCGGTGCAGACCAAGGGGGCCGGTGTGCCGGTGATGGCCGGCACCACGTGGATGCCTGCGCTGATGGGGAGCGCGGAGGCGCAGTCGTTCTGTGCGGCCAGCATGGTGCTGAACGCCGCGGTGGAAAGGAGGAGCAGGTGGCGCATGGGGTCTTCGGTGGAAGCATGACCCATGAGCGGCCCCCGGGGTTGCCCGTCGCCAGCGGAAGCACCCCATCTTTGCCCCATCGCACCCATCATGCCGCAGAAGAGCAGACAGAACCGCAACCGCAAGCGCAAGGCCACCCTGAAGCTGGTGAAGCGCATGATCGCCCGGGACGAGCAGGAAGAGGCCACGAAGCAGGCGCCGGCGGGGAAGGAGCCACACGGCAGCGAGGCGTGAACGGATGCCCGCACCCCACGGTCTGGTTGTGCACAGGCGGCGGTGAACAAGCCGTTCGGTGCGCGACACCGCTTGACGGCCAAGCGGATAGCCACCTGGAAGCCCTTCCTTCAAACGGGCCCTGTTGATGAACGCCGTGGCACTGCCCTTCGGATCGGGCGCAGCCGGCCTTCACTTTGGCACCATGAGCTCGGCCGTGTTCGACATCCGCTGGAACAGGATCCTTCGTGCCCGCGAACAAGGGCAGGAGGAACTGACCGATTTCCTTGGCCCCCGGGCCGATCTGGGTCCCCTGGTGCGCCTGGGGCTCATCCGCCGCCGCGAGGTCAATGGCGAGTTCCAACGGTACCACGGCTATGTGCCTACCCCGAAGGGCGGCGAATACCTGCTCCACATCCCGGAGAAGGAACTGATCCTCGTGCGCCAACAGCGCGGAGCCGCCCTGATGGCCGAACTGCGGAAGGACCCCGCGCCCGATGCGGTGTTCAAGCCCACCTACGCGGAGCCGACGCACGAGCAGTTCGAGCTGGTGCGACAGATGCGCGAGCAGGCCGGTCGCGACGTGTGGAAGGTGCAACGGGCCGATCACCTTCGCGACCGCTTGATGGAGGGCTACCTGGACCTGCGCATGTTCACCAAACGAACCGGCATCGGTGAAGGGGTGCTGATGCGCCACATGCTTTGTACGCCCCGGACCGAACGGGCGCACGACCGCGCGCTTCAACTGGAGATCACGCCATCGGGGGCGCGGTTCCTGGCCGTGGCCGACCCGTGGGAGCTGCTGCTCGTGCGACCGGGCATGGAACTGCCGTTGTTCGAGCGCTGCGATCCGATGGCCGCGGCCTACCATTGCGCGCTTCCGTGAGCGAAGGCGACCCCTCCGGCGATCGGCACCGCGTCGAGGTGCGCGGGGCGGTGTTCCTGAATCCCACGGTGAAGCGCTTCACGCTGTCCCGACCGAAGGGGTTCGTCTTCACGCCGGGGCAGGGCTGCATGGTGGCGATCGATCGTGACGGCTGGCGTGACAAGCCCAGGCCCTTCACCTTCACGGCCCCGCCGGGCGCGCGGACCCTGGAGCTCATCGTCAAGATCTACGATGCGCATCAGGGCGTCACCCGGCAGATGGGCACCGTGCGCAAGGGGGAGCATCTGCTTCTGGGCGATGTGTTCGGCACCATCGCGTACAAGGGGCCGGGCGTGTTCTTCGCCGGGGGGGCGGGCATCACGCCCTTCCTGGCCATTCTTCGGCAGTTGCACCGGGTGAAGGCCCTGAAGGGGCACACGCTGGTGTGGTCGAACCGCACCGCCGGGGATGTGTTCCTGGATGACGAGCTCGCACGCATGCTGGGCCGGCATTACCTGAAGACCTTCACCCGGGAGAACGTGATCGGCTTCCGCGACCGGCGCATCGACCGCGATGACCTCGTGGGCCTGATCAGGGACTTCGACCAGTGCTTCTACCTCTGCGGACCGGAGAGCTTCGTTCCCGATCTGAAGGCCATGCTGCTGGACCTCGGCGCTTCATCGGACAGCCTCGTGTTCGAGTCCTGAGCCCCGGTGTACACGACGTGCTGTTCGTCGGTTGCGGGCGAAGCCCCGGAAGGGTGGTGGGCGCTCGGCTATGTTTGAGCGCGCCGATCGGGATCACCATCGGACCTCCACCACCCATGAGCATGGACAACGCCTTCATCGCCACCACCTTCGACTGGGACCACCGCACACCGACCGCGTGGCAGCTGTTCATGAACAAGGCCTTCCGAAAGCTCCACCTCCCGGTGCGGCTCACGCCCGCACCGAGCGACATGGCCAACGTGAAGGCCCGCATGAACCTCTTCCATCTCCTTGAGCAAGTGATCGCCTACAAGGTGCCCGGCGATATCGTGGACCTGGGCTGCAATGCGGGGGACAGCACCATCGTGATGCAGAAGGTGGTGAGCGCGCTGGCTCCCGATCGGCAGGTCCATGCGTTCGACAGCTTCGAGGGCCTGCCCGAACTGACAGGGACCGATGTGGCCGACGGGGTTTACGGCAAGGGGTACATGGCGGCTCCGCTCGACGTGTTCAAGCGCAAATTCGACGCGCTCGGCCTGAAGCATCCGCACATCCACAAAGGCTGGTTCCAGGACACGGTACCGCAGCAACTGCCCGAACGGATCGCCTTTGCCCTCATCGATGGTGACCTGTACGAGAGCACCAGGCACGTGCTGCCGCATGTGTATGCACGCATGGCTCCTGGCGCCATCGGCATGATCGCGGTGTACTACGATGAGCAGGTACTGGCCCGCCGCGGGCTGTCCGGTGGCTATCGCTCACCCGGCGTGAAGCGCGCCTGCGACGAGTTCTTCTCGGACAAGCCGGAGAAGGTGCACGTGCTTTACGCGAACGAGTACTCCAACGGCTACTTCCGCAAGCGCTGACCGCTCAGCGGAGCGCGATGCTGTCCAGTACGGCGGGCGTGCCCGTGTTGCAGCCACCGGAGTGGATCCGCGACAGGGTGTAGGTGAAGCTCAGCTTCTGTCCTTCCTGCCGGTAGCGTTCGTCCAAGCCGACCGGCATCAGGTGACCGAGCTCCCCGGGCGGATCCAGGGCGATGAGCACAGGGCATCCTTCCGCGGCATGGGCGAGGGTGACCGTGCCGAGCGTGTGGCCCGGAGGTGGTGGTGCGGCACCGCCGGACGGTGCGCTCTTCCCTCCCGCACATCCACACAACAGGACGGATGCGGCCAGCAGGCCGTTGAACACGCGGATCACGGCAGCACGATGCGTTGGACCTTCTGGCCCGCGGTGTTGCCCACGCGCACGAAGTACACGCCGGAGGCGAGCCCCTCGGTGGGGAAGCGGCCCTGCCAGCTGCCGGCCGGGGCGCTCACCTGGAGGGAGCTGACGATCCGTCCATCCATGCCGATCACATCGGCCACCAGACCATCATCCGGAGCACCCATGTACTGCACCCGAAGGTCGGTCCCGTCCAGCCAGGCGTTCAGGCTGGCCTGGGGAAGGGCGGCATCGCCATCGAGCCCCACGGTGGCCACCAGGTCGAAGGAGGCGATGCGGGTGCGGGGCTGACCGGAAGCGCTGAGGTATTCGCCGGTGAACCAGAAGGTGGTGCCGTTGGGGTCCAGGGCGGTGTGCGAGTAATCGCCGTAGCGGTTGAAGCCGGTCTGCGAGCCGCCGCCATCGATGATGGTCTGCTCGGGCACGGTCATCAGCCCCAGCGGGTCGCTGGCATAGCGGCCCGTGTACCGCAGGCCGGGGTACACGGTCGTGCTGGGGTTGGTGTGGCAGTAGCCCATGCCGATGTTCCCCTGGTTGTCCATGGCGATGCTCGCCATCCACCGGTTGCCATTGTCCGGCGACCAGGTGCCCTGCTGGTGGATGCTGAAGTTGCCGTCGTTCGCGTCGCGCAGCTCGTACCAGCGGATGCCGGCGCGGTTGCCGCCGTTCACGTCCACCACATGGCAGAGCAGCACGCTGCTGTGGCCCACGAAGCGCACGTGCTGGGCACGGAAGTACAGGATCTGCGACACCGCATCCAGCTTGTCGCTGGTGCCGGGCTGGCTGATGTTGCTGAAGCCGAAGCCGAAGTTGGTGTCGAACGGGTCCGTGTTCAGGGTCTGGCTCTGCACCACCTGGGTGTTCGACGGAGTGGCCCAGTCGGTGGTCATCTCATAGATCTTGATCCGGTCGTCCGGCACGCCACCCCAGGCATCATCCTCCAGGTTGAAGAAGTAGCACGGGGTGCCGTTCGGCGGCAGGTCGCCGTCGGCATCGGCCGGCAGCACCGAGCGGAAGCCCGCGTTGGCGGCACTGGGCGCCGACAGCTGGATGCGCTGGGCGGGCAGGCCCTGGAGCATCTTCTCGCGCTCGAACACCACTGCGGTATGCGTGCTGTTCGAGGTCATGTAGTACCCATCCCACCAGATCGAGAACTTGGGGTAGTCGGGGAATTGCGAGAAGGACCAGGAGTAGGTGTAGTAGTCGCCCGTGGGGTCGTTGGTCTGGCTCACGGCGAAGAGGATCTCGTTGCCGCTCACCTGGAACTGGCTGATGAACCAGCGGTCGGCATGCCGGTCGTAGAGCACGATCGGGTCGCCATCGTTGGTGCTTCCGGGCCAGATGCTGGCCAGGCTGAAGGTGCTCCCGGCGCTGGCACCGGTCTTGGTGTAGGGGCGGCAGGAGGTGTTGACGCACTGCAGGTAGTGGTCAGGTCCGGCGGACCCCGTCGGGTCCGGCGGGATGCCCGATCCGTTCTGCCCGGCGAAGGAGACAAGCGGCTGGCGGGAAAGACGGCTGGCGGCGCTCCGCTGCAGGGCGGGGTCCTCGCCTTTGGGCAGGGCGTCCAGGTTCTCCACCGCACGCTGCACCTGGATGTTGCGCGTCAGCTTGCGTTCCGCCACAGGCAGGTCGAGGTCCTCCAGCGCAGGCAGGTCGCGCAGCGGACCCACGGAGCGGGCCGCCACGGGCGGGCTGATGGCGATCTGTTGGCCGTGGGCGTTCACCCAGGTCCGGTCACCGGGCAGGGTGGCGGGGAACTGGGCGGCCAGCGGATACACGGTCAGGGCAAGGCCGGCGAGGGTCAGGAGGCGAAGCATGGGTGGTTCAACAAGGGTGCCCAAGGTAAGCCAGGACACCATCCGTCCCACCGCTACCGGACCGACCTTGCCGCAGGGCCGATGGAGCAGGCCTCCCCGCCGACGAGGCCGACCATCAACGGCGGCCTTTGCCCACCTGGAAGTCGCCGGCCTCGAACCGCCTGAGCAGCTCCGCCACCCGCTTGGCCTGCGTGGCCTCGGTCTTCGCGCTGCCCACCCAGTAGCACATGCTTCGCCGCATGCCGGGGGTGAGCGCATCCCACGCGGCCTTCATCTCGGGCAGGAAGTCGAGGGTCTCGGCCAGGGCCTCGGGTAGCTCAAGCACCTCGGGCGAAGGGTGCCTCCAGATCTCCACCTCCACAGGTTGTCCCACACGCTTGATCTTGGCCGCCCTGCGGATGTCGCCCCCGAGGATGATGATGTGCACACCGCTCTTCTGGGGCATCAGGGCGCGGTCCACCGCCACGCCGTTCACCGTGCCCAGCACCCGCACGCGCCCCTTGGTGCCGAAGACCGCCTGCACATCGAACGGCACCTCCACGTACATGAAGGCCATCTGTGCGTTCATCTTCTCCAACGGCGCGGTGAAGCGGTATCGTTCCAGCTTCCTGCGGCCCATGCCTCTCGGAGCGCTCAGTTGTTGATGATGATCACCGACGGCGCCTGGATCTTCTTGTCCGACCGGGAAACAAAGCGGAGGACCTGCTCGCCTTTCTTCTCCTTGATCGCGTACACGGCCACCACGGGCCCCTTGGCGCCGGTCCCGGGGTCGGCGATCTGGAGGTTCTTGCGGTCGATATCCGGCGTTGTCCCGTCCGCGAACCGGACCACCACGCGCGCATAGTCCACATGGATGTCGCTGGCGGTGACGCTCGATGCGGGCTCGGCGTTCACGGCCTGGCCGTTCACCACCAGGGTGAAGGCCTTGCCATCCTCGGAGAACACGGTGAGGTCATGGGCGATCTGCGCTTGCGCGGAGAGTCCGAAGAGGCAGGCGAGAAGGGCGATGGTGCTGCGCATGGGCGCAAAGGTCGGGAACCTCCGGCGGGGATCATCCCCCTGCCTTCTTCGCCTTGTACCCTTTCTCCGCGAGGTAGACCAGCACCTTGTCGCGGTGGTCGCCCTGCAACAGGATCACACCGTCCTTGGTGTTGCCACCCACGCCGCACTTGCTCTTCAGGGCGCGGCCCAGGTCCTCCAGATCGGCCTCCTTCCCCACGAAGCCCACGATGCGGGTCACCACCTTGTTGCCTTTCAGCCGGTCCAGGTGGATGCGGAGGTCCTGCTGTTGCGGGGGCAGGGTGGCGGGCTCCCGCGCGGTGCTCAGGCCCTTGTTGGTGCTGTACACCAGGCCACCGAGATCGGAAAGGGTGGGGCGCTTCTTCACAAGGTGCAAATTTCGGTGAATGGCTGAAAGTGAATGGGAGTTGGTTGGTGGTGAATGGCGAATGGTCAATGGTGAATGGGGAATGCCGCCGGGCTAGCGTTCCATTCACCAACTCCCATTCACCATTCACCGCATTCTACTTCCACCACGTGATCAACGGCCGCGTCATCTCCAACCCGAACCGCCGCGCGTCCTCCAGCTTGAACGGCCCGTGCATCTTCAGGTAGAGGTCGAAGGTGATAGGGCCTTCCTGGTCGGCCTTGAAGTTGGTGTGCCAGTAGTTGTTGAGGGCGTAGAGGTAGATGGTGCTGCTGCTCTTCGCCTCGGTCTTCCAGGCCTTATACATCTCCGGGTTCGTGCCTCTGCCGGGGTTCACCTTGCGCTCGTCCACTAGTTCGCCCACTTCCCAGATCGCGCCTTGGGGGCAGACGATGGTGACGCCCATGCTGTCGTTGCTCACATCGATCCAGCGCTGGGCGCAGAAGAAGTCGTTGTTGCTGCCGGGGATGCGGCCGCTTTCGGGCGTCACGCAGGTATCGCCGATGCCGATGCGGACGGTGGCGTTGGGGATCCGGATCGGAATAGAGATATGAAGTGATTCTTTGGTCCGTGTTGGTGTGTATTCGATCTGATATCGACGGTGAGCCACTCCATCTTCTTCTTTCTCGAATTTCAACTCCATGGGGGAGGTCGTGATGAAACTCTTGGGATCGAGTCCATTGACTTTCCAACACCTGAACGCATCATCCTCAGGAATCCTAAGAACTGATGCCTGCTTCTCCTCCTGAATCGGAGCTTGCCCGGAGGAGAGCGTTCTTTCGATCGCTTCCACATACCACCCCGCACTATCCGCGAATGCCTTCTTCACCCGCCATTGGTCGGTGGTGAAGTGGGCATCCGGATCGCTGATGCTGCACCACGCGCCCCAGGTGTGCTCGTGCCACATCACAATGCTGCGCTTGGCGCGGTAGAGCAGGTGCGGGTCGATGGGTTTGTTGAGGATCCTGGCCGCTTCGATCAGGTTGGTGAGCCGCGCGCTCAGCACGCGCACCTCGCCTTCCTCCTTGGCCGTGCTGTACGCGCCATCCTCCCAATAGGGCGTGAAGTCGCCGCTCCAGGTCGGGATCTGGGTGCCGTACTTCCGGTCGAACTCCGCCATCATGTCGCCCACGTTCGAGATGATCAGGCGCGGTGAGGCGTAGGTCTCGTTCCATTCGTGCACGAAGTCGCTGAGGGTGCTGTCCACCGGGCCGTTGTCGCTCACGATGTTGTAGCGCCACTGTAGCATGGGCACCTCTAATAACCTGTTGATAGGTTGAGCGGGATAGATCTTGATGATCCGG
>CALMPI010000015.1 GCA_937872175.1 uncultured Flavobacteriales bacterium | reverse complement strand
GTTGAACGTACTTCGCTTCAGCCTGCCAGCGCACCAGGTGCGCCTGTGCCAGCTCCAGCTCGCGCTGCTTCAGGGCGCGGCGCAGCGCCGCCTCGTCAGTCTCCATCAAGCACCTCCGGTAGCCTGCGCCAGCCCTCCTCCCGGAAGGTGGCGATGAGTGCCGCGACCTCGGGGGGCAGGGTCCCCTCCGCCTCGGCACGGTTGAACATCTTGTCGAGCTCAGCCCGGACGCCCAGCACCATCCGGTTGCCCATGGCCTCCTCATCGAAGGTCCACAGCCACAGCTCCAGCCGGTCTGCCGCCTTGAACCGCACCCAGTCCTCGTGCCCAAGGGCGTGCTCGCTCGGGATGGCGAGGCGCGAACTGATGCGCCGGTCCTCCGCCTCCAGGGCCTCCGCCGCCTTGGGCTGGTTGCGGATGACCTGGGCTGGCCAGTCCCCCGTCCAGCGCTCGGGGACATCGTGGAACAGGGCGAAGTCCACGAGGTGGGGCTGGTCGGGCCAGAGGAGGCGGAGGAGGACGCACACGCCCCAGGTGTGGGCCGCGTTGCTGTACTGGCGGAGGTGGGGCACCACGTGCGCCCGCTCCACCATGCCCGCCTCGCGGGTCGCGCGGATGCGGTCAGCCAGCTTCATGGCTCACCCCATCGTCCTCGGCACGGCGCTTGCGCTCCGCCGCCTCATCGCGGTTGGCCAGCCAGACCTCCGCCCCGGCCCGCCAGTCGCAGTGCGCGGGCATCTGCTGGAGGACCTCGCGGGCCGCCTCGCTCCCCTCCTTGCGGTAAGCCCTGTGGGCCATGACCATCGGGCAGGCCACCTTGCGGAGGAAGCGCGAGCGGACGCCAATGCGGGCCGGGTCCTCCATGAACATGCCCAGGTCCTGGTCCCACTCCTCCAGGCTGAAGGAGGCGTCCCACATCGGGGTCGGCAGCACCGTCCTGGCCTCATACGGGTCGGGGAGGAGCCGCCCCGTGTCCACCAGGCCGGGCTCGGCACGCCCCTTCCACGCCTCGCGGACCTCGGTGCCCCACTGCCAGTTGAGGGCCGCCTTCCCCATGGTCGCCAGGTACCCGTGGAAGTTGTTGCTCACCTGGAAGTACCGGCCCACGGGGACGCCGATGGCCGCCGCGAGGAACTCCTGGAGGACGCTGAAGTGGACCGCGTTGGCCCCGTAGGCACCCCAGATCATGTCGTTGGAGCGGTTGAACACGGTGAGGTCCAGCCGCCCCTCGGGGGACACCGCCGGGAGGGCCATCAGGTTGCACGGGATGTCCCGGCCCCCGTGGTCCGCCGCGTCCTGGTCCTCCTCGGCATCGTACATCTGGATGACCACGCGCCGGTCGTTGGGGTCCGCCTTCAGCCGCCGGATGGCCCAGGCGAGCTGGTCGCGCGGGAAGTGGTCCACCTCCTGGCCCCGGTCGTTGATGAAGGCGTTGAAGTGCCGCCGCCAGCGGTACCCGTAGGCACCCGGCTGGGTCTTGCCGCCATCGTCGCTGAAGCTCGCCATGTTCTTCACGAAGTCCAGGAGTGGCGCGAGGTCGTTGCGCCCCGCGAGCATCCAGAGGGCCTCATACAGGTGGAAGAAGGGGTTGGCGTCCCGGTGCCGGTCCAGCATCACCCGCTCCTCGGGCCGCTCATAGACGGTGGTCACCGGGAAGGGGGCGCGCAGGACGGGGCCGTTGCGGCTCTCCTGCTGGATGCCCTGCTCACGGAGGAAGCGCCCCCCGGCCCACAGGGCATAGTTGACGTTGCGTGCGCCGATGACGATCATGCCCGCACCCTCCCCGACATGATAGCTGTGGTGCCCAGGAGCAGCGCCCGGAACGGGAGCCGGGCCTGGAAGCGCAGGAACTCCATCCGCTCCTGGAACGCGGCCCAGGCCAGCGCCTCCTCCCGGATGGCTGCCTTGGCCTCGGGGCTCAGCTCCTCTTCAATCATTCCGGCCATCTCGGGCCTCCTTCTTCGCTGCAGGCTTCTTCGCCTTGGGTTTGCGGCACAGGGCCGGGAAGTTGTGGCGGTGCCGCGCCTCCTCGCTCATGGAGCGGGAGACGTGTCCACAGGAGCATCCCAGCTGCATCCTCTTGTAGGTCTTGTCGTCCATCAGTACCCCCTCCCCGGGATGTACTGGGCACGGGGCTTGCCCTCCCCCCGGGACACCCGGAGGTACTTGTCTGTCTCGCACAGCGCGTTCTGGATGTCGGACAGGTCGATGCGGGGCACCCAGGGAGCCCTCCAGCGGTCCTGCTCCCGCCACAGGGCGAGCATCTCCGCCAGCCCCTCCTCCTGCCGCAGGGGGTAGTCCAGGGGGCGGCCCGCGAGCCTGTTCAGGCCACGGCGGGAGCCAGGCCCGAGGGCGGCCCAGGTGTTGATGTCCGTGGCGTCCCGGAGGTACCGCGTGTGGCGGAGGTCCACCACCACCTGGTACGCCATGAACGGTCCCCAGCCGATGTAGCGGGGCTGCTGGAACAGGCTCCAGATGGACTCAAGCCCGAAGTCGCGCCCGTTCTCCATCTGGTAGGTGATCCGCTCCCGGTCCTCCCAGAGCCGCCCGAGGACCACTCGGGCGATGTACTGCTGCTTGGTCCAGCTGTACCACTCCGCCTTCGGGTTGCTCTCCGCCCTGATCATGTACGCCCCGGTGTACACCTTCTCGCCCCGGTCGCGCCAGAAGTCCAGCGCCAGCCCGAGCTGCTCCGGGCTGAAGGCGAAGTGCGGCAGCCCCGCCATCTCCTGACCGTTGGGCCAGGCGTTGAACTCGCACTTCACCTCGTGCCGGTTCATCAGGTACCGGAGGGTGTCGGGCCAGTTGATGGTCCGGGCGATGGCGAGCATCATCCAGAGGTCCGGGTGGTCAGCGAAGGGCTCGCGGATGTTGCGCCTGATCCAGACGGTCACGCGGTCCAGCTCCCTGAACACGTTGCAGAAGCGGTACTGTTGGAGCACCGGGTCATCCGTCAGCGGGCCGCCGGAGCGGGCCGCGAAGTGGGCCAGGTCCGCCTCCTCCAGGTCCGCCTCGGGCGGCACGTGGAGGTCCTCCGGGTCCATCCCGGCGCGAAGCTCCTTGCGGATGTAGATGGCGTGGCGCTCGTTGACCCAGCGCCAGAGGGGCGAGGCGTCCATCACAGCTCCCCCATCATGACCTTGCGGACCACCTCAGCGCCGAAGTCCCCCCGGCCCGGGATGTCGAAGGTGCGGATGCCCGCCGCGTCGAACTTGGAGCGGGTCGCGGCGATGGACCGCACCTTGTCCCGCACCTGGTCCTCCTTGATGTCGCGGACCTTCCCCGCCCGGGCCTGGCGCTCGCGGATGCGCTCCAGGCACACCTCCACCGGGGTGTCCATGTAGCCCACGGCCACGCCCTCCCCGCCCCGGTCCAGGTCCCCGAAGAACTTGAGCCAGGAGCCCGCCACGGTGGAGGCCAGGATGCCCTCGCAGATGACGTGCTCAGCCTCGTGGATGGCCCGGAACACCGCCGCCTGCTGGAGGTCGAAGTTGCCCACGGTGTCCAGCCCGCCCTGGGCCTGGCTGTAGCTCCCGACGCAGATGACGCGCCCGAGCGCCGGGAAGTGGCTCAACACCCCCGTCACCCACTTCATCTGGCCGGGGTTGCGCTTGGTCGGTGCCGCGTACTGGACCAGGTTCACCAGCTGGGCGGAGCCGTTCTGGAAGGCACGCGCCAGGGTGGTCTTGCCGCTCCCGTTGGTGCCACGTATGTTGATGATCATGATGGTCCTCCATTTCTCCCCCGGAGCCTATCCCCGGGGGCTGCCGCCGGTCAAGCGGCGGGGGTTGGGTAGCAGGCGAGGAGGTCGTGCGCGCCCCAGCGCTCCAGCTCCTCGCGGTGGTCGCGGGTGTCCAGGCCGATCCAGTACTTGCCGTTGCGCGCGGACTTCCACTTGCACAGCACCGTCTCCACCTCCTGGACGTTCACCCAGCGGTCCCCGCCCGGGGGTGCGCACATCGTGCGGTACTCCTCCAGGAGGCGCTCGGTGACGCCCTGCGGGGTGAGGTGGCCCATCAGCGGCCCGGCCATCTCCGCCCCCTTGCGCGGGTCGCGGTACAGGGTCGTGATGCTGTTGGGGAACGCCACCGGGACGCCCATGACGCGCTCCAGCATGTCCGCCGCCTTGAAGGCAATCCACGGGCCGAACTGGGGCCAGTGCGTGACGGCCAGCTCCACCGCCGCGAGGTTGACCTGCCCAGGGAGGTCCTCCAGCGAGCGCACCGCGTCCTCGGGCTGGGGGAAGCGCTCCCTGAGCCAGGCCACGCTGTCCACGCACTTCTGGCCGCGCCAGTGGCGGCGCTCGTGCGCCCGGGGCCACCTCGGGAGGGCGCACACCCCGAGGGTGTCAGGCCCGACCTCGTTGACCGCCGCCGTGTGGAGCCAGGTCCAGAACTCCTCGCCCTGGTGCTTCCTGAGGCGCCAGGCGCCCCCGCGGTTGGAGCAGCTCCAGTACGCGATGAGGTCCCGGCGCCCCCGGTCACCGCCCGCCCCCCGCAGCTTCCACCGCCACAGGCCGGTGTAGAGCGGGTCATGGTCCTCTGTCTTGATGAGCTGTCGCCCCCACTCCACGGGGTTGTCCAGCAGGTCCTCACCAGGTCGCATCGGGCATTCCTCCTCCATCTTGCGTCCCCTTCTCCTGACAGGCCGGGCAGGTGTGCTCCCACACGCCCCGGACCTGCTCAGCCTTGTAGCCCTCGCGGCTGATCGCCTCGCGGACATCGTTCCAGTCGTGGTCCGGGCTGTCCACCTCCACGTAGTCGCTGCAGCTGTCGCAGCAGAGGGAGAAGCCCTGGAACTCGCGCTCAACAGTCATCCCAGTGGGCCTCCTTGAGCCGGTTGTTGAGGTTGGTGACGAGGGACCCATAGTCACAGCAGACGATGCGCCCCTTGTAGCGCCCGAAGTTGGAGCGCTTCAGGTCGGTCAGGAAGGCCGGGACCTTCTCCGGGAGGTCCTCCAGCGGGACGGGCATCACCCGGCGCTGGAGGAGGAGGCGGCCCTGGGGGCTGATGGCGACGCAGGGGGCGAGCCACTGGCCCTCCTTCGCGTCCCCCCAGCACATCCAGGCGTCCCACTCGCTCATGTTCGCGTGGCTGAAGGTGCCGGTCTCAGCCTTGATCACCAGGGTCGGGTCGTGGCGGTGGGCGAACACCTTGCGGTGGATGCCCTCGCCCAGGAGGTCCCCGGCGAACAGGTTGAAGGCGTCCTCCCACTGCCAGGGCTCCATCGTCACCGGACAGCCTCCTTGAAGTCCTTCATGCGGAGGGCCTTGGCCTGGCCGAACAGCTCAGAGCCGCAGCGGGCCTTCCCGCCGTTGTTGTCGGCACAGAGGAGGCAGCCGGTGGGCGGGCACTCCTCCACCTCGCTGAAGGGCACGGCGGTGTCCATCCGGGTGAACATCGGGACGCGCTGGCCGTGGCACTGGTCCGCAGTGGTGTACTCCGGCCCGACGCTCATCCAGCCCCGCTCCGGGTCCTTGCGGTACTCATAGCAGGTCGCGTAGGTCATCCCGAGCTCAGTGGCCCAGCCCTGGTAGAGCCGGTGGGCCTCCAGCCGGTACTCCTCCGCCACGGTGCGCTGCGCCCCAGCGCTGTTCTCCACGAACAGCTCGCGGAAGGCCGCCGCCCGGTTGTCACCGAAACGCTTGGTCATGCGCTCCACCATGGTCCCGGCCCAGCTGTAGCCCGCCTCCACGAACTTGACGATGACGTGGTTGTTGCCCACGGCAGCGAGGCGTTCAAACAGCCGCCGGATGTCGTCGTGGGAGGTGATGCCGGGCACGATGGGGTTGACCTGGATGGAGGTGTAGATGCCCTGGCGGCGAAGCTCCGCCACCTCCTGGATGTGCTCCTCCAGGCTGATCGCCCCGGGGGACAGCTTCTGCCAGTCGTCATCGTCACCCGTGTTCAGGGACTTCTGAGCATAGCTGTACTTGTTGCGCTTCAGGAGGTCGATGGCCCAGCCGGGGTAGTTGAGGCGGGACAGGAAGAACACGGGCAGTCCCGCCCGGTCGAAGGCTTCAGCGCCCTGCTGCGTGTTGTGGTAGATGTCCTCAAGCGGCAGGAAGGGGTCCGTGAAGCTGGAGAAGTACCCGGCGGTGGCCGTCCGCATGCGCCCGAGCTGGGCCGCGACCTGCTGGCCGTAGTTGACGGGGACGCTGATAAGGCCGCTGCCCCGGTACCCCCTGAAGCCGCTGTTGACGTAGCAGAAGGCGCAGCCCACGGTGCAGTACCCCCCATAGGGCTCGGTGAGCACCGCGTCGGTGAAGCATGGGCGCGGGCGCGAGCCCTGCTTGTCGTTGTGCTTGGGCTGGTACCAGCCCTGGAGGTCCTTGGCCTTTTCCAGGCGGATGTGCGGGAGGGAGGGCCTGCCGTTAAAGCCCAGGTACACCTTGACCTCACGCATCTGGTCCTCGGGGGCGTTGCGCACCATCCCGACGCGGGCCATGCGGAAGCGGGCCGTGCGCCCGGTCAGCGGGTCAAGCTCCTCCTGGGCTGGCCCCACGAAGTCCCGCTGCTCCGGGTCCGGGCGCATGAAGTACTGGTACGCCTTCTGGGCGTCCTCCCCGGTGTCCTGGTTCAGCCACGCAGCATGGTCCATTGGTCGTCTCCATCTCTGTTGTTCCATCCGCCAGGGTGATCCTGGGGACGATGAAGCCCAAGCGGCGGAGGGCCGCCGCGAGGGCGAAGGGGTTCAGGGCGTCGATGGCCGGGGCGCGGCACACGCCCTCCACCTTCCGGCGCTGGTTCTCCTCCGCTGTGACCGTCTCGATGTGGTGCGGGTTGACACACAGCGAGAAGCAGCAGAGGTGGTCGCGGTGGTGACCGTCCGGGCAGGGCTGTCGCCCGAGGACCTCCGCCGCGAAGCGGTGGGCGCGGACGGTGCGCTTGCCGAGCCTGAAGGAGCCGTACCACTTCCGGTTGCCCTTCCCGCGCGACCTCGCGCCGGTCCACAGCCAGCACCCGTTCGGGAGCTTCTCCACGTACCGCATGAAGCGGTCGATGTCCTCCGGCTCCGCCCTCAGCATGGCTCAAACCTGCCGTCCAGGAACTCGCCCAGGGGGCGGGTCCAGGCCGGGTGCCATGCAGCCTCGCTCCGGGTGTACACCACCACGGGCTCCAGGTCTGCCTCACGCAGGGCCTTCCCAGTGACCTGGTACACGTTCCCGGTCTTGACGTGGAGCCAGCGCGAGCCGATGACCGGCCACGGGGCCTTCTCCCAGATGTCCCTTGCCCTGTCCATCACCACCTCACCGGGATGAGGAGCTTGAAGTGGGCCGCCGGGAAGGTGTGCCAGTCGAAGCCCAGGCGGGCTCCCGTCTCCGGGTGCCGCAGGTCCTGGTCGTTGAACTGGGCCTGGAGGGTCCGCTGCTCCAGCGGCAGCTCATAGGTGTCGTCGGGCCTCACCAGCGCCCGGCGGCCCCGGAGGGCCTCCAGCGGCCCGCTGTACTCTCCCTGGTCCATGGCGGCTCACCCTATGTTCCACATGAGGGCCTCGCCCCAGCGCCCGCGCCCCTCGCGCAGCCACCAGCGGAACGCCTTCAGGTCATAGTGGGAGTTGCAGGGCCACGGGGGCGTCTCCCCGGGGCGGGCAACGTCCTTGTACCCGTACCCCTCGTTGACCAGGGTGATGTAGTCGTGCTCCAGGCTCCCGAGGTGCCCGGCGAGGTACTTCAGCACCGCGTCCTGGCTCCGGTCATACCCCATGTGGAGGATGAAGCGGGGCCGGAGGTCCGCCTGGCGGAAGCCCTGGATGACGCCCGCCGCGATGGTCCCCGAGCTGATGGCGATGAGCACCGGCATCTCGGTGCCCCAGATGTGGTTCAGGGCTCCGCTGCTCAGCGTCCGCCGCACCTCCGCTGCCGTCTCGCTCACCATCTCGGGGAGCTTCAGGGCGTTGGGCATCATGTAGCTGTCGTGGATGCGGGCGAGGTCCTTCTTGGCCTGGTGGTACAGCACCGCGCTCCGGCCCGCCGGGAGCGGCTGGAGCTGTGCCCCGAGCGCCATGGCGTGGTGCTGGGGCTCGCGCGGGCCGGGCTCGTGCTTGAAGTTGGGGTAGTAGTTGACGCAGGTCTTGCCCAGGAGGTCGCAGGCCTGAGCCACCGCGTGGCCCGCCTGGGAGTGGTAGGTGTCCAGCACCCCGATGACCTGCTCAGGGCGGGCCTTGACGTGGGCGTACACGCCCCGCGTCTTGGAGAAGGGCGGCCCGGGGGGCGGGCAGCAGAGGTCCTCGCGCTTGACCAGCAGCCCGTACTGCTGGCGGTGGTCCTCCACGGGTGTGTTGTCGATGATCATCACACGCCCTCCGCCTCATCCAGGGCTCCGGCAGCCTCCTCCAGGCTGTCGAAGGCACTCTGGATGGCCTCCACGGCGGTGTCCAGGGCGCTCACGGCGCTCTCCGCCGCCTGGCCTCGCTCTCCCTGCTGGAGGCTCTCGGGCATGTTGTCCAGGTACTCCTGTTCATCGTCCCGGAGCTGTTCCACCTCTCCCTTGAGGTCCTCCAGGCTGGCTTCCTCCAGCACCTTGCGGAGCTGGGCGGCCAGGTCTGCGATCTGTTTGCGGCGTGCTTTGTTCATCGGGGTGCTCCTTTTCTCGGGCGAGCTTATCCCCGGCACGGGGGCCGGGGCAAGCAGTTTCACTTGAGGGCGGACTGGCGCTTGTGGCCCACCTGGTCGTCAAGGCCGATCTTGTCGGCCTCATCCCGGCCCTGGAAGTACGCATCCATGTCGCGGTTGGCCCAGTAGCGGTCGCGCTCACGGTCCCACTTGGCCTCCCACTTGGCCCGGTCCTTCTCGCGGGCCGCGTCCTCAGCCGCCCGCTCCTCCTCGGTGAGGTTGGCGCGGCGCTCCTCCTCACGGCGCTGGTGCTCTGCCCGGCGGGCCTCGCTCTGGGCGCGGCGCTTGGCCGCCTCGCCCGGCTCCCAGCCCATCCGGTGCTCATAGTTGGCATCAGCCTCCGCCTGGGCGAAGTCCTCCATGACGACAACCAGCGCCCCGCTGGCGGAGCTGCCCGAGGACTGGCGGGCTGCCGCCTGCTGGGCCCTCGCCTGGGCGCTCTGCTCGGCCATGGCCTCGTTGTGCCGCTCGCGCAGCCGCTCGGCCAGGCGCTGGGCCGCACCCTCCTTGAAGCTGATCGCCCAGCGGCTCAGGCGCTCGCTGTTGGAGCTCAGGTGGGGCGTGACGATGCGCTCCAGCGAGGCGTTGAGGTAGTCGAACATGTTGACCACGGCGGCCACGTTCGCCTCGCGGCCCACGATGGTGTAGCCGGTGTCCATGTACCGCCGCCCGTTCCAGGAGCTGTCCACGAGGACGGCGCAGAAGTTGGTGTCAGCGATGGTGCTCATCAGGCGCTGCTGGTACTTGTACAGGGCCTTGCCCTTCACCCCGCCCTTGAGGCGCTTGGAGCCCTCCCCCGCGTCCCGGCCCGCCGCCTCCAGCTGGGCCATGGTCAGGTTGTTGGCGGCCATGATCTCGCGGGCCTTCTCCAGGGCCACGCTGGCCTCCCCCTCGGTGGCCCCGCCGTCCTTGGCGAGGTTCATCAACTTCCTGATCTTGTCGAGGGTCTTGCGGTCGATGGCGGCGGTCATGTTGTGCTCCATTTCTCGGGGTGTCGGTGGGGTGGGTGAGCCCGGAGGCTCAGCCCTTCTTCGGGGTGTGGGGCAGGGGGGCGGTCATCCCCTTCGGCAGCACCAGGTGGTAGCAGTCGTCATCGCCGCGCTTGGAGGTGCGGATGCCGTACCCCTTGACCTTGTTCATGTCCCAGTTGAGCCCGGACTTGACGGTGACCTCCTGCCAGGGCTTGGAGCCGCCGCTGAGGGCGTCCATCAGCTCCGCCATCGTCGCACCCTGGGGGCGGGACAGCATGTCCACGAGGATCGCCTGCTTGGAGCCCTCGCGGCAGGGGTACACGGTGGCCTTCGGGGCGAGGTTGATGCCGGTGTTGCGGCGGGCAGCCTTCGGGGCGGGGTAGTCGGTGGCCTTGGCCGGGGCAGCCCGGTCGCGGGCCGCGTCCGCCTTGCGCTGTTCCCAGGCAGCGTGCGCCTCCGGGTCAGCCGGTCCCTTCTTGGCCGCCTCGCGGGCCTTCTCCACCTGGGCGTGGCGCTCCAGGTACACCTCGCGCAGGTCCACCAGGTTGGCCCAGAGGCGCTTGGCCCCGACCTCCTTGCTGGAGAACTTGTTGACCGGGGTGAGGTTGGTGTCCAGGTCCGCCGCCGTCGCGTTGTAGAGCGCAACCATGACCGGGCCGGACAGGTCCATCAGGTCCTCCTGGCAGGTCGCGGCGTAGTGGTCGCGCTGGTCGGACACGTGCATGGCGTCATCCGAAGTGGCGTGGAAGGCGACGGTGAGGTTGGCGATGTCGATGGTGACGAAGGTGTTGGTCATCTCAGTGCTCCATTTCTCGGGTTAGCCGGGGGCAGGTCCCACCGGGGATAACTCCTACATAACAATGGGGCGGGGATAAGTCAAGAGGCGATTTGGCCGGGAACGGAAAATAGTTGCTGAGCATCGGAAAAGAGCTGGCGGAGCTGGGCGCGGTTGTCCCCGCTGTTCCAGAACGGGACGATGCCCGAGGTGTGAGGGAACCAGGCCCAGCGCCCGCCGCCCTCCTGCTCCCTCCACTCCATTGGCCCCGGGAGGCCCCCTGCCCATGGGTAGGCAGAGGCGTTCCCCTTGCCCACGAACAGGCACGGGCGCTCGCCCATCCGGTACTCCACGAGGCGGAGGGCAGCGTGCTCCCGGGCCAGCGCGGCGGGGAAGGCGTCACCCTTCCCGGAGGAGGCGCGGCCCGGGAACCAGGCGATGGTGTTGACGGTGTCCCACCAGGTGAAGTAGCTCGGGAGGTCCCAGCCACTCATCCGGTGGAGCCGTTCCCCGGCGCAGTTGCGGGGGAACGGGAACAGGGGGATGTGGCGGGTGCCCGGCTTGGGGGCGGGGGGGGGCCGCCCCCCCCCGAGCCCCCGCCCCGCCCCGGTGGGGGCGCCGCGGGGGTGCGCCCGGCGGTGCCGGCAGCCCTCCATGTACCCCGCCATCACCTCCCTGTAGTGGTCCACGTCAGCCGCACTCCTTCAGGCCCGTCACCGGGTCGATGGAGCACATGGCCCCCTCGGGCATGGCCGCCTCCGGGGCCGGGGCGTCCTCGGTGGACTTGCCGGTGAGGAGGGCGATGCGCTTGCCGTCCTTGTTGAAGGTGGTGCAGCCCTTGCACCCCTCGCGCCAGGCGGTCAGGTACAGGTCCTTGAAGTCCTCCCACGGCATGGAGCTGTCCATGTTGGTGGTCTTGGACACGGAGCTGTCCACCCAGCGCTGGGCGGAGGCGAGGACCAGAACGTGCTCCCGGGCCGTGACCTCGTGCGCGCGGCGGCCCCGCACCCCGAACTCGCGCACCCCGTAGTCCTCCACCTCCACCAGCTCCTGGCCGGAGGGCGTGTTGACCGGGCGCACCTGCACGTAGTCAAAGACGGGCTCGATGCCGGAGGAGCAGTTGTCAGCGCAGAGGCTGATGGTGCCGGTCGGGGCGATGGAGGTGAGGTGGCTGTTGCGGATGCCGTGGCGCTCGATGAGCTCCACCACGTCCGGGGCCACCTCCCGGAGCTGGGCGATGAAGCGGCCCTGGAGGTACTTGTCGGCATCGTACAGGGGGAACGCCCCCTTGTCGCGGGCGAGGAGGGCGCTGGCGCGGTAGCACTCCACCGCGATGGTCATCATGACCTCCTCCTGCCACTCCAGGTACCCGGGCGAGCCGTAGGGGTGCCCGAGGGCCTCGCCTGCGTTCGCCATGCCCGTCACCCCGAGGCCCATGCGGCGCTTGTTCAGCGCCTCCGCCCGCTGCTGGGGCAGTGGGTAGCGGGCGCGGTCCACCACGTTGTCCATCGCCCGGACCACGTGCGGGATGTCCGCCCGCAGCTGGGCATAGTCGAACTCCCAGGCAGGGTCGGTGTCCAGCCGGAGCCCGGGGGTGGGGACGATGTACTTGGTGGCGTTGAAGGAGCCCAGGAGGCAGGCCCCGTAGGGCGGCAGCGGCTGCTCGCCGCAGGGGTTGGTCGCTGCGATGGTCTCACAGTACCAGAGGTTGTTCATGCCGTTGATGCGGTCGATGAAGAGCACCCCGGGCTCCGCCCAGTCCCAGGTGCTGCGCATGATCGTCTCCCAGAGCGCCGGGGCGTGGACGGTGCTGTACACCTGGCCGCCCCACCGCAGGTCGAAGTCCTCGCCCGCCAGCACCGCCTCCATGAACTCGTCAGTCACCGCGATGGACAGGTTGAAGCCGGTCAGCTCGGTGATGTTGTGCTTGGCGTGGATGAACTCCTCAATGTCCGGGTGGTCCACGCGCATGACGCCCATCTGCGCCCCGCGCCGGTGCCCCGAGGAGGCCACACACTTGCAAATCTCGTTGAAGATGCGCATGAAGCTGATGGGGCCGGAGGAGTGGGACTGGAGCTTGCGGATGATGTCACCCCGGGGTCGCAGGGTGCTGAAGTCGTACCCGATGCCGCCGCCCATCCGCATCGTGGCCGCCGCCTCGGTGGCCCGCTGCATGATGTTCCCCTCGCCGTGGACGAAGCTGTCCTCAATGGTCCCGGAGACATAGCAGTTGTACGGGGTGGTGGCCCGGGCGGAGCCCATCGCGCTCTGGACGCGCCCGGCGGCCATGAAGCGCATCTTGCCCGTGATGTCGCGGAATGCGTGGTAGTGGTCGTCATCGTCCTTGAGGGCGGACGCCACCCTGTTGTTCGCCTCGCGGAAGTCCTCGCCCTCCGCCCGGTACTTCATTGCGTGGAAGTAGTCGCCCACTCGTGTCTGTGGTCCCATCGCTGGCCCCTCTTGCTGTTGATCTTAGGTCGCGCTGCCGTGGAGGCCCCCAGGTTACTCCGGGGGGCCTCCTCCAGTCAACACCGTTCTGATGATGGCAGCGGCCCGCTCCAGCTCCTGGGCGCACCACTCCAGCGTCGTGCGGCTGATGCGCCGCTTGACGATCATGTACACCAGCTGGCCCATCGCGCGGCCCGCGACCTTGTGAGCCAGCTCCACCTGCTCGCCCGGGCTCATCCACGGACCACCGTCACCTGCTGCTGGGCCCGGGTGATGGCCGTGTACAGCCACTTCTGGCGGACATCCCGCTGCCTGAACACGCCGCTCTCGTCAATGATGAGGACGCGGCCCCACTGGGAGCCCTGGGCCTTGTGACAGGTGAGGGCGTACCCAAAGGTGAACTCCTGGGCGCTCCGCCGGTCCCAGTACCCGATCTGCTCCGGGTCCCCGTTGAAGTGCTCCGGGTGGGCAGGGACCAGCAGCGGGTCAGCGCCCGGGGCGTCCTCCGGGCGGATGCGGAGGTTGACGAAGCCGCCCAGCATCTCGCTGTCCGCGAGGCACTCGTGGAGGGTGCCGTTGAGCAGGCCCAGCTCGCGGTCGTTGCGCAGACACACGAGCTTCTCCCCGGCCAGCGGGAAGGGGGAGCCCTTGAAGTCCTTCAGCTCGCGCATCCGGCGGTTGGTGGACACGCGGGTCGCGTTCTTGCCGACCAGCACCTGGTCAGCCGCCAGGGCAAGCTCGGGCGTGGCCCGGGTGATCACGCTGCTCTCCCCGTACTGGCCCAGGGGGAGCGCCTCCCCGGAGCGGACGCGGGTGGCGAGGTCAATGATGGGGTTGTCCCGGGCCTGGCGGTGTATCTCGGTGAGCATGATGTCGGGCTTGGCGTCGGTGAAGTACCCGGTCCCCTTGACGGGCGGGAGCTGGGCAGGGTCGCCCAACACGAGCACAGGCGTGCCGAAGCTCAGGATGTCCTGGGCCATCTCCTCGTCAACCATGGAGCACTCGTCAACCACGAGCAGCGAGGCGCTGCGCAGGGCGCTCTCCAGGTTCAGCGTGAAGTCGGGCCGCCGGGCGTTCTTCTCCTCCGCCCTGATCTCGCCCTGGAGGCGCTGCCGCCGGTCAGCCCAGTCGCGCTGCCAGTCCTCCTCGGGGGTGTCGCGCATCATCTTCTCAAGCCCGGCCAGCTCCTGCTTGAGCTCATCCATCCGCTCCCGGGAGCGCTCCTTGGGGTGGTAGATGAGGCTGTGGAGGGTCTGCGCGTTCGGTGCCCCGCTCGCCTTGAGGACGCTGGCCGCCTTCCCCGTGTATGCGGCGAACAGCACGGTGCCGTCCACGCCCTCAGCGAGGTGCTTGGCCAGGGTGGTCTTGCCGGTCCCGGCGTACCCGAACAGGCGGAACAGCTGCCGGTCCCCGGGGGACTGGAGCCAGCGGCTGACGTTGACAAGGGCGCGGTCCTGTTGGGGTGACCAGTCCATCGGGGTGCTCCATTTCTCAGGTGGAGGGGAGGGCCGGAGCCCTCCCCCTGTTGACGGCGGGCCGCTCAGAAGGGCGGCTCATCGTCCTCCCCGACCTGGCCACCACCGCCCTCGCGGCCCGGGCCGTCATTGGACATGCCCTCGGTGTTGACCTTGAGCTGGCCGCCCCGGTGCGACTGGTAGATGTCGCTGCCGAGCTGGACGGCGGGGTGTTCGGACGGCAGGCGGGCCTCCTCCGCCTTGTCGTTGGCACCGTCGAAGGCCACGCTCCACGTGTACCACGTGTACTTGTCCTTCTTCTTCTTCTCGGTGCCGAGCTTCCAGACGTGGGCGAACCACGGGAACTTCAGCTTGCGCCCGTCCTTGGTGCGGAACATCAGGCTGTCCGCCCGGGTCGTCAGCGTCTTGTAGGCTGCGATCTTGGTGGACGTGAAGCTGATGACGGCGGGCATCGGGTTGTCGTCCGCGTCCAGCACCATGCCGTACAGGTAGAAGGTTTCAATGAGCTCATTGCCGTTGGGCAGCTCATGCTTGCCGACGCGCTGCTTGGAGCGGGCCGCCTTCACGATGTCGTCGGTCAGCTGGTGGGTGGCCACCAGGCCGCCGCCGGAGTCACGGGGCACCCACTCGGTGTACACGTGGTCACGGCAGACCGGGACGAAGCGGATGGAGCTGAACAGCTCCTTGGTCGCCTTGTTGATGATCATCCCCGCCTGGGCTTCCGGGATGTCCTCCACCTCGGGGCTGAGGGGCTGGAGGATTTCAAAGAACGGAAGGCCCTTGTCCTCGCTGGTGATGTCGTCCAGGCCCTGGCCGGCATACTCCTCATAGCCCGCGTACTCGGCAGGCAGCCCGGCCTGCTCCTTCACTGCAACGTCAGTCTTTGCCATGATGGCTCTCCTTTGATGTGAGGCGGTTTCAGCGCACCGGCTCTCGCGCTTCCCCCGAGCAGGAGGGCCGCCCACCGTTCACCCAGGTGGCGGGAGCTCAGTCAGCCCTTGGGCTTCACCTCCGCCTGCTTCCAGACGTGGACGCCCAGGAGGTCCAGCGGGACGTTCTCACCCTTGGACAGCAGCTCGCGCACGAGCGCCCCGAGGGTCTGCCAGTGGACGCCCTGCTTGGTCTGGCCGCGCACCCCGGCGCTGGCGAGCGCCTCCAGGGCCGCCTGGACCTTCTCCTGGTCCGCCTTGCCGAGGTCCGCCATGATCTGGCTCTTGATGATCCCGCCCTGGCCGTGGTCGCGCAGCCAGGCGAAGGCCGCCGCCTCGTTGTCCTTGGTGGGCTGGCCCCGGACCATCTCCTTGATGGACACCTTGAGGCCGTCGATGGTGGTCAGCTCCTCCTGGCCCGCCTCCTGGAGCAGCTCCACCATGACCTCCTCCACGAGGGTCTTGAGGTGCTGCTGGGCCGCCTTCAGCTCCGCCTCGCGCTCCCGCACCGCCTCCTGGGCGGCAAGGATGTCGCGGGCCGTCTGTGCGATCTGGGCCAGGATGTTGTCCCCGAGCGGGGCCTGCGCAAGCTCTTCATATCCGGTCATGTGGTGCTCCTTTTCTCCACTCACGAGCCTATCCCCGGGTGTCCCCGGGGTCAACGTCGAACACTTGAGCCGACACGGGGATGTAGCGCCGCTCGCGGCCATGCCACTGGAGCAGGTTCACCCTCCCCTCGTTGAAGTCGGCAGCCACCGCCGTCGCCCAGCCGATGAGGACCGGGTTGCCGGTGAGCAGCAGGAAGTCCCCGTCACCGTACTCCCGGAGCCCCGCCCAGAGGTCGGGCAGCACCGCCTCGGGGTGCCACGGGGCCGCCGTGGGGGTCAGGAGGTACTTCAGCGGGCCGTACTCCTCCGCCGGGGTCAGGTCGTGCACGCTCTCATACTCGCCAGTGTCGCGGTTGTACCGGCGGTGGTCCTGGACAACGTAAACCGTCACAGCCAGCTCCTCTGCTTGTCGCCCATGATGACGTTGGCCACGTCCAGCTTGGCCACCAGGGCGTCGATGGCGTTCTCATCCCGGGTCCCCGGGCACACAAGGTCGATGTAGGTGACGTGGTCCTCCTGCCCGATGCGGTGGTTGCGGTCCTCTGTCTGGAGCCGGTCGATGAGCTTGTAGCTGTTGTTGTAGTAGATGGTTGTCTTGGCCTCGTTGAGGGTCAGCCCCTCGCTCATCTGGCTGTTGGCCACGAAGTCGGTGGCGTCCCCGCGCTTCAGGGCCTGCTTGGCCCGCTCGCGGTCCTCATCGCTCACCGTCCCGTCATAGCGGACGGGGTTGCGCCCGATGGCCCGGAGCATGTCCATGATCATGTCGATGTCCCGGGTCCAGGTGGCCCAGATGAGGGTCTTGCCGTTCACGTCCTCCATGGTGTCCCGGAGGAGCTTCAGGCGCGGGTTGTTGTCCCGCTCGATGAGCTCGCGCGGCTCATCCTCCCCGTCCACCGGGAGGTACCCACACAGGACCTGCTGGAGCCGGAGCATGCGGGTGATGGCGAGCGGAGCCGTGACCAGCTCCCCGCTGTCCAGCCAGGCCATGAACTCCGCCTCAAGGCTGTCGTACACCCGGCGCTGCGCCGGGCTCATGTCATAGTACCGCTTGGTGTAGAGCTTGGGCGGGAGGTCCAGCACCTCATCCTTGGTCACACGCGAGCTGATGAGCTTGATGGCCGCCGCCAGCTCCTCCAGGTTCTGGTAGCCCACCAGCATGTCGTACTCGCGCTGCTGCGCGTTGTTCCACCCCCGGTCCCACACCCCGAAGTACGCCTTGAAGGCGGTGAAGGAGCCGATGTCCAGCTCACGCCTCCAGAAGTCCGGGTCAAGGAAGCTGACCTGCGTGTAGATGTCGAAGGGGCCGTTGGTCACGGGCGTCCCGGACAGCACCCGCCGGTACGGGGCGTGCTTGCCCCCGGCCAGGATGGAGCGGGTGCGGCGGGCCGTGGGCGTCTTGATCCGGTGGCTCTCATCCAGGGCGAGGAGGCAGCGCCGCTTGCGCATCATGTGCCACACCGCCTTCTTGCCCGCGTCGGTCATCCAGGCGTCATAGCTGATGGCGAGGAGCCCGAGGCCCCGGTGCCCAAGGACACCGTCAACCGCCTCGCGGTGCCAGCGGGTGGTCGCGCTCGGGGAGCTGTAGGCGTGCGAGCGCAGCGGGATGTCCGGGCTGAGGTGCGTGGGCAGCTCATCCGTGATCCAGTTGCGGTGCACCCCGTTCGGGGCCACGATGATCGCGCCGTCCACCTCGCCCTCGGTGTACAGGTGCCCGAGGGTGTCAATGGTCAGCTTGGACTTGCCTGTGCCCTGCTCCCAGAACGCGGCGAACGCCTTCAGCTCGCGGGACTGCTCCCAGACGCGGCGCTGGTGGTCAAAGGGTTTGGTGTGTGGGACGTACCCCATGCACTGGTCCTCCATTTCTCGGGTCCCGATCCTACGCGGGCGCGGCCCGGAGCGGAAGCCCAGAAGGCGTGCGCAGGCGGAACTGCTTTCTTAACTTAGCCCAGGGGAGGCAGCGGAAGCCGTTCCGCATAACCGACTGACCTGCCAGGCATTTCTTAACTTCCTTAACTTTCTTAACTTAGAAGGGGGAGGGTGAAAACTTCACCGGCACGGGCGAAGCTCTCCCTGGGTAAGAAAGCCAGGTAAGTTAAGACGCGCACAGATACGTGTGCCCCGTCATGGGCTTATGCGTCTTAACTTCGCCCCCTGGGCGGGGTGTGAAGTTAAGACGGCGGCCCGAAGTTAAGACGGTGGGCAGCCCCACCCGTCCCGGGCGCGGTTGTTCGCCTTCACCTCCCTGATGGTCTGGTCGGTGTCCGCCGCGCTCCAGCTGATGGGAAGCCACACGGCGCACACCGCCGCCGGTCGGGCGGCATCCGGCGGGGGTTCAGTCCCGCCGGTGCCCGTCATCGTCGCGCAGCCGGTCAGCAGGAGGCTCGCTGCCGCGAGCCAGGGCAGCCTGGTACATGCGTTCATGGAGGTCCTCCAGCTGCTTGACGAGCAGCCGCGCCTCCCCGGACTGACGCAGCTCCTCATCGCGGACACGGGTGGCCACGAAGGAGGCGAGCTGCAGCAGGGCACGGAGGAGGGGCAGCCAGCTCATCACTTCCCGATCTGCTTGGTGGCCCGGATGCGGCCCCAGATGGCCACGATGCCACCGATGGCGGAGCTGATGCCCAGGAGGGCCTCGGTGAGGGTCGCCTGGTCCGCCTCGGTGAAGGTCACGCCGAAGATGGCAGCGATGCCCGCGAGGAGGGCCACGATGCCGCCCCAGACGGTCGTGGAGGTCCAGATGCTCTTGTAGTCGTTCATGTCAGTCTCCTTCAGGTTGTGGGCTCAGAGGCCCGGGGCCTGGACGTGCATCCAGTCGAAGTCGCGCGCACGGCCAAGGGACAGCCAGCCCTCCGCCTCCCAGCAGCGGAACCACTCCACTGCGTCGGGGCGGGCGAGCCGGGCGCGGCTGTGGTCCCACCGGAGCTGGTTGCGCTCCGGGTCAGTGTCGATGGCCAGCCCGTAGGCATGGGTGGACAGGGTGGAGCCGCCGCGCTTGTTGCGGTAGTTGTAGCACCCCCCGAACAGGTCCAGCCCGAGGGTCTGGATGTCCTCGGGGGAGTACGCGCTGGCCACCCGGCGGTACGCCCGCTCAGCGCTGGCCGCGACCTCCTCGTGACAGCGGAAGGTCCGCACGGTGCTGGACTTGTCCCACGCGATGCGGAGCGGGAAGGGGAGGTTGACCACCCCGGCGGTGCACTGCTTGCCGCCCGCCGGTCCATAGCGCCGGTCCATGTCGCGCTGCGTGCCCCAGCTCGGGGCGGGGCCGGTGGGCTCCTCGGGCGTGTCGTCGGGACGCCAGGGGGCGGGCCTCTCCCCGGTCTGCTGGAGGTGGTCCCAGTCGCTGTACGCCTGCAGCGTCAGCATCCCGGCCAGGCCGTCGATGGCCCCCACGTCCGGGAAGCCCGCGTGCTTCAGGATGAGCTGGAGGGCCGCGATGCCCCGGCGCTGGGTGCCCCAGAAGGTCCAGTTGCCCGCGACCTCGCCCGAGCGGGACTGCAGGAGCTTCTCGATGCCTGCCTTGGACTTCGGGCCCAGGTCCCCGTCCAGGCTGCCGCTGTAGTACCCGGCGGCCCGGAGGACGCGCTGGATGTCGAAGTTGCTCAGGCTCATGTGCTGTCTCCTCAGCTCTGCGGGACCTTGGGCAGGTAGTAGTGGATGGCGATGCGGACAGCGCCCCCGGTGAAGTTGCCCCCGGCTGCTGTCAGCCGGATGGGGGTGGGCGAGTAGAAGCCGGTGGGGCCGATCACGCCCATGTTCGTGCTCCCGGCGGACACGCCCAGGCTGCCGCCGAACTTGGACGCCTCGCCCGCGATGCCCACGCTGAAGGAGGTTGCGCCGGTGATGGAGGTGGTCACCCGCTCGCTCACGTTGAAGACAATCGCGCCGCTCGGGATGTTGATGGAGCTGTCCACCGTCGCGCCGCTCAGGCCGGTCAGCTCCTCCTCCAGGATGTGGAACTGGACCTCAGCCCCGTTCGGGCTCCGGGCCGCGATGAGCGAGGCGGACGGGGTGGCCGCCGTCGCGTCCTCCCAGCCCGAGAAGCGCTTGACCAGCAGCGTCTCGGTGTCCCGGTCGTACACCAGCCAGCCCTCCTTGGGCATCAGGAACACCCAGGCGGTGCCGTCCCAGGTGGCGAGGTCCCCGGCGTGGCCGGTCCAGGCCCCGGTCGGGGAGGAGCCGACAATGAACCTGTCGCCCGCCGCGTTGGAGCCCGGGGGAGTGTTGCCCACGAAGGCCACGCTGGCCTGGACCACCTTGTCCAGGATGTCCAGCGCCTCGTTGTGGGTCACGTGCTTCTGGTCTTGGTTCGGCATGATGTAGGGCATGCCGAGGATGGGGGTGTCAGACATCAATCGTCTCCTCTGCCATGCGCCCGCGCCCAACGGTCGCGCTGATCTGGTACACGCGGAACGTCAGGAACAGCTGGGTGCTCCCGAAGTCCGCCGCCTCCTGGGCCGCCGTGTAGGTTGCGGTGGGGCTGGTCACCGTCAGGGTCCGCACCACGGTCCCCGAGCCGTTCACGATGTCCACCTCATAGCGCTCGCTCTCCTCGTTGAGCGGCACCTCAGCGAGGTCCCAGGTGTCGCCCCCGAAGCGGGTGCGCCTGATCCAGGTCAGGACAATGTCGCCACCAACGCGGCTGCCGTCCAGGTGGACAGGGGCATAGGGCCGGAGCCCGATGCCGGTGAAGGTCCGCGTCTCATCCTGGTACCGCGCATCACCCACAGCAAGCGAGGCGGGGCCATACCCCCTCCCGGGGGGGGCGCTGGGGCGGACCGGGGGGTTGGCCCGCCCCCCCGGGGCTCGCCGGAACACGGACACCCCCCGCGCCCCGCCCGGCGCCG
>CALMPI010000014.1 GCA_937872175.1 uncultured Flavobacteriales bacterium | reverse complement strand
CTCCACACAAACCCAACCCCACGTCACAAGGCACCCTGAGGTCCCCACCGCCCTGCGCCCTTTTAATTTTTGTTTTGTTTTTTTTTTTTTTTTTTTGGGGGGGGGGGGGGGGGGGGGTAGAACGCTCCTTTTCCTGATGATCGCCGGCGTCACCACCGCCCAGGCCCAGCGGACCAGCTGGGTGCAGGGGAACGAGGTGGTGGTGCTGACCCCGGGTGAACCCGCCAGCACCTTCGCCCTTCCCCAACCCAACGACCCCAATGCAGGTGCGGACCAGTACAGCGGTGGCGCGGCCACCACATCGGCCTATGTTCAGTTGGACGACCTGGGCTGCATCCTGTTCTTCGCCGTGGACGGTGACCTGTACGACCGCAATGGCTATCGCATCACCCAAGGAGGTGACCTCGGCTGCAGCAGCACTGCGGGGTGCCTCCTTGCCGGAAGCACGGAGCTCATCGTAGCCCCCGTGCCGGGTCGATGCGGCCATTGGTATCTCTTCCACAGCATCGCGGTGGCCGGCGCCCAGGCCGATCCCGTGCTGCACGTCTCGGTGCTGGACATGACCCTGCAGAACCCCGCGTTCCCCAACGACCCGGAGCGGCGGGGACGCGTGCTGGACGACACGGACCTGGACGCCGCCGGGTATGATCTGATGTTCGCATGGCCCTACGCGAACCCGATCGCGGTCGACCTCGGCGCAGCTTTCGCTGACCTCTGGGGTGCCGGCGAGCGCTGTCTGCATATGGACGCCGTCCGCTCCGAAGCGACAGGCCGCACCTTCTTGTTCGCTAGCAACGGTGAGGTGATCGCCCGGTACGAACTCACCAGCAGCAGCATCCTGCTCCTGGGCAGCCAACCCGTGGATCTGGCCGGAGCCGTCCTCAACCCGACAGCCCGGCCACGCGTGGCCAAGGGCGAGTTGGAGGCCGTGGCCGCGGGCAGCACCGTGCGCGTTGCCTTCAGCATTACGTTGTACAGCGACCAGATCATGCCGCCCCCGCCGGACTATAACGCGTTCCTGGTGCATGTGGCCGCGTACGACGCCGCACTACCCACCGTACCCCGCACCTTCTACGAGAACGTATCCATCGGCGACCTGCTCATCACCGCACCACCTGCGCCGACCAACCTGGGCACCACCGTGGCCTACCCCGGTGCCGGAGGGGTGGAGTTCACCGCCGATGGTGCCTTGGTATATTGGAGCCGGAGCCTCGCCGATCATGGCCAGCCCTTTTGGGATGGACTGCACCACTTGGGCTATTTCGATTGGGCCACGCTCACGACCAACTCCTTCCCCACCATCGCCTTGCTGCCCTCGGTGGACAGTGAGCTGGAGCTCGCCCCGGCCCCCGACGGCATTGGGCTCGCGCTGTATATGGCCGGCACGGACGACCAGGGCAACGCCTGGCTCAGCGCCTTGGCTGGACCGGATGACCCCAACACGGCCACCTGGCTGCCACAGGCCATTACCGTGGATCAGGCGAGCCTGTGCGCGGACCCTTCCCTGGGGTGGAACAACGTGCAGGACCGCTACCACCTGCTGCAGGCCCAGGGCTACGACGATGCCTCCTTGGAGCACATGAGCGATCCCGTGTGCTGCCAGGGGCTCCAGGACATGACCTGTACGGTGGCCTATGCCGCACCTGTGGGCGCGGGCAACTGGACGCCGACCGTCAACCCGTTCTGTGATAAACCCGTAGTGCGCATCTGCGAAGAATTGCGCCTCCCCGCTGGCGCCCACATCACCGCCCAGGACCTCACCTTCGCCTTCAGCACGGATGCCGCCCTGGTGATCGAACCCGGCGCCAGCCTCACCTGCACCAACTGCACCTTCACCAGCGCGTGCGAGGGGGAATGGTGGAAGGGCATCCGCGTGGAGGGCACCACCAGCGATGGGACGCAATCCCAACAATACCAAGGACGATTATCGCTCTGGAGCAGCGAGGTTCGCAACGCGGTGGTGGGCGTGTGGTGCGCGCGGGAGCTCACGCCCAATGCCAGTGATCCCGACCACTATGGAGGTCGTGTGTTCACGTCGAACAGCACCTTCAGGAACAACATAACCGGAGTGCGGATCGAACGGTTCCATCGCATCGTGGGTGGAAACGAATTCTATAATCTCTGCACCTTCAGCAACACCGAGTTCATCACCGATGCCGACTGGCCTGACATGGCCATATCGCCATTGTGCCATGCTCGCTTGACCGATGTCAACGGCGTCCGCTTCGGTGGCTGTGCCTTCCGAAATAACGACCACACGGCCTTTCAACTGAAACGACGCGGCTGGGGGATCTATGCCTTCGACGCCACCTTCACCTGCAAGGGGGGCATGAACTACGCGGACCACACCTTTGACAACCTCTCCATAGGCGTACTGGCCTTCGCCCCGGACATGACCAAGGTGTACGAAGTGGACGGCATGGGTTTCCACAACAACGCCTACTATGGGCTCATCGACTTCCAAGGGCGGCAGCCGGTGGTGACGAACAACGAATTCCATACGCTCACAACGGATGTACTGCCTGGAGGAACGGCCAGCTGTGGCATGTACCTCTGGAGCAGCGAAGGCTATACGGTGGAGCGCAACACCTTCCTTGGCGATCCCAACGCGCTCTCGCCTACCGTGGGAATCTGGTTCCGGGGGCCGGCCGTGGATAATAACCAGATCTACGACAACGACTTTGATGGCCTCACAGTAGCCACTTCTGCGTATGGGAACCACGTGGGGCCCAGCCCGCCAGGTACTGGAACCAAGCCGGGCCTGCAATGGCTGTGTGGTGACCATGGCCAAAGCTTGGACAATACCTATGACCAGATAGTGTTGCCGGACCAGTCAGGAATTGGCAATATCCAGGCGGACCAAGGCGACCCTTCTGACGCGTCCATGCATGCCAACAACCGCTACTTCAGTGCAAGACCATGTCAGGGACCGCCTTGGGATATCTATGTCGAGCCTTTGCTAGATCCAGGGGACGTAGACATCCAGTACTTCTACTTCCAGAATACGAACAACCCGGAAATGCGCCCCAAGTGCATCCATGACCTCATGGGCAACGGTGAGTCGTTCGTGGATGAGTACTACGACCTGGTGAGGGTCGATCATACCTTTTCTTTCGACCCGGAAGTTCATTGTGATGAAGGGTATCTGGACGAACTTGAAGACGGCAGTGGTGGTCATGTCTTCCAACTGAACGAATACCAGCTACGCTTACAGGAACTGGCCAGTGCCGTGGCCCAATACTTGGGTAATGTGGATGGCGGCGACAAGCCGGACCTGCTGGAGCTGATCCACTTCGCCGACCCCTGGCACCCCAGCCATGTGTTGCGCGATGAAATGCTGCAACAATCCCCCTTGAGCGATGAGGTGCTGTTGGCGGCCATCTGGCGCGAGGTGCCCATGGACCCCTGGCACCTGACCCAGGTGCTGATCGGCAACAGCGAACTGACCAATGAGGTCTGGCGGGCTTTGGAGGAGAGCCAGGTGCTGACCCCTTTCTTCCTGGCCATGATCGATCACTATCAAGGGCAGCAAAGCCCACGAGCCATTTACGAGCAGGAGATCGCGTTGCGCCTGGGGCAGAAGAGCCGTTTGCAGCACCGCCTGCTGCGCCACTACGCCCAGGACACCTTGAGTACCGGCGACCCCACCGACAGCATGGATGTGGTGCTGGCCATGGACCCCAGCCCCACCGCGTTGATGGCCCGCTACTGGATGGCCTGCAGCCGGTACGACGAGGCCTTGGCTGCTGCCTTGACCGGGCCCCTGCAAGAGGTGGAGGGCACCGAGGACCTGATCGCCTTGGGTGAGATGCTCCTACGCGCCCAAGGGAACTGGAGCGATCTGGAAGGCGGCGACCTGCAGGAACTGGAGAACTACGCCTTTGTGGAGGGCCGCGCAGGAAGCGCCGCCGCTTGGGCCGTGCAACTGGGCCTGGCGGATCTGGACAGCCTGCCACCAGCGCTGATCCCGGCGCAGCTGCGCACGCTATGGGAGCCACGCCGCAGATCATGGGCCGCTGAAGACCTGATTCTGAGCGCATACCCCAACCCAGCCAATGACCGGGTGATGGTGACCCTGCCAACCAATCCTCCTGAGAGCCAGCTGACCATCTATGACGCACAGGGCCGGCTGATGATCACGCAACTCCTCAAGCCGGGCATGCCGTTCCTTGAACTGAACGTGCGGAACTGGTCTCCAGGACTTTACTTGGGAAGCCTGAGCTTGGACGGCTTCCGCATGGCCGAGGTGAAATTCAACATCGTGCGATGAACCGCGCTGCGATCTTGATGATGGTTGTTCTGGCGGGGAGCATTTCGCTCCCCGCCCAGAACACTTTCGTGGTGCATTTCGACAGTATCCAGAATGGAAACCCAGGTCAGCCCAGCAGTGTGATCGAACTGGATGATGGCGGCTTCCTGTTGAGCGGCATCCAAGATAGCCATGATACCACGGGGCAACTTCACGTGTTCTTGAGACGTACTGATACGTGGGGTATTGTAATAAGTGAGCGGGAAATTCATGAAAATGACCCCCGGGTTTTTAACAGTGCCGGGCTTGGATCCATGGTACGAGATGACAGCCTGTTTGTAGTGGGCGTCACGAGATACGCCCCATCCAGCTACGAATGCTCGCTGTTGCTATATAAATATAATGAGGATGGAGATACACTCAGCACACACGAACTTCTGCACTACTCTCCACAGGACTCGGTCTTCATTCAACACTTGAGGACGATCTTGGTGAGTTCTGGTGGATACCTATTGATCGGAGGCTATGAAGACATCGACAATTCTGCCCAGATCCTGCTGGTTCGCGTGACGCAGAACGGAGATACCATGTGGACCAAGCAGCTGGGTGACCAATACAGCGATGTTGGTTATAGCATTTGCGAACTCCAGGATGGCGGGTTCGCGCTATCCGCTATCCATTCAGGAGGGGGACCTTCCAACGATCACACCCTGATCCGTACCGACAGCTTGGGCAACCAGCTATGGCGGCGGCAGTTCGGTGAGCTCGGGTCTGGCATTCCCTCGGTCAGGATGACCCCGGATGGGAACATTCTCACCTTCACTGGCCATAAGGAGTCCGTGCAACCTTCCGCCTGGTCGGAGGTGGAACTGCGCAAGTGGAACCTGAACGGGGTCACCATATGGAGCAAGTTCAGCCACCGGACCATCAACAGCGATACCTGGCCCAGGGACTTTGAGGTATTGGACGATGGCAGCATCATCACCAGCATCAGCTACGGCCGCACAGCTATGTTCGCCAAGTTCGATGCGAACGGCGACAGCCTATGGTCCCGCTTCTATTACGTGTTCAGCGAAACCAACAACTACAACGAGGCCATCATCAACGACATCGACCCCACCAGCGATGGGGGCTACGTCATGTGCGGCTGGAAGATCCAGGACCAGGGTGATCCGACGGACGGTCTGCAGACCTGGTTCCTGATCAAGACCGACAGCCTGGGCTGCGGCGCACCGGGCTGCCAGACGCTGGGCGTGAATGAGTTCGTGATCGGCCTGCAGGAGCACCTGAAGATCTTTCCCAACCCCGTGGAAACCGGCCATACCGTGACCGTGGAGCTGGCCCCGCCCGGCGGCGCGGACCTGGGCCCGGTGGAGCTGGTGGTGCAAGATGTGATGGGGAGGGAGGTGCGAAGAGAGAACATGGTGAGAACGGAAGGTGTTTCAACTTTCAGCTTTCCAGTTTCAGCTTTTTCTCCTGGCCCCTACCTGTTGCACTTGGTCAGCGAGGGGAAGTGGCTGGCGGGCGGTAAACTGTTGGTGGAATGATCCCAGATGCAGCGATCCCGCGCTCGATCTAAACGGCCTGCCCGCCGGGCCGTATGTGATCCAGATCACCTCAAAACCCACCGCCGATGGAGCCGTACGCTGATCGTGGAGCCGTAAGCAGCCAACGCAGCATGGCCAGCTGACCACCATCGCGCGATGAGCAAGCCCTTCGCGGTATTGACCGTTGTTCTGGCGGGGAGCATTTCGCTCCCTGCCCAGAACACCTTCGTGGTGCATTTCGACAGCGTTCAGAATGGCATACCCGGTTGGACCACCGGTGTCAATGAAGTGCCTGGAGGCGGCTATCTGCTCAGTGGCATGCAATTCAGTGTGAACGCTCCTGGCCGTATCCATGTATATACCCGGCGCACGGATAGCAATGGCGTGGCACTGACCGACCAAGAGCTTCATCCGTTCACGAACAAGTCGTTCTACACGGAAGCACTGAATTCACTGGTTCCAGTGGATAGTGGCTTTCGTACGATCATCACCCGTCAAGACCCGAATAGCTATGAAGCCACGCTGATCCTTCATGCTTTCAACCATGATGGAGACACGACCGCTACAGATACGCTGATCTTCTTTGAGGCGCAGGATTCCGTGGTGGCGTTCATCCGGCAGTCCATCCGGACAAGTGATGGGGGGATGTTGGGTATTGGTGCGTACGACGACATAGACAACCTTTCACAGATCCTTTTGGTGCGCGTGGCACAGAATGGGGATACACTCTGGACGAACCAACTGGGGGACCAGTACGGCGATGAGGGTTGGAGTGTTTGCGAACTCCAGGACGGCGGTTTCGCGCTTACCGCTACCCATTCAGGAGGGGGACCTTCCAATGATCACACCCTGATCCGTACTGACAGCCTGGGCAACCAGCTCTGGCGGCGGCAGTTCGGTGAGCTTGGGTCTGGCATTCCCTCGGTCAGGATGACCCTGGATGGGAACATTCTCACCTTCACTGGCCATAAGGAGTCCGTGCAACCTTCCGCCTGGTCGGAGGTGGAACTGCGCAAGTGGAACCTGAACGGGGTCACCATATGGAGCAAGTTCAGCCACCGGACCATCAACAGCGATACCTGGCCCAGGGACTTTGAGGTATTGGACGATGGCAGCATCATCACCAGCATCAGCTACGGCCGCACAGCTATGTTCGCCAAGTTCGATGCGAACGGCGACAGCCTATGGTCCCGCTTCTATTACGTGTTCAGCGAAACCAACAACTACAACGAGGCCATCATCAACGACATCGACCCCACCAGCGATGGGGGCTACGTCATGTGCGGCTGGAAGATCCAGGACCAGGGTGATCCGACGGACGGTCTGCAGACCTGGTTCCTGATCAAGACCGACAGCCTGGGCTGCGGCGCACCGGGCTGCCAGACGCTGGGCGTGAATGAGTTCGTGATCGGCCTGCAGGAGCACCTGAAGATCTTTCCCAACCCCGTGGAAACCGGCCATACCGTGACCGTGGAGCTGGCCCCGCCCGGCGGCGCGGACCTGGGCCCGGTGGAGCTGGTGGTGCAAGATGTGATGGGGAGGGAGGTGCGAAGAGAGAACATGGTGAGAACGGAAGGTGTTTCAACTTTCAGCTTTCCAGTTTCAGCTTTTTCTCCTGGCCCCTACCTGCTGCACTTGGTCAGCGAGGGGAAGTGGCTGGCGGGCGGTAAACTCTTGGTGCAATGAGGATCATGAAAAGAGCCAGCCACCTTGTCGCCGTGCGCACCGAGGGCATCGTGATCGGGGAGGTCAAGCTCAACATCCAGCACTGAGGGGGCGCTCGGTATGGCAAGCCTGCGTTGATACGGCCGAACAACAGATCCTTTGGGACTGTCGGGGGTGGAGGCGGGCAGCTACACCGCTGAACTCGTGAACGCGGGTGCGACCATGGCCACCACCAAGCTCATCACCCAGCGATGAACAGGACTACCCTCATCGGGGCTGCGCTCTGCGCAGCTCCGAGGTACCGGGCGATGGCGCCATAACTCGTCACGCGTCCCCGGGGGATCTGGCGCACCACGTCCATCACGTCGGCGAAGAAGTCACGCTCTTGCACGGCGCCATCACGCACCTGTTTTCCGGGAGGTCCCTTCCCCATGGTTCCGAGGCGATCAGTGCAGCAACACGCGGGAGGTGCTGCGGCCGTGTGCGGTGATGAGCTCCACGACGTAGGGTCCCGGCGCGAGCCGGGTCAGGTCGATCCGCGCGAGCGGACCCCCCACCCGCCCCTGCCACCGCTCCCGACCGAGATGGTCGCGGACCACCACCTGCGTCGGGCCGTCCACCGGGATGTTCAGCGGACCCTGGGTCGGGTTGGGCCAGACATGATGCGGTGATCCTGCACCCGGATCGCTGGTGCCCGTGCTCCGGTCCACGGTCCAGGTGAACAGCTGCACGCCGCCGTCATTCGCATAGTAGGGCTGAGGCGGGAAGAGCACCAGGGAGTTGTCGATGTAGCTCAGCACCACCAGGCTATCGTGCACATCCACGCCCCAGGCCACCGCGCTGTCGTTCGGGTGGATGAAGCCGCCCACAAGCCGCGGGGTGACCGGCTCGGTGATGTCAAAGACCAGCACCTCGCTATCGCCGCCACTGAGGAAGAGCAGGCTGTCCCCGGCGGCAGCGATCAGTTCGTTGGCGTGGCCATCGCTCCCGAACCACGAGCCGCCGTTGCAGTTCCAGGGATCCACCCAGGCCAGCTGCTCCATGTGCGCAACGTCCGCGACGTCCACCACTTCGAACCCGCAGAAATCGGTGGCCACGAAGCACAGGTCGCCGACGACCCGCACGTTGTTGTAGGCGTTCGCCGTGTTGGCCGGATGGAGCGGATTGAAATACCGGCCGACCTCCACGGGCTGGGTGGGATCGCTGATGTCGATCGCGCGCAGGGCGCCGGCATCGTAACCGAGCAAGAGGGTATCGCCTTTGAAGTCGATGCCCCTGGCATTGGGCGGATAGTTCACCACGCCCGGCCAGGCGGGATCGGGCACAAGGGAGGACACGAACGCGATCTGCGCCGGATCACCGACGTCCAGCACCACGAGCCCGTGGTCCATGGCGCCGAGGTAGGCGAAGCCGTCGCGCACCCGAACGATCGAACTTCCCGAGGTGAACGCCACACTGTCCCATTGGTCCAGCAGCACGGCGTTCATCGGGTCGGTGATGTCGAGCACGGCGAGCCCGGCGGACTGCGTCACCCCTTGGAAGCCGCCCAGGCTCACGTACAGCAGGGCGCCGTCCTGGTGCAGGTTCGTGGGTTTCAGCCCGCCGAGGTCCGGCGGCCACCACACCTCGATCTCCACCGGGGTGGTGGGATCGCTGATGTCGGTGGTGCGGAGCCCGTGCTCCACGCCGGTGGTGTACAGATAGGGCCGGTCCATCCGATCGATGAGCGCCGAGAAGGTGGAGTACACGAAAGGATGATGCACGAAGGCCTGCTCGCTGAGCAGGACCGTATCGATCACCTGGGCGCCGACCGGTGGGGCGCAGGCCAGGGCGACGACGACGAGGGCCACCGGGCGCATGCCCACGAAGCTAGCTCGATCGGGCGGGTGCCGGGGTCACCCGATGGCGAACCGCACGTAGTGGATCTTCCGTCCCTCGGTGAGCCACATCGACTCATAGAAGGTGCGGATGTTCAACACCGCCTGCTCCTCGGGGCTGACGCGGCCGACCAGGTCGGCGTACACATCGGCGCTGTGCTCCAGCAGGGGCAGCTTGTGCGCGTCGATCTGCTCCAGGGTGTATTCATACAGCAGCGGGCTGTCCGTCTTGAGGTGCACCAGCCCGCCCGGCTTCAGCACCTGCCGGTAGCGCTCCAGGAAGATGGGACTGGTGAGGCGCTTGCGCGGCTTGCCGATCTGCGGATCGCTGAAGGTGAGCCAGATGGCGTCCACCTCGCCAGGAGCGAAGCAATGCAGCAGATGATCCACATGCGTGCGCAGGAAGCCCACATGGGCGATGCCCTGTTCCCGCGCGGTGCGCGCGCCCCGCCAGATGCGCGCGCCCTTGATGTCGACGCCGAGGTGGTTGTGCTGGGGATCGAGCGTGGCCAGGCCCAGGGTGTACTCCCCTTTTCCACAGCCCAGTTCCAGCACAAGGGGCGCCTCGCGGTGGAAGAAGTCGGTGTTCCAACGTCCCTTCAAGGGGAAGCGGCCCTGGACCAGGTCCGCGAACGCCGGTTGCACCACCTCTTCGAAGGTGGCGTTCTCAGCGAAGCGGAACTGCTTGTTCTTGCCCATGGCGGCGCGAAAGTAGGCGGTGCGCAAGGTGCACGACCGGTGGACGTAACGCAGGCTTCACGATCGGGTGCGCACCTTCGCGGGCATGTCCGGTCTGCGCGATGCCCGCGTGCTGGTGGCCCCCCTGGATTGGGGGCTGGGCCATGCGGCGCGCTGCGTGCCTGTGGTGCGTGCGCTGATCGCGCGCGGAGCACATCCCGTGCTGGCCGCGGATGCGGGACCGCTGGCCTTGCTGCGCGCTGAATTCCCCGACCTGGAGCATGTGCGGCTGCCGGGCATCACCGTGCGGTATGCGGCCGGGCGGAGCCAGCTCTGGAGCATGGCCCGCCAGTTCCCGGCGATGGTGCGCAGCGTGGCGGCGGAGCGCGCGGCCTTCGAGCGGATCGCCCCCGGCCTTCGGCTCGATGCGGTGATCAGCGACCAGCGGTTCGGGGTGCGCAGTGCGCAGCTGCCCTCGGTGCTCATCACCCACCAGCTCTTTCCCTTCACCCCCTTCGCGCAGCAGGCGCTCCGCCGCCTGAACCTCCAGCATGTGGCGCGCTTCGACCGCTGCTGGGTGATGGACGAACCGGAGGCTCCCGGCCTTGCGGGGGAGCTCTCCCACGGTCCGCGCCTGCCGGCGAACGTGCGGTACATCGGTCCGGTGAGCCGCATGGCGGAGCGTGACACCGGCGATCATCCCGCGCATCGGGTGGTGGCGGTCATCAGCGGGCCCGAACCGCAGCGGACCCTGCTGGAGGGGATCCTGCTGGAACAGCTGGCGGCGCTTCCAGGAGATCATCTGCTCGTGCAAGGGCTTCCGGATCGACCGGGTACCCGGCGGGTGGGCCGGGTGGCGGTGGTCGCTCATCTCACCGGCGGGACGCTGCGGGCGGCCCTGCTGGGCGCGCAGCTCATCGTGTCCCGCAGCGGATACACCACGTTGATGGACCTGGCGGCGCTCGGCCGCAGCGCCCTGATCATTCCCACGCCCGGACAGCGCGAACAGGAATACCTCGGCGAACTGCATGCCCGCACGGGCCGCTTTCTGGTGCAGGATCAGGGCGGGGTGGACCTGGCGGCCGCGCTTGCTTCGCCACCCGCTTCGATCGGCGCCCCGACCGGGCACAAGCTGCTGAGTGCAGCCCTCGACGACCTGGAGGGCATGCTGCGGTGAGGCCCATCCTTCTACTTTCGTCGGGATGAACACGCGCGTCCCCCTGGTGATCTTGCTCGCGATCGCGGCGGCACCGCTCACCGCACAATCCGGGCTCGAGGACCGGCTTCGCGCGCTGCAGGCACGCGACCACGAGCTACAGGTGGCGCGGGCGTCCCTGGCGGCCCCCATCGACTCCATCAAGCTGGCCATCATCCGCCGGGACCTGCGATCGCTGGCCCTCCCCGCGCTGGCGGCAGGCGATGAAGTGATCGAGCATCCGGGGCACCTGCTCGTGTACAGCGAGGCCCATGAGCAGCCCAAGTGGACCGCCCACATCGCCACGCCGGACGTGATCACGGGCAACCTGGCCCGCATCGACACCTTCCTGATGGACGCCAAGGTGCGCACCGGCACCAGCACGGTGGAGGACTACTGGTTCAGCGGCTTCGACCGCGGGCACCTGGTGCCCAGCGCGGACATGCGGTGGAACCGGGAGGCACTGGCGGCCACCTACCTCTACAGCAACATCAGCCCGCAGCGGCCCGAGTTCAACCGCGACAGCTGGAGCGACCTGGAGGACTGGGTGCGGCGCACCGTGCGCTACGGCGGCGAACGCGTCTTCGTGATCACCGGCCCGGTGCTGCGCGACGGCCTTCCCGCGATGGACAATCCGGGGCACAAGAACGAGGTGAGCATCCCGGAGCTCTTCTTCAAGGTGCTGGCCGACCTGGACGGGCCGGAGCGGAAGATGATCGGCTTCGTGATGCGCAACGGGGTCAACGAATACCCGACCATCAGCTATGCCGTGCCCGTGGACAGCGTGGAGCGCCTCACCGGGCTGGACCTCTTCCCCGCATTGGACGACACGCTCGAGGCCCGGTTGGAGGCACAGCGCGACCCGCTGGCCTGGTACCACCCCGGCGATCCCTTCCTGGGCGAGGTGGAGCCCCTGCCGGCGCCCCTGCCCAAAGGCATGTTCAACACGGTCCAGGCACGCCACCAGATCGGCCGCGTGGCCACCGTCTGCGGCACCGTGGTCAGCACCCGTCGCACCCAGAAGGCCAACGCGGTGTACCTCAACTTCGACCGCATGCATCCCGCGCAGGACTTCTACTGCACCATCTGGGACAGCAACGGCCCCAACTTCCACTACGATCCCGAAGAAGCCCTGCTGCGCAAACGCGTCTGTGTCACCGGCAAGGTCACCCTGTACGACGACATCCCGCGGATCAGCGTGAACAATGAGAACGAGATCCTGCTCTGGGAGGAGGCGGTGCGGTGATCGTGGTCCGGAAGGATCTTCTACATTGGTCATGCGCACGATGATCCCGGTCGACCGACCGGAGGCCCGGTGAGGGTGAGCACGCTGTGCAGATGAACAGGTTTCCGGACGGTGCCCGGCCGCGGCGCCCGCGCCGGACATGCTTCACCTCAGGAAGACCCTAAGTACGCTGCCGATCGCACTGGCGGTGGGCTGTGGGGACAGCCCCGCGCCTGAACCGGCCGCCGCACCTGTGGAAGCGACCCCGACGCCCCTGTTCGTCGCCCTTCCGCCGGAGCAGAGCGGTATCCGGTTCGCCAACCTCGTGGAGGAGCACGACGCCCGCAACTACTTCATGTACGAGTACATGTACAACGGAGGCGGCGTGGCGATCGGGGATGTCAATGGCGATGGGTTGCCGGACATCTACTTCACGGGCAACCTCGTGGCGGACCGACTGTATCTGAACCGCGGGGGGCTCCGGTTCGAGGACGTCACCGAAACGGCCCTGCCCAAGGAGACCGACCACGGGTGGCACACCGGTGTGGCCATGGCCGACGTGAACGGGGATGGCCACCTCGACATCCATGTGTGCCGGGCGGGATGGTTCTCCGGTCCACAGGCACGCACCAACCTGCTCTACGTGAACGACGGAACAGGCCGGTTCAAGGAGGTGGGCAGGGAATGGGGCGTCGCGGACACCACCCGATCCACCCAGGGGCTCTTCTTCGATCACGACCGCGACGGTGACCTGGACCTGTTCGTGATCAACACGCCCATGCAGGGTGCGTCGAAGCTCAACAGCGCGGCGGTGCAGCATGCGGTGGACACGCGGCGGTCGCCCAGCAGCCGTCTGTACCGGAACGACGGAGGCCGGTTCACGGACATCACCGCAGCGGCCGGCCTGTGGAACATGGCATACAGCCTGGGGGTGGCCTGCAGCGACCTCGACCAGGACGGGATCCAGGACCTCTACGTGTCCAATGACTACGTGGCCCCGGACTTTCTGTACATGGGGCGGGCGAACGGCACCTACCTCAACGAGGTCCTGGAACGCACACGGCACATCAGCAATTTCGGCATGGGCTGCGACATCGCCGACTACGACAACGACGGCTTGTCCGACATCGTGGTGCTGGACATGGTGAGCGAGGAGCACGCCCGGAGCAAGCGCAACATGGGCGCCATGTCCCCCACCCAGTTCTGGGGCCTGGTGGCGGCCGGCTACCATCACCAGTACATGTTCAACACGCTGCAGCACAACAACGGAAACGGCACGTTCAGCGAGGTGGGCCAGCTGGCGGGCATCAGCAAGACCGACTGGAGCTGGGCTCCCCTGCTGGCCGACCTGGACAACGACGGCTGGAAGGACCTGCTGGTGACCAACGGCTACAAGCGCGACATGCGCGACAACGATTACAACGCCAAGGCCAAGGCGATCAGGACCTCCGGCCAGGCCATGCGTCCCATGGACGTGCTGGCGCTCGTGCCCAGCACGCGGGTCCGCAACTACCTCTTCCGGAACAGCGGCGATCTGACCTTCCGGAACGTGTCGGCGGAATGGGGTTTCTCCGACGCCGAGAACTCCAACGGGGCGGCCACCGGCGATCTGGACAATGACGGCGACCTCGACCTGGTGATCAACAACATGGATGCGCCGGCCACCATCCACGTCAACCAGGCCGTTGAACAGGGACGCGGCCACCACCTGCGCCTGCGGTTGGAGGGCGCGCCTGGCAGGACCGTTCTGGGCGCGCGCGCCGTGGTGGAGGCGAACGGGATGAGGCAGATGGCGGAACTGGCACCCGTACGCGGCTTTCAGAGCTGCGTGGAACCCATCCTCCACTTCGGCCTTGGCGGGGTCTCGAAAGCGGAGCTCGTGGAAGTGTTCTGGCCCGATGGCCGGTACACCCGCCAAGCCGATGTCCCTGCCGATCAGGTCCTGACCATCCGGTATGTGGACGCATCCACCCGCGCACCGGAACGACCCGCCCCCCCGGCCCTCCTCCAGGCGGCCCGGTCCGATGGCGGGCTGCGCTTCATCCATCGTGAGAATCCGTACGACGACTTCGCCGTTCAGGTCCTGCTGCCCCACAAGCGTTCCGAGGACGGCCCCCTGATGGCCAAGGCCGACCTCAATGGCGACGGCCGCGACGACCTGTACATCGGCGGCGCGCGCGATCAGACCGGCGCCCTGTTCCTGTCCGATGGCACCGACCGCTACCGGCAGGTCGAAGGCCCGTGGACCGATCACCAGGACCGGGAGGACCAAGGCGCGTTGTTCCTGGATGCCGACCAGGATGGCGACCAGGACCTGCTCGTGCTCAGTGGGGGCTACGAATCCGATCGGTTCGAGGTCCACTTCCAACCGCGGTTGTACACGAACCGGGGCATGGGGCGGTTCGATCATGCGCCCGATGCGCTGCCTGCGGTGATGACCAGCGCGCAGCGGGCCGCCGCCGGCGATGTGGACGGCGACGGCGACCTCGACCTGTTCATCGGCGGCCGCGTGATCCCCGGCGCATATCCGCGGAACCCGAGGAGCTATCTGTTGGTCAACGATGGCTCCGGCCGCTTCAATGATGCCACGGCCGAACGTGCGCCGCATCTGGCCGAGGCCGGCATGTTCACCGATGCCCTTTGGGCGGACATCGACGGGGACGGCGACGCGGACCTGATCACCGCAGGCGAATGGCAGCCCATCGCCATGCACAGGAACGATGGCGGGCGGCTCCTCGCCCACGCGGCCGAGGGCCTGCAGCACAGTACGGGTTGGTGGAACCGCATCGTGGCGGCCGACCTCGACAAGGACGGCGACCAGGACCTGGTGTGCGGCAACATCGGCTGGAACACCAAGTTCCACGCTACGACCGCACATCCGCTGCACCTGTACGCCAATGACATGGACGACAACGGCAGCCTGGACATCGTGCTCGCCAAGGAGGGGGCCGGCGGCAAGGTGCCGGTCCGCGGACGGGAATGCAGCAGCCAGCAGTGCCGCATGATCATCGATCGCTTCCCGACCTTCAAGGACTTCGCCCAGGCCGACCTGGAGCGCATCTACACCCCGGAGAAGATCGGTTCGGCGCAACACCTCATCGCCGAGCAGATGCGTTCGTGCGTGCTGTGGAACGAGGGCGGTGGCCGGTTCCGAGCGGAACCGCTGCCGATGCACGCGCAGACCGCGCCGCTCAACGGCATCGCGGTGCGCGACCTGAACGGGGATGGACATGCGGACATCATCGCCGCCGGCAACCACTGGGGCGCCGAGGTGGAGACCATCAGATATGACGGGGGTACCGGCATCGTGATGCTCGGTGACGGCAAGGGTGGCTTCCACCCGCTGTCGGTGACGGAAAGCGGCCTGTTCGCCTGGCGGAACGCAAAGGACCTCCTGCTGCTGGAGCAAGGTGCGGGGCGTGCACCCTGGGTGGTGGTGTCCAACAACAATGATGCATTGGAGGTCTTCACACCGGGCCCCGCCCGATCGGCATTGGCCACGCGCAGGTGACCTCCCGGCGGGGCTACCTTCGCGCAGCCTCCATCGCCCATGTCCTTTCGAACCGTCCTCCTGTCGCTGATCGCGCTCCTCATCGGCTGCGGGCCCATGGATGAGGAGACCGGAACGGCGACCCCATCGGCCCGGGGCCCTCTGTTCGAGGCCCTCCCAGCGGACAGCACCGGCATCACGTTCACGAACCGCCTCGAGGAATCACCCTCGATGAACTACTTCACCTACATCTACGCCTACAACGGAGGCGGTGTGGGTGCGGGCGACATCAACGGCGACGGGCTCACGGACCTCTACTTCACCGGCAACCAGCAGCGCGACCGGCTCTACCTCAACAAGGGCGGCATGCGCTTCGAGGACATCACCGGGACCGCGCTCGGGGCCGACCCGGGAGGCTGGCGCACCGGAGTGGCGATGGCCGACGTGAACGGCGATGGCCACCTGGACATCTACGTGTGCCGCAGCGGGCCGACCACCGACACCGCCCTCACCCGCAACCTCCTCTACCTCAACAACGGCGACCTCACCTTCCGCGAAGCCGCCCACGCCTTCGGGTTGGCGGACACCAGCCACAGCACGCAGGCGGCCTTCCTGGACGTGGAGGGTGACGGCGACCTGGACCTCTTTGTGATCAACCATCCCAGGGACCGGCTCACGCGGGTCAGCGTGTCGCAGGTGAAGGCGGGGATCGCCGCAGGCACGGCGCCGAGCAACCGGCTGTTCGTACAGGAGAACGGGCGCTTCCGCGAGGCCACGCGGGCGCATGGGCTCATGGACTTCAGCTACAGCCTCGGGGTCTCCGTGGCGCACCTGGACGATGACGACCGGCCCGACCTGTACGTGGCGAACGATTTCGATGTGGCGGACGCGCTGTACACCAACGAAGGCGGCACCTTCCGCGATGTGGTGAAGGAACGGACGCGCCACGTGAGCAACTTCGGCATGGGCTGCGACGTGGCCGACATCAACAACGACGGTCTTGCCGACATCGTGGTGCTGGACATGATGGCCGACGACCACGTGCGCAACAAGACGAACATGGGCAGCATGTCGCCGCAGGCCTTCTGGTCCATCGTGGCCGCAGGGCAGCAGTACCAGTACATGGTGAACACGCTGCAGCTGAACAACGGCAACGGCACCTTCAGCGAGATCGCGCAGCTGGCCGGCATCGCCCGCACGGACTGGAGCTGGGCGCCGCTGCTCGCCGACCTGGACAACGACGGCTGGAAGGACCTGATGGTGACCAACGGGTTCAAGCACGACATCCGCAACAACGACTACCAGCAGCAGGTGTACCGGGGCCTGAAGAGCGGCGAGGACTTCTACCGCTCGCTGGACCTGGTGCCCAGCACGCGCATCCGCAACTACCTGTTCAGGAACGAGGGGGCGGACAGCACAGGCCGGGCACGGCTCACCTTCGCCGACAGCTCGCAGGCCTGGGGCTTCACCGAACCCCTCAACAGCAATGGCGCGGCCTACGCCGACCTCGACAACGACGGCGACCTCGACCTGGTGATCAACAACATCGACGCGCCCGCCTCGGTGTACGCGAACCGGGCCCGGGAGCGGCACCCCGACCGGCACTACCTGCGCGTCGCGCTCAAGCAGCGCGGGCGCGATGCGCTCGGCGCGCGCGTCACCCTGCGTCACCGGGGCTCCGTGCAGGTCCAGGAGCTCAGTCCCGTGCGCGGATACCAGAGCGCGGTGGAGCCCGTGCTTCACTTCGGGCTCGGGCCGACCCCCATCGTCGACAGCATGGAGGTGCGCTGGCCGGATGGCCGCTACATGCTGGTGCGCGATGTGCAGGCCGACCGGCTGATGGTGCTGGACGATCGTGATGCGGGACCGCCACCGGCAAGGGGTCCCGAACGGGCCCCGCTCCTCGCTGCGGACCCGGCCCTGATCCCGGACGGCGTGGTGCACCGCGATCCCACCTACGACGACTTCGACCTGGAGGTGCTGCTGCCGCACAAGATGAGCGAGCTCGGCCCCATGCTCGCGGTCGCCGATGTGAACGGCGACGGCCTCGATGACCTGTGGATGGGCGGCGGCCGGGGTCAGGCCCCGGTGCTGATGCTGCAGACCGCCTCAGGCACATTGCAGGTGGCACGCAACGCCCATCCACTGACGGGTGAAGGCCAGGAGCTGCTGGGCGCGCGCTTCATCGACGGCGATGGGGACGGTGATCAGGACCTGCTGGTGATCGCGGGCTCGAACGAGGACGATCTGCGCAGCACCGCGTTCCGCCACCACTACCTGCGCAACGACGGCACCGGCCGGTTCACGCGTGTGGAGGATGCCCTGCCACCGATGATGACCAGCGGCCAGCGTGCCGATGCGGCCGATATCGATGGGGATGGCGACCTGGACCTCTTCCTCGGTGGGCGGCAGACACCGGCCCATTACCCCTTCGCCCCCCGCTCCTACCTGCTGCTGAACGATGGCACCGGCCGGTTCACCGATGCCACGGAGCAACTCGCCAGGGACCTCATGGGCCCCGGCATGGTGAGCGATGCGCGCTTCGCCGACCTGGACGGCGACCACGATCCCGACCTCATCCTGGTCGGCGAATGGATGCCGGTGATGGTGATGATGAACGCGGGCGGGCGCTTCACGAACGCCACCGCGGCCGCCGGGCTCGAAGGCACCACGGGCTGGTGGAACAGCCTGTGCGCCACCGACCTCGATGGTGACGGCGATGTGGACCTCGCCGCCGGCAACCTGGGATGGAACAGCAAGTTCAAGGCGGACGCAACGCATCCGGTGCACGTGTACTGGGCCGACATGGATGGCAACGGCCGCTCGGACATCGTGCTCGCCAAGGAGAAGGCCGGGCATCAGATCCCGGTGCGCGGACGCGAATGCAGCAGCCAGCAGTGCCCGGTGATCATGCAGCGCTTCCCCACCTACGAGGCGTTCGCCAATGCCGACCTGCAGGCCATCTACACGCCGGAGAAGCTGGGCCGCGCCCTGCACCGCACGGCCACCTGGATGCGGTCCAGCGTGCTGATGAACGATGGCACCGGTCGGTTCAGCATCAGGTCCTTGCCGGTTGAGGCGCAGCTCGCGCCGGTGAACGGCCTGGTGGCGCTCGACGTGAACGCCGATGGCCGGATGGACCTCGTGACCGCGGGCAACCACTGGGGCGCCGAGGTGGAGACCGTGCGCTACGATGCAGGGCGCGGGTGCGTGCTGCTGGGCGACGGCAAAGGGGGGTTCACCCCGCTCACGCCCAAGGCCTCGGGCTTCTTCGCCGGCGGCAATGCGAGGGACCTTGCGGTGCTGCGCATGGGCCCGGACCGCACCCCGGTGGTGATCGTGGCCGGCCATGGGGCCCCACCCGCGGCCTTCACCGTGGGTCGCCCTGTCAGCGCGCTTTCCGCAAGGTGAACGCGAAGGTGCTGCCCCGCCCTTCCTCGCTCTTCACAGTGATGGACTGCCCGTGCGCGTCCACGATGTGCTTCACGATCGCGAGGCCCAGGCCGCTGCCGCCCTCATTGCGCGAGCGGCTTTTCCCCACCCGGTAGAACCGCTCGAACAAGCGTGGCAGGTGCTCTTCACTGATGCCGATGCCGTTGTCGCTCACCTCCACCAGCACGCGCTCATCCAGGTCGTCCACGCTCACCACGCAGTGGCCGCCCGGGCGACCGTAGTTCACCCCGTTCACGAAGAGGTTCACGAACACCTGGATCAGCCGGTCCTTGTCGCCGAGGACCATGAGCTCGTCAGGCACCTTGTCCACCAAGGTGATGCCCTTCTCCCGGGCCTGCAGCTCAACGTCCTCCAAGGCCTCTTCCACCACCTCACGCAGGGGGATGCGATGCAGGCGCAGGTCCATCACCCCGCTCTCGAGCTTGGTGATCAGGTCGAGGTCCTCCACGATCTTGATCAGCCGGTCCACCCCGTGACTTGCGCGGGTCAGGAAGTCACGATTGACCTTTTCATCCTCCAGCCCTCCCTCCAGGAGGGTCAGGATGTAGCCCTGGATGTTGAAGATCGGGGTCTTGAGCTCATGGGCCAGATTGCCGATGAACTCCCTGCGGAACTTCTCACGCTCCTTGAGCTCGGTGATCTCGCTGCGCCGGGCGCTGGCCCATTCCGCCACCTCACCTTCCACCCGGCCGAGCACATCCTCGCCCGGGCCCACACTGACCGGTGCTTCGGACGGGCCGCGGAGCCCCTGAACGGTCTTGTAGATGCCCCGGATCCTGCCCTGGATGAAGCGATCGAGCCCGTAGTTCAGGAGCGGATAGGACGCCAGCATGGCCGCACCGCCCATGGCCAGGACCTGTGCCGTGCGCGGCAGGTCGTCCGGACCCGTCACCAGGAATGCGCACACCGCCACCACCGCACCGATCACCAGGGTGAGGAGGACGGTGAGCTGGCGGGCCGTGAACGCGCGCATGGAGGCCGCCAAAGATACCCGGCCAGCGGCGCGGAGCATCGAAAAGCCGCGCCGGACGTGGGATTTAATGCTAGGTTAACATGCCCCCGGACGACCCCGGTACCTTTGGGCACCGCTGACCCGAAGGTGGTCGCCCCATGCCGTTCGGTATTCTCGCATTTCTGAAGCTCGCAGGCTCCCTCGGGCTTTTCATCTATGGCATGAAGGTGATGAGCGAGGGCCTTCAGAAGATGGCCGGCACCGGCATGCGCGCGGCGCTGAACGCCATGACAAGGGCCCGCTGGAAGGGTGTGCTCACGGGAATGGGCATCACCGCCGTGCTGCAGTACTCCAGCGCCACCACGGTGATGGTGGTGAGCTTCGTGAACGCCGGGCTGATGAACCTGCGCCAGGCCGTTCCGGTGATCATGGGGGCCAACATCGGCACCACGCTGAAGGCCCTGCTGATCAGCGTGCTGGGCTTCGCCTCGCTGCCCCTCGCCGAGCTGTGCATCCCGATCATCGGCGTGGCCTTCCCCCTGATGTTCCTGCGCAACGACCGCTGGAAGCGTGTGGCGCAGTTCCTGATCGGCTTCGCGCTGCTGTTCCTCGGCCTCGACTTCCTGCGGAACAACGTGCCCGTGCTGAGCCCCGAGGCGCTGTATTTCCTGCGCGACCTGGGGGACAACGGCGTGTTCAGCATCCTCCTCTTCGTGTTCTTCGGTCTCTTCCTCGCGGTGGTCATCCAGAGCTCGAGCGCCGCGCTCGCCCTCACCATGGTGCTTTGTGAGAACGGCACCATCGGATACCCCATGGCCGCGGCCATCGTGCTCGGCGAGAACATCGGGACCACCATCACCGCCAACGTGGCCGCGTTGGTGGGCAATGTGTATGCGAAACGGGCCGCTCGCGCGCACCTCATGTTCAATGTCATCGGTGTGCTCTGGGCCCTTCTGCTCTTCGGCCCGATCCTCCGCGGCATCGCATGGGTCGTACAGGAAGGCACCGGCGGCTCACCGTTCACCGATGTGCATGCGGTGAAGTATGGCCTGGCCTGGTTCCATGTGCTGTTCAACACCGTGAACACCCTGCTCCTGATCGGCCTGGTGCCCTTCCTCGAACTGCTGGTGACGCGCATGGTGCCGAGCCGCGGCGAGGCCGACGAGGAACACCGGTTGGAGTACATCGACACCGACGTGCCCCTGCCGGCCGAGCTCACCGAACTGGAGGCGCGACGGGAGATCGTGAAGCTCGGGCGCCTGTGCGGCCGCATGCTTGACATGACCCGCGACCTGCTCACCGTCACCGCTGCCGGCGAACGCGAACGACTGCTGCGCCGCATCGCCCGCTACGAGGAGATCACCGACCGGATGGAACTGGAGGTGGGCCGCTACCTGACCAAGACCGGTGCCGAGGTGCGGGACGAAGCCTCCAGTTCGCGCATCAGGGCCCTGCTGGCCATTGCCGGTGACCTGGAACGTGTGGGCGACATCTTCTTCCAGATGAGCAAGGCCCTGGAACGTCGCTCGGACGACCGCCTCTGGTTCACGCCCGAACAGCGCAACAACCTGCTGGAGATCATGTCCTTGCTGGAGAAGGCCTTCGCGGTGATGCACCGCAACCTGGAGGGTGATGGAACGAACGTGGCCCTGGACCAGGCCGTGATGGTGGAGGAGCAGATCAACCAGATGCGCGACCAGCTGCGCAAAGCCCACCTGCGCAGCATCGAGAGCGGCGACTACAACGTGCGCAGCGGTCTGGTGTACACCGATCTGTTCAACAGCTGCGAGAAGGTGGGCGACCACCTCATCAACGTCTCGGAGGCCTTGAGCGGCGAGTTCTGAGGACCCGATCAGGGCAGCACCACCGGGCCGGTGCTGATCGTGTTGCTCTCATGCAGCGCACGGTCCACCAATTTCACCATGTACCGCACCGTATCGAACGGCGTGTTGGGAATGGTGGGCCAGGGCGTGAGGGCCACGGCCATCTCCCCTTCCAGCGTCTTGTCCTGCCCTGACGGGGTGATCACCGGCACCCGGTAGTAGAGGGGCAGCAGGAGGGCCGGCCGCACCCACACCCCGTTCTGCAGCTCTTCGTAATCGAGGAACAGGTTGTAGAACCACGGCGCCACATCATACGGTGGCAGGGTGTCGCCCTGGCCCAGGCCGATGTCGCCATCCCCGTCGGTGAAGGTGATCACCAAGGAGGCGGAATCCCCGTGCGTGGTGAACGACTTGAGCTCGATCCGGGGCTCCACGGGGAACTCCTCGGTGCGCTGGCAGCCCGCCGCAAGCAGAAGCAGCGCCAGCGCTCCGGCTACCTTTGAGGACATCGTTCCGAACCTGTGCATCACTCCAAAAGTACGGCACTGAGCGCCGGTGGCCATGACCGCTGACGCGTGGTCGTCCTGGATGGAACGGCCCTTCGCGGTCGACGGTCCCGGAACGTTCAACGCGCTGGCGCTCGATCTATTTCGACTTCACGCCAACCAGAACCCGGTCTACCGGACGTTCCTGAAGGGCCTGCGCATCGGCCCGGACCAGGTGCGCACGGTGGAGGCCATCCCGTTCCTGCCGATCCAGGCGTTCCGCGACCATCAGGTGCTGCTGGAGGGGTTGGCGCCGGTCCTCACCTTCACCAGCAGCGGCACCACCGCGGCCATCACCGCACGGCACCACCTGCCATGGCCGTCGCTCTACGAACGATCGTTCCTGACCGGCTTCCTGAACGCGTTGGGAGACCCGCGCTCCTGGCGGATCATCGCGCTGCTGCCGGCCTACCTGGAGCGGCCGGACAGCTCGCTCGTGCACATGGCCCAGCGGCTGGTGGAGGCCAGTGGCGACCCCCTCGGCGGCCTGTACCTGAACCAATACGGACAGGTGGCGGACCTGCTCCGGCGGTCGGAGGAGGAAGGCCGGCGGACGCTGTTGCTGGGCGTTCCCTTCGCCCTGCTGGACCTGGCCGAGCGCCATCCCATGCCCTTGCGGAACGTGCACATCGTGGAGACCGGAGGCATGAAAGGACGCCGACCCGAGCTGGTGCGCGAGGACCTGCACCACCGGCTGCGTGAGGCCTTCGGGGTGGATCGCGTGGGTGGCGAGTACGGCATGACCGAGTTGTTGAGCCAGGCGTGGAGCGCGGGCGCCGGCCGTTACCGTTGTCCCCCCTGGATGGCGGTGCGCATCCGCGAGGTCAACGACCCGTTCTCGCCGCAACAGGTGGGACGCACCGGTGGCATCGACATCATCGACCTGTGCAACATCGCCAGCTGTCCCTTCATCAGCACCCAGGACCTGGGCCGCAAGCACGAGGACGGCAGCTTCGAGGTCCTGGGGCGGTTCGACCACAGCGATGTGCGGGGGTGCAACCTGCTGGCGGAGGCCTGAGGCTCACAGTTCCTCGGCCACCACTTCGCGCACGCCGGGCACCATCTGCTTGAGCAGGTTCTCCACCCCGCCCTTGAGCGTCACCATGCTGCTCGGGCATCCGCTGCACGAGCCGCGCAGGGTCACCGTCACCACCCCGTCGCGGAACGAACGAAAGGCGATGTGACCGCCGTCGCCCTCCACGGCAGGCCTTACATACTCCTCCAGGACGGCGATGATGCGCGCGTCCGTTTCGCCGGCAGGCTCCACATGGTCCATGGCCCTGTCGTTGGCCTCCGCAAGCGCGCGAGCGGGCACATCCTCGTACAGCACACGGCCGTCGGTGCGCAGATGTTCCTGGATGAACTCGCGCAGTTCCAGGTGCACCATGTCCCAGCTCACGATGTCGTTCTTGGTCACCGTGATGAAGTTGCCCCCGATGAGCACCGCCGTGGTCATGGGCAGGTTGAACACCTTCTCGGCCAGCGGGGACACACCCTGGGCCTGCTCGGGGGAGAGGAACTCGAGCACGCGGCCCTCGGGCAGCAGGGGCAGGCTGCTCACGAAACGCATGGTGGCCGGATTCGGCGTCATTTCGGCGTACACCGAGACGGGGGGGCGGGGCGTGGGTCCGGACATGACAGAGCAAAGTTAGGACGCCCGGAAGCGGTGTTGGGTTCACAAGAAGGTCGCCAGAGGAGGTGGACCTGCGGCAGCGACACGCCTACTTTTACTGCCCATGAAAGCGCTCCGCCGCTACCGCTGGATGCATGCCGCCCTGGCGGCCCTGCTCATCCTGGCCGCTGCGGCACCCGCCCTGTCGCGCATGACCTGCCTGGAGGCCGGTCACAGCCAGCTCGTTCTGGGTGACCTGCGCGATTGCTGCCCCGAACCCGAGGCCGCGTCCGGCGCCACGGTGAAGGCCCAGTGCTGCGTAGCAACCACCGCCCATGCGCAGCAGGGCGCGTACGTGCCCGCCCATCCGGTCGTCGCCGTGGCGCTCGATGGCTGGTCCCTTCCGGAGCCCATGCTGGTCATGGCCGCGCTGTACCGGTCCCCTGAAGTGGCGGGGGGCAGCGGTCCGCCACCACTGGCCGCCCCCCGGCGGCTCGCACGGCTGCAAGTGCTTCGGATCTGATCATCGGACACCCTGTGGTTCCGGCCTTCACGGCCCTGGTCCCATCGTCCGATCGATCACCCATGCATTCCTTCAAGACCCGGATCCCCCTCGTCCTTTTCCAGCTTTGGACCCTGGGCACGACCGCCCAGGATGCCAACGTCCGTGGGATCGTGCGTTCCGCAGCTGACGGCCGTGCCCTGCCCTATGCCACCGTGGGCTGGGCGGGCACCGTCGTGGCCACGTCCACCGACAGCGCCGGACGCTTCATCCTGCCGGCACCGGCGGCCTTGCCCACGGCGCTCATCACACGCATGGTGGGCTTCTCCACCGACACGATGCCCGTCCCCACGGCGCCCACCGGGGAGTTGGGCATCACCCTTCGTCCCGTGGGGCAGTTGAAGGGCGTGGACGTGGTGGAGCGCACCAGGGGTACGACCCTGAGCACACGGTCGATCCTCAGCCAGGAACAGCTCGGCGTGAAGGAACTGAAGCGTGCGGCCTGCTGTGACCTCAGCGAGAGCTTCGAGACCAATGCCACGGTGGATGCCAGCTTCAGCGATGCCATCAGCGGTTCGAAGGTGCTGCGGATGCTCGGCCTGGACGGCAAGTACGCGCAGCTCAGTATGGAGAACCTGCCGTTCGTGCGCGGTCTGAGCGCCAGCTCGGGCCTCACGCTGATCCCCGGCACCTGGATCCACGCCATCAACCTCAGCAAGGGAGCGGGCACCGCGGTGAACGGACCCAACGCCATCACCGGCCAGATCGACCTGTGCCTGTTGAACCCGCTGGATGAGCCGCCGCTTTTCGTGAACCTGTACGGCAACAGCCAGGGCCGGGCGGAGCTCAACGTGCATGCGCGGCAACGCCTGGGCAACGATGCGGCCAACCTGCTCCTGGTGCATGGCAACTGGTTCAATGCGGAGATGGACCAGAACCGCGACGGCTTCATGGACATGCCCCGAACGAGGCGCATCAACGTGATGGACCGCTTCATGCATGCCCGCGAGGGCCGCACCACCCAGGTGACCTTGCGCCATGTGGAGGACGTCCGCGAAGGGGGAAGCACCTTCAAGCACCTCGAGGGGCCGCACGACCATCATGCCGCGTACAAGGTGGACATCCGCAATGTGATGACCGACGTGCTGGCCAAGCACGGCTTCGTGTTCCGTAACGACGCCACCCGCAGCCTGGGCTTCGTCACTGCGCTGCGCCGGCACGAACTGGCCTCACGGTTCGGGGAGCGCCGTCATGAGGGTCTTCAGCTCAGCGGGTACATGAGCGGCATTTACCAGCAGCTCGCCCGGGGTGGGAAGGACCAGCTGAAGGCGGGGCTGAGCCTGCAGGTGGACGACTTCGAGGAGACCTTCCAGGACAGCAGCTTCGCGCGCAACGAGGTGATGCCCGGGCTCTTCACGGAATACACGCTGCAGGCCGGTGATGTGGCCGTGGTGGCGGGCATGCGGGCCGATCGCAACAGCTGGTACGGAACGGTGGCGAGCCCTCGGCTGCACGCCAAATGGGACATCGGCCCGCTCACGGTGGTGCGCGCCAGCCTGGGCCATGGGTTCCGCAGCACCAACCCGCTGGTGGAGAACGCCGCCGTACTGGCCAGTTCGCGCACGGTGGTGGTGGAGGGTGAGCCCGGCCTTGAGCGGGCCTGGACCTTCGGCGGAGGGGCGTTGCACAAGTTCAAGTGGATCGACCGCAAATGGGCCCTGGGCCTTGACGCCTACCACACCCGCTTCACCGCTCAGCTGGTCGCCGATCTGGACAGGTCCCCGAGGCTCCTGGTGCTCTACATGCTGGACGGGCCGAGCTACGCCACCAGCGTGCTGGCCGATGTGCAGGTGGAGCTCACCCGTGCGCTGGACCTGAAGCTGAGCTACCGCTGGTACGATGTGGCCACCACCTACGATGGTGTGCTGCGCGAACGGCCCTTCACCCCACCGCACCGCGGCCTGGTGGACCTGGCGTGGGAGAGCCAGAACGAACGCTGGCGTGCGGACGCCTCGGTCAACTTCTTCAGCAGCTCGCGCATCCCGTGGACGACCGCGAACCCGGAGCCGTTCCGATTCCCCCGTCGATCGCCCGCCTATGCCACGCTGCACGCCCAGGTCACCTTCAGCTGGCGCACGTGGGAGTTCTACCTCGGTGGGGAGAACCTCACCAGCGCCGGACAGACCCGGCAGATCATCGCACCCGAAGATCCCTATGGCCCGTATTTTGACGCCTCGCTGATCTGGGGCCCCACCGTGGGCGCCATGGTCTACGGCGGTCTGCGCTACACCCTCCGACCCACGAAGAACCCATGATGAAAAGCACCATCACCCTCCTGTTCGCCCTGTGGGCCGTTCAGGCTTCCGCCCAACACGAGGGCGATGCACATCTGGACATCGTCAGCAGCACGGTCTGCGACATGTGCGAGCGCACCATCGAGGAGAACCTGATCTATGAGAAAGGCGTGCAGAAGGTGGACGTCGACCTGGCCACCTCCACCGTGCACATCACATACAGGACCGGAAGGAACACGCCGGAAGGCCTGCGCGCGGCCTTGGTGAAGCTCGGCTACAGCGCGGACGGCGTACCGGGCGACGCCAAGGCCTTCGCCAAGCTGCCGGCCTGCTGCCAGAAGGAAGGCTGCGGCAGGCTCCCGACCGAAGCAAAGCCCTGACCATGGCGCTGATCAGAAAGGTGCGCGGGCACGAGCCGCGGTTCGGTGAGGGCTGTTTCCTGGCCGACAACGCCGTGGTGGTGGGCGATGTGGTGATGGGCGACCGCTGCAGCGTGTGGTTCCATGCGGTGGTGCGGGGCGACGTGAACGCGATCCGGATCGGGGACCGGGTGAACATCCAGGACGGTGCGGTGCTGCACTGCACGTACGAACGCGCCGCACTGACGATCGGCGACGACGTGAGCATCGGCCACCGGGCCATCGTGCACGGCTGCACGGTGCATGACAAGGTGCTCATCGGCATGGGCGCCATCGTGATGGACCACGCGGTGATCGGCACCGGCAGCGTGATCGCCGCGGGCGCGGTGGTGACCCAGGGCACGGTGGTGGAGCCGGGCAGCCTGATGGCCGGGGTGCCGGCACGGCGCATCGGGCCGGTGAGCCCCGAGCTGTCGTCCGGCGAGATCGAGCGGATCGCGCGCAACTATCAGCTCTACGCGAGCTGGTTCACGGAGGGGTGAGGCGCCCCCCGTCCCAGGTGAGGCCCTGCACCGGCCAGGGGACCATGCCCAGGCGCTGGAGCATGTCGCGCAACCGGGCCACATCGCCGCTGGTGTACACCGCGATGCCACCTTCGCCCGGACCGGCCTCCAGACCGCCGTCGGCGAGCACCTGCGCCAGCCGGCGGGCAATGGCCGGCGCGGGATCGATGACACGCACGGCCGGTCCCACGATGCGCTCGATCACCGGGCGCACGAGCGGGTAGTGGGTGCACCCGAGCACCAGGGCATCGATCCCCCGATCCAGCATCGGTGACAGCCACCCACGGAGCATGGCCTCCGTGCGCGGGGTGTCCAGCTCACCGGCCTCGATCTGCCGCACCAATCCGGGGCAGGCCTGCTGCAGGACGGTGACACCCTGGGCGAACCGCTCCACGATGCTGGCGAAGACACCGCCCTGCATGGTGGCCACGGTGGCGATCACGCCGACCACGCCGGTCCGTGTATGCTCCACGGCGGGCTTCACCGCGGGTTCCATGCCCACGATGGGCACCTGCGGCAGCCGTTCGCGAAGGGGCTTCAGCGCAGCGGCGCTGGCGGTGTTGCAGGCGATCACGAGCGCCTTTGCGCCACGGCCGAGCAACCAGTGCGCGATGCCTTCGCTGAACGCGAGGATCTCCACGTCATCGCGATCGCCATAGGGCACGTGGGCCTGATCGCCGAAATAGAGCAGGCGCTCCGCGGGGAGCGCCTGCCGGATGGCCACGGCCACAGTGAGGCCGCCGATGCCACTGTCGAACACGCCGATGGGACGCTCATCCCGCACGGCGCGAACTTAGGCTACTGGATGCCGAGCTTGGCCTTCACCTTGGGCAGGATGTCCTCACCCTTCTCATAGTAGAGCACGAAGCCCGCGCTCGTATCGAAGATGTAGGTGAAGCCGTTCTCGGCGGCCACATCCTGGATGGCCTTGTTGGTCTTCTCCACCATGGGGCGGAGCAGCTCCTCCTCCTGCTTGGCCAGGTCCTCCTGGGCCTTCTCCTGAGCTTCGGTGATGCGTTTCTCCAGTTCACCGATCTCCCGGATGACCATCTCCTTCTCGGTGTTGGTCATGGTGGCCTCCTTGGCCTGTGCGTCGGTCACCTTCTGCTGATACTCCGCGCCCATGGCCTTCAGGCGGTCGTCGAGGCTCTTGGCGAAGGCCTGCATCTTGGTCTCGGCGTCCTTGCGTTCGGGCAGGGTGAGCATCAGGGCCTGGCGGTCGATGTGGCCGAGCTTCGCCTGCGCGAAGGCCGGTGCGGCGGTGGCCATCAGGGCCAGTGATAACAGGAGGGTCTTCATGGGTCCGTTGCTCATCGTGGGGGTTTGATCGAGTTCTCTCCGCCTCGGTCAGGGCTGCTGCCGCCGTCGCGTTGAGGCTGGGCACCGCCATCATCGGGCTGGCGCTCGGGTTGCTCGTCCTCTTCGTTGCGCGTGTTGCCGGCATCGCCTTCCTTATCGGGGCGGATGCCCAGCTTGCGCAGCACGCTGTCGCTCTTGTCGTACTTCTCACTGGCGAAGAGCACGTTGTTGCCCTTGCCACCGATGTCGAAAATGGCCACGTAGGTGGTACCGGCGACCTCTTTGATGGCCTGGTAGATGCGGTCCTGGATGGGCTGGATGAGCTCCTCGCGCTTTTTGAACAGGTCACCATCGGGGCCGAACCGCTTCTTCTGGAGATCGCGCGCCTCGCGCTCCTTCTTCTCGATGTCCTCGCGGCGGCCGGCCTTCATGTCGTCCGTGAGCAGGATCGCTTCGGCGTTGTAGGCATCGCGCAGCTTGCGGATGGTCTCCCAGCGGTCGTCGATCTCCTTCTGCCATTGGGAGCTGAGGCGGTCCAATTCGCTCTGGGCGCTCTGGTAGTCGGGCATTTTGCCCAGGATGTACTTCGTGTCCACGAACGCGATGCGCTGGGCGTGGCTGGCGATCGCCGGCAGCAGCATCCCTGCGACGAGCAGGCAGAGCGGAAGGAGGCGCTTCATGGAAGGCGTCGAATTTAGGCGATCGGGCTCAGAGCTCCCCAAGATCGATGCCGATCGTGAAGTGGAACTGCCCCGGGGCCATGGCCGGTCGGTCGGGCACATCGTCGAAGCGCCAGCCGTAATCAAGACCCATGGGCCCGAACATGGGCAGGAAGAGGCGCAGGCCCACGCCGGCCGACCGATAGAGCTGGAAGGGGTCGTACCGGTCGAACACGCCCCAGGTGTTGCCGGCCTCGGCGAAGGTGAGCATGTAGATGGTGGCCGAGGGGTTCAGCGAGATGGGGAAGCGCAGTTCGGCGGTGTACTTGTTGATGAGGAAATTGCCCGTGCTGGGCGCCAGGGAGAGGTCGTCGTAGCCGCGCAGGCCCACGATCTCGCGGCCATCGAGCTGGAACCCGGTGAGCGCACTGCCACCCAGGTAGAACCGCTCGAACGGGCTGTTGCCGAGGTTCTTCGAATAGCGGCCCAGGAAGCCGAAGCCCGCACGGGTCATCAGCACCAGGTCGTGTCCGCTCTTGCTGCGGGTGATCCGGGTGAACCACTGGGTGGTGAACTTCCACTTGTGGAACTCGGCCCAGTTGTAGCGCTGGTCCGCGGGCTCCGAGGCGAAGTCGCGCCCCGGCTGGAACCACGAGTACGGCGGCGTGGCCTTCAGGCTGAGGGAGATGTCCGATCCGCTGCGGGCGAAGAAGGGCTGGTCCACCGAGTTGCGCGAGAGCTGGATCTGGTAGGACAGGACGTTGCTCTGGCCGTTGTTGAACGCGAAGAGCTGGTTCCAATTGCGCAGGTCGTACAACTGGTAGCTGATGGTCTGCCTCAGCAGGAAGTAGTCGTCCGGCCAGGTCAGGCGCTTGCCCAGGCCCACGGAGCCGCCGGTGATGAGCAACGACTGCCGCAGGGGGTTGGCCACCCGACCCTCCTCCGTGTTCACGAATTTGGTCTCGCCGTTGGTCTGGGCCGAATGGAAGGCCGAGATGCTCAGGGCATTGGGTTTCCGGCCCCCCAGCCACGGCTCCACGAAACTGAGGCTGTAGCTCTGGAAGAAGCGGCCGTTGGTCTGGGCCCGCAGGTTCAGGGTCTGACCGTCGCCGGCCGGCAGGGGCTGCCAGGCATCGGGCTTCGTGATGTTGCGCAGGCTGAAGTTGGTGAAGGACAGGCCGAGCGACAGCACCAGCCGTCCCGCTCCCCAGCCGCCGCTGAGCTCCAGGCGGTCGCTGGGGCGTTCCTCCACGGTGTACTCCAGGTCCACCGTTCCCGTGCGCGCATCCTGGACCGGGTTCACGCCCATCTTCTCGGCATCGAAATACCCCAGGTTGGCCAGTTCGCGCTGGGTGCGCAACACATCGCTGCGGTTGAACAGCTGCCCCGGCTTGGTGCGGATCTCCCGCCGGATCACATGCTCGTTGGTCTTGGTGTTGCCCTTCACCAGCACATTGCGCACCCGGTACTGCTTGCCTTCGCGCAGCCGGATGTCCAGATCGATGCTGTCCCCTTCCGCCACCTCGATCACTTCCGGATAGAACGAGAGGTAGCCGTCGTCCATGTACAGCGAGCTGATGTCGCGTCCGGTCTGGTTCATGTACATCCGGCTGTCGAGCACCTTCTTGTTGTAGACGTCGCCCCGCTTGATGTTGAGGATGTCCATCAGCTCACGGTCGCTGTGCTTGGTGTTGCCGCTGAAGCGTACATCGCGGAAGTAGAAGCGGCGGCCCTCCTCCACCTCGATCTCCACCATCAGCCGCCGGTCGTTCACGAACCAGGTGGTGTCGCGCACGATCGCCGCATTGCGATAGCCCTTCTCGTTGTAGGTGTCCAGGAGGTTCTCCTTGTCCACCCGGTAGGCCTTCGCCTGGAATTTGCTTGATGCGAAGGGATTGTACCAGAGGCGGCGGCGGGTCTTCTTCATCGCCCGGCGCAGCTTGGCGTCGGTGAGGGCCTCGTTGCCGGTGAACACCACATCCTTGATCCGCACGCGCCTGCCCTTCTTCACGTTGATGATGAGCAGCACACTGTTCTCCATGAGGGAGTCGGTGCGCTGCTCGATGTCGGCGTCGGCCTTCAGGAAGCCCTTCTCCATGTAGTACGAGCGGATGGTGCCGCGCGTGTTGGTCAGGAGGCCCTCGTTCACCTGTTGCCCGCGTGTGAGCTCCATGCGCTCGCGCAGCTTGTCGGCATCGCTCTTGGTGACGCCCTCGAACTTGAACCGGGAGAGCCTGGGCATCTCGGTGACCACGATGTTGAGGAACACCGTGCGGCCGCGGATCTCGGCGGCCTCGATGCGCACATCGCTGAAGAGCTTCTGCTCCCAGATGTTGCGGACGGCATCGGCGATGCGCGGCCCGGGGAGGGTGACCGTCTGACCCACCTTCAGGCCGCTGAAGAGCATCACGGCGTTGACGTCCACGGTGCTGGTGCCCGAGACGGTGATGCCGCCGATCTCGAGCTCGCGGGGCACGGCCGGGTCCATGTAGCGCCGCTCGTCCACTTGAGCCGTGGCGGAAAGCCCCAGGAGCACCGGGAGCAGGAGCAGAGGGATCCGCGTGGTCACCGGGGGTTCACCTGTTCACTGATGAGGCCGAAGCGGCGTTCGCGGGACTGGTAGTCCAGGACGGCCTCGAAGAGGTCCTCCTTGCGGAAATCAGGCCACAGCACGCTGCTGAAATAAAGCTCGGCGTAGGCGATCTGCCAGAGCAGGTAGTTGCTGACGCGTTGCTCCCCGCTGGTGCGGATGAGCAGCTCGGGATCGGGCATGCCGGCAGTGGTGAGGTGGGCCGCCACGGCCGCCTCGTCGATGTCCTCCGCCCGCAGTCGCCCCTCCCCGACCTCGCGGGCCAGTTGGCGGGCCATACGCACCAGCTCCCATCGGGCGCTGTAGCTCAGGGCCAGGGTGAGGGTGATGCGGTCGTTGTGCGCGGTGCGGGCCATGGCCTCGCGAAGCGTGCCGTGGCAGTCGCCGGGCAGGCTCTCCAGATCGCCGATGGCGTTCAGGCGCACCCCGTTCTCGTTGAGGCTGTCCACCTCGCTCATCAGCGTGCGCACCAGCAGGTCCATCAGGGCGTCCACCTCCGCCTGGGGGCGGTTCCAGTTCTCGGTACTGAACGCGTACAGGGTGAGGTGGCGTATGCCGATCTCGGTGGCGCCGACCAGGGTGTCCCGCACGGCCTTCACCCCGCTGGTATGCCCCACCACGCGGTGTTCGCCCTGGCGTGTGGCCCAGCGGCCGTTGCCATCCATGATGATGGCCACGTGGGCGGGCACCCGGGCGGGATCGATGCGGGCCTTCAGGTCCATGGGGGCCTCCCCCGGCGGGAAGGGCCGCAAAGATCGCACAATGCCCGGATCAGCGCCGTTTCTGGAAATACAGCAGGTCGCACTCCGTGAACTTCGTCAGCACATACGACAGGGTGAGGCCGGTGTACTGATACCAGTCCCGGGTCTGCGCATCGCCCCGGGCCTGCCCGGTGCGGTCCGTCACATCCCGATCGGCGCTGCGGTCCGCCAGTTCAGCGGCAAGGGGGTTGATGAGGTCCGGGTCGGCGTAAGTGCCGCTGACATCATCGATGTGGTCCGTGAAGGTGCGGCGCATGCCCCATTCGAGCTGCAGGTCCACATGTCCGCCGAAGTTGAACTTCAGGCCGAAGCCGAACGGAATACCCACCTGGTCCACGCTGTAGGGCTTGGCCGCGCCCGGGACCTCGATCGAACCCTGCCCCTCGGTCCCCAGGGGCTGCAGATCGTACCAGGTGCCATTGAGCTCCGCGCGCGGGCTGGCCCTGAAGTAGCAGATCCCCGCGAAGACGAAGGGGGTCCAGCTGCGGCCGTCCTTCCCCAGCCCCCTGTAGTTGAAGAAGTTCACCTCACCAAGCACGGCCAGCTCGAAGAGGCTTGCCCGGAAACTGAGGTTGCGGGCCAATTGAAGGCTGTCGGGCGAATCGCTGTCGTAGGCCTCCAACACCCCGTAGAGGGCCTGGGCACGGATGGCGTATCGGGTGTCGAAGTTGTACCGGAACATGAGCCCGCCGGCGGGTTTGGTGCGGGCGGGATAGTGCGCGTACGGGTTCAGGTCACCGATGTAGTAGGTGACCCCGCCGGTGATGCCGATCTCACTGACCGCCTGGGCCTTGAGCCCGATGGCGGGAAGCAGAAGGAGCAGGGCCGACACCGGTCGCATGTGCGGGGTAACGCTGTGGCGGAGCGCCGTGGTATACGGGGAACGCCGGGGCGAAGTTAGGCCGCAGGCCCGGCGGCCGATCGCGCATCCAGGCCCCAGTTCAGCTTCTGGCGCAGGGTGCTGAAGAAGTCGTGGTCGGGCAGGTGGACGATCCGGGCCACCAGATCCGCTTTCCGCACCCCGATGGGCCTTTGCCCGCTGAGGGTGATGCTGCGGTTGTCCAGGTTCACCAGGTAGTTGAGCTCCCGGGCCTCCACCTCCACCTGCAGCACGCAGGCGTCCGGCAGCACCATGGGCCTGATGTTGAGGTTGTGGGGGCTGATGGGCGTGATGACCAGGTTGCGGCAGGACGGGTCCAGGATGGGACCTCCGCAGCTGAGGGAGTAAGCGGTGGAGCCGGTGGGCGTGGCGATGATGAGGCCGTCGGCCCAGTAGGTGTTCAGGAACCGTTCCCCGGCATGAACATGCACGGCGATCATGGACGAGGTGTCCCGCTTGTGCACGCTGACATCGTTGAGCGCGAGGTCCTGATCACCGAGCTCGGCCTCGCACCCGGTGACCTGCAGCAGCATGCGCTCCTCGAGGATGAACCGCCGTTGGGCCAGCGACCCGAGCGCCCCGTGCACCTCGTCCGGGCCCAGGGCGGCCAGAAAGCCCAGGCGGCCCAGGTTGACGCCCAGGACAGGGATCCCGCTCCGGGCCACGAGGCCCACGGCCCGCAGGAAGGTGCCATCACCACCCAGGCTCATCAGCAGGTCGGTTCCGGCCGGCGGTGCACCGGCATCGAAGGTGTCATGGGGCATGGCGCTTCCGGCGGCGGCGAGCAGGGCGGCCAGCTGGCCGTCCACCACAGGGGTGAGGCCATGGGCGGGCATGGCCTGCAGCAGACCGGCGATCAAAGGCAGGGTGCTCGGCTCCGGCTGACGGGCCTGGACCGCGATCCGCATGGGGTCAGAAGGGTTGCGTGAAATGTAGGAAGAAACCGGGCTCTCCCCGGCCGTTGAGGGCTCCTTCGGCCCGCAGCACCTGGTCGTAGGAGGTCACCAGATCAAGCCCGAGGCCCGCAGCATGCATCCAGGTGTTGGCCAGCGGGTTCACCGCGGCGTATCGGTCGTCCCACACGCGCCCGGCATCGACGAAACCGTTCAGATAGAGGGCCAGGTGAAGGGTGCGGAAGGCCTCCAGGGGCATGAATCCCAGCCGTTGGATCCGTGGCCGCAGCAGCGTGAACAGGGCGTTGAACCGCCCGAGGGCGAAGTGCTGTCCGTCGATCACGTAGTACTCGTAGCCGCGTACGTAGTGGGCGTAGCCCAGCCCCTCCTGCAGGAAATAGGGGATCGGCGGGCCCAGGGTGCTTCGCCCGCGCAGGCCGATGGCCAGGGTCCACCGGTCGGCCGGCGTCCACCACTCCTTCACCGTGGCGTAGAGCACCGTGTTGTCCGGATCGTCGGCCGCTCCAAGGCCATACCGGTCCACCCGCAGCTCGGCATACCGGCCTGTGCGCGGGAACACGCGCGAGTCCCGGCGGTCGCGGATCACGGTGTACCCGAGGGTCACGAAGGCCGCACGACGCCTCCCGTCGTTGAAATGGTCGGGCCAGCCCGCGGCCACCGTGTCCACCACACGCGCATCGCGGTAGCCCAGCCGGAACGCGTGGCGCACATCGTGGGCGCGGCGCAGGCCGAGCTCCGCCTCGGCGTTCCACTCGGTGCGGGCATTGCCTTCGGCGGGCCGGAAAAGGACGCGCACATTGTCCGCGGTGCCCACGGTGATCTCCCGTTGCTGATGATAGCCGCCGCCCACGGCCAGGCTCCACCGCCCGGAACGCTCCAGGAAGGGCACCTTGTACCGGCCGGCGAAGCGGTGTGTGTAGCCGAACTGCGCCAGGACATAGGCGGTCTCGTTCATGCCGCGGACGTTATACCGGTAGAGATAGGCGCCCCAGTTCAAGCGGCCCGGGTCGCGGGTGAGCCACCAGGTGTTGAAGTTGGGATCGCCGCCCACCTCCAGGATGGGCGCCGGCCAGAGGTACCAGCGCTCGTTCAGGTGCACCTGCACCACCACCTCCCCGGGACCGAGCGGCACCTGTATGAGCTGCACCGTGTTGAAGAGACCGGTGTTCAGCAGGTTCTCCGTGCTGCGGCGCACGGCGCCGGCCAACACATCCCCCGCCAGCGTATCGCCCTCGCGGAACGTCAGTTCGCGCAGCACCACACGCTCCCGCGTCACCTTGTTGCCCAGCACCAGCACGGCGCCGATGTGCACGGCGGCGGTGTCCTGCTGCGCGCGTGCCGGGGTCCGGGCCGCGACCGATGAAGCGACAACGACCACCAGGCACAGGGAGCGCAGGGCCCTCACAGGTCCAGAAAGCGCATCAGCTCGTCGTAGCGGCCGCGCAGGTCCTCGTGGAACTTCGAGCCCTGGTAGGTGCTCTTCACGAAGTAGTCGTACCGCTCGAAGGACCTGAGGATGTCGCTGATGTCCTCGCGGTTCACCTTCAGGGTCACCTCCATGCGCGGGCCCTCGGGAAGGCTGCGGTTGTACACACTGAGGAGCTTGGCGCCGTTGCTCTCCACGATGCCTGCGATGCGCTGCAGGCTGTAGTCGTTCTGGTTCATCTCCAGCACGACCACGCTTCCCGGTTCGCCGATGTTGATGGCCTCGGCCAGTCGCCGCAGTGCCTCGTGCTCGTTGATGGCACCGAGGTAGGTGCCGGTGGGGTCGAGCACGGGCAGCACGGTGAGACCGCGCTCGGCCATGAGCTTCATCACGTCATAGATGTGCTGGCCTTGGCGCACATAGGGCAGCTCCACCTGGCCCATCAGCTCGCGCACCGCGACCTTGGCATCGTTGCGGTCCACCAGGTCGGTATCGCGCACCAGGCCCACCAGCCGGCCGTTCTCGGTGACGGGAAGGTGACGCACCTTGAACTCCTCCATCCAATCCAACGCACGGCCCACGGTATCATCCGGCCGGAGGGGCGGAAGATCGGGGGCGATGAGGTCGCTGGCATGCATGAGCCCTGGGCACCGGCGTATTTTCGACGCCGCCTGCCGCGCCCAAGGTAGTGCATCGCATGACCCGGCTCAGTGTCAACATCAACAAGGTGGCCACGCTGCGCAACGCGCGTGGAGGCAACAATCCCGACGTGGTGGACACCGCCCTGCTGCTGGAACGCTGCGGTGCGCAGGGCATCACCGTGCATCCCCGTCCGGACGAGCGCCACATCCGGCGCACCGATGTGCGCGCGCTGCGCCGGGTGCTCACCACGGAGTTCAACATCGAGGGGTACCCCTCGGAGGACTTCCTGGCGTTGGTGGCCGAGGTGCGCCCCGCGCAGGTGACCCTGGTGCCCGATCCACCCGATGCGCTGACGAGCAACTCCGGCTGGGACGCCAGCGCGCACAAGGCCATGCTCACGGATGTGGTGAAGCGCCTTCACGCGGACGGCCTGCGCACCTCGCTCTTCATGGGCACCGATTCCGAACAGGTGGGCCATGCGGCGGACACCGGCACGGACCGGATCGAGCTGTACACGGAACCCTATGCGGCTGGATACCACTCGGACCGCGACGCGGCGGTGGCCCCCTTCGTGGAAGCGGGACGGGCCGCCGCCCGGCACGGCCTTGGCCTCAACGCCGGGCACGACCTGGACCGGCACAACCTGCGGCACTTCCACCTGCACGTGCCCGGGCTCCTGGAGGTGAGCATCGGCCATGCGCTGGTGTGCGACGCCCTGCACTTCGGCTGGGAGAACACCGTGCAGCTCTACCTCCGCGAACTGCGACCATGACCACCGTACCTCTTCATCACCGCCGCATGGGAACGGGGCGCCCCCTGGTGGTGCTCCATGGGCTGTTCGGCAGCAGCGACAACTGGAACAGCATCGGCAAGGCCTGGGCCGACGACTTCGAGGTGGTGCTGGTCGATCAGCGGGACCATGGACGTTCACCCCACACCGACCGGATCACGTACGCCCTGATGGCGGACGATGTGGCCGCCTTGATCGCCGACCTCGGCCTGAACGGGCCGGTGCTGGTGGGCCACAGCATGGGGGGAAAGACGGGCATGGTGCTGGCCCAGCGTCACCCGGGCCTGCTGCACCGGTTGGTGGTGATCGACATGGGCCCGCGCGAATACCCGCCTCACCGTCACGCGCACATCCTGCAGGCCCTCACCACCTGTGACCTCGAGCGCCTGCGCACGCGGAAGGAGGTCGAGGACCATCTCTCCACCCTGATCCGCGAGCCGGGGGTCGTGCAGTTCCTGCTGAAAAGCCTGTACTGGTCGACACCCGAGCAGCTGGCCTGGCGGTTCAATGTGCCACTGCTGGCGCACGATATCCACGACATCCTGGCCGCGGCGGGTCCCGAGGAGGTGCGCACCCCCACGCTCTTCATCCGCGGCGGGCAAAGCGACTACATCACCCGCGAGGACCTGCCCCAGTTGCGGGAGCAGTTCCCGCGTGCGCAGGTGGAGACCATCGACTATGCCGGGCACTGGGTGCATGTGCAGGCACCCGACGAGGTGATCGGGCTCGTGCGCGCCTTCGCCCCATGATGCGGTCCATCTGCCTGTACCACCTGCTCGCGTTCAGCCTGGGCGCCTTCGGGCAGATGGACACCATCTGGGTGCCCTACGGCCCGGGCTTCGAGTTCCGCGAGGGCATCTACCGCAGCTTCGGGGAGTTCCGGTTGAACGCACCCAGCGCAAGGCTGGAGCAGCTCACCGACGGCCAGGGGCTGCGGATCGATCCACGGGGCGACGATGCCTGGCACCTGCCGGACAGCCTGGGCCGGCCCACGCCCGTGCCCGACCGGACGGTATGGGGTTTCTGCTCCAACAACGTGGTGTACCTGAACACGGCCACGGGCTTCCACCGCGTCGGCATGATGGGTGCACTGAGCCATCTGCTGTACACCCAGGTCATCCGCGACTGGGACCCTTCGTTCTACGGGACCGGGATGCGCACCTACACCATGGAGGCGCAGGGGATGCTGGCGATGGCTTCGGGCGCCTTCCTGCCGTTCAGCGCAGCGGGCATGGACCAGGCGCTGGCCGACGACCCGGACCTGCTGGCGGAGTTCCGCGCCCTGGGCAAGCGGGCCCGCAACGAGCCCGGCACGCTCTTCGCCTTCCTGCGTCGCTACAACCAGCGCCACGACCTGCTCTTCCCCCGGTATTGACGCCCCCATGCACCGGGCTACCTTGCGCCGCCATGCGTTCACGCCCCAGCTCCCTGCCTGCGCTCGCCCTTCTGCTCCTGGCCTGCGGCCCTGCGGCCTGCGCGCAATCCGACCAGCACTTCACCGCGGCCTGCATCGGTTTCTACAACATCGAGAACCTGTTCGACACCATCGACGCGCCGGACACCGACGATGCCGAGTTCCTTCCCGGCGGGCCGAAGCTGTGGAGCGCCGCCCGGTACCGTACCAAGATCGAGAAGATGGGGCGCGTGATCGGCGAGTTGGGTCGCGATGTGCATCCGGACGGGGTGCATGTGATCGGGCTCGCCGAGGTGGAGAACCGCCGCGTGCTGGAGGACCTGGTGAAGGCCGAGGCCATCGCCAAGCGGGGCTACCGCATCGTGCATGAGGACGGTCCCGACCGGCGCGGCGTGGACGTGGCCCTGCTGTACGACCCTCACTACTTCACGTTGCTGAACCACCGCAGCGTACCCTTGGTGGACCCCGTGGACACGGCGTTCCGCACGCGCGCCCAGCTTGTGGTGAGCGGGATCATGGACGGTGACACGGTCCACGTGATCGTGGCGCACTGGCCCAGCCGGCGTGGTGGCGAAAAGCGCTCGCAGCCCAAGCGCATGCTGGCCGCCAAGTTGGGCCGGGCCCTCATCGATTCGCTGCAGCGGCGTGACCCGGGCGCACGGGTGATCTACATGGGCGACCTGAACGACGACCCGGTGGACAGGAGCGTGCGGGGCGGAATGATGACGGTCGCGCGCCCGGAGCAGGCCACCGGCCGCTCGCTGTTCAACCCCATGGAGCCGCTCTACGAGAAGGGCATCGGCTCACTCGCCTGGCGCGACTCCTGGAACCTCTTCGACCAGATCATCGTGACGCCCTCGCTCGCGGCGCGCGCGGACGACCGCTACCGCTATTACGGGGTGCGCGTGTTCAACGAACCCTACCTGCGTCAGCAGGAAGGTCCGTTCAGCGGGTACCCCTTCCGCACCTTCGTCGGTGACACCTGGACGAATGGATGGAGCGACCACTTCCCGGTGTACATCATCCTCGTGCGCCCGGTCCCTTGAGCGCACATCCTCCGCGAGGGGGCTTGAACGGCAAGGGCCCCGGACCATGACGTCCGGGGCCCTTGCCGTTCATGGATGCGGGTCAGCGCAGCACCGGGAAGCTCACACGCCCAAGCGCGTCAGCGCGGCGCACCAGCAGGGTGTACAGCCCTTGCTGGAGCCCCGTGACAGGGAGCGTGTTGCGCAGGGCGCTGAAGGAGCCCTCGAGCACGGTACGCCCGGAAGCGTCAAGCACCTGATAACGCACACCCGGCACCGGCACGTCCACCGTCAGCATGTCGGTGGCGGGTACCGGCCACACCCGCGTGGCGGCCAGCAGCTGCTCATCGAGCCCGGTGGAGATCGCGACATCGGCGGCAAAGCGCGGCTCCATCTTCCACTCGCTGAAGCTGTACGACACCAGGCCGGTGACATCGTAGTTCACACCGAGCGTCGGGGTGTAGGCGTACATCAGATCGTTGACGAGGACGGCGCCCGAGCCGTCGTCGATCGTCCACTGGCCGAAGTTGTTGGCGATGTCGTCGTTGGTGCAATCGGCGTTGGTCACCTGCACCAGCATACCCTCCCATTGCTCCTGACCCACCACGCCGGTGGTGGCCGATTGCACATCCACGGGATTGCCGGGCGACACGATGTTCACGTTGGCGGCATCGCTGAGCTGGGTCTGGTTGAAGTACTCCTCCACGAGTGCCGTGAGGGTGAGGCTGTCACCCAGGGCCACCGGCGAACTGTCGAAGACGAAGATGCCGGTCCAGGGGCCGGTACCGCTTTGCAGCCAGTAGCCGTTCGTGGCCACACCGCAGACCACCCCCCCGGTGTTCACCGTCTGGCCCACAAGGGGCGAGGCTCCGTTCGGGTCGGTCGTGTACTGGATCTGGTAGATGCTCGCATCGGTGGGCGGGTTCACCGCACCGGTCCAGATGCGCACGCTGTCCACCTCCAGGTGGCCGCTGGCCGCCACCGTATTGCGCACACTGAGGATGAACTCGCCATCGATCGTATCGTTGTCCGCCACGATCTGCTGCGAGTAGGGCGTCCACGAGGTGGTGCTCACCGCGATATAGGGGTTGTATGGCGCATAGCCGAAGCCGGTGGCGCGGCCGTCGAAGAGGCCGGTGCGGATCTCCCCGTTGCCCCGGGCATAGAAGCTGATGTTGTAGGCCGTGCCGGTCGTCACGTTCTGGCTCGTGGTGGTGAAGCGCTTGTGCGTGCTGGTGGCGCTCACCAGACGGACGGCGTAGGTGCCGAACTGGATGTTCTGGTCGGCCTGCTGGATGCTGTCGGCCGCAAGGTTGGTCTTGCTGCCCACCCAGCCATCCGGGACGTTGCCGGTCCAGCTCTCGAAGCTGGTGGCCACGATGGTCTGCGCCTGGGCGGCGAGCCCCAGCAGCAGTGCAGTAAGTAGGGTAATGTGTTTCATCGGAGAGGGGTTTGTGGGTACGGAAGAGAGCGGGTCAGTTGTCGGTGATCACAATGTCGTCCAGGTTCCAGCGCCGGCCATCGGTGTCGGAGCCGGTGTACTTGAAAGCCAGGCGGAAATTGCCACTGATGTACGGGGTGAGGTCCAGACCTCCCGAAGGGGTCCATGTGGCATTGGTGGCCAGGGCCGGGCTCAGTGCCGTCCACGTGGCCGTGGACGGGGCGCCACCGGTGTAATTGGTGCTCACCAGCACCTCCAGGGGTGCTCCGGAGAAGGCCACGGAGGTCTCGAAGTTGAGCAGGGGCGAGGTGGCGGCGCTCAGGTTGACGGCCGGGCTGATGAGCCAGGTCTCGCACGCGGAATACACCCCCCCGCTGTTGTTGGTGATCGACCCATAGCCGGCCGAGGCCGACCAGCCCACCGAGCCGCTCACCTGCTGCTGGGTCCAGCCGCCGGAGGTGGTGCTTCCATCCTCGAAGTCCTTCAGCAGCAACTGGAGGCCGAAGGCACCGCAGCGTGGGCCGGAGAGCTGCACCAGTGACAGGTCGTGCGCAAAGAGCTGCATGTCACTGCCGAACTGGCCCACCACCGCGGTGAAGGATCCGTTGCCCTGTGGCAGCACCTGGGCCGCGAAGTTGGCGTAGCCGCTGGTGCGGACGATGATCGTGTTGCCATCGCAATCCTCAAGCGTGCGGTTCACGCTGCTCTGGTTGATGGCATCGCTCCAGGTGGTGACCCCGTTGGCCTCGTCCGCGATGAACTGCACGCTGTCCAGCCGGATCAACTGGCCCTGAAGCGCGGGGGTGATCTGGGCGACGGACACCACCTTGGGCGCCACGGGCACGAGGGTCTCCTGCTTCACCACGTTGTTGTCCACATCCACCGAGTCGAGCTGGAGCAGGCCTGCATAGCTGCTGAGGGTGACACCCTTGAGGTAGATCCGGATGCGGTCGCCGGTGTACAGTCCGCCACTGTTCCTGAGGCGCAGCACGATGCCCGCGGTATCGTCCTGCATGTAGATGTTCTTGTAGAGGTTGCCGTTGGTCTCATCGGCGGTGACCACGCCGTACACCGACGAGTCGCCCGTGAAGCGATGGGGCAGGTAGGCGAAGGCGGTGGCGTGCAGGTCGCGCAGCCGCTTGATGCTGAGCACGGAGCCCGTGGGCAGGGTGCGTTCCGGTGGGGTGTCGAGCTCCTTGTCGCAGCCGCTCAACAGCAGCATCAAGGCCAGGCCGGTGGCGGCTGACAGGGTATGGGTCAGGTGCTTCATGATCAGAAACCGATGCTCAGCATGGCGAAGTAGGTGCGACCGAACAGGTAGCTCAGGCGCGGGGGGAACTTGTCGATGTCCATCCGTTCGTACCGCAGCTGTTCGAAGCCGCCCACGACGAATTCCTGGTTGTTCAGCAGGTTGCTCACGGACACGTTCAGGGCGATGCGGTACTTGCGCTGCACCAACCACGACTTGCCGCCGAACAGGTCCAGGGTGAAGGCGTTGTCGAGCTTGGTCTGCTCCAGCAGTTCGTTCCACTGCGGGTCCTCCACCACCAGGCCTTCGAGGGCCTCGGCAGTGCGTCGGTCCGGGTTCGGGTCCAGGTAGATGTCGGCGAAGTAGTTCGCCGTCAAGCTGATGAACCAGAACTTGGGGCTGTTGTACCGGAGGCCCAGCGAGGCGGCGGTCTGGGGCATCCCGCCCACGCGGTAGTTGGTCCAGTACACGGTCCGGTCGGTGGCGAACACCTCCTCGCTGTTGTCCCGGGTGATGGTGGCCTGTGGACGGCTTGTGTACACGAACCGGCCGGCGCCGAGCACGGCGTTCACGCTGAGCGTGGAGGTGACGTTCGCTTCCAGGCCCAGCTCCGCCCCGGTGTGGCGCTGGTCCACCCCGCGCATGGTATAGTTCACCAGGGTGAGGTACTCGTCGTGGAAGAAGGAGCGGGCCCACACCTGATCGGCGATGTTGGCGAAGTACGCGGTGGCGCGTCCCTTGAGCCGGGGGAAGCGCACCACGTAGCTCAGGTCGGCGCTGGTCACCTTTTCGGTGGTGAGGCCGGGTACGACGGCATCACGGGTGCGTGGCGACAGATAGGCCCAGCGGGCCAGCGGCGGACGCGTGAGGTAGGCCCCGTTGAGGGTGACGAACTGCCGGCCGCTGAGCTTGTACACCACGCCGGCCTTCAAGCCGTAATGAAGGAAGCCCTGCACCTCCGACCGGCCGAACGAGTTGTCCGGGAAGCGGCCGTTGACCATGAAGCCTTCCCGGAAGAACGACTGGTGACCCAGCATCCCGGACACATAGGCCTCCACCTGCTGCCAGCGGCGCTCGAACTGCACGAAACCGGTGGCCTGGCGCACATGCATGTCGTAGTCGTGCCCGAACCGCTCGCCCACGGTGATCACCGCGTTGGGGCGGTTGAGGTCGTTCTGCGCCACGGCGGGATCGGCGGACACCTGATCGGCGAACTGGTCCACATCCACCCAGAAGTCGCCACCAAGAAGGTCGTCCACCACGCGGTAATTGTGCGTCACGTGATCATGATAGCCCACACTGGCGGTGAGCTGGGTGCGGTCATCGAGCGCCTTGGACCACACGCTGTTGAGGCCGAATCGGCGCGGGTCGTTGCGCTGGTCCTCCACGATGTACTTGCTGCGGTTGCCGGTGATGTTGAGGCCGGCGATGCCATCGGCGTTCTGCACCGTGTACAGGTTCTTGCTGTTGGCGAAATAGAGCTGGTCCCAATCGATCTGACCGCTGCTTCCGTTCTGCCAGGCCTCGGTGAGGCGTGCGGTTTCGGCGGGATCGGTCTCCGTGTAGTAACTGGGCAGGTAGCGGTAGTAATCCGGGCGGGGGTCCCGCGCATCGAACCAGTTGATGTTGGTCTGTGCGTCACGCCCGGCGGTGTAATACAAGCTCGTGGTCCAGGTGGTGTGTTCGTCCGGGGTGAAGTAGTGCGTGAGGATGGCCATCGGCTTATGGTCATAGCTCACGCGGGCGTTCCGCTTCTCGCCGTTCTGATAGCCCCAGAAGGGGTTGTAGTAGCTGTTGCCGGTGAGGTCGTAGGCTTCCTGAACGGCGAGGCCTTGGCGGCCCTGGCGGATGGGGGCGCCGAAGCCGGTGAAGCCGATGCGGTGCCGGTCGTTCAGCTTCTTCTCCACGCTGAGGAAGTAGGCAGCGGCGTTGAAGAAGGTGCCTTCGGCGTAACCCTCGTTCGCGTATCGCCAGCTGGCGGAGGCGCTCACCGCCCAGCCGTTCTTCATCATCCCGGTGCTGTGGGTCAGCATCACCCGATGGTCGTAGGCGCGGTTGCTGAGGGCGTAGGAGATGCGTGTGCCGCGGCGCTGATCGCTGGCCCGGGCATTGATGGCCGAATACCCGCCGATGCCGGCGAACACCAGGCGCGAGGCCGACAGGCCGGTCCGGATCTCCATGTAGCGTGTCACATCGTTCAGGCCGCCCCATTGGCTCCACGTGGCCCAGCCGGCCTCCGGGTCGTTCACCAGGATGCCGTTGATGAGCACCGAGGTGTTCTCCCCGTCCAGCCCGCGGATCCGGAAGCGCGCCGGCCCCCAGCTCAGGCCTGCGGTGGAGGCGAACACATCACGGGATGACTGCAGGATGCCTGAGATGTCCTGGGAACCAAGCTCGGACTCCAGATCGCTGGAGGTGACCGTGTACACTGGCAAGCGCTCCTGCATGGCGCCGGAGGAATCCCGACGCACCCCGATATCCAGGGAGTCCAGGACCTGGGCGGAGAGGGAGCAGGGAACAGCAAGGAGCAGAAGGGAGCAGGCGAGCGAACCGGACACCGGCTTGACGCGTCCTACCGTCCCCAAGGGTCGAATGGCCGGCTTCACACGATCGGATAAGGGCGGCAAAAGTACGGTTTACCCGCCGCAACCCCGGGTTACGGGGATGTTAACGATGGCCCCTCCGGGATCGACGTCGTTCAACACGACCCTGTGCGCGACAAGTCTCTGTATTTCAGCCACTCCAAACCGTACCTTCGCGGGTTGACCCGCAGGCGCTCCTGCCCCACCCATGAGGCACTCCATCCTCCCTTGGCCACCAACGCTCCGCTCTGCGGGCGTGATGCTTGCCTTGGCGCTGGGCGGCGCGGTTAGCGCGAACCACTACTCCGGGGGCAGCATCACCTACCAGTGTCTGGGCGGCAACCAGTACTTGGTGAACCTGGACCTTTTCGTGGACTGCTCAGGGGTGGACCCGATCCCGCAGAACCTGACCTTCCAGAGTGATTGCGGCACCACGTTCACGCTGAACGCGCTCCCGGTGCCACCGGGTACGGAGGTGTCGCAGCTCTGCCCCACCTCCTTGCCCAACAGCACCTGCAATGGCGGGGCCCTTCCAGGCATCGAGCACTACCAGTTCCAGACGGTGGTGAACCTGGCGGCCTGTGACGACTGGACGATCAGCTGGTCGATCTGCTGCCGGAACACGACGGTGAACCTGGTGGGCACGCCGGGCATGTATCTGGAGGCCGTCCTGGACAACGCCACGGCCCCGTGCAACAACTCGCCGGTCTTCTCGGACCTGTCCATCCCATACGTGTGCGCTGGCCAGACGGTCAACTACAACTACGGGGTCACCGAGCCGGATGGGAACACCATGGTGTTCTCGCTGATCAATGCACGGTTCGCGGCGCCGGCACCCACCGCCGTGCTCTATGCGGGAGCGTATACCGGAGCTGCTCCGATCAACGGGATCACGCTTGATCCGACCACCGGCCAGCTCACCTTCAATGCGGCCCTTCAGGGCAACTACGTGGTCACGGTGCTGGTGCAGGAGTTCGATGCCAACGGGGTCCTCATCGGTTCGGTCATGCGCGATCAGATGTTCGTGGTGATGAACTGCACGGGCGATGCACCCACCACGTCGGGGCTCGTGAACAACACGGCAGGACTTCTCCTCGGAAGCAATTCGATCGAGGTCTGCGACGGGGAGGCGTTCTGTGTGGACGTGGTCTTCGTTGATGCGGATCCCGGCACGGTGCTGACCTTGATCTCCAATGCGACCGCCCTGTTGCCCGGAGCGACCTTCACGGTCACAGGCACGAATCCGTCAACGGGCACGCTTTGCTGGACGGGTGACATCACCAATACGCCGGTGAACGTGTATGTGGAGGCCAGTGATGGGAATTGCCCCATCGAGAACGTCGCATCCACCTCCATCAACATCATCTCCACCCAGGGCGGAGGTCCGTTGCCGGATGCCGGAACGAACGGGGTCCTGAACCTCTGCGCCACCAGCGGCAATGCGAACCTGTTCGCCAGCCTGGGTGGCACACCGGACGCAGGCGGCACCTGGCAGGGACCGGGCGGTGTGCCGCACAGCGGCACTTTCGTACCGGGTACCGATCCGGCCGGTCTCTACACCTACACGGTCGGGAACTCGTGCCTGAACGCAACGGCCACGGTGAACGTGGTGGTGAACCCGGCGACCAGCGCCGGCACCAACGGCAACCTCACGGTCTGCAGCGATGGCGCTGCGGTGAGCCTC
>CALMPI010000013.1 GCA_937872175.1 uncultured Flavobacteriales bacterium | reverse complement strand
TGCTCCTGCCCCTGCCCCTGCTCCTGCCCCTGCTCCTGCACCTGCTCCTGCCCCTGCTCCTGCCCCTGCTCCTGCTCCATCCCTCTTCCGCCTCCTTTTCTACCTTACCGCCCGCTCTTCACCCCTTAAACCAACCCCTGCATGGACTTCGCGCTTTGGAGCCTCGTGATCGGCTGGGCCTTTGTGCTCATCTGGGTACCCGCCACGCTGTACAGCCAGCGGAAGATCCACCCGAAGGCGCTCTTCGTGCTCTTCTTCGCCGAGCTGTGGGAGCGCTTCAGCTTCTACGGCATGCGGGCGCTGCTGGTGCTGTACCTCACCAAGGAGCTCTTCGACAAGATGGCCGCCGGTGAGGCGGACGCGCGGGCCTACGGGATCTATGGCGCCTACAACGCGCTGCTGTACGCCGCGCCGGTGATCGGGGGCATGCTGGCCGACCGGGCCATCGGCTTCCGCAAGGCCATCCTGACGGGCGGGGCCTTCATGGCGCTGGGCCAGTTCATCCTGGCGCTGTCGTCGGGCTCCACAGGAACCCTGAACGATGAGAGCATCTTCTTCCTGGGCCTGGCGGCGCTGACGGTGGGCAACGGGCTGTTCAAGCCCAACATCAGCAGCTTCCTGGGCACCTTCTACGACCGCAACGACACGCGGAAGGACGGCGCCTACACGCTGTTCTACATGGGCATCAACATCGGGGCCTTCCTGGCGCCGCTCACCTGCGGCTACCTGGGTCAGCGGGTGGGCTGGCACTACGGCTTCTTCAGCGCCGGCCTGGGCATGCTGCTGGGCATGGTGGTGTTCTTCCTCAACTTCAAGCACCTGGAAGGCAAGGGCCACGCACCGGAGTCCGGTGAGGCCTGGCGCTTCATGGGCATCAAGGCGTTCCCCATGACCATCATCGGAAGCTTGATCATCATCCCGATCTTCAGCTTCCTGATCAACAGCGAAGGCATCACGGACTGGCTGCTCTTCAGCGCGGGCTTCGCCTGCCTGGGCTACCTGCTGTACACGGCCTTCACGGCGGAGGACCGGGCGGAGGGCCAGCGGCTCTTCGTGTTCCTCATCCTCTTCTTCTTCCACATGATCTTCTGGGTGCTGTTCGAGCAGGCGGGCGGCTCCATCAACATCCTCACGGACCGCTATGTGAACCGGGCCGGCATCGAGGCCTCGCAGTTCCAGTCGGTGAACGCCCTCTTCATCATGCTGCTGGCGCCGGTGTTCAACTGGCTGTGGGTGTGGCTGGCCAAGAACAAGCTGGAGCCGCGCACGCCGATGAAGTTCTTCTACGGCCTCATCCAGATGGCCATCGGCTACGGCATCATCGTGTGGGGCGTGAAGGTGGGCATCGCCAACGGGGCGGGCGCCACGGCCATCCCCATGGGCTTCCTGATCGGCATGTACCTGCTGCACACCACGGGCGAGCTGTTCCTGAGCCCGGTGGGTCTGAGCGTCGTCACCAAGCTGAGCCCTCAGAAGGTGGTGGGCTTCGTGATGGGCAGCTGGTTCCTGAGCATCGCCTTCGCGCACAAGGTGGCCGGCAAGCTGGGGCAGATGATCGCCAGCAGCGCCACAGATGGCAGCGACCCCGTGGCCGAGCTCACCGGCTTCATGGACGTGTACCTGCAGTGGGGCGTGTACATCGTGCTGGGCTGCGCCGCCGTGCTGCTGGTGCTGACGCCCGCGATGAAGAAGTGGATGCACGGCATCAATTGAGCGACATCCTTTGGTGAATGGCGAATGGTCATTGGTGAATGGGAAGTTCAAGTGTGAGCTTCCCATTCGCTGTTCGCCAATGACCATTCACCCCTGAACCGCCTGAGCCCATGCCCCGCAAGCACCCCAGCGGCCTGCCCTTCCTGTTCCTCACCGAGATGTGGGAGCGGTTCGGGTACTACCTGATGATCGGCATCTTCCAGCTGTACCTCACCGATCCGCTGAGCACGGGAGGCATGGCGATGGACCGCAAGGACGCGGCCGACATCTACGGCACCTTCATCGCCTTCGTGTTCCTGACGCCCTTCCTCGGGGGCTTGCTCGCCGACCGCGTGCTCGGCTACACGCGCAGCATCTTCCTGGGCGGCACACTGATGGGGCTCGGTTACATCGGGCTGGCCCTGCCGGGGATGACGGCCTTCTACACCTCATTGGCGCTGATCATCCTGGGCAACGGCTTCTTCAAGCCCAACATCAGCACGCTGCTGGGCAACCTGTACAACGACGACGCCTACCGGGCGCGCAAGGACAGCGGCTACAACATCTTCTACATGGGCATCAACGTGGGGGCGAGCATCTGCAACCTGTTCGCCGCCTACATGCGCAACCGCTACGGCTGGGGCGAGGCCTTCGCCACGGCGGGCGTGGGCATGTTCATCGGCCTCATCGTGTTCGCCATCGGGCTGAAGCACTACCGCCACGCCGACGTGAAGAAGCCGGCGCAGAAGGAGGACATGCCGCTCTCGCGCGTGTTCGCCACGGTGTTCCTGCCGGCCATCATCGTGGGCATCGGTGCGTGGACCATCCCGGGCAACGTGTTCGGCAGCGACAGCACGGACGCCTTCATCTTCGCCACCATCCCGGTGATCATCTTCTACGTGGGCCTGTGGATCAGGGCGAGCGTGGCGGACAAGGCGCCGCTGGCGGCCCTGCTGGCCATCTTCGCCGTCAGCATCATGTTCTGGGCGGTGTTCAAGCAGAACGGCACGGCCCTCACCACCTGGGCGCAGTTCTACACCGACCGCGAGATCCCCGCCGCCGTGCAGCCCGCCGCCGAGTCGCTCTACCTGGCCGAACAGGTGGTGTACGCGGACGACTCGGTGACCGCCTACGACGACAACTTCAAGGTGGTGAAGGTGGACGGTCGGGAGGTGAGGGAATGGGGCCGGCCGGTGTACTTCAAGAACCTGCAGCCCGAACTGCGGCCGGCCGAGGGCGGCACGGTGTACCTGTACAACACCGAGCTGTTCCAGAGCGTCAACCCCCTGTGGGTGATCCTGCTGACGCCGGTGGTGGTGGCCTTCTTCGCATGGCTGAAGCGGCGCGGGCGCGAACCCAACACCGCCACCAAGATCGCCTGGGGCCTGGCGGTGAGCGCGCTGAGCACCCTGGTGATGGTGGCCGCCGTGTACGTGTGCAACAACGGCGAAATGAAGGCCAGCGCCTGGTGGCTGGTGGCCTGCTACGGGGTGGTCACCATCGGCGAGCTCTTCCTGAGCCCCATGGGGCTGAGCCTGGTGAGCAAGGTGAGCCCCAAGCGCCTCACCGCGCTGATGATGGGCGGCTGGTTCCTCAGCACCAGCATCGGCAACAAGCTGAGCGGCATCCTGGCCACGCTGTGGGACGGCTACGCGCACAAGAGCAGCTTCTTCCTGGTGAACTTCGCCCTGCTGGGCGCCGCCGCCGTGGCCCTCTTCCTGATGCTCCGCTGGCTGAACAAGACCATCGCCGAACATTGAACCCATGTCGCAGAACCTGACGCTCGACCAGATCCGCACCTTCGAGGGCAAGTACCCCCGCCAGCTGTGGGCGCTCTTCTTCACCGAGATGTGGGAGCGCTTCTGCTTCTACGGCATGCGCGGCATGCTCACGGTGTTCATGGTGAGCCAGCTGATGCTGGACGACCGCACGGCCAACCTGCAATACGGCGCCATCCAGGCCTTCGTGTACGCCTTCACCTTCATCGGCGGGGTGTTCGCGGACAAGATCCTGGGCTTCCGCAAGTCGCTGCTGTGGGGCGCGCTGCTGATGATCGTGGGCGGGCTGGTGATCGCCGTGTCGCCCACCGAGCTCTTCTACATCGGCATCTGCTTCAGCATCATCGGCACGGGCTTCTTCAAGCCCAACATCAGCACCATGGTGGGGCAGCTGTACCATGCCGACGACAGCCGCCGCGATGCGGGCTTCAGCCTCTTCTACGCGGGCATCAACCTGGGCGCGCTGCTGGGCGGCATCCTGATGGTGTACGTGGGCAAGTACCACAGCTGGAGCTGGGCCTTCGCGCTGGTGGGCGTGGTGATGACCATCAGCCTCATCAACTTCCTGTACACCCAGCGCAGCCTGGGGCCCATCGGCCTGAGCCCGCTGCACCCGGACATGCCGGTGAACCGCCGCAAGATCTACGAGATCGCCACCTACATCGGCTCGCTGGTGGCCATCCCCTTCATCCTGCTGCTGGTGACCAACACGGCGTACACCGACCTGTTCATGTACCTCATCGGTCCGGCCACGCTGGTGTACCTGGGCTGGGAGATGCGCAAGTTCAGCGCGGCGGAGAACAAGCGGCTGCTGGCGGCGCTGGTGTTCATCCTGTTCTCGGTGCTGTTCTGGGCCTTCTTCGAGCAGAGCGGCGGCAGCCTCAGCCTGTTCGCGCTGAACAACCTGAAGCACAGCCTGCTGGGCATCCCCATGGACCCCAACGTGGTGAACAACAGCTCCAACTCGCTCTTCGTGATCGCCTTCGCGGCGCCGCTGGGCATCCTGTGGGTGTGGCTGGCCAAGCGGAAGCTGGAGCCCAACAGCGTGGTGAAGTTCGGCCTGGGCTTCCTGCTGCTGGCGCTGGCCTTCTACGTGTTCTACGCCACCATCTTCTTCGCCGACGCGGACGGGGTGACCTCCCTGGACCTCTTCACGCTAGGCTACTTCGTGATCACCTTCGGGGAGCTGTGCCTGAGCCCCATCGGCCTGTCGCTGATGACCAAGCTGTCGCCGCAGAGCGTGCAGGGGCTGATGATGGGCATGTGGTTCCTGGCCAGCGCCTACGGGCAGTACGTGGCGGGCCTGCTGGGCGCCGGCATGAGCGTGGTGGGCGAAGAGGCCACCAACATGGCCAAGCTCCAGAGCTACACCGACGGCTACCTGCAGCTGGGCCTCTACGCGCTGGTGGCCGGGGTGGTGCTGATCGCCATCAGCCCCGTGGTGCGCCGCCTGATGCGGGGCGTCCATTGACCGGTATCCCGATCCGGCATGATCTTCGCTTGCTGAACCGCACACGCTCCTCCATGCGCTCCCCCCTCCTCGCCCTCCTGGTGCCCGTCCTGATCCACGGCACGGTGTCCGCCCAGGGCACCACCACCACCGCCCCGTCCGCCGGCGCCGCCATCAACTGGCTGAGCCTGGAGCAGGCCCAGGCGGCCACCAAGAAGGTGCCCAAGCCCATCCTGGTGGACGTGTACACCAACTGGTGCGGCCCCTGCAAGATGCTGGCCAGCCGCACCTTCACTGACGCCAGGCTGGTGGAGTACGTCAACGCCCACTTCTACGCCGTGAAGTTCAACGCCGAGGGGGGCGACCCGGTGACCTTCAAGGGCCAGACCTTCAAGAACCCGCAGTACAACCCGGCGGCGGGCGGCGGGCGCAACGGCACGCACGAACTCACCTACGCCATCGCCAACGTGGAGGGCCGCATCGCCTACCCCACGGTGGTGTACCTCAACGAGAACCTCGATGTGATCGCCCCGGTGCAGGGCTACCTCACCCCCCAGCAGATCGAACCGATCCTGAAGTACATCGGCGAGGGGGCCTACAAGAAGCAGGACTATCCGAGCTTCCAGACGGGCTTCACGGCGGGTTGGTGAGGGGGCCGTGTGCCTCACGCAGCGGCGCAGGGGGTGCTGAGATGCTCGGTCACCCTCGAACCATCATGCCTTGCTCCGTGCAGTGAATGATGAGCTCTGCTCCGACCCGGACCTGGGCCGCGGCGTGCACCACTGGCAGTTGGCCTTGTAAGGAGCGCGGATCTTTCGCCCAGCGGGTCAACACCGGAGCGAGGCCGAACCCGTAGCTTCGAGGTGTGGCTCGAGGCCTTCGTTCAGCGCTTACGACCGCATGCTTCCCATGGTCCGGCTCATGAGCCCGCGAATTTCCCTGTCCGCTGCGCTTTGGGTGGCAGCGAGTGTCGTTGCGACCGCGCAGGAATGGCAGTGGGCGAAGACCTTCGGGCAGGGTTCCGGGCAGGATCAAGGACGCATCGCGCAGGATGGGGTGGGGAACTTGTACATGACCGGGGACTTTTCCAGTATGATGTTCGGCACTGACAGCCTCTCCGCTTTGCCTTGCATCCCCTTCATGAAGATGAACAGGATGGGTGAGGTGGTCTGGTTGGAGCAACCCGTGCGTGTCTCACAGACCAGTTGTGGGACAGGCAATGACTTTGGAGCGCCATACGTGGCTGTCCACCCAGCAGGAAGCGCGGTGTACTTCTCCGGAACGATGTGTTCAAGCTGGGACTTTGGCCCGTACAATGTCAGCGATGATACCAGCGGAGCCCAAGTCTTCCTGGCCTCCTATAACGCTGATGGTGTTTGCAATTGGGCTCGTAGCTTCGGTAGTGAGGAAGATGATCACGTTCGTGACATGGAGAGCACCCCGGACGGAGACATCCTGATCATGTATTCCGGAGGCGCCACCATCGTGGATGGAGTTGTCATCCTGGAAGGGGAATCCATTCTGAAGTTCAGTTCTTCGGGAACATGTGAATGGGCGGTACAGATGCCGACCTATCCAGAAGGTTCGGTGACCCTTATGGAGCCGGTTGATGATGGCTTCTACGTGCATGGGCGCACTTACTCGAACTTTGGTGGTCAGCTCCAGTTCGATACCGTGTTCGTAGATGTGAGCGTGCGAAAACTGGTCTTGGCCAAATTCAACTATCTCGGGAGGGCCCTGTGGGGTAAGGCGTATGGAGAATCCCTTACTGCTGGACCGACAGCGTATGTTTCGGCGATGGCCGTAAATGACCATGGGGTTGTCGTGGTCGGTGACAAGATGTATTTGGATACGATGGTTTTAGGGATGGATACCTTGGTGGGTGATGATCCGCTCTTCATGGTCCGCTTTGATCCGAATGGTGAGTATATCCGGTCAACGACCACAGGGGGAGGGTATGGTCCCAACTTGGCACCAATGGACATGGCCATTGGGACATCAGACGATGTCTACCTTCTTGGTCGATTGCGTGCGGGGAACGTTGGAGACAGTATCGATATCGGGGGATGTACATCGGTGATTGCTGGGTTCGAGTGGGCATCGATGCTTCTAGCTCATGTTGATGCGGACGGTCGTTGCATCGAATTGGTGCGCACGGAGATCGACAGTTACTCACCTTTGCAACCGAATGTTCCACTAGAGGGATGGTCTTTGGTCCTTGACCCGGATGAACAACCTGTGGTCTGCGGCCAGTTCCGTGGCACTGCGTGGTTCGATGGCATGGCGCTGGTCGGTAATTCTCTTGACCAGGATGTTTTCATCGCCAAGGTGAATGCGTTGGATGGCATACCCCCCTGGGAGCTGGATGAACTGCTCCTCTACGCCAACCCCAACCAGGGCTCGTTCCGGATCAAGGTGCCCACCGGACTGCGGAATGAAGTGGACCTCCTGTTGAGCGTCTTCGACAGCAGCGGCCGGCTGGTGCGTGCCCGGCAGCTGGACATGAGCGGCGGCGACCCCCGGATGGACGTGTCCGGCGTGGCGCCCGGGCTGTACAAGGTGACCTTGAGCAAGGGCGACCGGATCTACCACGGGAGCATGGTGGTGGAGTGAGCGGGTTCGGCTGCCCTGTGCCTCCAGGGACCTGGACCGACCTGCACGGGGCTCATGGCAGGTCCCCCGCCCCGCCGCTACCTTTCGCCCCCATCCATGCGGCGCCTCCTCCCCGTTCTGCTCCTCCTTGTGCCGGTGCCGGTCCTGCGGGCCCAGATCGTGGCCAACTGGGACCCCAAGCCTTACGTGACCGACAGCGCGCTGGTGTTCCACGACGACCTGGATTTCTACCTGAACAGCTACAGCAAGCAGGAGATCAAGGGCATGCGACGGATGGTGAGCATCTGGCGGATGAACTTCGACAAGGTGATCCGGGCCACGATCGACGACATCCGCACGCACAGCGAAGGGGCCGGGGTGGCCACGCGGACGAAGGACTTCGAGCTGCCCATTGCACAGACCGGTGCGCGCTACCGCCTGAGCGACGACGCCGGCAAGGTGCGGGTGTTCATGTTCGGCAGCATCACCAACCCGCCGGCGCGCTTCCAGCTACCCTTGTGGGATGCGCTCCAGCGCAAGTACGACAGCACGCAGGTGCGCCTGTTCATGATCTACGGCCGCGAGCTGCATCCCGGCGACCAGAAAAGCTACCGCGACTACCCCGCACCCAAGAGCGAGCACGAGAAGCTGGCCTACGCGCAGGAACTGGGCAACACCGTGAAGATCCCCGTGCTGGTGGACGGGCTGAACGACGCCGTGCTGGACAGCTACGGACGGGCGCCCAACGCGGCCTACATCATCGACCGGGACGGGAACTTGGTGTTCCGCGGCACCTGGGCGGACAGCCGCAAAGTGGAGTACATCGTGGACACGCTGCTGCGGTGGTATGCGGAGGGCAGGCCGAAGAAGTTCAAGGCGGAGTAATCCACAAGCCGACAGCCACCGGCCTCCAGCTGCACGCTTCTGGCCACCAGCCGCCAGCTTCAAGCCGCCAGCTTCAAGCCTCCAGTTTCCGGTCGATCGACTTTCAGCTTTCCTCTTTCAGCTTTGTGCTTTGAGCGTTGAGCTTCGCTAGACCTTCACCTGTTTCCAGCGTCCGCGTTGGAAGACCACGGCGCTGAGGATGGCCAGGACGCTCTCGCAGATGGCCACCGAGGCGAACACGCCCAGCGGCCCGAGCCCGAAGGTGATGGCCAGCAGATAGGCCATGGGGATCTCCATCGCCCAGAAACAGATCACGTTGAGCCAGGTGGGCGTGAGGCTGTCGCCCGCCCCGTTCAGCGCCTGCGCCAGCACCATGCCGTAGCCGTAGAAGAAGTAGCCCAGGCTGATCACGCGCATGGCCAGGATGGAGTAGCCGTCGGCCTCCGGGCCCTGATCGAAGAACGACACGATCCACGGCGCGGCGGCCCAGAAGAAGACGGTGACCAGCACCATGAACACCATGTTGTAGTGGCCGCAGAGCCAGGCGCTGCGCTGGGCCCGTTCGGGCTGTCCGGCGCCGAGGTTCTGCCCCACAAGGGTGGCCGCGGCGTTCGCCATGCCCCAGGCCGGCAGCAGGGCGACGATGATGATTCGGACGGCCACGCCGTAACCGCCCACGGCCTCGGTGCCGAAGTCGGCCACGATGCGCACCAGAAAGACCCAGCTGAGGCTGGCGATGAGGAACTGGCCGACGCCCCCGAGCGAGACCTTCACAATGCCCTTGATCACCTCACGCACCGGACGCAGGTCGGGCAGGGTGACGGCCAGCGTGCCCTCCCTGCGGAAGAAGTTCCAGCACAAGTAGAGCACCCCGCAACTGCGTCCGATGGTGGTGGCCACGGCGGCGCCCTGCACCCCGAGCTCCGGAAAAAAGCCCAGGCCGAAGATGAACAGCGGGTCGAGGACGATGTTGATGCCGTTGGCGATGGCCAGTGTGCGCAGGGCGATGCCGGGGTTCCCTGCGCCACGGAACACGGCGTTCAGCGCGAAGAGCAGGGTGACCACCAGGTTGCTGGCGAACATGAGCCGTGCGTAGGGCACCGCCACCACGAGCACATCCGGCGCGGCGCCCATCATCCGCAGGAGCGGCCCGGCGAACAGCACGGCGGGCACGGCCAGCAACAGACCGCACACCAGGGCGATGAGGAAGCTCTGTCCCGCCGCCGCACGCGTGCCGTCCCGGTCCTTCTCGCCGGTGCGCCGCGCCACCACGGCGGTGATGCCCATGCCCAGCCCCCAGGCGATCGAGTACACCGGCACCATGCAGGTCTCCGTGAGCGTGATGGTGGCCGTGCCCACGACGCCCAGCTTGCTCACGAAGTAGGTGTCCACCAGGGCGAAGAGCGCCTCCATGCCCATCTCCATGATCATGGGGATGCTCAGCAGCACGATGGCACGGCGCACGCCCATGCTGGTGTAGTCCTGCTCCTCGCCGCGCAGGCTTTCACGGATCAGGTCGAAGAGGCGGGCCATGGGACGGGCAAGGGGGCGGATGACGGGAACGTGGCGGAAGGCGTTGCCCGAAGGGTGGCGAAGCTAGGGGGAGTGGTGAGTGGTGAGTGGCGAGTGGCGAGTGACACAGGACAGTGCTCCGGCCACATCGGCGCGCAGGCCTGCGCGCAGCACTCGCCACTCGGCGCGTTGGGCCTGCGCGCAGCCACTCGCTACTCGCCACTCGCCACTCACGAAGGGTTGTTCATGATCACCGCCGGAACCGCCAGGAAGCGCCCCGTGGGCCCGGGTAGTTTCGCCACATGGTCCGTACCGCCCTCCTTCCCGCTCTGCTGGCCGCCGCGCCGATGCTGGCACAGACCGGTCTGCAACGCACGCTGAACGCCGACACGATGCCGAACCTCGTCCCCAACCCCGGCTTCGAGGAGACCAAGCGGCTGCAATGCGCCTGGACGCAGGACGCCCGCAAGTTCAACGAGGAGGTGATGGTGGGGTGGACGAGCCCGACGGAGACCACGCCGGACCACTTCAGCCTGCAGAGCGACCCGGGCTGCTGGAGCCACCCCGGCAAACGCACCGGGGGACGCGCGCGTCCGCACGGCGGGGAGGCCATGGCGGGCATCAAGACCTGGGGCCGGGGCAACACGCCCACGCACTGGCACGAGTACCTGCAGATCGAGCTGACCGCGCCGCTGGAGGCCGGGGTGCACTATGTGGCCGAGTGCTGGGTGATGCGCGCCAGCTTCAGCAACGAGGCGAGCAACAACATCGGCCTGCTGCTGGCGCCGGAACCCGTGAGCTCGCGCGACTGCCTGCCGCTGCACATCACCCCGTCGGTGAACGAGGACAAGCTGGTGAGGAAGAGCGGCTGGCACAAGGTGAGCGGCGTGATCGAGGCCACCGGCGGTGAGCGCTTCCTGCTCGTCGGCAACTTCTACAGCGACGAGGCCACGCAGCATGAACGCTTCCCCGAGGGCGAGCGCGGCGCCTACTACTTCGTGGACGATGTGAACGTGCGGGTGGCGCCGCCGGGCAGCACGCTGAGCCCCAGGCCGAAGGAGAGCGTGCCGCCGCCGCCGAAGGTGCGCGTGGCCGACCACGCCGGCACGGCCCAGGTGGAGCTGCCCCGCGTGGAGCCCGAGGTGGGCAAGAGCATCGTGCTGGACCACATCTTCTTCGACTTCGACAAGGCCGAGCTGAAGCCCGAGAGCCACGCCGAACTGGAGAAGGTGGTGCACCTGCTCACCGACTACCCGCACATGCGGATCGAGATCGGCGCGCACACGGACGACCAGGGCAGCGAGGCTTACAACATCCGCCTGAGCAACGACCGGGCGAAGGCCGTGGTGGACCACCTGGTGAAGGAGAAGGTGGACGCCGCGCGGCTGAGCTGGAAGGGCTACGGCAAGAGCAGGCCCGTGGCGGACAACGCCACCGAGGAGGGCCGCGCGAAGAACCGCCGCGTGGAGTTCACCGTGCTGGAGCGGTAGCGGCACCCGCGAAAAGAGAAAGGGACCCGGAGGTCCCTCACCCTTCCCGCTTCGCAGCGGGCATGGCACACGCCTACGCAGGCTCCTCCTTCAGGATCCGCTGCGCGATGTCGAGGATGCGCGTGTCGTCCAGCGACACCACGCCCCCGTCGGCGCCCGGCTCCAGGTGCACGCCCATGGGGCGGCCCTGCGGATGGCTGTAGCCCCCGAAGTAGTTCCACACCGTCTCCACGTTCATGTCCAGCTCGCGGGCGATGCGGTGGATGCTGCCGTCGGGCAGCCGGTCCTTGATCCTGCGCAGTTCATTGAAGGTGATGTTCATGTCAGGACGGGTTTTGGTTGGGGACGCTGAAAGGTAAACCGAAGAACGGCGGATCCCAAACGGGGGCTGGCATGCCGTTGGCTTGGGGCCGCTACCTTTCCGAGCGAATGCCCCGCGCCGCCGCCCTCGCCCTGCTCTTCGCCTGCGGGGCGGCCCTTGCGCAACGCACCGACCTCCGCACCTTCTCCCTGGAACAGGGGTTGCCCAGCGCCCGCATCAGCGCGGTGTGCGAGGACCCCGACGGCTTCCTGTGGGTGGCCACCGATGAGGGGGCGGCCCGCAGCGACGGCACGCGGTTCCGCACCATCGGCCGCGCCGAAGGCCTGCCCAGCCAGCACGTCACCGCCTTGCACGGCGCGCCCGATGGCCGGGTGTGGATCGGCATGCGCACGGGAGCGGTGGCCATCTGGGAGCGCGGCGCGGTGCGGCCTTGGGGCCCGCTGCCGGCGACCGGAGCGGTGCGCGCCTTCGCCACCGACATGGAGGGCCACACCTGGGTCGCGTTGGCCGGAGGGTTGGTGCGGCTCGGCCGCAGCGGTGCCGCCACCGCCGTACCGCTGCCCATGGGCCAGGCCCGGCTCAACACCCTGGTGCGGATGCCGGACGGCGCCCTGGTGGCCGGCACGGACAGCGGGCTCGTGGTGCGGCGCGACGGCCGATGGACGCTGGCCGGTGAGGAGGCCGAGCTGCCGGAACGCCGCATCACGGCCCTCTTCGCCGACAGCCTGGGCCTGGTGGTGGGCACCCCGTCCGGGTATCGCCTGCTGGACCCTGGCTTGAAGCGCCTCGACCCGACGGCGAGCCCCACGCGCGGTGCACCCCTGCCCCTGCACGACCAGCGGATCCTCTGTGCGCTGCGCACGCGCACCGGCGACCTGTGGCTGGGCACGCCCGCCGGGATCGCCCACGTGAGCACCCGCAACGGCGTACCCATCCTGCGCACCATCACCGAGCGCAACGGCCTGGGCCACGACCTGGTGCGCTGTCTGCACGAGGACCGCAGCGGCACGGTGTGGGCGGGCACGGCCTTCGGTGGGCTGTCGCAGTTCACCAGCGATGCCTTCCTGCACTTCACCGAACAGGACGGGCTGCGCTCGCAGATCGTGAGCGCCATCCACCGCAGCAGCACCAACGAACTGTGGCTCGGCTCGGTGGGCGGAGGGCTCGCGCGCTGGGATGCGCAGGGCCTGCGCCTGTTCGCCGAACCCGAGGGCCTCGCCGACCCCTTCGTGCTGTGCATCACCGACGCACCGGGCGGAGCGCTGGTGGTGGGCACCGCCACCCAGGGCCTTTTCCGCCGTGCGGGCGAACGCTTCGTGCGCCTGGCCGACGGCCCACCGGGACGCGTGAACGCCCTGCTGCATGACGATGAAGGGCGGCTTTGGGCGGGCACGGACCGCGGCCTCTGGGGCGATCCCGGCGATGGCCACCTGATGCATGTGGACGGTCCGCAGCCTGCGGTGACGGGCATCGCCTCAGGCGGTGACACGGCGTGGGTGAGCACGGCGGAAGGGCTCTTCCGCCTGCCCACGCGCCGCGTGCCCTGGCGCCTGGAGCCGGTGCCGGGACCACCCGTGGCCATGAGCAACGTGGTGCGCGACAGCAAGGGCAACCTGTGGATCGGCACCGAGGAGAACGGGTTGTACCGTGTGAACGGCACGCGTTGGGACAGCCTGTCCACCGCCGGCGGCATGGGCTCGGTCACGGGCCTGCGTTCGCCCACCGTGGAGCAGGTGCTGCTGGACGCATCCGAGAACGTGTGGGTGGGCACGCGCCGCGGCATCGACCTGCTTCAGCTGGACATGCTGCAGGAGCAGGTGCTGGAGGTGGACCACTACGGCACGGAGGAAGGCTTCATCGGTGTGGAGACCTTCCGCAACGCGTGCCTGCTGGACCGGGACAGCACCCTGTGGTTCGGCACGGTGCGCGGTGCCACACGCTACGACCCACGGCGGGTGCGCGAGGACCCCGCCGAGCCGCGCACGCACCTCACCGACCTGCTGCTCTTCTTCGAGCGGACGAACTGGCGGCCGTGGTGCGACAGCCTCAGCGACGACGGGCTGCCGCTGGGGCTTCGTCTTCCGCCGGACCGCAACCACCTCACCTTCGCATTCACGGGCATCAGCCTGGCCTACCCGGAGAAGGTGCGCTACCGCTACATGCTGGAGGGCCACGATCCGGACTGGTCGCCCATCACCGCCATGGACCGGGTGACGTACAGCAATCTCCCTCCGGGCGAGTACACCTTCCTGGTGCTGGCGCGCAACGCGAGCGGCATCTGGAACACGGGGCCGGTGCGCTTCGCCTTCACCATCCGGCCGCCGCTGTGGCGCACCTGGCCCTTCCTGGCCGGCTGCGCCGTGGTGCTGGCCCTGCTGCTGTGGGCCGTGGTGAAGCTGCGCGAGCGCCGCCTGCTGCGCGAACAGCATCGCCTGGAGCGCATGGTGGACGAGCGCACCCGCGAACTGGCGGCCGAGAAGCACCGCAGCGAGGAGTTGCTGTTGAACATCCTGCCGGAGGCCACCGCCAACGAGCTGAAGGAGAAGGGCGAAGCCCAGGCCCGCTCGCATGCCGCGTGCACCGTGCTCTTCAGCGACTTCCAGGGCTTCACGGAGATAAGCGGCGAGAGCGAGCCCACGGGCATCGTGGCCGACCTGGACCGTTTCTTCCGCGCCTTCGACCGCATCACCGACACGCACGGGCTGGAGAAGATCAAGACCATCGGCGATGCCTACATGTGCGCCGCCGGTGTGCCGGAGGCCAGCCCCACCCATGCGCTCGACGCCGTGCTCACCGCGTTGGAGATGCTGGACGCGGTGGACCGCATCAACGCCGAACGCCTTCAGGAAGGCCGTGCTCCGTGGGCCATCCGCATCGGCCTGCACAGCGGACCGCTGATCGCCGGCGTGGTGGGCGAGAAGAAGTTCGCCTATGACATCTGGGGCGATACGGTGAACCTCGCCAGCCGCCTGGAGGGTCTCAGCGAGGCGGGCCGCATCAACATCAGCGCGGCCACCTATGCGCTCGTGCAGCGCTTCGTGGACGTCGCCCCACGCGGTCCGCTCGCCGTGAAGGGCAAGGGCGAGGTGCAGATGTTCTTCGTGGACCGACTGCAGGCTGGCTGGAGCGCGGACGCGGCGGGCCGCGTGCCCAACGCCGAACTGCTGGCCTGGCGTGCCGGTCACCTTGCCACCGCACCGGCATGAGCAGTGCGCTGGTCCGGATCGTCCCGCCCGCCGCCCTGTTGCTGCTGGGCCCGGCCTTGTACAATGGCTATCCGCTGGTGTATGCCGACACGGGCACCTACCTCACCAGCGGCTTCCAGATGGGCATCCCCGCGGACCGTCCCATCGGCTACGGGCTCTTCTGCCGCCTCTTCAGCGGCGACGGGCTCAGCCTGTGGGGTGTGGCGATCGCGCAGGCGCTGCTCACCGCGGTGGTGCTCGCGCACGCGTGGCAGGTGGTGGTGGACCGGCGGTGGGGTCTCTTCCTCGCCACCACAGCATTGCTCAGCGCCACCACCGGCCTCGGCTGGTATTCCGGGCGGTTGCTGCCGGATGCCTTTACGCCGCTGGCGATCGTTGCCGCCGGCCTCCTGGTGCTCGCGCGCCTCGCGTGGCCGTGGCGCCTGCTGCATGCCTCGGTGCTCGTGCTGGCGGGCGTCACCCACTTCTCCCACCTGGTGATCGTGCCCGCCACACTGGGGATCGCGTGGGGGCTTCACCGGCTGCTGCTTCGCACGCGCCCGCCGTTCACCGGAACCACCTTCGCCCTGGGCGCGGTGGTCCTGTCCGTGTTCGCGCTGGCGGCGAGCAACCGATGGGCAGGTCGTGGGTGGGAGCTCTCCCGTGGCACGTCGCTGTTCCTGCTGGGCCGTGTGGTGGATGCCGGCGCGCTGCCCACAGCGCTCGCACGCCACTGCCCCACCGCGCACTGGTCGTTGTGCGATGTCCCGGCGCCCGCCGACAGCAGGGCCCTGTTGTGGGGACCCGATGGTGCGGTGACGCGGGCGGGCGGATGGGACGCGTACCTGCCTGAAGCCCGGGCCATCAACGACGTGCTGCTGCAGGACGACGCCGTGCGTGGCGCGCTGTGGCGTGCCAGCTGGCGCGATGGATGGATGCAGCTCGGCCGCGTCGGCCTCGACGAACTGCCGCAGCCGTGGTACCGCAAGCCGGTGAGCCCGCCCTACCTGGCGATCCAGCAGTTCGTGCCGCGCGAGCTTCCAGCCTACCTCGGCGCCCGGCAGCATGGCGAAGGCACGCTCGACCTGCGTGCGGTGAACACGCTCCACATCCTGGTGCTCGGCCTGTCGGTGTTGCTGCTCGTGGCCTTGGCGATCCGCTCGCGTACCGCAGAACACCGGTTGCTGCTGCTCTTCACCGTGGTGGCCGTGCTCTTCGCCGCTTCCAGCTGCGCCATGCTCAGCCTGCCGGACCAGCGCTTTCTGGCGCGCGTGAGCGGTCTGCTCCCCTTCGCCGCGGTGATGGTGATGGCCGCGAAGGGCCGCAACGCAGCTTAGCCCATCTTCGCGGCGGATGTCCGCACGTCCACCGCACCTCACCAACGGCCTGGCCGTGTTGCTCGGCGCTCTGGGCGTGCTCATTGTGCCGCTGGTGAACGGCTATCCGCTGGTGTATGCCGACACGGGCACCTACCTGGCCAGCGCGTTCGAGGGCCTGGTACCGATCGATCGCCCCTTCTGGTATGGCCTCTTCATCCGGGGACTGAGCTTCGGCGGTGCCACGCTCTGGCCCGTGGTGGTCGTGCAGGCGCTGCTGTGTGCGCTCGCCATCCACCGCATCGCGGATCTTTTGCTTCCACCCACCCGCGCGGCGGTCGCCACCGTGGTGCTGTGCGTGCTGCTCGGTCCGTTCACCGGGTTGGGCTGGTTCGCGGGACAGGTGATGCCCGATGTCCTGACGGCCGTGGGTGCCGTGAGCATGGCCTTCCTCATCCTCCGCAACGAACGGTGGCCATGGCGCGCGTTCGATGTCGCGCTCGTGCTGCTGGCGTGCTGGTGCCACCTGAGCAACCTGGTGATCCTGCCCGTGGTGGGCGGCGTGGCGGTGCTGCTGGCCCCGCGCCCGCGACGGCGTGCGGCGGTGCATGCGGTGGCCCTCACGGGCTGTGCATGGGCCGGCCTCTACGCGGCGAACGGACTGCTCACCGGCGCGCCGCAGGTGAGCCGCGCCAGCCACGTCTTCCTGATGGGCCGCCTGGTGGATGCCGGCCTCCTGCAACCCTGGCTGCAGGAGCACTGCCCCACCGAGCGCTACGGCATCTGCGCCTACCTGGACAGCCTGCCGGCCACGAGCCGCGCTTTCCTGTGGTACCCGGAGAGCCCGTTGCAGCGCCAGGGCGGCTGGGAGGCCACGCGGGAGGAGTACGGCCGCATCGTGCGCGGCACGCTCACCGAGCCGCGCTACCTCGCGGGGCATCTGCGGGCCAGCATCGGCTCCACGGCGGAACAGCTCACGGCCACGGCCCTGGCCGACGGGGTGATGAGCCCCTGGTTCGGCGATGCGTCGACGCCACCCTACCGCATGGTGGAACAGCACCTGCCGCACGAGCTGCACGCCTTCCGCCGCACCTGGCAGACCACGGCGAGGGGTCGCCTGAACAGCAGCGTGTTCGACCGGGTGCATGCGCTGCTGCTCGGGCTGTCCGCGATCGGCGGCCTGCTGCTCCTGCTCCGCCGGGGGACCGCCGCTCCGGTGCGCATGGCGGTGGCCCTCGCCTTCGCCGTGGTGCTCATCGGCGCGTGGGCGTGCGCCAGCCTCAGCGTGGTGGACCCGCGCTACCTGGCGCGCGATGCGTGGCTGCTGCCGATGGTGGTGGCGCTGGGGCTGTGGGCGGGCGGACGCGGGGAAAAAAGACCGCGACCCCTTTCGGGGCCGCGGATAAGCCTTGAAGCTTAGTTCTCACAACGGAATGATCCTTATTGTGAAAGACTTCAGGTCGCTGCGAAGATAGAGTACGGTCGTATATCTTCATGCCGCTCAGCTGTCGAACCGGTTCAGCAACGTTCCGATGGTCAGCTAGGCCTGAACTATTTACAATGATGGAGAAGAGCAACGAGCTGATCGTAGGGCTTGACGTGGGAAGCAACAGCGTCGGCTGGGCCGTGGTCGAAATGAACGCGGATCGTCTGGAGCGCATCCATGCCATGGGCAGCCGGATCATCCCCATGGGCCCTGAACTGAAGGAATACCAGGAAGGCAAGCGCATCACGAAGAACGCGACCCGAAGGCAGAAGCGAAGCATGCGACGTAATCATCAGCGCTACAAGCTTAGGCGCGCCAAGCTCGTTCAGGCACTGCACCTGATCGGTGCATGGCCGGAAACCCTTGGTGAACAAGGAAGTGAGGTATTACCGTTGCTGACAAGCCTTCAATTGTACGGCCTGCGGGCCATGGCGGTGGACCATCCTGTTGCACTCCCGGAGCTGGGCAGGATCCTCTACCACATGAACCAGCGGCGCGGATACAAGGACATCGGGGACCTCATGGATGAACAGGACGGCGCTGCACCGGAAGCCGATAAGGATGATGGCAAGAGCATCGAACGCGTCCATGTCGCCAAGGTGGAAGTGGATGACGCGAAGGGAAGGAAAGTAAAGTACCTGGTCACCCTTGCCGATGGACGAGAAGGCACCGCCACCATCGCCACCATGAAGGAGATGGAGGGGTCCGACCAGGAACTGGAGATCACCACGAAGGAAACGAAGCGTGGGACCTCCATCGAATTCCGGCTTCCCGTGAAGACCGACTGGCGTAAAGGCATGGAGAGCTTGAACCAGGCGATCGATGCGAGCGGCCTGACCCCAGGCCAGTTCTTTCTCCACGCCTTGAAGGACGACCCGTTCTACAGGATCCGTGAACGTATCGTCCTGCGGGACACTTACAAGAACGAATTCGATCAGATCTGGGCGAGACAAGTGAAAGCCCATGCCCGGCTTGCGGATCCGGTCCTGCGCGACCGGGTGGTCCTGGCCCTGATCCCACGCAACGAGGTGGAACAGAAAAAGTGGTTGAACCGGGACCTCGGAACCTTTATCCGTGACCATGTCATCTACTTCCAACGACCGCTGAAGAGCCAGCGGAGCAGCAAGGGGCAATGCCGCTTCGAGCCGCAGAAACCGGTCATGCCGGTCAGCTCGCCGATCCACCAGCTGTTCCGGATCCTGCAACAGGTGAACAATATCCGCCTGATCGATCGCTACGGGAAGGAACACGACCTGAGCGCGGCTGAACGGAACACGGTGCTGAAGCACCTGCTGGAGCACAAGGAGCTGAAGCCTGAGAACCTGCTGAAGTGCATCGGTCGCAAGGACGAACCAATGGAGAACAACCTGCGCGCCGCCTTGCCCGGCCACCAAACCCTGGCCGCCCTGCGGCCCAGGCTGAAGGCATCGGCGATCTGGGACCGCTTGGTCCATGAGGCCTCCCGTGCCGCCGGGCTTCAGGGAACCTTGTTGTTCCGGATCTGGCACATCCTCTACTCCATCCCCACGGAGGAGCATCGCCGCCAAACCCTGGCCGCCATTGATGGGATCCCCGGTGATGAGCTGGATGCGCTCGCCAAGGTTCGCTTTGACCGCAAGCACGGGGCCGTCTCGGCACGCGCCGCCATGCGCCTGCTCCCCCTGATGGGCAATGGCGATGTGTGGCGCTGGGAGGACGTTCCCGTTCGGGATCAGCGGCGCATCCAGGACGTGATCGACAAGGTGGCCACTGGCGAGGAGATCGACCGGTTGCCCAACGAGGTGCGTGTCCGCCTCACTGCGTATACCGCACCCCACCACTTCCAAGGGTTGCCGTATTGGCTGGCGGCCTCCGTGCTGTACGGCGATCACCGCAGCACGGGCGGCAAGCCGTATGAGAAGCCCGAAGAGATCAGAACCATGCCCCGCGGATTCCTCCGCAACCCGGTCGTGGAACAAGTGATCAATGAGGCCCGGATGATCGTGCGCGACATCTGGACGACCCACGGCAGACCGACGAGCATCCGTGTGGAGCTGGCACGGGAACTGCGCCAGAACCAGGAGCAGCGCAAACGGAGCTTCGACAACAACCGCAAACGCGACAAGGAACGCAAGGAGGTGCTCGAACGCCTGGTGCACGAGTTCAACCGGCCCAAGCCAAGCCGAAAGGACATCGAACGCTACGAGCTCTGGGTGCAACAGGAGCATCGCTGCATCTACAGCGGCAACCCCATTGAACGGACACAGCTCTTCGACACGCGGGACACCGACGTCGACCACATCATCCCACGGGCCCTGTACTTCGACGATAGCATCCAGAACCGGGTGCTCTGCCTGCGGGAGGAGAACGCGAACAAGGACAAGCAGCTGGCCGCCTTGTACATGAAGGCCAAGGGGACCGGGGCCTGGGAGGCGTACGTGGACCGCGTCAACAGCCTGCGTATCGGGCGCACCAAGAAGAAGTACTTGCTCGCCGAGGAAGTCCCGGAGAGCTTCATCAATCGACAGCTGCAGGAGACGCGGTACATCGGCACCAAGCTCACCGAACTGCTCCAGCCCGTGTGCCCGGTCCACAGCACGTTGGGCATCATCACGGACACGCTCAAGAACGAATGGGGGCTGGACAAGGTCTTCAAGGAGGTGCTCCTCCCCCGCTTTGAACGACTGGAACGCATTACAGGCCGCACCTTGGTGGAGCCGGTTCCCGGTCGCAATGGCCATGGGGACTGGCGCATCGAAGGCTACGACAAGCGCATCGACCACCGGCATCATGCGCTGGATGCCCTCACCGTAGCGCTCACCCGACAGGGCTACATCCAACGGCTCAGCACCATGAACCAACTCAAGCTGAGCGATGCGGAGAAAGAGGCCATGAAGCGGCCCACCTGGTACCCCCTGCCCCACCCCGACCTGCGCCGCCTGGTGAAGGAGCAGCTGGATCGCACCATCCCCAGCATCAAGAACCGGCAGCGCCTGCTCACCAAGGCAGCCAATCACACCCGTCATTTGGTGGACCCGAAGACCGGTACAACCGCCCTGCGCAAACAGACCAAGGGCGATCTGCGTGCCGTCCGAGGCCCGCTCCACAACGAGCAGCCCTTGGGCGAGGTGCGCGAACAGCGCAAATGGCCGCTGAAGGACATCATCGCCCACCTCAGCGAACGGCCGGACCCCCTGGGCGCAGTGAGCCCCAAAGGACCCGGCGAGCCCGGCTACGACGAACGTTTCCTGGCCCATGCGCACGAAGCACAGTGGCTGCATGCCCACCTCGCGAAGTACGAGGGCAACGTGGAGCGGATGAAAAAGGCCCTCCGGAAGGACCCGCTGGTGAACGCCCGGAACGAACGCGTGGAGGCCCTCACCGTGTTGGTGCCCAAGTACACGATCACCCGCAACCTGGGACCGACGTTCACCGAGAAGATGGTGGAGAAGATCATCGACAAGCGCGCGCAGCACGTGGTGCGCGAGCACCTCAAGGCCCACGGCAACGACCCGAAGAAGGCCTTCACGGAAGAGGCCCTCTACCTCTTGAACCAGGGTCTGAAAGTGCCCGTGCGCAAGGTGCGCTGTCGCATGGACGAGGCCCTCGTGGGCGAGGCGATGGGCCGCACACGCTTCCTGCGCCACGGCGACACCAACCGCAAGCTGCACGTGGAAAAGGGCGAGAACCATGCCCTGGCCGTCTTCGTGAACGAGGCCACCGGTGAGCGGGCGTTCGAGGTGGTCCCCTTCTTCGACGCTGTGGAGCGGAGGCTCAAGGGCCTGGACCTGGTGGATGCCCGACCCGGCCACCGTCACTTCCTGCTGCGGAAAAATGACCTGGTCTATGTGCCCAGACCGGGGGAGGATGCGCGGTCGATCGACTGGAAGGACACGGAGTATGTGGGCGAGCGCATCATGCGGATGACACAGATGTCGGGAAAGCAGTTCTACTTCCTTGCCGCAAGTATTTCGAGCCCTGTCAACCTTGGAAAAGAGGTGACAGAGTACGGGAGCCAGAACGCATCCGAGTTTGAAGACAGGGATAGTCCACGAACCAAGGTTTCCCAAGTGTGCCTTCCGGTGCGGCTCGATCGCCTAGGTAGGGTTGAAGCTCTATCGTTTTGATCAAGCGCACCCTGCATATCGGCAACCCGTGTACGCTCCGGCGCCGCGAGCAGCAACTGGTGCTGCACTACCCCAAGGAGCTGGGCCTGGAGGACAAGTCCGTACCCATCGAGGACATCGGGGTGCTGATCCTGGACCATGAGCGCGTGGTCATCACCCAGATGCTGCTTGCGGCTTTGCTGGCGAACAACGTGGCGGTGATCACCTGCAACGAGCAGCACATGCCCACCGGCCTGCTGCTGAACCTGGACGGCCACACCACGCAGACCGAGCTGTTCAAGGCCCAGATCGAAGCCAGCGAGCCGCTGCGCAAGAACCTGTGGATGCAGACCGTGCAGGCCAAGCTGCGCAACCAGGCCGATGTGCTGGAGGAGGCCGGCACCCCCGGGGACACGCTGCGCGAGCATGCCCGCAACGTGCGCAGCGGCGATCCGGACAACCTGGAGGCGCGCGGTGCGGCCCATTACTGGCGCTTCCTGTTCCCTCCGGCGATCCAGTTCGTGCGGCACCGCACCGGTCCGCCGCCCAACAACCTGCTCAACTACGGCTATGCCATCCTGCGGGCGGTGGTGGCCCGCAACCTGGTGGGCAGCGGGCTGCTGCCCACCTACGGTATCCACCACCGCAACAAGTACAACGCCTATTGCCTGGCCGACGACATCATGGAACCCTACCGCCCGTGGGTGGACCGGCTGGTGTGGCAGATGGTGGTGACCGAGCGGCTGGATGGTTCGGAACTGACCAACGCGCTCAAAGGGCGGCTGCTGTCGCTGCCTGCCATGGACGTGCTCATCGACGGGAAGCGGAGCCCCCTGCTGGTGGCCGCCCAACGCACCACCGCCACCCTGGCCCAGTGCTTTCAAGGCGAGCAGCGCAAGGTGCTCTATCCCGAGCGGCCATGATCCACGGATGAACCGGCCATGGGCCGCCTGGATGAATACCGGATCATGTGGGTCTTTGTCTTCTTCGACCTGCCCACCGAGACGCGCCAGGACCGCCGCAACCACGCGCGGTTCCGCAAGGAGATCAAGGCCGATGGCTTCACCATGATGCAGTACAGCATCTACGTGCGGCACTGCAACAGCGCGGAGAACGCGGAGGTGCACATCCGCCGGGTGAAGGCCCTGTTGCCACCGGCCGGCGAGGTCATCCTGTTCACCCTCACGGACAAGCAGTTCGGCATGATCCAGTTCTTCGAGGGCAAGAAGAAGATGGACGCCCCGGACACGCCCCAGCAGCTGGAGATGTTCTGATGGCCCCCACGAAAAAGGCCCCCTGCATCGCAGAGGGCCTTTCGGCTGTGCCGTTTTCCCCATCGTCCCTGTTGGCCGGAAACCGCGTGGCTGTAGCGGTTCCGACGGTGCGTGGTGTCACAGCTCGTCAAAGATCTTGACCTGAAAGCCTTTCACAACACATCGCCCCCGCTAGGCATTTCGTTCGAGGGTGTCACAGCTCGTCAAAGATCTTGACCTGAAAGCCTTTCACAACAGCTCGGACTTTCGTTCGTTCATGGCTTGGGTGTCACAGCTCGTCAAAGATCTTGACCTGAAAGCCTTTCACAACGGGATACGACCGACCGATAAACTGGCCGACGGTGTCACAGCTCGTCAAAGATCTTGACCTGAAAGCCTTTCACAACATTGAAGCGACATGCCTAGCGAGGTCGTTTGGTGTCACAGCTCGTCAAAGATCTTGACCTGAAAGCCTTTCACAACCGGCGACGATGGCGACGACGAAGGGGACGGGTGTCACAGCTCGTCAAAGATCTTGACCTGAAAGCCTTTCACAACTGGACCAGCTGAGCTACGACGCGCCTGACCGGTGTCACAGCTCGTCAAAGATCTTGACCTGAAAGCCTTTCACAACGGGCTCCTCCTCGTCCTGCAGAAGGGTCACGGTGTCACAGCTCGTCAAAGATCTTGACCTGAAAGCCTTTCACAACGGCGCGCCGTGCTGACATTCCAAGCCCGCAGGTGTCACAGCTCGTCAAAGATCTTGACCTGAAAGCCTTTCACAACCCGCCTTCATGTCGGCCTATCGTCAGGGGAGGTGTCACAGCTCGTCAAAGATCTTGACCTGAAAGCCTTTCACAACTCATTCAGCCAGCGGCGACCCCGCCGTGATGGTGTCACAGCTCGTCAAAGATCTTGACCTGAAAGCCTTTCACAACTGGCCGGTGCAGTGCTGGCTGCTGGTGCTGGGTGTCACAGCTCGTCAAAGATCTTGACCTGAAAGCCTTTCACAACCTACGCCCTGGTGATGGAGGACGACTGCTGGTGTCACAGCTCGTCAAAGATCTTGACCTGAAAGCCTTTCACAACAAAACGCGGAACACGACGTACCGGCTAGAGGGTGTCACAGCTCGTCAAAGATCTTGACCTGAAAGCCTTTCACAACGCCATCCACGATTGGCTGTCCCGGAAGGGGGGTGTCACAGCTCGTCAAAGATCTTGACCTGAAAGCCTTTCACAACATGGTGGTTCGTAACAACGTGGCCGCCGTGGTGTCACAGCTCGTCAAAGATCTTGACCTGAAAGCCTTTCACAACGGGTATATGGGCGACCCTGACAGGCAGGGGGTGTCACAGCTCGTCAAAGATCTTGACCTGAAAGCCTTTCACAACTGCTGTGCACTGCGAGGAGCAAGGGCGAATGGTGTCACAGCTCGTCAAAGATCTTGACCTGAAAGCCTTTCACAACACGTGGCGTTGCACCCCCGCCGGGGCGACCGGTGTCACAGCTCGTCAAAGATCTTGACCTGAAAGCCTTTCACAACTGGACCGTGGAGCTTACCGATGTAGCCACCGGTGTCACAGCTCGTCAAAGATCTTGACCTGAAAGCCTTTCACAACCATGCACATCGCCGTCCACCAGTACATCACGGTGTCACAGCTCGTCAAAGATCTTGACCTGAAAGCCTTTCACAACCAGGATGGGGGGCAGCTTCGCCTTCATCGCGGTGTCACAGCTCGTCAAAGATCTTGACCTGAAAGCCTTTCACAACCGTTATCTGCAAGTGTCCACGACGACAGCCGGTGTCACAGCTCGTCAAAGATCTTGACCTGAAAGCCTTTCACAACGAGCGCATGGGCGTCAAGGATGCCGACAAGGGTGTCACAGCTCGTCAAAGATCTTGACCTGAAAGCCTTTCACAACTGTGCTGGCGTCGTTTTCCAGGAAGTCTCCGGTGTCACAGCTCGTCAAAGATCTTGACCTGAAAGCCTTTCACAACTGAGCTGGAGCGAGATGATGCCCGAGTACCGGTGTCACAGCTCGTCAAAGATCTTGACCTGAAAGCCTTTCACAACCAACGCCGCATCACCCCCTACCTCAACGGAGGTGTCACAGCTCGTCAAAGATCTTGACCTGAAAGCCTTTCACAACGAGCTCGTAGTTGGGCCGGCCACCCATGGTGGTGTCACAGCTCGTCAAAGATCTTGACCTGAAAGCCTTTCACAACAGGGCAGGGCTCGAACCTGCACGGCCGCGTGGTGTCACAGCTCGTCAAAGATCTTGACCTGAAAGCCTTTCACAACCCAACACACGCCGAAGGCGGCATCCAGGTGGTGTCACAGCTCGTCAAAGATCTTGACCTGAAAGCCTTTCACAACAGATGGCAAGCGGTAACGAGCATTGGTACCGGTGTCACAGCTCGTCAAAGATCTTGACCTGAAAGCCTTTCACAACGAACACGCTCAGCGGCCAGGTGCCGTCCAGGTGTCACAGCTCGTCAAAGATCTTGACCTGAAAGCCTTTCACAACAGAGAAGAACAACGACACGCTGGCCGCTGAGGTGTCACAGCTCGTCAAAGATCTTGACCTGAAAGCCTTTCACAACGAGACGCTGCGCCGTGTTACCGGCCCCCCGGGTGTCACAGCTCGTCAAAGATCTTGACCTGAAAGCCTTTCACAACAGTACTGGCCCAAGTACCGCAGGCCGGTCCGGTGTCACAGCTCGTCAAAGATCTTGACCTGAAAGCCTTTCACAACGCGGCGGAAGCGCCGGTGCGCTGGCTGCAGGTGTCACAGCTCGTCAAAGATCTTGACCTGAAAGCCTTTCACAACATCGATACAGGCCACGATGCCATTGATGCTGGTGTCACAGCTCGTCAAAGATCTTGACCTGAAAGCCTTTCACAACTCAGGGACAACGGGGACGGCACATGGTCGGGGTGTCACAGCTCGTCAAAGATCTTGACCTGAAAGCCTTTCACAACGCCGCAAGGCTATTCCGGCAGCATCATCGAGGTGTCACAGCTCGTCAAAGATCTTGACCTGAAAGCCTTTCACAACGCACGGTGAGCGGCAGCACGCTTTCGCTGCGGTGTCACAGCTCGTCAAAGATCTTGACCTGAAAGCCTTTCACAACAGGCCCGTGACGTTCACATAGGTGTTGCTGGGTGTCACAGCTCGTCAAAGATCTTGACCTGAAAGCCTTTCACAACACTCCCTGCGGCCGTCGGCGGTTTCATCATGGTGTCACAGCTCGTCAAAGATCTTGACCTGAAAGCCTTTCACAACGGTCTGGCCCCACGCGGGCAGCTCCACGGGGGTGTCACAGCTCGTCAAAGATCTTGACCTGAAAGCCTTTCACAACCGATGACGGCGGCAAGGCTGTCGGGGTCGGGTGTCACAGCTCGTCAAAGATCTTGACCTGAAAGCCTTTCACAACATGCCTGCGGCGATGCCCTGGCCCACGAAGGTGTCACAGCTCGTCAAAGATCTTGACCTGAAAGCCTTTCACAACAAAGCCCAACGGCTGGAAGAGCGCGCGGCCGGTGTCACAGCTCGTCAAAGATCTTGACCTGAAAGCCTTTCACAACACGTCCATGGGGTCTTATCGTGGCATTGGAGGTGTCACAGCTCGTCAAAGATCTTGACCTGAAAGCCTTTCACAACACATCATGGACTGTCACGATGTGAGCGACCGGTGTCACAGCTCGTCAAAGATCTTGACCTGAAAGCCTTTCACAACTGAGCGCCCAGCGTGGCAGACCGAAGAAGGGGTGTCACAGCTCGTCAAAGATCTTGACCTGAAAGCCTTTCACAACAGGGGGATACCACGATCCTCTACGAAGGCGGTGTCACAGCTCGTCAAAGATCTTGACCTGAAAGCCTTTCACAACCGCGCTCCTGGTGGATGCGGACGGCCAAGGAGGTGTCACAGCTCGTCAAAGATCTTGACCTGAAAGCCTTTCACAACATGACCACCGCCGAGCGCTCCGAACTGCTGGGTGTCACAGCTCGTCAAAGATCTTGACCTGAAAGCCTTTCACAACACGTACTCGGCCTCGCGTTCGCAGCCGATGGGTGTCACAGCTCGTCAAAGATCTTGACCTGAAAGCCTTTCACAACACCAACGCAGGAGGGTTGACGCAGGCCCGGGTGTCACAGCTCGTCAAAGATCTTGACCTGAAAGCCTTTCACAACAATCTGATCACCCACAGCCTCACGTTCACCGGTGTCACAGCTCGTCAAAGATCTTGACCTGAAAGCCTTTCACAACCGTCGGCTCCGCGTTCATGCTATCCCATTGGTGTCACAGCTCGTCAAAGATCTTGACCTGAAAGCCTTTCACAACACTCCAGCCCGAGGTTTCGCCGCTGGAAGGGGTGTCACAGCTCGTCAAAGATCTTGACCTGAAAGCCTTTCACAACGAGCCAACGCGGCATAGTTGTCGTGCGTTAGGTGTCACAGCTCGTCAAAGATCTTGACCTGAAAGCCTTTCACAACGCTCTACCGTCCGGCCACTACGCCGGGGGTGGTGTCACAGCTCGTCAAAGATCTTGACCTGAAAGCCTTTCACAACCAACATCGACGTGCTCGGCAAAGGATACCTGGTGTCACAGCTCGTCAAAGATCTTGACCTGAAAGCCTTTCACAACAGCTGGATCGGCAAACGCCTATGGGATAAGGTGTCACAGCTCGTCAAAGATCTTGACCTGAAAGCCTTTCACAACATCACTCTGCCCGGTAGGCTAAAGGCTAAGGTGTCACAGCTCGTCAAAGATCTTGACCTGAAAGCCTTTCACAACGGCGCACCCCGTTGAGCTGCACGCGGCCGCGGTGTCACAGCTCGTCAAAGATCTTGACCTGAAAGCCTTTCACAACGCCTGCGCGGGCATGGACGATCCAGCGGCGGGTGTCACAGCTCGTCAAAGATCTTGACCTGAAAGCCTTTCACAACACATGGTCAAAGTGTTACGGGTGTGCTGTCGGTGTCACAGCTCGTCAAAGATCTTGACCTGAAAGCCTTTCACAACAACCCGGATACTCAACTGCCGATCGGCCGTGGTGTCACAGCTCGTCAAAGATCTTGACCTGAAAGCCTTTCACAACAGAAGGGCAGGTCGTCGTTAGGCCCGGCCAGGTGTCACAGCTCGTCAAAGATCTTGACCTGAAAGCCTTTCACAACTGCTGGTATCGGTGGAGCTGCTCGGTGCGGGTGTCACAGCTCGTCAAAGATCTTGACCTGAAAGCCTTTCACAACCGCCTTGCGGTAGTTCAGCTTGGCCAGATCGGTGTCACAGCTCGTCAAAGATCTTGACCTGAAAGCCTTTCACAACGCTGGACAACTTGCGCTGCCGCACGATCTCGGTGTCACAGCTCGTCAAAGATCTTGACCTGAAAGCCTTTCACAACCTGTATTCCAAGCTGATACCGATGGACGTTGGTGTCACAGCTCGTCAAAGATCTTGACCTGAAAGCCTTTCACAACACGCTCGCCAAAGGCCCTCGCGTTAGCAAGGGTGTCACAGCTCGTCAAAGATCTTGACCTGAAAGCCTTTCACAACACCTGTTCAAAGAAGGTGGACAGGTAGCGAGGTGTCACAGCTCGTCAAAGATCTTGACCTGAAAGCCTTTCACAACACGGCTACACAGGTCGGCGTGGATGTTCGGGGTGTCACAGCTCGTCAAAGATCTTGACCTGAAAGCCTTTCACAACAGTATTTAGCCCGGACAGGACCGGGGGTTGGGTGTCACAGCTCGTCAAAGATCTTGACCTGAAAGCCTTTCACAACCGCCGGTGCGGCCCACCTCGGCGAGGGTCAGGTGTCACAGCTCGTCAAAGATCTTGACCTGAAAGCCTTTCACAACGGGAAGTCATCGCTACGGCACGTCAGCGTCGGTGTCACAGCTCGTCAAAGATCTTGACCTGAAAGCCTTTCACAACAAGCGTGGCAGCGGCCACAAGAGCGAACAGGGTGTCACAGCTCGTCAAAGATCTTGACCTGAAAGCCTTTCACAACGGAGCTGCGCGACCTGATCGAAAGGCTCGTGGTGTCACAGCTCGTCAAAGATCTTGACCTGAAAGCCTTTCACAACCCACACCAGCACGCAACGTGAAGGCGGAAGGGTGTCACAGCTCGTCAAAGATCTTGACCTGAAAGCCTTTCACAACCCTTGGACGTCTTCGGCCTGGACATCCCCGGGTGTCACAGCTCGTCAAAGATCTTGACCTGAAAGCCTTTCACAACCCACAGCCTGCCCATGGCATCGGCATACTTGGTGTCACAGCTCGTCAAAGATCTTGACCTGAAAGCCTTTCACAACGTTCGTTTGGGCGCTCCGTTGTGCCATACAGGTGTCACAGCTCGTCAAAGATCTTGACCTGAAAGCCTTTCACAACATGATGCAAAGCAGCATGGCGGCCAATTGGGTGTCACAGCTCGTCAAAGATCTTGACCTGAAAGCCTTTCACAACGCGATCATGGGCGACGGATTGGAGTAGGTAGGTGTCACAGCTCGTCAAAGATCTTGACCTGAAAGCCTTTCACAACTGCACTGCGCAATGCGTAGTACGGACGGCGGTGTCACAGCTCGTCAAAGATCTTGACCTGAAAGCCTTTCACAACGCCTGTTGGTGGAGGTGCTGAAGGAGCACGGGTGTCACAGCTCGTCAAAGATCTTGACCTGAAAGCCTTTCACAACGAAGTGCTGCGCAACCGGACGGGGCCGGATGGTGTCACAGCTCGTCAAAGATCTTGACCTGAAAGCCTTTCACAACGATGGTGGTGTGCGTTCGGATCTCGCTTTCGGTGTCACAGCTCGTCAAAGATCTTGACCTGAAAGCCTTTCACAACGTCACGATGAACGACTACGTGCCCCCTTGGGGTGTCACAGCTCGTCAAAGATCTTGACCTGAAAGCCTTTCACAACCGCAAGGCTATCGAGGAACGACTGGAAGCGGTGTCACAGCTCGTCAAAGATCTTGACCTGAAAGCCTTTCACAACTGCCAGATGCGGTCACCGGCGATCAGATGGGGTGTCACAGCTCGTCAAAGATCTTGACCTGAAAGCCTTTCACAACTGCCAAGTTCACGGATGGGACAACGTGATCGGTGTCACAGCTCGTCAAAGATCTTGACCTGAAAGCCTTTCACAACTTGGGCTATCAGCAACGGAACCATCTACCAGGTGTCACAGCTCGTCAAAGATCTTGACCTGAAAGCCTTTCACAACAGGTCATCCGTACATCCTTCCCCGGCCACAGGTGTCACAGCTCGTCAAAGATCTTGACCTGAAAGCCGGGTTGCAGCCCGGTGGCCCAAGGTAGCTCACCCGAACCATGAGGATCGACCACCGGGCTGCAACCCGGCTACAGGCCTTGCATGGTCCGTTATGGCTCTGCGTCCACGCTTCGCGCGGCAAGCACGCCGCTCCGGTGCGCATGGCGGTGGCCCTCGCCTTCGCCGTGGTGCTCATCGGCGCGTGGGCGTGCGCCAGCCTCAGCGTGGTGGACCCGCGCTACCTGGCGCGCGATGCGTGGCTGCTGCCGATGGTGGTGGCGCTGGGGCTGTGGGCGGGCGGAGGTCGCGGGTCGCGATGAACGATGCGCTGACCTGGATCACCGGGTCGATGTGGGCTCCGTGATCCAGAGCACCACCCACCATCATTGGACCCAATGAGCGCGACCGGGCGCTGCGCGTGGGATCCATTGAGCTCAATGATTGCGCCGAGGGATCCACGCCACGTGCTTTGGACCGGCGCCAATGGCACACTGCGGTACCTGGGGTCGGGAGGGCTGGCGATCATGCCCGCCTGCTCCAGGGAAGCCGGTGGATGTGCAGCGGTGCCGGTGAACATCCCGAACAACGACCCATGAACACACATGAACGAGGACGAGCGATGCTCGCGCTGCTCGCCGGAGCGACGGTTTCCGGGGCCCTGAACGCACAAGAGCTGTTCTCCACCGGCAACGGAGAAGGAACGGTCGGCAACGATCGGATGAGCTGGACCATCGGGGAGCCCATCTTGGAGACCGTGACGGATGGGACCCAGGTGCTCACCCAGGGGTTCGAACAACCCTGGGCGGTGGTCACCACCGAAGTGAGCGGCGCCATCGAGGCGGGTGCCGGGATCCACGTGTTCCCCAATCCCGTGCGATCGACCTTGCATGTGGTGCTCGATCATCCCGAACAGGCGGCCGGCCTGGAGCTGATGGACGCTGAAGGCCGGTTGGTGCGCACCGAACGGGTACAGGGCTCCACCATGGAGCTGGACATGACCGCTTATCGGACGGGGACCTACTACCTGCGCCTTCACGATGCAGGGGGAGGCCCGAAGGAGACCTTCAAGATCAACGTGATCCGCTAGACCTGAACGACCATGAAGAACACGACCCTTTTCCTTGCGGCGGTGCTCACCGCGCAGATGGGCTTCGGCCAGTCGCCGGAGCTGATCCGCTATCAATCCATCCTGCGCGATGCGAACGGCAACGCCCAGGCCAACACGGCGGGTACGCTGACCATCGACATCGTGCAGGGCTCGGTGAACGGACCCACGGTCTACGCCGAGGACCACGCGGTGGTGAGCAACGACTACGGCCTGGTGAACGTGAACATCGGCGGTGGCACCGTGCTCAACGGCACCTTCGCCACCATCGACTGGTCGGCCGGTCCGTACTTCGCCCGCACCTCCCTGAACGGCAGTGTGCTGGGGACCTCGCAACTGCTCAGCGTGCCCTACGCGCTGTACGCGAAGGAGAGCGGCAGCAGCATCCCGGGTCCTGCCGGTCCACAAGGTCCGCAGGGTGATCCCGGCCCCGCCGGGGCGGATGGCGCGGACGGAGCCCAAGGTCCGGCCGGACCTCCTGGTCCGCCAGGTCCGGCGGGTGCCGATGGCGCGGACGGTGCCCAAGGTCCGGCAGGTCCCGCCGGGGCCGATGGCGCCGATGGGGCCCAGGGCCCGCAGGGACCGCCGGGATCGGCGAACATCAGCGGCGACATCAATCACCTGGTGAAGTTCACGGCGCCGGATGCGGGCGGCAATTCGCTGGTGTACGACGATGGAACGAACGTGGGTGTTGGAACGACCACACCGGCCTGGCCGCTGCATGTCATCGGCGATCAGCGCCTCGAGGGTTCGCTCAACATGGACGGGGCCATCATCCAGCCGGGCTGGGACCTGAGCATCTGGCCGAACAGCTTCAACATCAACGAGACCAACGTCGGAGCCCGCGTCACGGTGGAGCCCGGTGGCAACGTGGGCATCAGCCAGCAGTTCCCGCAGGCGACACTTGATGTGAACGGCTCCTTCAAACTGACGGATGGCACCGAAGGAAGCGGCAAGGTGCTGACGAGCGATGCGAACGGCGCGGCCAGCTGGCAGGGCAGGACGCATCGCATCGAGATCATGCCGTCCATGATCGATGCCTCGTTCGGCAACGGGGAGGCCTCGCTGTCCGCCGATGCGCTGGGCTACCCCTGCCTGAACTTCTCCGACGGGGTGACGGGCGACATCAACTTCACCCTGCCGCTGCCCGAGGGCTTCAACGCGACGAACGTGCTCCTGCGGGTGTACTACAGCGGCGATGAAGCGGGCGGCACCTACGACTGCAGCTGGTTCTCGCGCGGCTATGCGCTCGGGGCCACGATGAACCTGATGCCCGGCGGTGGCGGCCTGGTGGTGCCGGGCCCCACGAGCGCCGATGTGCTGATGGAAGGCCTTGCGGCCGGTGGCAATTTCGCGAGCGGCGCACGGGTGCTGACCATGACCATGCGCCGGCGCGGCAGTTCGGCCACCGACACGAACAGCGGCTCGATGCGGATCTACGGGTTCGTGCTGGAGTACACGGAATAAGCCGGCCGCATCGATCCGCGCGGCCCCCGGCCGGAGGTACTGTCCGCATCATCCTCCGACCGGGGGCCGTGCATGGGATATCCCGCTCATTCGCATGCTCGGGAGCGGTCCTCCCCCGGTGGATCCGCCGGCCATGTGGTGGAGCAAGTGCTGCCCGACCTGGTGAGCGATGATAGCAGCACGGTGGAACGGGTGGACATCACCGGCTGCGTGTGCGGGGCCGATGTGCGCTTGTTCCGGCTGATCGGGGCCGGGCACACCTGGCCCGGCGTGGAGATCCCCTTCCTGGAGCCGTTGCTTGGGCAGACCAACGAGGACATCCAGGCCAGTGCCGAGCTGTGGTCGTTCTTCGAGGCGCATCCCCTGTGCATCGGCACCGGTGCCAGGCCGCACGCTGAGGACAGCCTGCCTCCTCCCTTCCCGAACCCCTTCACGGATCGGCTGTACCTGCCCTCGGCATCGATGTCCATGCCTTCGGCGCTGGGACGCTTCGGGCGATCCGGCCAACGTGACCATGATCCGATGCATGGCTCAGTGCTGCACCACCACCCGGGCCGACCGGTGCCCCGATCCCAGGGTGGCCCGCAGCAGGTAGAGCCCGTCCGGAACAGCGGGCAGCTCCAGCGCATGGGCGAACGGCGGTGCCCAGCGGTATACCGTGGCGCCCTGCCCGTCCAGCAAGAGCAGCTCATGCGCATTGGAAATGCCCTCTACGTGCAGGCGATCGACGGCAGGGTTGGGGAACACGCTGAGTCCGGCGGCCACCGCAGGCGGCTCGCGCACCTCGGTGCTGATCGCGCAGGGGTCGATCACGGTCCAGGTGATGGCGTCCAGAACGATCTGGGAGGTGATGTCCTCCACGATCGGACTGAGCGCGAGATGCTCCATCGTGGTGCTGAGCCCATGCACGATGCTGTCGGGAACGACCGGAACGCTGCCACTTCCGCAAGGGAACGCACTCGCCGTATCCCAGCGGGCGAAGAGCGGCGCGTAGGTATCGATGGTGGGGTCGAATCGAGTGCCGTACAGCAACAGGTCCCCATCGTCGAGGGACAGTGCGTTCACCTGAAGAAGCAATGCACTGTTGGACACCGAGCGCGCCCATGGTGCCACCACGCCGCTGTTGTTGATGGTGAACATGGCGCTACCTGAAAAGGCGTTCACCCCTGTGCATACGAGCAGGGAACCATCGGGCGTTCGACACATGCTCCTGGCGGCCTGGAAGGTGCTTGCCACGGGTGCCGCCCAGAGCCGCGTGTTGGGACCAACCGTTCCATCCTCGGCCAATCGGAAAAGGACAGGCGCGCCATGGATCATGCTGTCCTGCACCTGCTGACCGGCCATCACCACCCACCCACCATCCGGCTGCGGAAGCACCTCCTTGGGCCAGAGCTTCGGGCCTGTGAACAAGCGCCCCCATTCCACCTGGCCCACGCTGTCCATCTTCACCACGTGCATGGCCGAGAAGGCATTGCCAGCAATGTGCTGACCGACCAACAGGGTCCCGCCGTCAGCTGTGTTCCGGACCTTCTGGTGGTAGCCACCTTGGCCGATGAACCGATCGCTCCAGGCCGCTTGTACCACTCCATCCTGGTCGGTGCGTAGGACCCACGGCCATCGCGCCGTCCATACACTGCACGAGCCGACAAGCAACAGATCGCCATTCGCGAGAGCGGCCACATCCCCGAACAGTTCGTTCGTCCCGTACGAGTAGCGTTTGGCCGCGGCCAGTTGTGCATTGGCATCCACGCGCACGAAAAGGGCCTTCCACGCAAAACGGCCAACAAGGGCCAGGCCACCATCTGGTAGAACAGCAGCCCCTTCCAACCACAACGAGGGGGCTTCCAACGGAAAGAGCAGATCGTTCGATGCGAGCAATTGACCCACCGGGTCGTACTTGCGCACGTGCAGCCGCGAACCCATGGGGTTGGACCGTGTATCCCAACTGCCCCAAGCCATCCAGAGCTCGCCACTGGGCAGTATCCGTACGAACGGATCCGTCGAGGAGATGGAGTCGTTCGGCAGATGATGCAGAATGAACTCCTGGGCGCTTGCGGTGCGCAGGCCGATCAGAACAAGCAGCGAGATGAGGAGGCGATGACCCATGATCCAACCGTGTGGTGTAAAGCAAGACGGTGATCGGGCGGGTGCGTTGCTTGGGAGCGTGCTTCGCCCGCGATCCATTTGGTGTTGCACAGTGGTACGCTGCGCCCCCCCTGCCTGCCACACCAATTGGTGAAGGCCTCGAACAGCCGTGACCAGCATCCGATGGGCACTTCGCCAACCAGGTCCTTGGCCAGTGCTGAGGCTGCCGCCCCCTCAGCTCAAGCCCGTTATCCTGCCCTCGGCATCGATGTCCATGCCTTCGCTGGCGGGCACTTCGGGGAGGCCGGGCATGCGCATGATCTCGCCACAGATGGGCACCACGAAACCGGCGCCGGCGCTGATCTCGATGTCGCGCACGGTGATGCGGAAGCCGGTGGGTGCGGCGCGCAGGGCCACGTTGTCGCTGAAGCTGTACTGCGTTTTGGCCATGCAGATGGGCACGTGGTTGAGGCCGAGCTTGTCGATGCGGCGCAAGGCCGTTTCCGCATCGTTGCTGTAGTCGACCCCATCGGCGCGGTAGATCTCGCGGGCAATGGTGGCGATCTTCTCCTTGATGGGGAGCGCCAGGTCGTAGAGCGGCTTGAAGTCGCTCTTGCCTTCATCCACAACACGCAGCACGGCATTGGCGAGGTCGGTCATGCCATCGCCGCCCTTCGCGAAGCCCTGCGCCAGCACGGCCTCGGCGCCACGCTCGGCACAGTAGGCCTTGATCATCGCGATCTCCTCCTCGGTGTCCGTGGGGAAGTGGTTGATGGCCACCACGGCCTTCACGCCGAACTTGACGACGTTCTCGATGTGGCGGCCCAGGTTGGCAAGGCCGGCCTTCAGCTTGTCGGGCGCGGCAGTGTTCACCTCCTTCACGTCCACGCCACCGTGGTAGCGCAGGGCACGCACCGTGGCCACGATCACCGCTGCACTGGGTTTCAGGCCGGCCGCGCGGCACTTGATGTCGAAGAACTTCTCGGCACCCAGGTCGGCACCGAAACCGGCTTCGGTCACCACGTAATCGCCGAGGCTCAGGCCCATCTTGGTGGCCAGCACGCTGTTCACGCCCTGCGCGATGTTGGCGAAGGGACCGCCGTGCAGGATGGCGGGGTTGCCTTCCAGGGTCTGCACCAGGTTGGGCTTGATGGCGTCCTTCAGCAGGATGGCCATGGCGGCCTCAGCCTTCAGGTCGCGTGCATACACGGGCGTGCGGTCCCAGCGCTGGCCCACGTAGATGTCACCCAGGCGCTTCTTCAGGTCCTCGAAGCTGGTGGCGAGGCAGAGGATGGCCATCACCTCGCTGGCGGGCGTGATGTTGAAGCCGTCCTGCCGGGGCACGCCGTTGCCGGTGCCGCCCAGGCCGATGGTGATGTCGCGCAGCGCGCGGTCGTTCATGTCCATCACGCGCTTCCAGGCGATGGTGCGCGGATCGATGCCGAGCGATCGCTTGCGGTTCTGCAGGTTGTTGTCGATGAGCGCGGCGAGCAGGTTGTTGGCCTTCTCGATGGCGCTGAAGTCGCCGGTGAAGTGGAGGTTGATGTCCTCCATGGGCACCACCTGCGCATAGCCGCCTCCGGCCGCACCGCCCTTCATGCCGAAGACCGGACCGAGCGAAGGCTCGCGCAGCACCACCACGCTCTTCTTGCCGAGCTTGCTCAGCCCTTCGTGCAGGCCGATGCTGGTGGTGGTCTTGCCTTCGCCGGCCGGCGTGGGGCTCAGCGCGGTGACCAGGATGAGCTTGCCCTTGGCGAGCTTCTTCTCATCGATGAGCGTGAGCGGCAGCTTGGCCTTGGTGCGACCGTAGGGCTCGATCACCTCCGGGTCGATGCCCAGCTTCTGGGCGATCTGGGCGATGGGCTTCAGCTGCGCGTTCTGGGCGATCTCGAGGTCGGAGGGGAAGGGCATGGTGGATGGGGTGGCCCGCAAAGTAATCGGCCGCCCTGTACCCTCAACGCACCACCACCCGCCGGACCGGGGCCGCGCCGGCGGATGTGCGTACCTGCACCAGATAGGTGCCAATGCCCACGCGAGCCCCCAGGCCGTTGCGCAGGTCCCAGTGCCAGGTGTGGTTGCCGGGGCCCAGGGTGCCGAGGTCGCGGTGCAGCACGCGGCCACCTCGCAGGTCGAACACGGTGATGTGCACGCGATCGGTGCCGGGCAGATGGAACTGCAGCGCCGTGCGGTCGTCGGCCGGGTTGGGGAAGGGATCGCTGAGGCCGGGGCCTTCCACGGTGGGCACGTGCACCGGTGCGGCGGGCAGGCTGGCCACGTACACGCCGTTGCCGTGGGTGCCGACGACGATGCGCCCATCGCTTCCGCGGGCGGTCACCATGTTCACCGGCACGTTGCCGATGGTCGCGGGACCCTCCTGTTCCCACACCGTGTTGTCGCCGTCGAGCTGGGTGGTGCTGTACAGGCCGGTGCTGGTGCCCACGAAGTAACGGTCGTCGGTCCCGTTCCAGGTGGGGTAGATCATGGCCCAGAACACGGCGGGTCCGCTGCCGGTGCCGTCGGGGTTCTCCTCCAGGTTGCCGCTCACGCTGGTCCAGGTCCCGCCACCGTCGGTGCTGTGCCACACACTGCGGGTGCCGTAATTGCTCAGCGTGGCCAGCCATTCATCCCCGTTGAAGTCGTTCGGCGCCACGCAGCTCACGTACCGGCCGCTCCACACGTTGCCGGCCGGGGTGATGTCGGTGCGCACGGGCGTCGCATCGAGGCTGTCCAGGCGGAAGATCCGTCCAGCGGTGGTGGCGTACAGCATCGTGTTCGGCGCGTCGAGGCTGATGTCGAGGCTGGCGATGCGCAGGCCGGCGACCGTGCTGGCGGGCAGGTCCTCCCAGTTCATCGTGTCCTTCTCGTACCACTCGTCGGTGTAGGGGATCGCCGTCAGGCCGGTGTTGCGCCACAGCTTGGAGCCGCCCACCACGTACAGCTGGTCGTTGTCGGCGGGGTGCAGGATGAAGGCGTTGATGAAGTTGTAGTTGCTGGTGCCGCCCACGGGGTCGATGCGCTCGTAGGCCAGGATGTCGCCCTGATCGGTGATCTGCTTCTTGTAGATGCGCCCGCTCTGGCTGCTGGTGAGCATGAACGAGCGGCCCTCCGGGATGGCACAGAAGGCGCCGTCGTCGATGTGCACGTAGCGGAAGTTCTCGGCGGGGTCGGTGCTGATGGCCAGCCAGCAGCCGTTGTCCTGCGTGCCGCCCAGGATGAAGGGGCTGGTGGCGGCGCCCTCCTCGATGTGCACCGTGTAGAACTGGCTGCTGATGTACCCGTCGTTGCGCGTGTGCCACACCATGCTGTCGGCCAGGGCGTCGAAGCAGACGCTCACGCCGCCATCGCTCCCGCTCAGCATCGTGCCCGGATTGCCGGGCATGAAGGTCATCCAGTGCTGGTCCGGGTGATGCCCGGGATACACGTAGTCCTTCGGATCGTTGGGGTTGCAGCGGTATCCGCCCACCCATTCGGTGTTGGTCGGCGTGGCGAAGGCATCGGTGCTGCGGTAGATGTTGGTGCCACCAAGGTAGACCACATCGGGCTGTGCGGGGTGCACGGCGATGCACATGTCGTAGCCGCCCTGGGTGTTGATGGGCGCGAAGTTGAACGTGAAGTAGCCCGTGCAGCTGCCGTTGGGAAGGTTGAAGGTGCGGTTCTCCCACTGGCCGCCCGCGCCCGCGCCGGTGCCGCTCAGGTAGGTATACTTCCACAGGCCATGCCCCTGCACGCCGGCGTTGGGCGTTTCGCCGAACCAGTACACCACGTTCTCGTCCTGCGGATCGATCGCCATCACCCAGCGCTCCTTGTTGCCGTTCATGTTGCTCGGAGTGATGTTCGTCCAGCTGAGGCCGTCGGTGCTGCGCCACATGCCCTCGAAGGCGCTGTTGTTGCCCAGGTAGGCGTAGTACACGCCGGTGGGGCTCACCCGCACATCGGTGTACAGCGAGGTGTTGCTGTTGTTCGGGTCCAGGCCGAGCACCGCGTGCCAGCTCGCGCCGCCGTCGTTGCTGCGGAAGATGCCGTTGTACACGGCGGCCAGCACCACGTCGCTGTCGTTGCGGGTGGGGTCGATCACGATCTGGTTCACCTGCTTGAAGCTGCCGTTGCGCGTGTAGGTCTCGTGGTCGCCGGCGATGGTGCTGGCGAGGTGGGTCCAGTTCTGCCCGCCGTCGGTGCTCTTGAAGATGCCGTCGCCGGCCAGCAGGCTGCTGAAGCTGGCGTGGCTCATCACGCCGTAGTTCTCGCCGGTGCCGAAGTACCAGGTCTGCTCATGGCCGGGGCGGGTGTCCTGCGCCAGGCTGCTCACGCCGGTCATGGCGTCCAGCGGGCTGGTGCGCGTCCAGCTGAGGCCGGCGTCGGTGCTGCGCCAGAGGCCACCGGTGACGCTGCCGGCCAGCCAGATGGTGGTGTCGGTGACGTCGACGGCGAGGGCGCGGGTGCGGCCGCCGCGATCGCGCGGACCGAGGAAGGACCAGCTCAGGCTCTTCTGCGTGCGCTGGGGCCGGGTGGCGGCGAAGGCGAGCTCGCGTCGGCGGATGTCGGGCGGCAGCTCGCCGGTGGCGGGGTCGCGCAGGCGTTCGAGCTGCCAGTCGCGCAGGCTGCCGGGCGAACCGGGGTTACCCAGGCTCAGAGGCCCACCCGATGTGGTGGTGGCGGGTTCGGGCAGGGTGAGCACCACGGCCCAAAGGGCGGCGGCGGCCAGGATGAGCTTGTTCATGTGGAGTGTGGAAAGGCCAAGGTAGTTCGCTCACCGTGCCTTCAGTTCGGGCATGGTGACGGTGACGCGGGTCCCGGGGTTCAGGTCCTCGTACGCGAAGCCGGCCTTGCCCCCGTGCTGCCGCTGCACCAGGTCGAGGCGCTCGCGGGTGATGGTGGTGCCCAGGCTGGTCTTCTTCACCGGGGCCTCCGGATCGGCGGCCACCTTGGGCGCATGACGCCCCGCTCCATCGTCCTCGATGGTGTAGGTGATGTGGTCGTCACGCCGTTGGACATGAAGCCGGATGTGGCCCTTGTCGACCTTGCCGGCCATGCCGTGCCAGATGGCGTTCTCCACGAAGGGCTGCACCACCAGGGGGGGCACCATCACGTCATCGGGGTCGATGTCGGGCGCCACGGTGATCTCGAAGTCGAAGCGTTCGTCGCAGCGCTGCCGCTCGAGCTCGAGATAGGCTTGCAGGGTGCCGAGGTCCTCGCGCAACGACACCTCGCCGTGGCGGCTGTGTTCCAGCACGCCGCGCATCACGCGGGCGAAGCGGGTGACGAAGCCGCTGGCGCGGTCCATGTCGCTGCGCCGGATGACGGCGTTGATGGAGTTGAGCGCATTGAAGATGAAGTGCGGGTTCATCTGGCTGCGCAGGGCCTGTGTCTCCAGGCGGGCGACCTCGCGGTCCATCTTCAGCGCCTTCATCCGCCCGCGGTAGGCGCGGTAGGCGACGAACCCCAGCAGGAGCGCCACGGCACCACGGAACCACCAGGTGGCCCACCAGGGCGGCAGCAGGACCAGGGAGAGGCGCGCTCCGTTGGTGTTCCAGACCCCGGCGCTGTTCATGCCCTGCACCTCCAGCACATAGGACCCCGCATCGAGGTTGGTGAAGGTGACCTCGTTCGCCGTGCCGTTGTCCACCCACTCGCGGTCGAAGCCCTTCAGGCGATACCGGAAGCGGTTGCTGGCGGGGTTGGTGAGGTCGAGGCAGGCGAAGCGGAAGGTGACCATGCGCGCGGTGTGGTCCAGCGTGAGGAGGCTGGCATATTGTGGGGCCACATCGAGCAGGGCATCCGGCCCATCACCGATGCCGACCCGTCGGTTCATCACGCGCACCTCGGTGAAGCGCACGGGCGAAGGCGCCGAGACACTGTGGAACTCTTCGGGATCGAAGTGGTTGAAGCCCACCACGCCGCCGAAGAACAGGCGTCCGGACCGCGTGCGGCAGCTGGCGTAGCGGTTGAATTCGTTGCTCTGCAGGCCGTCGCGGTCGGTGAAGACGCGCCTGGCCCCTTGGTCCGGGTCGAACTGGCACAGGCCCTGATTGGTCGACAGCCACAGGTGACCATGCGCATCGGACTGAATGCCGTAGATGACCATGTTGGGGATCCCCTGGGCCGTCCCATGATGCGTGCAAACGCCCGTGGCCATGTCCAATCGGTCCATGCCGGCCCCGTTGGTGCCCACCCACAGGAAGCGCTCGGGCTCGTCAGGGTCGGGGCAAAGGGAGAAGACCATGTCCGAAGCCAGCGAAGTGCTGTCCCCATCGCGGTGATGGTACCGAAGCCACTCCCCGCTGGCCGGGTCCAGGCGGAACACCCCCTCGCAGGTGCCGAGCCATATGGCCCCGTCCCCGCTGAAATGATGGCTGCTGATGAACTGGATGCCATGGTGGCGATAGGGCAGATCGAAGCGGTAGCAGGTACTGTTCAAGGGGTCCTCCTCGTTCAGGCGGCACACCATGTGCTGGCCTCCGAGCGTGGTGCCGTACCAGATGCTGCTGTCCGGCGCCTGGAACAGGGGTTGGAACTGCCAGATCAAGGGCCCATCGTAGGAGCCGTGGTCCATCAAGGCATCGGTGCGGGGATCCCAGGTGTAGAGGTGGCAGCGCGAACCGATGAGGCAGGAGAGCCAATAGCGGCCGTCGCGGCCCTGCACACGCGCCGGCGACATCTCGGTGAAGCCGCGCCTGGTGAGCCGATCGCGCACGTGTGCGCTCCGCCGCTCCCACGTCCCCGGGTCCAGCCATTCGACCTCGGGGCCCGAGAAGAGCACGCGGCCTCCCAGGTCCTCGGCCAGATAGTGCATGCTCATGGCATTGCCCTCGCGGCCCTTCACCAGCTGGAAGGCCTGTTGGGTTCGTGTGCGTCGCAGGACACCGTATCCGCTGGTGCCCATCCAATGGGTCCCGGAGCGATCGATGAGGTGGGAGGTGAGGTCCGCGTACATGCGGCCGATCTCCCCGATGGCGTGGGGCTCCGCCGGATAGGGCGACCGCTCCGAGCCATCGGCGATCATCAGCATCGGCGGGAACATGGAAAAGAGCAGCCGCTTGCCGTCGTCCGAAGTGCAGAACCCGTTGTAGCGGAGCCCCGGCAGCGCATCGATCCGCTCCTTGGTGGCGCCCGTGCGGGCGTCGAGGACCTCGGTGGTGGTGAGCCGCATCCAGATCATGTCATCCGATCGCGGATCGCGGAACATCAGGCCATGGGAGCGCTCGAACGTGCGGCGGAAGCGGAGCTTCGCCGCCCAGGTGTTCAGATCCACGTCGTACACGGCGATGTGGTCGCTGCCCAGGATCCACAGGCCGCCGTGGCGATCGAAGAGGAGCTTGTGGCGGTCAAGCTCCCATTCAAGCTCCGGCAGTACATCCCGGGCCTTCAGCATGCGGGGCGGTGCGGCACCAGGGGCCATCAGTTCATGGGCCGGGCGCCGGTCGGTGATGATGACCATGCCCTGCCCCTCCAGATCCACCCAGATGTTGCCCGCCGGATCCTCCTCCACGGCGAACACCTGCCAGTGGTCGGAGATGATGTGGTCCATGTCCCGCACCGAATCCGCCCGGAAGTGCATGAACCGTTCCTTGCGCGGATCAAAGAGCTCCACACGGCGGTTCTGCAGGCCGGCCCAAAGGCGCCCACGGCTGTCCACCATCACCGTTTGCACGTTGTTGTCCGACAGGCTGGTGCTGTCCCCGGGATGGTGGCGGAAGGTGGTGAACCGATAGCCGTCGTACCGGTTCAGGCCATCCTTCGAGGTGAGCCAGAGAAAGCCGCTGGTATCCTGGGCCACGGACGATACAAGTCCTTGGGACAGGCCTTCGTTGATGCCCAGGACATCGAAGCGCATCGCTTCCACCGGTTCATCGGCCACCTGGCCGATGCCCAGCACCAGGGTCGCCCTGAACGCCGCGACCAGGACGATGCTCAGGCGAACGCAGGGAAGGGGCATGGTCCACGAAGATGCTCTCCAGCGCCGGGATGGGCAAATCCACGGGATCGGACGCTCATCCCTCCACGCGGAACCCGGCCGCGCGCAGATCGTCCCAGAAACCCGGGTAGCTCTTGCGCACCACGTCGGGGTCTTCGATCCGCAGCGGCCCCGCCACCAGCGCCAGCGGCGCCAGGGCCATGGCCATGCGATGGTCGCCCAGCGGATCGAACACATGCGCGCCCGGTCGGCGCAGCTTCACCGAACGCGCGATGCGCAGCTCGCCCGGACCGGTGCGATGGGCCTGCCGGTCCAACACCTGCAGCACGGCCTCCGCGGCGGCCAGGCGATTGCTCTCCTTCAGGTGCAGGTTGTGCAGGCCGGTGAGGGTGACGGCCGTGCCCAGCCCGGCGTGGGTCAGCGCCAGCGGTGGGAACAGGTCGGGCGTGGCCGCGAGGTCCGCCTGCGCGTCGGGGAGGTCCTTGCTCCGCCGCGTGCGCAACAGCGGGCCCTGCGGCGTGATCGAAGTGGACACCAGCTCCTGCCACAGCCGCACCGCTGCGGCATCGCCCTGCAGGCCGTCATCGGCCAGGCCTTCGAGCAGCACCTCCGCATCGCGCGCGAGCGCCACCACCTGGAACCAGAAAGCCGCGGCGCTCCAGTCGAGCGGCACGTCGAAGGGCTTCGGTACGTACCCGCCCGGCGTCACACGGATGTGCGCATCGCCCACCTCCACCGTGGCGCCGAAGTGGCGCATCACCTGCGCCGTCATCGCCACGTAGGGCCGGCTCAGCTGCGTGCCCTGCCAGCGGATCTCCAGGCCTTCCTCCATCAGCGGGGCCACAAGCATCAGCGCGCTGAGGTACTGGCTGCTGACCGGCGAATCGAAGCTGACCACACCACCACGCAGGCGACGGCCTACGACATGGAAGCCGTTCGGCAGGCCGTTCACCTCGGCGCCCAGCGCGGTGAGCGCCTTCACCAGTGGTGCGTGCGGTCGCTCCAGCAAGGCGCGATCACCGGTCACCAGGCGCTCCTCGCCTTCCTGCACGGCGGCCCAGGCGAGGGCGAAGCGCAACGTGGTGCCGCCGAGGCCGCAGGGCATCACGGCCGGGCGTTCGCGCAGCAGGGCGTGCAGCAGGCGCGTGTCGTCGGCATCGCCGGGTTCCAACACTGCGGCGAGGTCACCGGCAAGGGCCGCGGCCACCAGCGCGCGGTTGGCCATGCTCTTGCTGCGCGGCAGGCGGACGGTGGCCCGGACCGGGCGTTCAGGCGCTGCGACGCTGAGGATCGGCATCGTGCACGAGGAGGCGGTAGTGGTCCAGCGCCGCGGCCACCTGGGCGGCATCCACGGGCACGCCGGCGCGGCCGCGACCGATGGCCTCCAGCAGGGTGAAGCGGAAGCCGCCATCGCGGTTCTTCTTGTCGTGCGCCATCAGCTCCAGGATGCGGTGGTGATCGGCCGTGTTCAACAGGAACGGGCGGTAACGCTCCATCAGCACGGCGGTGATGGCGTCGCAGCTCGGGCGGTCCAACAGCTCCAGGCGCCAGCTGAGCCAGGTGGCGCAGAGCATGCCCACCACCACGGCCTCGCCATGCAGCAGGCCGCGCTGTGGACCTTCCCAGCTGAAGGCCTCCACCGCATGGCCGATGGTGTGGCCGAAGTTGAGCAGGCGCCGGGGGCCGTGCTCTTCGGGGTCGTCGCTCACCACGGCGCACTTGATGGCCGCGCTCTGTTCCACCAGCGGCGTCAACGCCCGCAGGTCGTGCCACGGCGCATCCACCAGCGCCTGCCAGTGCGCGGCATCGGCCACCAGCCCGTGCTTGAGCATCTCGGCCACGCCGTTGAGCAGCTCGCGCTTGCCCAGGGTGCGCAGGAAGGGCGGGTGCACGACCACCGCTTCGGGCTGGCGCAGCACGCCCACCAGGTTCTTCACACCGTCCAGGTCGATGGCGGTCTTGCCCCCGATGGCGGCGTCCACCATGCCCATGAGGCTGGTGGGCACGTTCACCACGCGCAGGCCCCGTTTGTAAGTGCCCCCCACGAAGCCGGCCAGGTCGGTGACCACCCCGCCGCCGAGGGCCACCAGCACGGCGCCGCGTTCGATGCCCAGGTGGGCCAGGTGGCTCCACAGGGCGTGGCAGGCGCCGAGGCTCTTGCTGCCCTCGCCCGGGGGCACCGCGATGGGCGGGGCCTCCCGCAGGGCCGGCACCAGCGCCAGCAGCTCAGGCAGGCAGTGCCGCAGCGTGTTCTCATCGCCCACCACCACGCGTTGCGCACCCTTGGCCTCCTTCGTCAGCCAGATGTCGAGGGCGGCCAGGGCTCCAGGGCCGAGCAGCACCGGACGACCGGCGGCCATGACGGAACGGGTGTCCGGGTGCGAGCGTGCCATCCTACTTTCGCACCCGCTCCGGGGCGCCTTTTCAAAGGAACGGAACTCCGGCCAGCGCGCCATGGGGAACACCCTGTCCGATCCGCCGCGGGCCGCCCGGCCCGGCACCCTGCCCGACCTCACCGACACGCGCATCGCCTTCCGCCAGTACACGGACCACGGGCTGCTGCGCGCCTACTGGCTCTTCCGCATCATCGGGGTGCCGTGGATGAACGCCACCGGCCGGGTGATGAGCCAGCTGGCCATGCGGCTGCACCTGCCGATCAAGGGGCTCATCAAGGCCACGATCTTCAAGCACTTCTGCGGCGGCGAGACCATCGAGGAGAGCCTGGCGACCGCGCAGAAGCTGGGCGATGGCGGCCTGGGCACCATCCTGGACTACAGCGTGGAGGGCCAGGAGGACGACGCCTCGCTGGACCACACCACGGACGAGATCCTGCGCACCATCGCCATGGCGGCGCGGCGCACGGACATCCCCTTCAGCGTCTTCAAGCCGAGCGGCATCGCGCCGCTGGCCATCTGGGAGGCGGTGAGCGAAGGGCGCGCGCTGAGCCCCGGGGAGGCCCGTGAATGGACGCTGGTGCAGGGGCGTATGGAGCGCATCTGCCAGGCCGCCGCCACCGCCGGCATCCCCGTGCTGGTGGATGCCGAGGAGAGCTGGTTGCAGCCCGCGATCGATGCGCTGGTGGAGCGCATGATGCAGCGCTTCAACCGGGAACGGGCCATCGTGTACAACACCGTGCAGCTGTACCGGCACGACCGGCTGGACTTCCTGAAGGCGGCGGTGGAGCGGGCGAATGCCGCCGGCCACCACATCGGCCTCAAGCTGGTGCGCGGCGCCTACATGGAGAAGGAGCGCGAACGCGCCGCCGAGCGCGGCCTCCCCTCCCCCATCCACGCGGACAAGGCGGCGGTGGACCGCGACTACGACGAGGCCCTACGCTTTTGCGCCGACCGGCTGGACCATGTGGCCGTGATGGTGGGCACGCACAACGAACGCAGCACCCTGCTGATGGCCGGGCTGATGCAGGCGCGGGGACTGGCGCCGAACGACCCGCGCGTGTGCTTCGCCCAGCTGCTGGGCATGAGCGACAACATCAGCTACAACATGGCCGATGCCGGCTACCGTGTGGCCAAGTACGTGCCGTACGGACCGGTGCGCGAGGTGCTGCCCTACCTCATCCGTCGGGCGCAGGAGAACACCAGCGCGGCGGGGCAGATGGGCCGCGAGCTGAAGCTGATCGTGGCCGAGCGGAAGCGGAGGGCGCGGGGCGGGCGGTGAAGGGGCGGAACGCATCAGGGCATGAGCATCTGCGCATGTGCCCATGTGGGCATCCCGCTGGGGCGGGACAAGTCGTGCTCATCCCGCTAAGGCGGGACAGGTCGTGCCCGAACGCCAAGGGCCGCCCCGCGAACGCGAAGCGGCCCCTGACCCATGTTGTGCACACGCCTATCGCGCCACCTTCACGGCCTTCTTCACCACGAAGCTGTCGTTGAGGTAAAGCGTGACGTGGTAGGTGCCGGGCGCCAGATCCGTGGTGGTCCAGTCGTGGGTGTAGGCACCGGCCTCCCGCACGGCCTCCTCCAGCACCTCCAGCCGCTTGCCACTGGCATCGCTCACCTCCAGCCGCGTGCGGCCCGGCGTGGCCACCGTGTACCGCAGCTGGGTGTGATCCGCCACCGGGTTGGGCACGATGATCAGGTCTGTGCGCAGGGCCTCTCCTGCCCCTGCGCCCGTCCCAAGGCTCATGCTGCGCCCATCCGTGCTGCCGTGGGCCGCGCAGCAGGTGGCGAGGTCTTGTTGGACCGTAGCGAGCTGGTCCTGCAAGGAGTTGATGGTGGCTTGCTGTTGCTGGTAACCGGCGATCATGATCGGGATGAGCGCCGTGTAATTGATGCCCTCCACATCCATTTCCGGATGCACCATGTTGCCCATGCTGTCCAGCTCAGCGGGGACAATGGTGCTGCTCACGACGGCCGGGATCACCTGCGCCACTTCCTGCGCCATGAAGCCATACTGCTGTCCGCTTGGGAGGTACAATCGCGGATACTGAGCGCTTTGGTAGGTGTATGTCCGTGGTACGAGCTGTCCCAGCAGATCGGCCGCATCCGGCCCTTCGATGTCCTCCACATTGGTCTTGATGTCGGCGTCCGAGAAGATGAAGGTCCGTTGTTCCACATGCTGCCGGTCACCTGAACACGACCTTGGAAGTACCCTGCCCAGTGATTGGTCAAGGTGTCACCCACCTGGCCATACACCGCGATGTTCGTGCTTGAACTGGCCCCATCCACCCGGCTCCACACCCCATGGTTCGTGGAGCTGCTGCCTGTGCTGTACACGTAGGTCCGAACGCCGATGTTGTTCTGGCTTGACCCGGTGCCTTGAACATAGGTCTCCACGCCGCGGTTCGTCGCACTCGTTCCCGAGCTGTACGCATGGAATTCCCCGCCGTGGTTCAACGCACTGCCGTTGTTGTTCGTCGCGGTGGAGAACAGCCCACGGTTCGAAGTGACAGCCGCACCGTTCGCCACGGTGGCCGTGAAGTGCCCGGCATGGTTGTTCGTTACCGTACCTGAGCCGGTCGCAGCGCCTTCGACCCCGTAGTTGCTGCCTGCGGCTAATGCACTGGATGATGTCGCCGCCCCTTGCAGGCCCACGTTCGTCGCTGCGTTCGCCGCCTCGGCACGCGCACCCACGCAGGTGGCTCCGGCACCGCTGGAGCCCGAAGGGATCTCCGTACGCACAAAGAGGCCCCGGTTCGCCAGGCTCGAATGCGGTGTGTTCTCCAGAACGTTGAGCTTGGTGCCGTCGCTCAGGCTGTTCGTACCGATCCCCACATTCTCATCACCATCTGGACAAGCGGGATCCGTAGGACCCACAGCCGTCCACACATGCTGCGATCCCGTGCTCATCGTCCACTCGCAATTGTCCGGCAGCGCGGCGATGTTCTGCCAGCCCAGCACCCCATCCTCGTTCACCACCACGAATTGGTCCGTAGTGTCCATCACCGCCTCGTTCGGCAACTGGCGGATCCGCACCCGACCGTCAACCACATCCACCCGCTCTTCGGGTTCAGTGATGGTCGGGTCGGACAGATTGGCCGCGTAGAAGTCCCCGATGCCCACGTGGACCTCATCCGGCGTCACCGGATACAGCCGCATGCCCTCCAAACCTTCTTCGCTGTAGGCCCCGGAAGCGCTGGAGCTGCTGTAGCCGCTGGTGAACAGGAAGCGCAAGCGGTCCGGGCCGTACCAGGTGGCCGGGTTGTCGCTCCAGTGGATCACCATGTCCGTCTTGTCCGCCGCCCTGGCCTTCTGCCCCACGTAGCTGTGGTCGCTGTTGCCCGTGAGCGTCATGCCCACGTTCATCCAGGGCCGGTCGCTGCTGGTCTGGGCGTTGTTGGTGGCCGCAGCCAGGTGCAGCAGGCTGTACGGCCCGTTGGCCCCGCTCAGGAAGTTGGCGATGTCCGGGCTCAGCAACATCCACCCGTTGGCCGTCTTGGCCCCGAAGCTGGAGTTCACCACGTAGTTCTGCGTCTTGTTCACCCGCAATCGCCAGTCGTCATCGGTACGCACGTTCATCGGTTGATTGTCCGTGTTCCCAATGAAGTTCGTCACCGGGTCCATGCCGGTATTACCGGTCGTCTCCCAGTAGGTCTGTGACCGCACCACGGTCACGCTCAGGCACAGGGCCATGAGCCATGTTCTGTGTTTCATCGTGTTCAGGCATTCGTGCCCGAACCCTCCTCCTTACTTGATGAACCGTGCCACTGTCTGTTCGCTCCCCCCCGTGCAACGCACCAGGTAGACCCCGGCGCTCAACCCTTGGAGATCAACGATCAGCTCCTGATCACCAGCACCAGGCTGCACCTGGAGGATCAAGCGCCCACCGGTGTCCAGCAGCTCCACACGCTCGATCGGAGGACCTGCTGGCCACCGGATCCCCACGCCGCCCACCAAGGGCCGCAGGACGAGTTCGTGCTCCAGGACGCTGTTCTCCCCGCCGATCGGTTCCACACTCAGGTCATCCACGTAGTAGTACGCCCAGGTATCCGGGTCCAAGGGATCCACCACCAGACCGACCACCGAGTCGGCCTCGGCGAAATGACCCACGACCATCCAGGTCTCCCCACCCTCGGCCACCAGCGTGTCCCGGAGCTCCGTCCACAGGTCGTCTTCCACCAGGAAGGCACTGTTCGGGTCCCGAAGCTTCAGCTGCGGCGTTACGTGCAACCAGTTGGGGTGTGGCTCGTGCAGGCTGTCGGCCCCGAACCATACCCCCAGGTGATCCACGGCCAGGCTGAAAGTCCGGCGCCGCGCATACCACATGGAAACGATATAGGCCTGACCAACGGCCAAGGGCGACGACAGACCGCACATCAGGTACTCCCTGGTGTTCGAGCTACCGGCACCATACCACGCGTAGATCCCGGCCAACCGTGTGCCGGTGCGGGCGTATTGGTAGGCCGGTCCATTGGGTCCGTTGGGCTCCATGTCCGCGCCACAGCTGCGGTTCAGGTCGCAATCCCACACATCCGGCGTGGCCGTGTTGGGGTTGTACCACCCGGTGGCCTTTAGCAAGGTGCACTGCGTCGGCGTGTTGCAGGCCGTGGTGTCCTCGAAGCTGGGGTTGGGCACGTGGTTCTGGGCCGTCGCCATCGCGGCGAGGGCCAGGTTCATCAAGTGAAGAAGGAAAGCTCGCTGCATGTTCAACTACTTGTTCTTCACTCCGCCTCTTTCGGCACAGGAAGGACGTGCCCGACCCTTGGTCGCGCTGCCTTCGCGCACAGCACCTGGTGCTGCGGGTGCTCACCGCCGCGGGCCGGCGTGCGGCTGTTCCGGCCCGGGTCGGTACTTTTGTGCTAGCTCGTGTTCATGTTCCTATTCCTTAGGGGGTGAATGTTGAGCGACCAAAGCCCTCGGTGTTCACGCGCCGGGGGCTTCTTCGTGGTGGCAGTGGTGGGGCCACTTACCTTCATTGGTCCATGTTCTGTCGGCCTCCAGCCTCCAGCCTCCAGCCTCCAGCCTCAGGCCACCAGCCGCCAACCCCACGCATGCAGCCCGCCATGCGGTCTGCGACGATCCTGATTGGAAGTAGTTGCTGCATGGCGGAACCAATGTAATTCGAGATCGACGCGTTGGTGCCTTCTGTTGAAAAATTGCGGATTTCAACTGTGATAGGTTTACTATCAGAATGCCCATGACCAGTAAGGTTTGCGTTCACCAATCCCCGAGGCCGACATTCACCTCATCCGGCGTCACCGGATACAGCCGCATGCCCTCCAAACCTTCTTCGCTGTAGGCCCCGGAAGCGCTGGAGCTGCTGTAGCCGCTGGTGAACAGGAAGCGCAAGCGGTCCGGGCCGTACCAGGTGGCCGGGTTGTCGCTCCAGTGGATCACCATGTCCGTCTTGTCCGCCGCCCTGGCCTTCTGCCCCACGTAGCTGTGGTCGCTGTTGCCCGTGAGCGTCATGCCCACGTTCATCCAGGGCCGGTCGCTGCTGGTCTGGGCGTTGTTGGTGGCCGCAGCCAGGTGCAGCAGGCTGTACGGCCCGTTGGCCCCGCTCAGGAAGTTGGCGATGTCCGGGCTCAGCAACATCCACCCGTTGGCCGTCTTGGCCCCAAAGCTGGAGTTCACCACGTAGCTCTCCGTCGGGTTCAGTTCCACCCGTTGGATGCTATCCGTCCAGAACTCGATGGGCTGGTTGCCGTTGTGGCGTACCTCCAAGGGAATGGTGGTGGATCCGTTCCAGCCTACGTAGTCGGGCGGAAGGAGGGTTCCAGGGAAATTCCCAAGCTGCGTCACCTGTGCCTGCAAAGGCACCAAGAATAATGTGACCATGGCAAATGCCAAAGGCCTTATCGATTTTCTCGTTTTCATGGTCTTTCGTTGTTTCAGTTTCTCGAAAGACCGGACCTCAACTATTCTTTCACGACGAACTTGAACGAACGATATCCTCCGGTTTGCTCAACCCGCAACATGTACAGGCCGGGAGCGCTGTCTCCCACTTCCCAGTGTAATACACCTCCTGTGCCCCTATCCTGCCACAGCAGCCGCCCACACACATCGTGTATGGTGATCCGCAACCCAGCTTCCACGCCGCGGATCCGCACTACATCATCCACGGGATTCGGGAAAAGTACGATCTGATCAGCAGCAGCCTCCGCGACACTGTTCGCTAGCGGGCAGCCCAACGGATCTGTGCTCACGCACACGTTGTCGATGAGCGTATGAGCCTTTGCATATTGGATGGAAGTACCAAGATGCAACGTATCCGTGTGGGCGTTGTCAAAGTGATTGCCGATCGACACATAGCGGTAGGCGCTATCCGCCACGAAACTGCCGCTCACCAGCACCCAGTTCACCGTATCGGATAGGATGGCGGGATAGTACACCTGTGCCGCGTTCGTGAACTCAGGCAACGGGTCGCCGAACTCCCATTGCTGCGCTTCCATGGTGAACCGCATCCCTATCTTACTTGAGGCTATGTAGTACTGTGGATACTCCTCCCAGCCATTCCATGAAGCGCTGGCATAGAAGCTCGCGTAATAGGTGGATCCCACGGTCAGCGGTTCAGCCAATTCAATGGTGAAGTACTCTCGTGACTGTGCGTTCACACTGTAGGTTGCAACACCCACATACGCCGACCCATCCTGTGGATATTGGAAAGCCCACGCGCTCAACGGCATCCCGTTGAAGGCGCCGTAAGGCAGGCAACTCAGGTAGTAGTCCCCCGAGCCAGCGGTGGAGAACCAGCCGAGAGGGCCGGTCTCCGGGTAGTACCAGGTGTTGATCTCGAGGCAGCTATCTGTTTCTTCAAAAGATCCATTGGGTACGAGGTTGGTCTGCGCTTCACAGCGCGGAGGGGCAACGAACAACAAGCAGCCCAGCAGCAAGCTGGAGCCTCTGCCGGGCCACCTGTCGTTCATCGCGTGAGGAAGCATCGTTCGTCTCTGGGTCTTGGCCCAGAGCAGGTCTTGTTCGTTGTCGGTGAAGCGCCGGGCGCCACGCTGTGGTGGCCTTGTTCCCCGGTGCATCGGTCCGGTCACCGCTGTGAGAGGTACGCCCCAGCGTTGCGGCCCCGCTGGCGTACCCCGCCGTATCCCTGGCGGGTGGGCCCATTGTCAAGACCGCCGATCGACGGCCGGTGCTGCCTTCATGGCCATGGGGCACCTTATCTTCGCGCTGCTCAGTTTCGTTTACCTATACCAGTGGGTTGAGTGGGACATGAGCGACCAGAGCCCTCGGTGTTTGCGCGCCGGGGGCTTCTTTTATTCGGGATGGATGTGCCGGGTCTACCTTGTTCGATCGAGGATCTGTCGGCTTGTCGGCTTGTCGGCTTGTCGGCCTCCAGCCTCCAGCCGCCAGCCTCCAGCCGCCAGCCGCCAGCCTCCAGCCCCCAGCTTCCAGCTTCCAGCCTCCAGCCGCAGGCTGCCAGCTTCCGGCCACAAGCCGTCCACGTGCAGCGCACGCCAATAGTGGCGATCCGTGTGGTCCGTGTTCACTGGGGTATGCTTCACGGCAGGCATGGCAGGTCGAAAATAGTCGACGACAAGCCAGTTGGTGCTGCCGGTTGAAAACTTCATATGCCCTTCACCTGGCGGGGCGATGGAGTTCCCGTCCGCTCGCGGGAGACCGCCACGGCGCTCCACACACTAGCTCACGCAACGCCTCGCCGTGACGGTGCGGAGGCAAGGGATGCACGGTCCGGGGATGGGCGACCCCTCATCGCGTCATGCGGTCCCGCGGCACGCCGGGAATGAGATGCGCGAGCGTGACGGCCCGTGGGTGCAGGGTCGCTTGGTGGCCTGTGCGCGGGATGACCTGAAGCTGCTTGCCCCGCCTTTCGCACCTTCGCCGCGATGCAAGGCCGCTTTCTGCGCAACCTGGCCCTGGTGGTGGTGCTCAACCTGCTGGTGAAGCCCTTCTACATCCTGGGCATCGACGCCGCCGTGCAGGAGCGCGTGGGGGCCGCGGCCTACGGCACCTACGCCGCCTTGCTGAGCCTGAGCTTCCTGCTCAACATCCTGCTGGACCTGGGCCTCACCAACCACACCACGCGGCGGCTGGCCCGCGATCCGGGCGTCATGGCCACCGAACTGCCCGCCCTGCTGGGCGTGCGCGCCGCCCTGGTGGTGCTGTACGCCGTGGTGACCCTCGTGGCGGCGCTCGTGCTGGGCTATGCGGGCACCCAGCTGCACGTGCTGGGCTGGCTGATCGTGAACCAGGCCCTGGCGGCCCTGCTGCTCTTCCTGCGCGGCGCCGTGGCCGCCGGCCAGCGGTACGCGCAGGACAGCCTGCTGAGCGTGCTGGACCGCGCCCTGCTGATCGCCCTGATGGGCTGGCTGCTGTGGGGCCGCGGTCCCGGTGCGCCGCTTCCGATCCTCTGGTTCGTGCAGGCGCAGACCGCCGTGTACGTGGTGGCCGTGGGCGTGGCCTGGGCCCTGGTGCGGCAGCGCACCCGCAGCCTGCGTCCCCGCTGGCCGGGGCGTGAGGCGGGCGCCCTGCTGCGCCGCAGCTTCCCCTACGCCCTGCTGGTGCTGCTGATGACCTTCTACTACCGCACGGACACCGTGATGCTGGAGCGCCTGCTGCCCGACGGTCCGTTGCAGGCCGGCATTTATGCGCAGGCCTTCCGCTTCTTCGAGGCCTTCAACATGCTGGGCTACCTGCTGGCCGGCCTGCTGCTGCCCATGTTCAGCCGCCTGCTCGGCACCGGCGATCCGGTGGCGCCCCTGGCCGGGCTGGCCTTCCGCCTGGTGTGGGCGGGCACGGTGGCGCTGGCCATGCTGGCCGTGCTGCTGGCACCCGAGGTGATGGCCCTGCGCTACACGGCGCACGTGGGCGAGAGCGCGGCGGTGCTGGCGGTGCTCGGCGTCTCCTTCGTGGCGGTGTGCACCACCTACGTCTTCGGTACGCTGCTCACCGCCGGCGGCGACCTGCGCACGCTGAACCGGCTGGCGGCCGCGGGCATGGTGGTCAATCTTGCGCTCAACCTGTGGCTGATCCCGCGGCACCAGGGGCTGGGGGCCGCCTGGGCCAGCCTCCTCACCCAGGCCGCCATGGCCATCGCCCAGGCGGTGCTGGCCGCCCGCCGCTTCGGGCTGCCCCGTGGCGCATCGGCGTGGGGCGGTCCCCTCCTGTACGCCGCCGGGCTGGCCGCCGTGGCCCTGGGCCTGGGCGCGGTGGACGCCGCGCCGCCCACCGTGCTGCTGGCCGTGCCCATCGCGGCCCTGCTGCTGGCCTTCGCCACCCGCACCGTGCGCGCCGCCGACCTCCGCGCACTGAAGCCGGTGGCCGGGAGCGAACCCGTACTTTAGGCCTCCTTTTCACCGCCCCTTCCATGACCGACGCCCGCAGCGCCAGGCCGGACGACAGTTTCGACCTGGTGCTCTTCCTCTGGGAACGCCGCCGCCTCATCCTCGGCATCACCCTGCTGGGGTTGGTGGCCGGGGTGGCCGCCGCCTTCATCATCCGGCCCTTGTACAAGAGCGAGGTGATCCTCTTCCCGGCCATCACCAACTCGGTGAGCAAGGCCCTGCTGACGGAGCAGAGCACCGGACGCGACGACATCCTCGCCTTGGGCGATGCCGAGGACGCCGAGCAGCTGCTGCAGGTGCTCAACAGCGACCTGATCCGCGAGCGCACCTCCACCACCTTCGACCTGATGCGGGCCTACCGGATCAAGCCGGACAGCCGCACGCGCAACACCGACCTGCGCGAGGCCTTCAGGGACCACATCACCTTCGAGTACACCAAGTTCGGCAGCGTGCGCGTGGAGGTGCTGCACCCGCAACCCGACACCGCCGCCCTCATCGCCAACTACATCGCCGCCCAGGTGGACAGCGTGTGGAAGGACATGGTGCGGGAGCGCGCCGAAAAGGGCCTGCAACTGGTGGCTGAGAAGGTCGGGAAGCTCGAGCGCGAGATCGCCGCCATCGAGGACAGCATGCGCGTGCTGCGGCAATTGGGCGTGCACGATTACCACACCCAGACCGAGCGCTACAACGAGTACCTGGGCGCCGCCATCGTGAAGGGCGACCAGCGGGCGGTGCGCGAGTTCGAGGAGCGCTTCAAGGTGCTGGCGCAGTTCGGAGGCGCTTACGTCACCCTGCAGGACCGCCAGTTCAACGAGGTGAAGCGCCTCAGCGTGATGCGCATGAAGCTGGAGCAGGCCCAGGCCGACCACGAGAGCGACCTGCCCCACAAGTTCGTGGTGAACCAGGCCCAGCCCGCCGACAAGAAGAGCTACCCCGTGCGCTGGCTCGTGGTCGCCGTCAGCACCATCAGCGCCTTCCTGCTGGCCCTGCTGCTGATCGTGGTGCAGGAGAACGTCCGCAAGATCAAGACCCGCCATGGCCACTGAGCTCGACCTTTCCCACGCGCTCACCGTCCTGCGGCGCGGCTGGCGCACCCTGGCGATCACCGGCGTCCTGGCGGTGGTCCTCAGCGGCGTGTTGAGCGGACCCGCCTTCATCGCACCGCGCTACCGCTCCAGCGCCACCGTGTACCCGGTGAACCTCACCAGCTACAGCGTGGAGACCCGGTCCGACCAGCTGCTGCAGCTGCTGGAGAGCAACAGCATCCGCGACAGCCTCATCCAGCGGTTCGACCTGGCCCGTCACTACGACATCGACATCGCCCAGCCACCGGGCCGGTTCTACCTGGATGCCGAGTACCACGACCGGGTGGAGATCGGCAAGACCCGGTTCGAGAGCGTGCAGATCGAGGTGACGGACGAGGACCCGCAGCTGGCGCGGGACATGGTGCAGGAGATCCTGCGGCAGACCGACCTGCTGGCCCGCCGGCTGCAACGCGAGAAGTCCTACGAACTGCTGGCCATCTCCGAGCGCGAGATGGCCATCGCGAAGCATAAGTTGGACAGCGTGGAGACCCGGCTGGCCGAGCTGCGCCGTGAGACAGGCCTGCTGGACTATGCCGCGCAGACCGAGGAGGTGACGCGGGGCTACCTGCGGATGCAGAGCGGCGGCGCCTCCGCCGCCGCGCGTGAGGAGGCCCGTGCCCTGCTGAAGGCGCTGGGGGAAAAGGGCGGCGAGTTCCGCCAGCTCACCGAGCTCAGCACCACCTTCCGCGATAGCTACGTGGCCCGCCTCAACGAGGTGGAGAAGGCCCGCACCGACGTGAACAAGGTGCTCACCTACACCAACGTGGTGGGCTACCCCGAGGTGGCCGACAAGAAGGTCTTCCCCGTGCGCTGGCTCATCGTCCTCATCACCACCGCCAGCGCCCTGTTCCTGGCCTACGTGCTGCTGGCGCTCCGCCACCGTCCATGACCATGGTGCAGGTGCTGAAGCGGCAGTGGATCACGGTGGTGTGCACCGTCTTCGTGCTGTTCAACCTGCTGCTGACGGCCAACGACATGCCCTGGCTGGCGCTGCTGCCCGCGGCCTTGATCGCGGTGTGGGCCATGGTGGCCGCGGCGGACAAGCTGCTCCTGTTCATCGTGTTCGCCACACCGCTCTCCATCAATCTCGAGCAGCTCGACCTCGGCGGCATCGGCATCAGCCTGCCCACCGAACCGCTGATGGTGGGCCTTACCGTGCTCTTTCTCCTCAAGGTCGGCCTGGAGAAAGGGGTGATCGCGCCCGGCGTGCTGCGCCATCCCATCACCGGCATCATCATCGCCCAGCTGGTCTGGATGCTGGCCTGCATCGTGCCCAGCGCGATGCCGGTGGTGAGCTTCAAGTTCCTGCTGGCCCGCCTGTGGTTCGTCACCACCTGCTACTTCATGGCCACCCGGCTGTTCGAGGACGGCCGCAACATGACGCGCATGATGTGGCTGTTCATCACCGCCATGGCCGGTGTGATCGTCTACACGGTGATCAACCATGCGCAGCACCACTTCGAGCAGGACCCCGCGCACTGGGTGATGACGCCCTTCTTCAAGGACCACACGAGCTACGGGGCCATCATCGCCTTCTTCCTGCCCTTCCTGGCCGCCGCGCCGTTCATGCGGAATGCCCCGCGCACCCTGCGGGGTTACGCGGCGGTGATGCTGGTGCTCTTCGCCACCGGCCTGGTGTTCAGCTACACCCGCGCGGCCTGGGTGAGCCTGGTGGGCGCCCTGGGCATGTGGATGGTGCTGCGCCTGCGGATCCCTCCCTGGGCCCTGCTGCTGGTGCTGGTCTCCGGCGGCGCGCTCTATGCGGTGAACGCCGACCGCATCACCGTGGCGCTGGAGCGCAACCGCGAGGAGAGCAGTGACGACCTCGGCGAGCACGTGCAGAGCATCAGCAACATCAGCAGCGACGCCAGCAACCTGGAGCGCCTCAACCGGTGGAACTCCGCCCTGCGCATGTGGGAGGAACGGCCCGTGTTCGGCTGGGGGCCCGGCACCTACATGTTCCAGTACGCGCCCTTCCAGGCCAGCGAGGACCGCACCATCATCAGCACCAACTTCGGCACGGGCGGCAACGCCCACAGCGAGTACCTCGGCCCGCTGGCCGAACAGGGCGTGCCCGGCATGCTGCTGATGGTGCTGCTGGTGGCCGTCACCGTGTTCACGGTGATGCGGCTGTATCCGCGCATGCCCGCCGGTCCGGACCGCACCCTGATGGTGGTGGCCTTCCTGGGCCTGGTGACCTATTACCTGCACGGAGCGCTGAACAACTTCCTGGACACCGACAAGGCCGCCGTGCCCTTCTGGATGTTCACCGCCCTGGTGGTGATGTTCGACCTGCGGTATCCGAAGCGCCGACCCGAAGCGCTCAGCGCAGGGCGCAGCTGAGCAGCGCGATGTCGTCCAGATAGGGCTGCCCGCCCCGGTGCGCCTCGAAGCGGGCCACCACGGCCTCGATGACGGCGCCCGGCCCGGCGTGGCGCACCTCGTCCACCGCGCGGCGCACCTGGTCCAGCTCGAAGGCATGCCCGTGCACGTCCTCCTGCTCCACGAGGCCATCGGTGTAGGCCAGCAGCAGGCTGCCGGGCGGCAGGGTGGTGGTGCCCACCTGCAGGAAGGGCAGCTTCGGCATCATGCCCAGCGCGATGCTGCCGGTGGAGAGCTCCGTGAAGCCCTCGGCGGTGCGCAGCAGCACCGGGTTGTGCCCGGCGTTCACATAGCGCATGGCGCCGGTGGGCAGGTCGAGGTCGGCCAGGAAGCAGGTGATGAAGCGCTCGCCGCGGGCGTTGCCGTACACCTTGTCGTTGAGGTCGCGCACCAGCTCGTCCAGCGGGTCGTTGGAGTACTCCACCAGCGCGCGCAGCGTCGCCTGGAAGTTGCTCATCAACAGGGCGGCGGCCATGCCCTTTCCGCTGACGTCGGCCACCACGAGCACCATGCGGTCGCCGCGGTGCACCACATCGTAGTGGTCGCCGCCCACCTGGCGGTGGGGCAGGTACCAGGCGGCGGCCTCGAAGCGGTCGGTGCGCGGCAGTTCCTGCGGCACCAGCATGCCCTGCATCTCGGCGGCGAGCTCCAGCTCGCGCTTGTCGCGTTCCTGCTGGAGGGCCTGGGCGGCGAGGCGCTTGTTCTCCAGCGCCACCACGATCAGGTTGGTGAGCGTCTGGATGAAGTTGAGGTGCTTCACCGAGGGGCTCATGCGCTGCTCGTCCTCGTCCAGGTCGCCGATGAAGAGGTAGGCCAGCGGCCGCTGCTCGTGGAACACGGGCACCACCACATCGAAGCCTGCGAAGCGGTCCTCCTCCTGGGCGGTGGTGAGGTGGATGCCCTCGCCTGCGGTGGCCAGCGCGTCCAGGTCGATGGTCGGTGTGGCGTGGCCCACGCCATGGCTCAGGGCCAGCTGCCAGCGGTCGCTGCGCTCGTAGAGCAGCAGGCGGGTGATGCCCAGCTCCTGGTGGACGATGCCGCCGTACAGGCGCAGCAGGCCGGCACGGTCCACGTTGCCGTTGATGGCCTTGGTGACCTCCAGGAGGGCCTTGAGCTGGAACTCCTTCAGGCCGAGGCGCTCGGTGAGGCGGTCGAGGCGGGTCATGCTCACAGCCCCAGCTTGCGGGCGATGTCGGGCAGGCGCTGGCTCAGGGCGATCTCGCGCAGCTTCTGGCGGGCCTCGGTGGCCGGCGAGCCCAGGTAGCTGCGGCCGCCCTCCACATCGCTCATGATGCCGCTCTGCCCCAGCAGCACGGCGCCCTTGCCCACGCGCAGCTTGCTGGGGATGCCCACCTGGCCCCACAGCGTCACCTCGTCCTCGATCACCACCGCGCCGGCGATGGCCACGTGTGCGGCGATCAGGCAGCGCCGGCCGATCAGCGTGTCGTGCCCCACCTGCACGTGGTTGTCCATCTTGGTGCCGGCACCGATCCGCGTGTCGGCGCTCACACCCCGGTCGATGGTGCACAGCGCACCGATCTCCACGTCATCCTCGATCACCACGCTGCCGCACGGCACCATCTTGTCGTAGCCGGTGGGGCGCTTCTTGTAGTAGAAGGGGTCGGCGCCGATCACCGCGTTGGCGTGCACCGTCACGCGGTCGCCGAGCTGCGCCGGGCCGTAGATCACCACGCCGGGCATGATGCGGCAGTCCGCGCCGATGTGGACATCAGGGCCCAGCACCGCGGTGGGGTGCACCTCCGTGCCGGCGCCCACCACGGGGCGCGCCTCGCTCCAGGCCTTGCGGGGGCTGAAGTGCAGCACGAGCCGGTTGTAGTCGCCGCAGGGGTCGGTGCTGATCAGCAGGGCCTTGCCCGGCGGAGCCTCCACCTCCTTGTCGATGAGGATGGTGGTGGCGGCGCTCTCCAGGGCCTTCGCGTACCACTTGGGGTGGTCCACGTACACCAGGTCGCCGGGGCGCACGCGGTTGATCTCGTTGATGCCGGTGACGGCGCGGGAGGCATCGCCCGCCACGCGCACGCCCAGCAGGGCGGCCAGATCGGCGGCGGTGCGGGGCTCGGACAGGTCCATCGGCACGAAGGTAACCGCAGGGCCTTCAGGGCCGGAAACGCGGACCCCGCCGGCTGCGGGCGCAGGGGCGGGGTCCGGTTGTCGTCCTGTTCGGGTGGGTCGCGTCGACGTGAACGAACACGCAGTGTCGACGTGAACGTCGACACTACTTCTTGACGCGGTCCATGTACTCGCCGGTCTCGGTGTCGATGCGCACCACCGTGCCTTCCTCCACGAAGATGGGCACGTTGATCTCCACGCCGGTCTCCAGCTTGGCGGGCTTGAGCACCTTGTTGGCGGTGTCGCCCTTCACGGCGGGTTCGGTGTACACCACCTTCAGTTCCACGGTCTTGGGCGGACGGGCGAAGATGGGCTGCTCGCTCTCGAAGCCGATCTGCACCACCATCTCCTCCTTCATGAAGCCCAGTGCGTCGCCGAAGAGGCCCACGGGGATGTACTTCTGATCGTAGGTCTTCTGGTCCATGCAGACCAGGTTGTCGCCTTCGCGGTAGAGGTATTGAAGTTCGTGCACCTCCACGCGCAGCACCTCGATCGTTTCGCCGCTGCGCCAGCGGTTCTCGGCCAGCTTGCCGTTGCGCAGGTTGCGCATCTTGCCCTGGTAGAAGGCCCGCAGGTTGCCCGGCGTGCGATGCTGCCACTCCATGATCTGGCAGATGTCGCCGTTGTGGCGGATGTAGGAACCGATGTTGACGTCAGAAGTGGTGGCCATGGCGGGGTGGGATGCGGCCTTCGCTTCCGGAAGGCGGGCGCGAAAATAGGGGATCGGGACGAAGGCGCAGGTCCGCGGTCCGGGGTGAACGGACCTCGTCCTCGGGTACCGGTGATAGGCCCATCCCGCGAGGCAGGGCCAGTTGTGCCTGCGACCCCTCCGGGGTCGGAACCGTTCTGGATATGGGATCTGACGGCTGAGACCCTTCCGGGGTCATGGACCGATCAGCGCGTGGATGTCCCCGGCGGGGTTCAGGAACAGGGGGTGAACTCCATTTCCGAACACCCGGCCCCTGCGGGATCGCGGGAGCGGAGCCGTTCGCCAGCCGTCCGCGGATCAGCCGCGCGGGGCGGGCTTCCACGCCAGCACGTCCAGGTGCGCGGAGCAGAGGGCGGTCTCTACCTCCACCCGGTTGCTGGCCACCACCAGGGTGCGCCCATCGAGGTGCTCCTGCAGCAGGTCGACGGACCAGGCCGCGCCGCGTGCGTCGAGGTTGCTGGTGTGCTCGTCCAACAGCAGCAGGGGCACATCGCTCATCACGGCCAGCACCAGCTTGAGGCGTTGCTTCATGCCGCTGCTGAACTGCCGCACGGGCTTGTCCATCTCCTGGTGCAGGTAGGCGGTGCGGGCCACGTCCTCATCGGCAAGGCCAGGTCTGAAGGGCTTGAACCGCCGGTGGAAGGCCAGCGTGTCCCGCAGGCTCAGGTCCTCGTACAGGCCCAGGTAGGGCGTGGCGAAGGCCACGTGGCGGTAAACCGCCTCCGGATCGATCACTCGCCCGTTCAGCTGGTGGGTCACCGTGCCCGAGGTGGCCGATAGCGCGCCGCCGATCACCTGGAGCAGCGTGCTCTTGCCACTGCCGTTCGGGCCCAGCAAGGCCGTGCGGCTGCCCGGCGCGAACACATGGTCCACCCCGCGGAACACCACCTCGCGGCCGAAGGACCGGGTGACGGAGCGGAGGGCTACTTCCATGTGCTCAAGTGACCATGTGACCATGTGACCATGTGGTCATGGCCTTAACGGACCATGCGCACATGGTGCGTGTGACAGGCGGGAGGACGCATGCGCACATGGGCACATGGTCATTCGGCCAGCCCGCGCATGATGCCTTTGGGGCTGTTGCGGATAAAGTCGAGGATCTGGCCGCGCTCGGGGCTGCGGGGCAGGGTCTGCTCCACGCTCTGCACGGCGCGCTCCACGTTGCTGTTGCGCACGAAGATCTCCCGGTAGATGTCCTCGATGCGGGCCACCTGCTCGTCGTCGTAGCCGCGACGCCGCAGGCCCACCACGTTGACGCCCACGTAGCTCAGGGGTTCGCGCGCGGCCTTCACGAAGGGCGGCACGTTCTTTCGCACCAGGCTGGCGCCGGCGATGAAGCTGTGGGCGCCGATGTGGAGGAACTGCTGCACGGCGACGTTGCCTTCCAGGATGGCCCAGTCGTCGATGGTGACATGGCCGGCGAGGTTCACGCTGTTGGCGATGACGATGTTGTTGCCCAGGATGCAGTCATGCGCCAGGTGCACATAGGCCATCAGCAGGCAGTTGCTGCCCACGGCGGTGCGCTGGCGATCGGCCGTGCCGCGGTTGATGGTGACGCACTCGCGGATGGTGGTGCCGTCGCCCACCTCGGCGGTGGTGACCTCGCCGGCGAACTTGAGGTCCTGGGGGATGGCCCCGATGACCGCACCGGGGAAGATGCGGCAGCGGCTGCCGATGCGGGCGCCGTCCATCAGCACCGCGTTGGGCCCGATCCAGGTGCCGTCGCCGATCACCACATCGGCGTAGATGGTGGCGAAGGGCTCCACCACGACATCGCGGCCGAGCTTCGCGTGGGGGTGCACGGAGGCGAGGGGGGAGATGCTCATGCGTTCACCGCCGTGGACCTCGGCGTCGGGGTGTCCTGCTTGGCGGGGGCCTTGTCGCGGGCGATCTGGGCCATCATCTCGGCCTCCATCGCGGGCTGTCCGTTCACATAGGCCACGCCCTTCATGTGCACGATGCCCCGCCGGATGGGCGTGATCAGCTGCAGGCGGAAGACGACCGTGTCGCCCGGGATCACCTTGCGCTTGAAGCGCACGCCGTCGATCTTGAGGAAGTAGGTGGTGTAGTGCTCCGGATCGGGCACCTGGCTGAGGGCGAAGACGCCGCCCACCTGGGCCATGGCCTCGATCTGGATCACCCCGGGCATCACGGGGTTGCCGGGGAAGTGGCCCTGGAAGAAGGGCTCGTTCATGGTCACGTTCTTCACCCCGATGATGGTGTCGTCCGTGATCTCCATGATCTTGTCGATCAGCAGGAAGGGGTAGCGGTGCGGCAGCATCCGCGCGATCGCGTTGATGTCGTACAACGGCTCGCGCGACAGGTCGTACTGGAATCCGGCGGCCTTCTTCTCCTGCCGCATGGCCTCCTTGATGCGCTTGGCGAAGCTGGTGTTGCCGAAGTGGCCGGGGCGCGCGGCCAGGATGTGCCCCTTGATCGGTCGGCCCACCAGCGCCAGGTCGCCCACGATGTCCATCAGCTTGTGGCGGGCCGGCTCGTTGAAGAATTTCAGGTCCGTGGTGTTCAGCACGCCGTTGCGGCGGATCTCCACGTCGCGGTACTCCTTGCCCAGCAGCCGGGCCAGCTCCTGCAGTTGCTCCTTGCTGGTGCCCTCGCGGTCCTCCATCACGATGGCGTTGTCCAGGTCGCCGCCCTTGATGAGGCCCGCCTTGGCCAGCTGCTCCAGCTCGCGCAGGAACACGAAGGTGCGGCAGGGCGCGATCTCCGTCTTGAACTCGCCGGTGTGGTACATGCTGGCATGCTGCGTGCCGAGCACCGGGCTGTTGTAGTCCACCATCACCGTCAGCCGGAACTCGCCGCCGGGGGTGGGCACGCCCAGCATTTCGGTGCCGCGCTCCTGGGTCTCGAACCAGATGGGCTCCTTCAGCACGTACCAGTCCTTGTCGGCCTTCTGTTCCACGATGCCCGCCTGCTCGATGGCGAGCACGAAGGGCAGCGCGCTGCCGTCCATGATGGGCACCTCGGGCCCGGTGAGCTGCAGCAGGCAGTTGTCCACCCCCAGGGCGTACAGGGCGGCGAGCACGTGCTCGGTGGTGTTCACCTTGGCGCCGTTCTGCCCCAGGGTGGTGCCGCGGTCGGTGCTCACCACCAGGTCGGCGTCGGCCTCGATCACGGGGGCGCCGTCCAGGTCCATGCGCTGGAACTTGTACCCGTGTCCGTCGGGGGCCGGATTCAGGGTGAGCGTCACCGGTTCGCCGGTGTGCAGGCCCACGCCGGTGATGGAGACGGCCTGCTTGAGGGTGCGTTGTTTGTCGCTCATGCGTTCGCGCGCCCGGGCCGTCGCGGTCCCCGGGATCGCCGGCCGAAGCTACGGCGCGGCCGCGAAGCGGCGGGTCAGGCGTCCCCGCCGGCCGCCCGGCGCAGCTCCGCCAGCGCCTTCTCCAGCTCGGCCACGCGCCGCTGCAGCTCGGGCAGGTTGCGGAACACCACGTAGCTGCGCTTGTAGGGGCCGATGGCGAAGGCCGGACTGCCCTGCACCGTCATCCCGTCCGGGATGTTCTCCCCGATGCCGCTCTGCGCGGCCACCTTCACCCGGTCGCCCACCGTGAGGTGCCCGGCGATGCCCACCTGCCCGCCGATCATGGCGTAGGCGCCCACCCGGCTGCTGCCCGCGATGCCCGTTTGCGACACCACCACCGTATGCGCGCCGATCTCCGCGTTGTGCCCCACCTGGATCAGGTTGTCCAACTTGGCGCCCCGGCGGATGAGGGTGCTGCCCAGCGTCGCCCGGTCGATCGTGCAGTTGGCGCCGATCTCCACCTCGTCCTCGATCACCACGTTGCCGATCTGCGGGATCTTCTCCTGCTCGCCCGCGGCGTTCACCGTGAAGCCGAAGCCGTCCGAGCCGATCACCGTGCCGCTGTGGATGATGCAGTTGCGGCCGATCACGCTGCGCCCGTACACCGCCACGTTGGCGTGGATGCGCGTGCCCGCACCGATGCTCACGTTCTCGCCGATGGTGCAGTTGGGCAGGATCTTCACCCCGTCGCCGATCACCACGCCGTCGCCGATGTGGGTGAAGGTGCCGATGTAGACGTCCTTGCCGATGGTGGCCTTCGGGCTGATGTAGCTGGGCTGCTCGTAGCCCTTCTTCTCGTACTGGTGCGCGTCGTGCATCTGCAGCAGGCGCGAGAAGCTGGCGCGCGGGTCGGCCACGCGGATCAGCGTCACATGCTTGGGGATGGGGCGCGTGGGATGGAAGCCCTTCTCCACCAGCACCACGCTGGCCGCCGTGGTGTACACATGCTCGGTGTACTTCGGGTTGGCCAGGAAGCTCAAGGTGCCCAGACGGCCCTCCTCGATCTTGCTGATGTCGCTCACCAGCACCTGCGCGTCACCGTCCACCTCCCCCTGGAGGAACTCGGCGATCTGACCGGCGGAGAACTGCATGGCCCGCAAAAGTAGGCCGCGCCCGGGTCTCCCTCAGTGGGCCAGGGGCACGGTCACCCGCACGTCGTCCCAGCTCAGGGTCAACGCCAGCGGCGACTCCTGCACTGCGATGGTGAACTGCTCCACCGGTTCGGCCAGCCGTTCCACGGGCACCTGCACCTGCAGGGCATCGTGTTCGGGCCGGCGTTGCGCCTTCTGATCGAAGTCCACCCCCCAGGGATACATGCGGTCGTTCCAGATCACCGTCCAGGACTCACGCCCGGGCACGGTCCACAGCGTATACGCCCCGGCCTTCAGCACCTTGCCATCAATGGTGATCGGCTTGTTGATGGTAAAGGTGGTGGCCTCGTTGGCGCCCGTGCGCCACACCTCATCGTAGGGCACCAGTTCGCCGAAGATCACGCGCCCCTTCTTCGAGGGCCGGTTGTAGAACACCTCCAGCGTCAGGTCGCCCTGCGTGAACACGATGCGGTCCTCGGGGCTCGCCTTCTTGGTGTTGAACTTCATGAACTGGAATCCGGCGAAGGCCAGCATCAGCAGCACGGCCAGGCTCAGCAGGATCCATTTCAACCAGTTCTTCATCGGATGGGGATGTGCGGCGAAGGTAGGCGAACGAAATGCGCATGTGCCCGTGTGTTCATGTGCCCGTGTGTTCATGTGCACATGTGCACATGGGATCAGGCTATGCGCTGCACCACCATGCTGCTGGCCTGCGCCGTGGGGGTCACCACCAGGTCGTTGATGCACACGTGCGGCGGCAGGGTGGTGACGTAATGCACCAGCTCGGCGATGTCCTCGGGGCGCAGCGGTTGAAGGCCCTGGTACACCTGCTTCGCGCGCTCGGCATCGCCGTGGAAGCGCACCACGCTGAACTCCGTCTCGGCCAGGCCCGGCGCGATCTGCGTCACCTTGATGCCGTGGGGCAGCAGGTCCTGGCGCATGGCCTTGGTGAGGGCGTCCACCGCGTGCTTGCTGGCGCAGTACACGTTGCCCTTGGGATACACCTCCTTGCCGGCGGTGCTGCCGATGTTGATGATGTGGCCGGCCTTGCGGGCGATCATGCCGGGCAGCACGGCGCGCGTCACGTGCAGCAGGCCCTTCACGTTGGTGTCCAGCATGCGCTCCCAGTCCTGCAGGCTGCCTTCCTGGATGGGGTCGAGGCCGGCGGCGAGGCCGGCGTTGTTCACCAGCACGTCGATGCTGCTCCAGGCCGCGGGCAGCGCGGCGATGGCGCGCACCGTGGCGTCGTGGTCGCGCACGTCGAAGTGGAGGGCGTGCACCCGGTCGTGGCCGCCCAGAGCGCCATGCAGGCCTTCGAGCTCCTTGCGCAGGGCCTCCAGCCGTTCCTTGCGGCGGCCGGTGATGATCACGCGGTGGCCCTCGGCGGCGAAGCGCCGGGCGGTGGCCTCACCAAAACCGCTGGTGGCGCCGGTGATGAGGAGGGTCTTGGGCATGGGGCGGAAGATGATGGCGGATGGCGAAGGTCGGGGATCTCAATCCGGCTCGTTGACGTACGCCCATCGGAGCACGGTCCATTCCTCGCTCAACCAGCTGCGGTCGGCAAAGACCCAGCGGCCCCGCACGCTCTTCACCACGAACAGCCTGCGTTCCTTCCGCTGGGCATGCCACGCCTGCACCAGGCAGGGCCGGCGCGGGTCGTCGGGTACGATCAAGGGCTCCATCCAGGGTCCGGCGGCGTGCATGGGCGCAAGATGGGCATCCGCCGGCGATGGCGTTGCCGGCATCCGGGCCTCCGCAGGGTCTGCCGCAGGGGGCCCTGCGGCTGTGCACCCCGACCGTGGCCACGGTGTACCCCGACCGTTGTCACGGTGTACCCCGACCGTGATCAAGGTGTACCCGTACCATGATCAAGGTGCGATCATGCCACGGCCAAGGTGCGGCGTGTCGCGGGTGTGGTGGGCGGCGTGGTCCAGGCCGGTGCGCAGGGCACAATTGCGGACCATGGATTGCCCCAGCACGCCCGCGAACTGCTGGGCCGCGCCAAGGAATGGGCCCAGGCCGTGCAGCGCCGCGTGCTCGCCCCCCACCGCCTGCGCATCGATGGCGGCGACCGCTTCCAGGCCTTCCCGCTGCCCAACGCCGTGCGCCTCCAGCTGCTGCGCCAGCCCGCCGCACCCGCCCCCGTGCTGGTGGCCCTGGTGGTGCCCGTCACCCCCTGCATGCGCCTGCTGGACAAGGTGGCCGTGCACCTGCGCCCCCCCTGCCGCCGCCGCCGCCGCCCCACCGGCCACTGGCAGCCCCTTACCAGCGCACCGCTTCACGGCCCGGGTCCACCTCTACACACCACCAAGTCGATCGACATGCAGCATCAAGTCGATCGACATGCACCCTCAGGTCGATCCACATGGACCCTCAAGTCGATCCACATGCAGCATCAAGTCGATCGACATGCACCCTCAGGTCGATCGACATGGACCCTCAAGTCGATCGACATGCACCCTCAGGTCGATCCACATGGACCCTCAAGTCGATCCACATGCAGCATCAAGTCGATCGACATGCACCCTCAGGTCGATCGACATGGACCCTCAAGTCGATCGACATGCACCCTCAGGTCGATCCACATGGACCCTCAAGTCGATC
>CALMPI010000012.1 GCA_937872175.1 uncultured Flavobacteriales bacterium | reverse complement strand
GTCCAGCTCGCTTGTGCCATGATCCTCATGCGCAAACTATTTTGAGATGGCTTCTGGTCCAGCCCTCTACTAAAGCCCACTGACCAAAGAACTCTGGACACGTCAAATACTCCTCGAACGAACCGTTGGGCACGAGGTTCTGCGCCTCGCCAGTGATAGTGAAGACACACGCTGCTATGATCGACCACGAACGCTTCATGCGTCAAAAGTTATGGGTGTCTCAGTCGGAATTGTCCTCGGCTCAGCGGGATTAGTTTTCAACCGAACGCATCGGTCCGGGGCGCACGCTGTCAAGCAACTACCCAAGCTGCACCGCTATCTTTCTCCCATGTCCCACGACGCCCTGCTCGCCACGCTGCCCGACCTGGTGGCGCAGGGCCTGATCACGGCCGAACAGGCGCAGCGCATCCGGACGCATTACAGCGGGCCTGGAACGCTGGAGCCCGCTCCCGATGACCGGCGCAGCCAGCGCCTCACCGCCGTGCTGGGCACCATCGGCGCGGGGCTGATCGGCCTGGGGCTGGTGTTGCTCGTGGCGCACAACTGGGACGGTCTCCCGCGGTCCGCGCGCACGCTGCTGGCCTTCGTGCCTGTTCTGGCCGGGCAGGCGGTGGTGGCCTTCGGCCTGTGGCGCCGCCCGGGCCGCACCGCGTGGACCGAAGGCGGATCGGTGTTCCTGGCCGCGGCCGTGGGTGCCTGCCTGGCCCTCATCGCCCAGCTGTACCACCTCGGCGGCGACCTGGGCGACCTGCTCCTCGCCTGGGCGGTGCTCATCCTGGGGCTCTGCTATGTGCCCGGTTCAGCCGTGGTGGGCCTCGCGTTCCTGGGCCTCATCACCTGGCAGGCGGTGCTGGTGCGGATGGAGCAGGACACGCTGCCGTGGCTGTGGCTGCTGCTGCTGGCAGCGTTCGTGCCGGCCGCTCTGCAGCGCATCCGCGACACCGACCGTCGTGTGGCCGCCGCATGGACCGGCAGCTTCCTGGCCCTGTCGATCGCCGTGGGCGCCCACCTCTTCCTCTCCGATTGGCATCCCGTGGTGGTGGTGGGCACCGCCGCGCTGGCCTCGGCCTTCACGCTCACCCCCTGGTGGACCTCCGCGCCCGCGCCGGGCACCCGGGCCATGCGTCGTGTGGGCGAGGTGATGCTGCTGTGGCTGCTGCTGCTGATGGGCTCCTTCACCGTGGTGGATGCGGTGCAGGACACGGACGACCGCCCCGGCGCGGACGCGTTCGTGGTGGCCGTGCTGGTGCTGCTGGCGTTGGGAGCCTACGCGCTCGCGTGGAAACGTCGGCGGCCCTTCACGGAGGGTCCGATGCCCGAAGGCTTCGTGGTCATCGCCGCGCTCTACGCGATCTCGCTGGCGGCACCGTGGATCACGGCACTGCTGGCCAACGGGCTCACGCTCGCCCTGGGCGTGTGGCACGTGCGCGAGGGCACGCACGCCACCTCCCTGCGCCGCACCAACCTGGGCCTGCTGCTGATCGCGGTGCCGGTGCTGTGGCGCTTCTTTGAGGTGGACCTCAGCTTCGTATGGCGCGGCCTCGCCTTCATCGCCATCGGCATCGCCTTTCTGCTCTTGAACCTGCGCCTGCTGCGGGCGCGCAAGCCGCACTGACATGCGCCGTCCGCTGCCGATCCTCCTGCTCATCGCCCTGGCGCAACTGGCCGCGCCCGCGTGGATGGTGGTCCGGTACGAGCAGGTACGGGTGTACGGCAGCGAGCACCACTTCCGCACCGCGCCGATCGACCCGCGCGACCCCTTGCGCGGCGAGCACGTGGTGCTGGAGTTCGAGGCGGAGAACGGCCCGTACGCGCTGCCCGCAGGATGGACGGAAGGCGCGCTGTACGCCGAACTGGGTGTGGACAGCGCCGGCTTCGCGGTGATCACCCGCCTCAGCACCGAGCGTCCCTCGGGCGCCCACGTGCGGGTGACGGCCGAGGACTGGAGCGTGAACACCGACGACCGCACCGTGGGCCGCGTGAAGCTCCCCTTCGACCGCTACTTCCTGCAGGAAGGGCACGGACCACGCGCGGAAGCGTTGCTTCAGCCCACCTGGACGGAAGACGAACGCGTGGAGCCGATGCCGGCGCACGCGGTGGTGCGGGTGCGCAACGGTCGGGCCGTGGTGACGGACCTGGTGATCGGCGGGAAGCCGTTGGAGCAGTGGATGCGGGACCCTTCCTGAATATCCACCGGCCACCAGCTTCCAGCCGCCAGCCTCAAGCAACCAGATCCCAGCCTCCGCCCCTACTGCTGCCGTCAGGTCCCCTCAGGCTCCTGATCCAGTGGACGCATTCGAACTCCCGACCCCCGTTGCCCCTCTGCGTGAGGTCAAGTCCTCTGCTGCCGTCGGGTCCCCTCAGACTCCTGGCTCAGTGGACGCACTCGAACTCCCGACTCCCGTTGCCCCTCTGCGTGAGGTCCACCCCTGCTATCTTGTCCCCATGCCCCGCGTGCTGATCGCCGATGACGACCCGCTGAGCGCCGACCTGCTGGCCGAACACACGCGCAAGCTGGTGCCCGGTGCCGAGGTGGTGATGGCCGCGGACGGCACGGCCGCCCTGTCCGAGTTGCGCATGGCCCCGGTGGACCTGCTCTTCCTGGACCTGGACATGCCCGGCATCAGCGGGCGCGAGCTGCTGGAGGCCACCGACCCCGGCTGCCCGGTGGTGATCGTCACCGGCGACCCCAGCTTCGCGCTGGACGCCTTCCGCTTCAACGTGGCGGACTACCTGGTGAAGCCGGTGACCTTCGAGCGCTTCGCGCAGATGCTGCGCAAGGTGGGCCCGCTCTCCGGTGGTTCGGAAGGGCCGCGGGACCAGGTCTTCATCCGTGCAGGGCAGGAGATCGTGCAGCTGCGCCTCAGCGAGGTGCGCTTCATCCGCAGCGACAGCAACTACGTGCGCTTCGTGCTCGACGGCCGCGAGGTGAGCAGCCTGATGAACCTCAAGGACCTGGAGCGGAAGCTCCCCTCGAACTTCGTGCGCGTGCACCGCAGCTACATCGTGAACCTCGCCCACGTGGAGAAGCTTGACACGATGGACGTGAAGGTGGGGCGCGAACTGATCCCGGTGAGCGAGACCTACCGCGGGGAGCTCATCCGGCGGCTGGACCTGCTGTAGCGGCCAGCTCCGCCTGTCGAAGCAGCAAGGCGCGGTCGCAGCAGGTCATGACCTCGAACAGGACGGAGGCCGGTGCTTCAGTTGTTCCGATGGCCTCGGCCGACACGCCCATGCCGAACAGCTGAAGGTGCGGCCGCAGCTTGTGCCGCACCCGGGCGAGCGGCTCGTCCTCGTTGTGGTCCGCAGCGTGCAGCACCTCGCCCCGCCAGGTGGCCAGCTCCCGGCGGTACTGCGTCATCACGCGCAGCAGCTTCTCGGCATCGCGGTCGTACTGGTCCTCCAGCGCGTTCAGCTGCGGAGGTTCAGCGCACGGACCGTCCGCACGCCCGGTCCAGAACGCGGCCGCCTCCATGAGCATCGCGCGGTCGATGGGCTTCACAAGCCGGGCGTTCATCCCGGCCTTCAGCGCCTCGGCCTCTTGTTCGGCGCCGGCGAAGGCGGTGACGGCGAGCATGGGCACGTAGCGATGGCGCCGCAGGCCGCGGATCCGCATGGCGAGCTCGGTGCCACGCATGTCGCCGCCCAGGTCCACATCGATCAACATCAGGTCGAAGGCCTGGCCATCGCAGGCCGCCAGCGCCTCTGCGGACCCGGCGCAGGACGTGAGCGTCCAGCCCAAGGTGCCGGCCCATTGGGCCATCAGCTCGCGGTTCGTGGCCACGTCGTCCACATGCAGCACGCGCAGACCCCGCAGCAGGTCCGGCGGGGGCAAGGGCGCGACGGTGGCGATCACGGGAGCCTGCAACGGAGGCAGCTCCACGGTGAAGCGGCTGCCCAGGCCGGGCCGGCTGTCCAGCCCGAGGGTGCCACCGAGCAGCTCGACCAGCTTGCTGGTGATCGCCAGGCCGAGGCCCGCTCCATCGCCGGTGTTGTCGCCCGTCTGCGCCCGCTCGAAGCGCAGAAAGATGGCGCGCTGGCGGTCCTCGGGGATGCCGGGTCCGGTGTCGGCGACCTCCAGCACCAGGTGATCACCGGACGACCGCACGCGCAGGTCCACCTGACCCTGCACGGTGTACTTCACGGCGTTCACCACCAGGTTGTCCACGATGCGGTGCAGGCGCAGGGCATCGGTGACGAAGTGTTCCGGCGCGTGCGTGAGGTCCAGGCGCAGGGCGAGTCCCTTGGCCTCGGCGGTGGGCAGGTGGATGCGTGCGGTGTCGGTGAACAGGGCACGGATGTCGACGTTCGCGGCGACAGGTGATCCGCGCCCCGCGTCGATGCGCGCGTGCAGCAGCAGATCGTCCACCAGGCCGTGCAGGCGGCGGGCGCTGCGCTCGATCACCTCCAGGCGGTCGCGGTCGGCGGCGTTGAGCGCGGATCGGTCGATCCCATCGGCCATGCCGAGGATGGCCTGCAGGGGTGTGCGCACATCGTGGCTGAGGTTGGCGGTGATCTCGCGGCGCTGGCGGTCGGCCTCCTCCGCGGTGTGGCGGGCCTGCTGCAGGTCGAGCACGCGTTCGTCGATGCGCTGCTGCATGCGCTCGAGGCTTCGGGCGAGTCGGCCCACCTCGTCGGAGCGGTCGGTGGGCAGCGCCTCACTGGCAGTACCGGCCGCATAGCGCTCCACCTGCGCGCTGATGCGCTCGAGCCGCGCAGCGAGACGACGGGCGAAGAAGAGACCCGTCAGCGCGAACGAAAGGGCGATGCCGAGGGTGAGCCACTGGGCACGATCGCGACGGGCATCCAGTTCCGCGAGCAGGGGCGCCGTATCTGCGCCGAGGCCCAGGCGGAGCGTGTACGGCAACGGGGTGCCTTCGAGCGCACGGAAGGTCCACCAGCGGTCGCCCACGGCCACCACGCTGTCCAGCGGCGGCAGCGGTGCACCCGGCCAGGCCGCGGGATCATCCGCCTTGCCCAGTTCCGACCGGAACATGCGGGCGCTGTCCGGATGCAACACCACCTCGCCGTCCGGTCGAAGCATCACCAGGGTGGAGGTGGTGCGCTGATCCGCCAGCAGGTCGGCGTACACGGGCCGCAGATCGGCGTTGATCACCACCAGGCCCACAGGTACGCCGTTGGGCCCGAAGAGGGCGCGGGCCGCGCGCAGGGTGGGCATCAATGGACGCGACAGGGTGCCATGTTCACGATTGAGGTCGATGCGCGAGAAGTAGGTCTCGCCGGGTGCCAGGGCCATCGCCGCCTGGTAATAGTCGCGGTCGCCTTTGGCCTGCAGCGCGCTGTCGGTGATGCGCAGCACATGGCCGTCCATGCGGTCGAACCGCAGCAGCTCCATCCCCAGGCTGTCCGCGGCGAGCAGGCGCACCTGGGCGTAGACGGCGCGCGAGCGCAGGAAGCTCTCCATCAGCAGGGCCACGCGTTGCAGGTCCGCTGCACGCACAAGGCTGTCGCCGGTGGTGTCGGCCGCGAGGCGCTGCACCGGATCGTTGGTGGCCAGGAAGGCGATGTCGTCCGCCAGGGTGGTGGTGAAGGCGCGCAGGCGCAGTTCGGCCAGGTCGAGGTCGTGGCGCAGGTCGTTGCGCACCGTAAGCTGCACCTGTTCGCGCACGGCGCGGTACACCAGATAGCCGGCCAGCAGCGCGGCGCCGATCACCAGCAGCGTGAAGACCGTCACCGTGCGGGTGACGATGGAGCGGTGCCAGGGGGTGCGCGCGGAGGAGGACATCATCGATCGTTCGGGCGCAGGCGTCCAGCGTGGTGGAAGGCGAGCACCGCTCCCACCGCGGCCAGCAGCGGAGCGAAGGTGGTGCCCACCAGCGGCACCTTCATCAGCAGGCTGAAGGCCGTGCCGTTGCCCAGCACCAGGCCGAGGTGGGCGTTCACCGTGCGCACGCTGTCGGCCATGCGCAGGCGGCGCCGTTCCAGGATGTAGTCCACGGCACTGAACCCATAGAAGTAGGCGCCCACGACGAACAGGGCCACGGTGGCGAGCGGCACGAAGAGCGGCATCACCAGCGAGAGCAGGCCGATGGCGAGACCGATGACCAGTTCCAGCAGGCCGTTGCGCAGGGCGATGAGGGCGCCGCGGAGCGCATCGCGCAGCACCTGTACCCAGCTGAAGGGATGTTCCGCACCGGTGAGGAGCTCCTCGGCGCGTTCACTGGCATAGGCGAGCAGCGGCGACAGTAGGATCAGCACCAGGTACTTGTTGAGCGAGAGCAGCAGGTAGAGCACCAGCAGCTTCAAGGCCAGCCAGGTGAGCGCCTCGCGGGTGGCGTTGAACACGCGCTTCAGCGCGGCCCACCATCCGGGGTCGTGGGCGGCATCCACCTGCAGCCCGAGCTGAGCGGCGAGCCAGGTGCTGAGGCCCTCCACCGGCCCCTGCAGCAGGGCGAAGAGCCCGAAGGTGAGCGCGGCCCACAGCACCAGGGGCACGAGGAACATCCAGGCCATGCGGTGCCGGCGCATGAAGCCGAAGGCCTCCACGAAGCTGCTGAAGCCGTTGCCGAAGCCGTCCATGGCAGGCCCGCAAGGTAGGGGCGGCGCCCGGCTACCTTTGGCGCTCCGCATGGACCTCTCCGCCCTCACCGCCATCTCGCCCCTCGACGGCCGTTACCGCGAGCGGGCCGCCCCCCTGGCCATCTGGTTCTCCGAACTGGCCCTCATCCGCTACCGCCTGATGGTGGAACTGACCTACTTCCGCTTCCTCTGCGAGGTGCCACTGCCCGAGCTGGACGGTACGGATGTGCGGAAGCTCGACGGGCTCTTCGGGCGCGTGGCGGCGTTGAGCGAGGCCGATGCACAGGCGATCAAGGCCATCGAGCGCACCACCAACCACGACGTGAAGGCCGTGGAGTACTGGTTGAAGGAGCGCCTGGAGGAGCTCGGGCTGGGCCGGCAGAAGGAATTCGTGCATTTCGCGCTCACCAGCCAGGACATCAACAACACCGCGCTGCCGCTGCTGATCAAGGAGTTCGTGGGCGTGTACTACGTGCCTCAGCTGATAGGCCTGCGCGACCGCCTGCACGGGCTGGCGCTGGAGTGGGCGCAGGTGCCCATGCTGGCCCGCACGCACGGGCAGCCCGCCTCCCCCACGCGGCTGGGCAAGGAGCTTCAGGTGTTCGTCGAGCGGCTCGATGTGCAGCTGCGCGCGCTGCGCGGCGTGCCCTTCACCTGCAAGTTCGGCGGGGCCACGGGCAACTTCAACGCGCACCACGCCGCCTATCCCGAGCTGGACTGGCCGCGGCTGGCCGACCGCTTCTGCGACACGATGCTTGGCCTGCAGCGCCAGCAGTTCACCACGCAGATCGAGCACTACGACCAGCTGGCGGCGCTCTTCGACGCCATGCGGCGCATCAACACCATCCTGATCGACCTGTGCCGCGACGTGTGGCAGTACATCAGCATGGACCACTTCCGCCAGCGCACCAAGGCCGGCGAGGTGGGCAGCAGCGCCATGCCGCACAAGGTGAACCCCATCGACTTCGAGAACGCGGAGGGGAACCTGGGCGTGGCCAATGCCCTGTTCGCGCACCTGGCGGAGAAGCTGCCCATCAGCCGCCTGCAGCGCGACCTCACGGACAGCACGGTGACGCGCAACATCGGCGTGCCCATGGCGCACACGATGCTGGCCGTGGACGCCATCGGGCGCGGCCTGGACAAGCTGCTGCTGAACGAGGAGGCCATCCACCGCGAGCTGGATGCACAGTGGGCCGTGGTGGCCGAGGGCATCCAGACCATCCTGCGCCGCGCGGGCTACCCCGAGCCCTACGAGCGGCTGAAGGAGCTCACCCGGGGAAGGGAGCGCATCACCGAAGCGGACATCCACGCCTTCATCGACGCGCTCGACGTGAGCGAGCCCGTGAAGCAGCAGCTGCGCACCCTCACACCCCGCCACTACACCGGCGTGGACCTGATGAGCCGGATGATCCCTTAGACGGATGCGGGCGAAGGGGTGGATCGCTGCAGCGGTCGCGCTGGCAGCGGCCGGGGCGCTCGTGGTGCAGGTGTGTGACGAGCGCGTGCGGACGGCAAGCGCACCGCATGTCCACGACCGCGTGATGGAGGTGCCGTTGAACCGTGTGGCGGTGCTGCTGGGCACCAGCGCACGGGCGCGCGGCGGCGGGCCCAACCTCTACTTCACCCACCGCATCGCCGCCACCGTGGAGCTGTTGAAGGCCGGCCGCGTGCAGCATGTGCTCATCAGCGGCGACAACCGGCACAGCTCCTACAACGAGCCCATGGACATGCGGCGCGCGCTGATGGCGGCCGGTGTGGACAGCACGCGCATCACGCTCGACCACGCGGGCTTCCGCACGCTGGACAGCATGGTGCGCGCACGGGACGTCTTCGGCCAGCCGGGCTTCGTGGTGGTGAGCCAGCGGTTCCACAACGAACGGGCGGTGTTCCTGGCGCGGCGGATGGGCATCGCAGCGGTGGGTTACAACGCACAGGACGTGCCCACGGGCTACGGCCGCCTCACCATGCTGCGGGAGAAGCTGGCGCGGGTGAAGCTGCACCTCGACCTGTGGCTCGGTGTGGGGCCGCACTTCCCCGGACCGCCCGAGCCGATCCGCGTTCCGGAAGCGTGATCACGCGCCCGACAAGCGCTGGAAGGCCACCAGGTCGGTGCGTGGGATGCGCTCCAGCCCGAGGGCCCGCATCTGCGTCACCACCTGCCCGCGGTGGTAACTGCTGTGGTTGAGCGCGTGCATGATCATCTGCCAGGCGGGCTGCTCGTAAGGGTTCCCCTTCAGGTCGTGGTAGCGGCAGGTGGCCACCAGGCCCTCCTCGTCCAGGGCCATCGCGTAGCCGGTGAAGCGGTCCACGTGCGTCATCAGCGTACCCAGCCCTTGCGTGGGCTCGGCCGGCCAGCGCATGGTGGCGCCGGTGAGGCGGAGGAACCAGGCGTTCTCCGCATCCCGGATGTGCATCAGCGTGCCGCGCAGGGTGGGGAAACTGCTGGCCGCATGACGGTCGAGGATGGCCTCGGGCTCCTCGCTCAGACGTGCAACGAAGGCCGCATTGGCCCATCGGTCGTAGGCGGCGTACTGCCTGATCAAGGTGCTGAAGGGGCTCATGGGTGGATAAAGCTGTTCAAAATTCCGATGCGCCGTTCAGCGATCGCCATGCGGCACCGGTCGAATTTCGCGGGGACAAAGTGCGCATGATCGGAACGCTGTTCGGCAAGAAGAGGATCACCGAGGACCGCCTCGCCAATGTGTTCGTCAACGCTCTGCTGGAGCTGGTGGGCCATGGCTTCGCCGACGTCGCCGCCGAGCTGAACGAATCGCCGGAGCTGAACGGGGACCAGGTGCTGGACCCGGCCGACGACGGCGCCTTCCTGATGATCGTGCTGGCCGGCAACCTGCTGGAGCTCGACCGGCAGCTGCCCTCCGGGCTCGACCGGAGGCTGACGGCGCTTGTGCTGAGCAAGTTCGCGCAGGCCACGGGGCTGCGCTCCAGCGACCTGGAACGCGAGGTGGGCGCGCTGAAGGCCATGATGGCGCGGCTCAACCATCCCAGCAAGAACACGGTGTACGGCATGAGCCGCGCGCTGTTCCACCAGTACGACCTGTTCGCGCACCAGACGGACGAGTACTTCCGCGACAAGCGCGAGCCGCACCCGGTGACGCTCAAGCGCCTCAACGGGCTGATGGGCTTCTTCCTCTGGGACTGGGAGAACTTCCACGAGCACTACCGCATCGCCTCCTGAGGCGGTCAGCGCGGCGCCCCGACGTTCAATTGGTCCACCGCCATGCGGGTGATCTCCTCGCCGATGGCGAGCGCGGCCGTGGCGGCGGGCGACGGGGCATTGAGCACGTGGATGTGCGTGCCGCGCCGCTCGATGCGGAAATCGTCCACCATGGCGCCATCGGTGCCCAGCAGCATGGCCCGCACGCCGGCGCGGCCCGGGCGGAGGTCGTCCATTTCCAGCGAAGGCACCAGCCGTCGCAGTGTGCGCAGGAAGAGCCGTTTGCTGAACGCCCGGCGGTATTCATCGATGCCGTAGCGCATGTTCTTCATGAACAGCTTCCAGGTGCCGCCGTAGCTCAGGGCATCGGCCGTGTCGCGCAGGTCCACATCGGTCTTGCCATAGCCCTCGCGCTTGAAGGTGAACACGGCGTTGGGCCCGCACTCGATGCTGCCGTCGGTCATGCGCGTGAAATGCACGCCCAGGAAGGGGAAGCGCGGGTCGGGCACCGGGTAGATGAGGTGGCGGACCTTGTGCTTGGCGTGGTCCTCCAGTTCGTAGTAGTCGCCGCGGAAGCCCACGATGCGCTCGGGGAAGCGCACGCCATCGGCCTTGGCGAGGCGGTCGCTCTGGAGGCCGGCGCAGAAGATGGCGTGGCGGGTGCGGTGGGCGCCCTTGGTGGTGCGAAGGGTGCTGAAGCCTTCGCCATGCTCGGTGCCGGTGACGCGTTCATCGAGGTGCACGGCGCTGCGCGGGTTGAGTGCGAGGGCGAGCTCGGTCATCTTCGCGGTGGCGCCGCGGAAGTCGATGATGCCGGTGCAGCCCACGTGGATGCCGGCGATGCCGGTGCAGTGCGGTTCGATCTCGCGGATCTCCCGGGCATCCACCCGGCGCATGTCCTCGATGCCGTTGGCCTGGCCATGGCCCCAGATCTTGTCCAGGCGGGGCAGCTCGGCGGGGTCGGTGGCCACGATGAGCTTGCCGCACACGTCGTGCGCGATGCGGTGCTCCCGGGCGAAGGCCACCAGTTCGCGGCGTCCGGTGACGCAATTGCGGGCCTTGTAGCTGCCGGGCTTGTAGTAGATGCCGCTGTGGATCACGCCGCTGTTGTGGCCGGTCTGGTGGTCCGCCAGCGCGCCCTCCTTCTCGATCAGCAGGATGTCCAGCTGTGGGAACCGGACCTGCAGCTTGTAGAAGGTCCCGGCACCGACGATGCCGCCGCCCACGATCACGACATCCCAGGTGCGTCCGTTCTCCATATCGCGTGTATTTCCTGCGGCGCGAAGGTATCGGGCCCTGGGTCGCGGGCTCACGCGGTGGCGGCCGGAGCGGTCTCTTCACGGGGCACCCGCAGCAGCAGCAGCAGGCCCAGGACGAAGAAGCCGCCGATGGCGATCACGGTGTTGCGCAGGTCGCCGGTGAGCTGATAGACCAGGCCGTAGGCCAGGGTACCGAGCACGGTGCCCAGGTAGTAGCTCACGTCGTAGAAGCTGAAGAAGCTGGCGTGATCGGTGGTGGTGGGCAGGAACTTGGCGTAGGTGCTGCGCGACAGCGACTGGCATCCGCCCATCACCAGGCCCACGCTAGCGGCCAGGGCGTAGAACTCATGCGCCCAGTGGGTGAAGTAGGCCGCGATGCAGAGACCCACCCACACCACCACCCCCACCGAAAGGGCGCGCAGGTTGCCCACCCGGCCGCTGAGGCGCGCGAACAAGCCCGCGCCGACAGCCGCGACGAGCTGGATGAGCAGGATGCTGATGATGAGGCTCTCGTCGCCGATCGGCACCACCTGCCCGGCGGCATCGTGGTCCTTGATCTCGCGCGCGGCGAAGGCCACGGCCAGGTACATCACGGTCTGGATGCCCATGTTGAACACGAAGAAGGCGGCGAGGAATCCGCGGAGGCGGGGCATGGCGCGCAGCTGGCCCCACACCTTGCGCAGTTCGCGGAAGCCGGCGGTGAGGGCATCGCTGGCCGGGGGGCGGGACGTGGCCGTACGGGCGGGCAGGGCGCGGAAGGGGATCTGGGCCCAGCCGGCCCACCAGAGGCCCACGGTGAGGAAGCTGAGCCGCGCCGCCAGGCCGGGCGTGTCGGGGATTCCGAACAGGGCGGGCTTCATCACCATGGCCAGATTGATGATCAGCAGCAGCACGCTGCCGAGGTAGCCCATGGTGTAGCCGCGCGCGCTCACGCGGTCGTGGTCCTTCTTCTCGGCGATCTCCGGCAGGAAGGCGTCGTAGAACACAAGGCTGCCGCTGAAGCCCACGCAGGCGAGCATGAAGAGCGCCAGCCCCAGGAGCAGGTCGTCGAAGGTGAAGAAGAAGAGCCCGGCACAGCTGGCGGCGCCCACATAGCAGAAGGCCTTGAGGTAGGCCAGCTTGTTGCCCCGGCTGTCAGCGATGCCCGAAAGGATCGGCGCGAGCAGGGTCACGATGAGGAAGCCGGCGCTGAGGGCATAGGACTGCAGGCTGTCGGCGGGCACCCCGTAGCGTTCGGCCACCTTGTCCACGCCGTTGTCCATGGTGATGGCGGCGTAGTAGATGGGGAAGATGGCGCTGGTGATGGTGAGCGAATAGGCCGAGTTGGCCCAGTCGTACATGGTCCAGGCGCGGATGAGGCGCTTATCCCCGGGGATCACGCGGGCAAGGTAGGCGCACGAACGGGAACGGCCCGGACCGCGTCCAGGCCGTTCCCGTTCGACGAGCGACGATCACTCCAGCTCGAACTCCACGCGCCGGTTCTTGCTCAGGGCCACCTCATCCTCATTGGGGTCGGCCGGGTTGTCCGCCTTCTGCCCCACCGTGGTGATGCGCTCGGCGGCGATGCCGCCCTCCACCAGCACGGCCTTCACGGCGTCGGCGCGCATCTTGCCCAGTTCCAGCAGGTCGGGGCGCATGCGCGTGCGGTCATCCTCCACCACGTCCATATGCCCCACCAGGCGCACCTTCACCGCGGGGTCGGCCTTGAGGGCCTCGATCACGTCGTTCAGGGGTTGCTCCATGGCGCCATCGATGCTCTGTTGGAAGCGCTTGAAGTAGATCACCGTGTTGTCCGCCCGTTGGGCCGGTTGCAGGCTCTTGTTCACCGTGGACCGGCGGCTGTAGATGAACTCGCTCTCGGCCTTGTCCAGCTGCTCGCAGGTGCATTCGCTCATCAGCTTGACAGGCTTCACGCTCACGTCATCGATGTAGTAATAGGCCTTGAACACCTGCGGGCGCACCTCGCCTTTGGGCCGCTTCACCTTGCCGGTGACCACCTTGTCGTTGGCCACCGTGTTGCCGATGATCAGGTATTGCTCGTCACCCTTCGCTTCGTACACGCCGCACACGCCCTGCCAGGAGTAGAGGTCGTCGTAGATCTTCGTCCGCAGGTTGGGCACCTGCATCTCGTAGGTGAGGGCGGCCTCATCGTCCTTCTTCACCATCATCTTGCTCACGTACGCGCCGAGCTCGTTGGCGCTGTACTTGCTGAGGTCGGCGAGGCTGACGTAGTAGCTGATGCAGTACTTCTGGCCCTTGGTGAGCATCTTCTTGAACTTCACCTGCAGGTAGCTGCGCGGTTCCTTGTTCATGTAGCTCCACCACATGAGGCCCGCGTAATTGCTACCGGTGAGGGCACCCTGGTCGCCGAACTGGTTCCGCGGGGCGGAGGCCGGGCTGCTGTTCACCACCTGATCACTGAACAGGTCGGCGGGCACGGCGGTGGGGCTCTTCCACCCCTTGGCCATCTCGATGCTGCCGAGGCGCTTGAGCTTGCCCTCGACCTCCTCGAAGCTGCCGTTGGGCACCATGTTCAGGCTGTCCTCCACAGGGTTCTCATCGTCCTGAGCGACGATCGGTGCGGTGAGCAACAGGGCGAGCGGGAGCAGGAAGGGTCGGAAATTCATGGTCAGGGTCGATGGGTGGGCAAGATAACGGTCGCCGGCCGACCCACCGGGCAAGGCGCGTGCCACACGTACGGATCGATGCACGACCTTCGTTGTTCACGGCATGCGCGCACTCCTCTCGCTCCTTCTGTTCGGAGCACTGCTCAGCCCCTCCACCGCCAGGGCCCAATGGGCCGTGGGCCTGCTCGGCGGGCTGGGCCAGGACCACGGCTGGCAGGGCCGGTCGAGCTGGATGGGCGCGCTGGTGGAGCGCCGGCTGGGCGATAGCACCTCGTTCGTGCTGCGCCTCAGCGGCCTGGCCTTCACGCCGTTGGAGCGCGTGTATGGAGAGACCGTGGTGGCCGACGATGGCACGACCGATGTGGAGGCGGTGATGCGTGAGCTCATCGGGCGCAACGCGGCGATGCTGTCCGTGCGCTGGCCCTTCCTCACCGTGCCCTGCGACGGCGGCCACCACCGCGGTGCGTACGTGATGGCCGGCGCCGGGTGGGAGCATGCCCGGGTGCGGCAGACGGGCTACGCCGTGCAGGAACAGGTGGGCCCGGAGTCCGTGGTGGTGAGCGAACGGAGCTGGACCGTGGACAGGATCGTGGGCGCCGCCGCCGTGGGTGCCCAGTACGGCACGCGGTGGGGTTCGCCCTTCCTCGAGGTGCACATGAACGCCGGCCCCATGCCCTACGACACGGACCTCTGGGGCATCACCCTGGTGGGCGTTCAGCTCGGCTACCGGTATGTGTTCGTGAAGCGCTGAGCCCTCCGGCGGCCGCCGTTCGCACAGCGCACGCCGCCGGATGCGCGATCGGGCGTGCACATCGCACGGACCCCGGCTTGTTTCGCCTCACCAAGCGAACACGCCATGCGCCGCACCGCCCACCCGTTCCCGGCACAACCTCTTCCCGACCGTTGGACGCTGCTGATGCCCGGTCTCACCATCCTTTGCCGCGTGCTGGGCGTGGTGTGCGGGCTGGTGGCCCTAGGCATGGGGTGAATGATGCCGGAATGACGGGCGCTCCGCTCGTCGGTGGACCACCCCGGACCAGCGGACGCCGCTCTACTTTCGGTGCCTCCCATGAGGCCCGCCTTCCTTCTTTGCACCGCCCTCCTCAGCAGCGCGCCTTCAGCGGCTCAGATCGACCTCGATTCATTGTGGGGCGTGTGGCATGATACCGCGCACCCACCGGTGGACCGCCTGCGGGCGATGAGCTACATCAGCATCGACGGCTTCCTGTACAGCGACCCCGACAGTGCCGCCGTGCTGGCGGGGATGCAATACGACCTGGCCGTGCGGCATGGCAATGCGCGGTACCAGGGCATCGCCACCACCACGTTGGGCGAATACCACATGATGAAAGGCGACTACGCCCGGGCGCTGGAACGGTTCACACAGGCGCAACGGGCCTTCGCCGAGGCGGATGAACCCGTGGCCCAGGCCAAGAGCATCAGCAACATGGGCGTGCTGCTGCAGGAGCTTGGCGACACCGACAAGGCCCTCGACCTGTACCGTCAAAGCCTGGCGCTGGCCCGTGCGATCCCCGATACGGGCAGCATCTGCGCGGCGCTGATCAACATCGGCACGCTGGAGCTGGCCGGTGGCGACACGGCCGCGGCCGCGGCGAACTACGAACTGTGCCTGCGGCTCTCCGCCGGGAACCCGGACCAGCGTGATGCGGCCATCGCCGCCTCGGACCTGGGCATCATCCGGAGCGCACAAGGCGAGCGGGCCGAGGCGCTGCGCCTGCACCAGCAATGCCTGGATCGTGCACGTGCGGGCGGCCACCAGGACCTGGAGGCCATGGCCCTCAACAACATCGGCAGCCACCACCTGCGTGTGGGCGAGCTCGACCTTGCTGAACGCTACGGCCGCGAAGCGCTGGCCCTGGCCCGGGCCGCAGGCTTCACCAAGCAGGAATCGGAGGTGAGCGGCCTGTTGTTCAACGTGTACAAGCAGCAGGGCCGGTCCACCGAGGCGCTGAAGCTCCTGGAACGAAAGCTCGCACTGCAGGACAGCCTGCGCAGCGAGGACGGCCGCAAGGAACTGCTGCGCTTCGGGTACGAGAAGCGGGCCCTGGCCGACAGCCTCTCGTTCGCCGCGGAGCTGGCGCAGGCCGAGGACCGGCGCACCATCGCCGAACTGCGCGCCGAACGCAACCGCAACCGGGCCTGGGCCGCGGCCGGCGCCGGGGTGCTGTTGCTGGGCGGCCTGGCGGCGTGGAGCTGGACCGACCGCCGGCGACGCCGCGAGCGCTTCGAGAAGGAGGCCGCCCACCTGGAGACGCAGGCGTTGCGCAGCCAGATGAACCCGCACTTCATCTTCAACGCGCTCAACAGCATCTCCGCCTTCGTGCAGGGCCACGACCCGGACAAGGCCACCCGCTTCCTCAGCCGCTTCGCCCGGGTGATGCGGGCCGTGCTGGAGAACAGCCGCCGGAGCGAGGTGCCGTTGCAGGACGACCTGGAGGCGCTCAGGGGCTACATGGAGCTGGAGCGCATGCGGATGGACGGGCGGTTCGACCTGCGCATCGAGGTGGACCCGGCGATCGATGCCCAGGAGGTGCTGGTGCCCCCGCTGGTGGTGCAGCCCTTCGTGGAGAACGCCATCTGGCATGGCATGGCCGGCAAGGAGGCGGGCGGGCTCATCACCCTGAAGGTGGAGCGCCGAGGCGATCGTCTGGTATACATCGTGGAGGACAACGGCATGGGACGGATGGCCCGGCGCGAACACCAGGCCAACGAGCCACCGGCCAAGAAGACCTCCCTGGGTACCACCATCACCCGCGCCCGCCTGGACCTGGTGGCCAAGCAGCACGGCCGGCCCGCCGGCTTCCGCACCATCGACCTGCCCCAGGGCACCCGCGTGGAAGTGGAACTGCCGCTCCTGCTCGCCCACGACTGAAGCCCTGAAAAGCGAAAGGCCCACCGCAGGGTGGGCCCTTCGTCAGGAGGAGGGTCCGGCTTACTGCTTGGTCCCCGAATAGGTGCAGGTCGTACCGGAGATGTTCAGGTTCAAGGTGAGAATGTTGCCCACCAGTTGTCCTGAACCCTGGATGGTGTTGCCACCACTGATGGTCTGGTTCGCGATGTTCAAGGTCGAGCCGCTCACTGTGCATACCCAGTTGTCGAACCCATCGCTCATCACCACGCTCGTGATCCCGGCCGAGCTGTTGGTGATCGTCATATTGATCGTGCCCGGAGATCCCCCGGAACAGCTGAACGTACCCGTGTACGAGCCGATGAACTTGGCGCGGGTCTGAGTGCCGCACTCACTGCCCTCATAGCCCGTGTTGCACACGCAGTTGCCGTCCACGCAGCTGCCATTGCCGCAGTTCTTGTCCTTGCACTCGTCCTTTTTGCAGCCGGTGGCTGTGAAGGCCACGAGGGCCAGGCCGAGCATCAGTTTGGAGATCGTCCGGAGGTTCATGGGTCTTGGGTTTGGTCGTGCGCGGCCTGTTGGTCCGGCAACGAGGCGAAAGTAACGGGCCGGCCGCGAACGGCCATCCCTGATCGTCGTGACTCAACCCTTCTGCTGCGCGCGGATGATGTTCAGCGCACCGCCGGCCTTGAACCACTCGATCTGCTGGGCATTGTAGGTGTGGTTCACCTGGATGGTGTCCTTGCTGCCGTCCTTGTGGTTCAGCACAAGCGTGAGGGGCTTGCCGGGGGCGAATTCGGTGAGGTCCGTGAAGTCGATGCGGTCGTCCTCCTGGATCTTGTCGTAGTCGGCCTCGTTGCTGAAGGTGAGGGCGAGCATGCCCTGCTTCTTCAGGTTGGTCTCGTGGATGCGCGCGAAGCTCTTCACCAGCACGGCCTTCACGCCCAGGTGGCGCGGCTGCATGGCGGCGTGCTCGCGGCTGCTGCCCTCGCCGTAGTTCTGGTCGCCCACCACGATGCTGGGCTGGCCGGCCGCCTTGTACGCGCGCTGCGTGGCGGGCACGGGGCCGTAGCTGCCATCGAGCTGGTTCTTCACCTCGTTGGCCTTGCCGTTGAAGAAGTTGATGGCGCCGATCAGCGTGTTGTTGCTGATGTTGTCCAGGTGGCCGCGGTACTTCAGCCAAGTGCCAGCCATGCTGATGTGGTCCGTGGTGCACTTGCCCTTGGCCTTGATCAGCACCACCGCGCCGGTGATGTTGTTCCCGTCCCACGCGGGGAAGGGCTCCAGCAGCTGCAGGCGCTCGCTTTCGGGCTTCACGTTCACCACCACGCCACTGCCGTCCGCGGCGGGGGCCACGAAACCGGCATCCTTCACCTCGAAGCCCATCGGGGGCAGCTCGATGCCCTTCGGCTCATCCAGCTTCACCTTCTTCCCCTCCTCGTTGACCAGTTCATCGGTCATGGGATTGAAGGTGAGGTCGCCGGCGATGGCCAGGGCGGTCACCACCTCGGGGCTGGCCACGAAGGCGTGCGTGTTGGGGTTGCCGTCGTTACGGGCGGCGAAATTCCGGTTGAAGCTGGTGATGATGGAGTTCTTCCGGTTGGGGTCGTTGCTGTGGCGCGCCCACTGGCCGATGCAGGGGCCGCAGGCGTTGGCCAGCACCACGCCGCCCATCTTGTCGAAGGTGGCCAGGATGCCGTCGCGCTCGGCGGTGTAGCGCACCTGCTCGCTGCCCGGGGTGATGGTGAACTCGCTCTTCGCCTTCAGCTTCTTGTCCACGGCCTGTTGGGCGAGGCTGGCGCTGCGGGTGAGGTCCTCGTAGCTGCTGTTGGTGCACGAGCCGATGAGGCCCACCTCCAGCTGCGCGGGCCAGCCGTTCTCCTTCACGGCGGCGGCGAACTTGCTCAGCGGCCACGCCAGATCGGGCGTGAAGGGACCGTTGACGTGCGGCTCCAGTTCGCTGAGATTGATCTCGATGACCTGGTCGAAGTACTTCGAGGGATCGGCGTACACCTCGGGGTCGCCCTGCAGGTGCTCGGCGATGGCGTCGGCCAGGGCGGCCACCTCGGCGCGGCCGGTGCCCTTCAGGTAGCGGCGCATGCTGTCGTCGTAGCTGAAGGTGCTGGTGGTGGCCCCGATCTCGGCGCCCATGTTGGCGATGGTGCCCTTGCCGGTGCAGCTCATGCTCTCGGCGCCTTCACCGAAGTATTCCACGATGGCGCCGGTGCCGCCCTTCACGGTGAGGATGCCGGCCACCTTCAGGATCACGTCCTTGGGGCTGGTCCAGCCGTTGAGCTTGCCGGTGAGCTTCACGCCGATGAGCTTTGGCCACTTCAGTTCCCAGGCCAGGCCGCTCATCACGTCGCAAGCGTCTGCGCCGCCCACGCCGATGGCGATCATGCCCAGGCCGCCAGCGTTCACCGTGTGGCTGTCGGTGCCGATCATCATGCCGCCGGGGAAGGCGTACTGCTCCAGCACCACCTGGTGGATGATGCCCGCGCCGGGCTTCCAGAAGCCGATGCCGTACTTGTTGCTGATGCTCTCCAGGAAGTTGAAGACCTCGTTGCTCTTCAGCAGCGCGTCCTGCAGGTCCTGCTTGGCGCCCACGCGGGCCTGGATGAGGTGGTCGCAGTGCACGGTGCTGGGCACGGCCACCTGCTTGCGGCCGGTGGTGCTGAACTGCAGCAGGGCCATCTGGGCGGTGGCGTCCTGCATGGCCACGCGGTCCGGGGCGAAATCAACGTAGTCCTTGCCGCGGTTGAAGGCGGTCTTCGCGTCACCGTCCCACAGGTGGGCGTAGAGGATCTTCTCGGTAAGGGTGAGCGGACGGCCGACGGCCTTGCGGGCGGCGGCGACGCGGGCGGGGTAGCGGCTGTACACCGCCTTGATCATGTCGAGGTCGAAGATCTGGCTCATGCGCGGTCGGGGCGTTTTTGCGGCCGCGAAGGTACGCGGCGAAGGATCCGTGCCCCGGACGGCGGCGGGAGTTCCCAACAAGGGCTCAACCCACCATCACCGCCCGGGTTTCATCCAGGAAGGCGGGGGCGATGGACGCTCCGAGACCCGGTCCGTCCGGCAGGCGGATCCGACCACCGTCCAGGTAGCGGATGCCACCCCTCACCGGATCGGCCGTGAACATGAGCGGGGTGTCCATATCGAAGTAGCGCACGCAGGGGTCGCTCAAGGCGAGGGCGGCCGAGGCGCTCCAGGCCAGGCGGCTCTCCAGGAAGCCACCCACCTGCACGGTGATCCCCGCTTCCGCCGCGAGGGCGATGATCTTCCGGGCCTTGAACAAGCCTCCGCTCTTGCCGAGCTTGATGTTGAAGCGCTGGCAGGCGCCGAGTGCGATGAGGCGCTCGGCGTCGTGGTGGTCGCAGCAGCTCTCATCCGCCATGATCGGGATGGGGCTGGCCTCCTTCACCCGGCGCAGCTCCATGAAGCGCCAGCGCGGGATGGGTTCCTCGCAATGTTCGATGCCGGCATCGCCCAGCGCGTTGAGCACGCGGATGGCGGTGTCGGGGTCCCAGCCCTGGTTGGCATCGATGCGCAGGGGGATCGAAGGGATCCTTGATCGGATGGCCCGGATCCGCCTGATGTCCAGATCACCGGCACCACCCAGCTTCACCTTGATCACCGGGAAGCCGGCCGCCACGACCGCCTCCGCATCGGCGGCCATCCGCTCGGGCTCGCCCAGGCTCACGGTGTGGTCGGTGATGGGATCGAAGCGATCCTGTGCACCGAGATGGATCCAGAGCGGACGATCAGCGGCTTGCGCGGCCAGGTCGTGCAAGGCGATATCGAAGGCGCTCTTGATGCTGCTGTTGCCGAAGATCAGGCGGTCCATCACCGCATGCGCTCCTTCAAGGTCGCCGGCGGGATGGTCCAGCAGGGCGCGGGCCAGATGCCGGCCCACGGCCAGGCCCGTCTCCTGGGTCTCGCCGTTGATCGACCAGAACGGGCTGCATTCCCCCCACCCCACCCGACCATCATCGGTGTGCACCTCCACCACCACGTTGGCCACCTCGTGGAGGGCGCCCAGGGCGGTGACGAAGGGCGCCTTCAGGGGGATGGTGAGCGGATGAAGGACGACCCGGAGGATGCGCATGGTCCCACGAAGGTGGTGAGCCTGCGGGAAGTAAGTTCGCCCCATGCATGCCGGACGCCGGTTCACCCTGCGGGAGGTCCTGTACTGGACCCGCCGCGACATCGTGTGGTTCCTGATCCTGGCCATCGTACCCACATTGCTGTACGAGGTGGTGGGCTGGAAATGGCTGACGCTGCCGTGGGTGCCGATCGCGCTCATCGGCACGGCCGTGGCCTTCCTCACGGGCTTCCGCAACAACGCCTGCTACGACCGGTTGTGGGAGGCGCGCCAGATCTATGGCGCCATCGTGAACAGCAGCCGGAGCTGGGGCATCATGGTGCGCGACTTCATCACCCCACGGCACGCCACCGCACCACTGGCCGACGGCGAGCTTCAGCGGATCCACACGCGGCTCATTCACCGGCACATCGCCTGGTTGCATACACTGCGGTTCCAGTTGCGCCAGCCCCGGGCCTGGGAGCACCTGATCAAGGTGTACAACCGGGAGTACCGCAAGTGGTACACCATCGACGAGGTGGATTCGAAGCTCGAGGATGCACTGCAGGGGCTGATCGCACCGGAGGAGCAGGAGCGGGTGCTGGCCCTGAGCAACCGGGCCACACAGCTCATCGCGGAAGCCTCGCGCGACCTGCGCGAGCTGCTGGACCGCGGGCTGATCGAGGACTTCCGCCACATGGAGCTGGAGAAGCTGCTGGTGGACCTCTACACCCAGCAGGGCAAGTGCGAGCGCATCAAGAACTTCCCCTACCCGAAGCAGTACGGCACGTTGAACCTGATGTTCACGCGGTTGTTCACCAACCTGGTGCCCTTCGGCATGCTGAACGAGTTCGCCCGGGCGGGCGATGGCTTCGTGTGGCTCACCATCCCCTTCAGCGCCTTGGTGGCGTGGGTGTTCAACATGATGGAGCGGATCGGCGAGGCCAGCGAGAACCCCTTCGAGGGCGGCGCCAACGACGTGCCCATCACGGCGATCACGCGGGCGATCGAGATCGACCTGCGGGAGATGCTCGGCGAGAAGGACATCCCCAAGCCCCTGCAGCCGGTGAACAACATCCTGATGTGACGGGGGGGAGTGGCGAGTGGGGAACGAAGAAGGGCCGCCCGGATGGACAGCCCTTCCCGGTGTTCTTGATCAGGCTTACTCGCCCACCACCTCGAACGGGATGCTGCGCACCACGTCGCGATGGAAGCTCACCTCGGCCTCGTAGGTACCGATGGTCTTGATGGCATCGCCTTTGATCTTGATGTTCTTGCGGTCCACCTCGAAGCCGAGGGCCTTGATGGCATCGGCCAGCATGATGGTGTTGACGCTGCCGAAGATCTTGCCCTTCTCGCCCACCTTGGCCGCGACCTTGAGGGTCTTGTTGGCCAGGCCCTCGGCGATCTTCTCGGCGGCCGAGCGGATCTGGGCCTCCTTGTGGGCGCGCTGCTTGAGCGTCTCGTTGAGCTGCTTGCGGGCGCTGTCGGTGGCGACCGTCGCCAGACCGCGGGGGATCAGGAAGTTGCGGGCGTAGCCGTCGCGCACCTTCACCACATCGTTGGCGTAGCCCAGGTTGTCCACGTCCTGTTTCAGAATGACCTCCATGGTGATGACTGTTGAGGGTGGATCACTTGAGCATGTCGCCCACGTAGGGCATGAGGGCCAGGTGGCGGGCCCGCTTGACGGCCTGGCCGACCTTGCGCTGGTACTTCAGGCTGGTGCCGGTGAGGCGGCGGGGCAGGATCTTGCCCTGCTCGTTCACGAAGCGCAGCAGGAAATCGGCGTCCTTGTAGTCGATGTACGTGATGCCGAGCTTCTTGAAGCGGCAGTACTTCTCCTTCTTGGTCTCGATCGCGATGGGGGTGAGGTAGCGGATCTCGCCCCCGGATGCATTGTTCTCGGCCATGGCTTAGCTGTTCGGTTGGTCTGCGTTCTCCTCCTTGCGACGGCGCGCGGGGCGCTCGGCGGTGTCGTCCCCGCTGGTGGCGCTCTGCTTGTTGCGGCGGCGGTCGGCGAAGGCCTGGTGGTGCTTGTCCATCTTCACGGTCATGAAGCGCAGCACCCGCTCATCGCGGCGGTACTCGGTCTCGAGCTTGTCCACGAAGGGCGCTTCGCTCTCGAACTCGAACAGGTGGTAGAAGCCCGTGGACTTCTTCTGGATGGGATACGCGAGCTTGCGCATCCCCCAGCTCTCTTCGTGGTGGACCTTGCCACGGCCTTTCTTGATCAGGTCTTTGAATTTCTTGACCGCCTCCTTTGTCTGGTCCTCAGACAAAACGGGAGTAAGGATGAAGACGGTCTCGTACCGGTTGGTCATGGTACCTGGTGTGAAATGGGGTGCGAAGGTAGGCATTTCCGCCTGTCCGCCAAGCGCCTGCCTCCCCACCGCCCTGCGGACCTTGTCCACCGCTGTTGAGATCTCCGCCCCGCCACCGTACGGGGCCCGGCTATCTTAGCCGCCCGATGTCCGAACGCTTCGTCGTCAGCGCCCGCAAGTACCGCCCGGCCACCTTCGATACCGTGGTGGGCCAGGAGGCCGTGACCGGCACCCTGATGAACGCCATCCGGTCGGGCCATCTGGCGCAGGCCTTCCTGTTCTGCGGTCCCCGGGGGGTGGGCAAGACCACCTGCGCCCGCATCCTGGCGCGCACCATCAACTGCGAGAACCTCAACGCCGACCTCACCACCTGCGGCACCTGCGCCCCCTGCCGCACCTTCGAGGAAGGGCACAGCCTCAACATCTACGAGCTGGACGCGGCCAGCAACAACAGCGTCGACGACATCCGCAACCTGATCCTGCAGGTGCAGATCGCCCCGCAGGTCGGCAGCCGCAAGGTGTACATCATCGACGAGGTGCACATGCTGAGCTCGGCGGCCTTCAACGCCTTCCTGAAGACCCTCGAGGAGCCGCCCAGCTACGCCATCTTCATCCTGGCCACCACCGAGAAGCACAAGATCCTGCCCACCATCCTGAGCCGTTGCCAGGTGTTCGACTTCCGGCGGATCACGGTGACGGACATCGTGCGCCACCTGGCCGGCATCGCCGAGCGGGAAGGCATCGAGGCCGAACCGCAGGCCCTGCACGTGATCGCTCAGAAGGCCGACGGCGGGCTGCGCGACGCCCTCAGCATCTTCGACCAGCTGGTGAGCTTCGCCGGGCGCCGCCTCACCTACCAGGATGTGGTGAAGAACCTGAACGTGCTGGACCACGAGCACTATTTCCGGGTGACGGACGCGCTGGTGGCCGGTGATGTGCCCGGGGTGCTGCTGGAGTTCGACACCATCCTGCGCAACGGCTTCGATGGCCACCTGTTCGTGACCGGGCTGGGCCGCCACCTGCGCGATCTGCTGGTGTGCCAGGACCCCCGCTCGGCCGGTCTGCTGGAGGTGAGCGAGGAGTTGGCCGCCCGGTATGTGGAGCAGGCGGCCCGGGTGGAACGCCGGCTGCTGCTGAACGGGCTGGAGCGCGTGGGCCAATGCGACCTGAACTACAAGGCCAGCAAGGACCCGCGCCTGCTGGTGGAGCTGCTGCTGATCCAGTTGTGCCGAAGCGCGGCGAACGGGGAAGCCCCAGCGACCGTGCCGGCAGGCGCGGAAAAAAAAAAGCCTGAGCCCGGTGGCCTGAGCGCCGCCCCGGCCGTCGCATCCGGACCCGCTCCGGGGGCCGCACAGAGCGGGTCTCCGGAACCGGCCGCCCCTCCCCCTGCCGAAGCGCCGGCGCCGAGCCCGCACCCCAACCCGACCCCGGCCCGGCGGCTGGCGCGCGGGGTATCGCTGCGGGAGATGGCCGCCCCGGCCGGTCAGCGCCCCGGAGCAGGCCCCACCGTGGAGGAGCCTGGCGGACCGGTGACCAAGGGCCCGCCCAAGCAGGTGTCGCAGACGCTGCTCCAGAAGGCCTGGCAGGATTTCGCCCTGGCCCGCAAACGCGAGGGGCGCAACAGCCTGCACGCCACCCTGATGGCCCACGAGCCCGTGTCCGCCGGACCCGACCTGGTCACCTTCGTGATCCTCAACGAGGTGCAGGACCGCTACTTCCGCGAGGTGGGCCAGGAGCTGATGGCCTTCCTGCGCCACGAGTTGGATGCGCCGGGGCTGGAGCTGAAGGTGGTGAAGGAGGAAGTGACCGACCTGCGGCCGCGCTATACGCCCATGGACCGCTTCCGCATCCTGGCCGAGAAGAACCCGGCCCTGCTGAAGCTGAAGGACGAGCTGGACCTGGACCTGGGGTGAGCGGACCCGCACCGGCGAACGGACGGGGCCTCCGGTCGTATATTGGTACCCATATTCATCGATACGGGCACCCATGAAGACCACGATCGAACTGCCGGAGGCGTTATTCGAAAAGGCCAAGCGCCAGGCACGCGCGCGCAAGACCACGCTGAAGGCCCTGATCGAGCAAGGGCTGCGCATGGTGCTGGCCGAGAAGCACGGCGGCTACGCCTTCAAGCTGAGGGATGCCAGCGTAGGCGGCACCGGTCTCACCCCTGAGTTCAAGGAAGCTTCCTGGGAGATGGTCCGTGATGCGATCTACAGAGGCGAAGGGGCATGATCGCCGTGGACACCAATCTTCTGGTATTCGCCCACCGGCGCGATTCGTCGTTCCATTCGAGCGCCAAGGACTTGGTGAGCCAGCTCGCTGAGGACAGGGCGGCCTGGGCCATACCCTGGCCCTGCCTGCATGAGTTCCACGCCATCGTGACGCATCCGCGCATCTACGCACCGCCCAGCACGCCGGAACAGTCCATCGCACAGATCGAGGCCTGGCTCGCCTCTCCGGCACTGCACCTGCTCTCCGAGAACGAGATGCACTGGCCTGAGCTGCGCGAGCTGTTGGGCAAGGCGAAGGTGCAAGGCCCGTTGGTGCATGACGCCCGCGTCGCCGCGCTTTGCCTGAGCCATGGGGTCCGTGAGCTCTGGTCGGCCGACCGCGACTTCAGCAGGTTCCCCCGCCTGCGCGTCAAGAATCCGCTCATCAAGGCCTGACCCAAAGCTCAATGAGGACCGCCCTGTTGCTCTTCTTCGTTCACGCCGCATATCTGGTCTGCGCGCAGCGGCTGCGCAGCGGAATTCATGTTGAGGTCCTCTGAACGTGGCGGTCCCGCTGCGTTCGCGGCGTCCCTGTGGTGAACGACCTGCACTTGCATCGCACGGGGTACTTTCGCGGCCGGAACACCGGTCCGAACATCCGGAGGAGCGGACCACCACCCACTGACAACCAAGCGCAACCGATGTCGAAGATCAAGGTGACCAAGCCCGTTGTGGAGCTCGATGGCGACGAGATGACCCGCATCATCTGGAGGTGGATCAAGGACCAGCTGATCCTCCCTTATGTGGACGTGCCCATCGACTACTATGATCTTGGCATCGAGCACCGCGACGCCACCGATGACAAGGTGACGGTGGAGAGCGCGAAGGCCATCCTGAAGCATCATGTGGGCATCAAGTGCGCCACCATCACGCCGGATGAGGCCCGTGTGGAAGAGTTCGGATTGAAGCAGATGTGGAAGAGCCCCAACGGCACCATCCGCAACATCCTGAACGGCACGGTGTTCCGCGAGCCCATCGTGATCAGCAACATCCCGCGCCTGGTGCCGGGCTGGACGCAGCCCATCATCATCGGTCGCCATGCCTTTGGGGATCAGTACCGCGCCAGCGATGCGGTGATCAAAGGCAAAGGCAAGCTCACCATGACCTTCACCCCCGACGACGGCGGAGAGGTGCAGACCTGGAACGTGTACGACTTCGAGGGCAACGGCGTGGCGCTGAGCATGTACAACACGGACGAGAGCATCGAGGGCTTCGCGCGGAGCTGCTTCAACCTGGCCCTGGCGAAGAAGTGGCCCCTTTACCTCAGCACGAAGAACACCATCCTGAAGAAATACGACGGCCGTTTCAAGGACATCTTCGAGGAGGTGTACCAGAAGGACTTCAAGGCCGCGTTCCAGGAGGCCGGCATCGTGTACGAGCATCGCCTGATCGATGACATGGTGGCCAGCGCCATGAAGTGGAGCGGCGGCTATGTGTGGGCCTGCAAGAACTACGATGGCGATGTGCAGAGCGACACCGTGGCACAGGGCTTCGGATCGCTGGGCCTGATGACCAGCGTGCTGATCACCCCGGACGGCAAGACCATGGAAGCGGAGGCCGCGCACGGCACGGTGACCCGCCACTACCGCATGCACCAGCAGGGCAGGCCCACGAGCACCAACCCCATCGCCAGCATCTTCGCCTGGACACGGGGCCTGGCCTTCCGCGGCAAGCTCGATGGCAACCAGGCGCTCATCGACTTCTGCACCAAGCTGGAGCAGGTGTGCATCCGTACGGTGGAGAGCGGGAAGATGACCAAGGACCTCGCGGTGTGCATCCACGGGGAGAAGGTGGGTGCCGAGCACTACCTCAGCACGGAGGCCTTCATGGCCGCCCTTCGCGCCGAGCTGGAACGTGGCATGGCCTGAGGCGTTCGCCTGTTGCGGGGCAACCTCCATCGCCGGACGGGCGTCTGTGGAACGTCGGGGGCTCTTCCTACCTTCACCGCTCACGCCCAGGCTCATGCGCCACGCTGCCTCGATCATCGCCGCATTGGTGCTGCTGTTGCTTCCAGCAGGGCTCTTCGCCACGCACATCAGCGGGGTGGACATCAGCACCACCTGCGTCGGCAACAACCAGTTCCAGATCACCCTGAACCTGTTCCGGGATTGCAGCGGCATCAGCATGCAGCCCTCGGAGGACGTGCAGGTGACGAGCAGCTGCGGGCAGTCCTTCACCATCACGCTGCAGCAAGGCCCGGGCTCCGGGCAGGAGATCAGCCAGTTGTGCCCGCCGATCCTGCCGCAGAGCGACTGCGGCAACGGCGGCTATCCCGGCATGGAGGCCTACAACTACGTGGGGCTCGTGACCCTGAACCCGCCGTGCAATTCCTGGACGATCAGCTGGAGCGACTGCTGCCGCAACACCTCGGTGAACGTGCCGGGCAGCGTGAACGATGACATGTACGGGGAGGTGGTGCTGAACACGGCGACGGCCCCCTGCAACGACAGCCCGGTCTTCACCGCGCAGCCCATCCCCTTCGTGTGCCTCAACCAACCGGTGAACTACAACTTCGGGGTGTACGACCCCAATGGCGATTCGCTGGTCTACACCTTCATCGAAGGTCGCATCGATGGCAGCACCGCGCTGGGTTACGGGGCGGGCTACACGGGCACGAACCCCATCCCCGGCATCACCCTGGACCCCAACTCGGGGGCGGTGAGCTTCACGCCCACGCAAACGGGCAACTTCATCGTGGTGGTGGAGGTGGCCGAGTACGATGCCAACGGCAACCTGCTGGGCACGGTGATGCGCGACATGCAGTTCACCGTCATCAACTGCACCAACATCATCCCCGACGGTCCGCAGACGTTGAGCAACCTCACCGGCGACGCCACCCAGACCGGACCGTTCAGCGTGGAGCTCTGCCCGGGCGATCAGTTCTGCCTGGACCTTGTCTTCGGCGATGGCAACCCCCTGGACTCCCTCACCCTCACCTCCAACGTGGCCCTCGTGTTCCCCGGGGCCACCTTCGTACAGACGGGGGTGAACCCGGCCACGGCGAGCATCTGCGGCACCGCGCAGCCCGGCACCAGTTCCACCGCCTTCACGGTGACCGCCGAGGACAACGCCTGCCCGGTGACCGGCCTGGTGAGCGCCACCATCTTCATCCAGATCCTGCCCAGCACGGTGATCGACATCCAGGACACGGTGCTCTGCTACGCCGACAACCTGGCGCTGCTGGCCACCGGCGGCAACATCTTCACCTGGACCGTGCTGAGCGGACCGCCGCTGCAGGTGCCCACCAACTTCAGCTGCAATCCGTGCGCGAACCCCGTGGCCATGCCCACGGCCACCACGGTGTACGAGGTCACCAGCGACCTGCAGGGCCAGGGCTGCGTCAACAAGGACACGGTGACCGTGGTGGTGGTGCCACCCTTCGGGTTCGATGCCATCACCCTCACCGACCCCAGCTGCTTCGGCTTCGCGGATGGCAGCGTGCAGGTGACGCCCTGGGGAGCGGCCGGCCCACCGTGGACCTATGAGCTGTACGCCGGCGGTGTGCTGCAGCAGACCGTGACCGCGAACGGGCCCGGAACGCTTGCGGGCATCGCGGATGGCACGTACACCGTGGAGCTGGTGGAACCGAGCGGGTGCCGACACGACACCGTGCTGGTGCTGAACGAACCGCCGCTGCTGGTGGCCTCCACCAGCGACACCACCATCTGCCTCACCACCGAGGCCATGCTGAGCGCACAGGCCGTGGGCGGCACCGCGCCCTACAGCTTCACCTGGGACCAGGGTCTCGTCGGCAATGGCCCGCACACCGTGGATCCCCTGGTGAGCACGGTGTACACCGTGTTCGCCACGGACGCACAGGGCTGCACCTCCGCACCGGTGACGGCCACGGTGGACCAGTATCCCGCGCTGAGCGTGGCGGCCTCCGCGCCGGACTCCATCTGTATCGATGCCGCTTCGAACCTGAGCGCCGTGGCCGGTGGCGGCATCGGCGCACCCTATACCTATACCTGGTTCGAGCTGGGCAACGGGTCCATCGGCGCCGGTGATGTCCTCTCCTACACGCCCAGCGGCCAGGTGAACACCTTTTACGTGGTGGTCACCGACGGGTGCGGCACACCGGCGGCTGCGGACACCGTGGCCGTGGCCTGGTATCCACCCCCGGTGCCGCTGCTGGCGCCCGATCGTTACGAGGACTGCCACCCGGCCACCTTCACCTTCACCAACCTCACCGCCGCGAGCGATGTGGGCGCGTTGTGCGAATGGGACTTCGGTGACGGCAACACCGCGCAGGGCTGCGCCACGGTGACCAACACCTTCGTGAACGTGGGCTGCTACGACGTCACCCTCACGGTGTACAGCCCCGAGGGCTGCCCGGGCACGGCCACCTTCCCGCAGGTGGTGTGCGCCCGCCCCTATCCGGTGGCCGATTTCGACTTCTTCCCGCAGAGCGCCAACGTGCTCGATCCGGAGGTGGCCTTCTTCGACCGGTCGCAGTTCCAGGTGAGCTGGGCCTGGTCGTTCGGTGCGGGCTGCGTGCCCGACTCGGCCTTCGAACCCGACCCCATCGTGCTCTTCCCCGAGGATGATGAAGGCGACTACCCGGTGTGGCTGCATGTGACCAACCAGTACGGCTGCCCGGACAGCGTGATGAAGGTGGTGCACATCGACGGCATCTTCTTCCTCTACGTGCCCAATGCCTTCACGCCGGACGGTGATGGCGTGAACGACCTCTTCGGACCCTCGGGCCAGGGCCTGGCCGATGCGGACTACGAGTTCACCGTGTTCGACCGCTGGGGCAGCCCCGTGTTCCGCACGAACGACCGGACCGAGCATTGGACCGGGGCCGGTCCCGGAGGTGGTCCGGCGGTGCAGGGGGTGTACGCCTGGCGGCTGAAGGCGAAGGACCGGTACCGCGGCCACCGCAAGGAGGCCATGGGCCATGTGACGCTCGTGCGCTGAGCGACGCACCTTTGCGGCCGCTCCCGTGGCCGCCACCTCGCCCATCACCCGGAAGGACATCGACCGTCTGGCCGTGCCAGCGATCATCAGCGGCATCGCCGAACCGCTGATCGCGCTGGTGGACACGGCCTTCGTGGGCAGCCTGGGCACGGCCGACCTGGGCGCGGTGGGCATCGCCAGCAGTTTCTTCCTGCTGGTGGTGTGGGTGCTGGCGCAGACGCGCAGCGCGGTGCTGAGCGTGGTGGCCCGCTACACCGGTGAGCAACGGCTGGAGGCGATCCGCGGCCTGGTGCCCATCGCCATCTGGATGAACGTGGGCCTGGGGATCTTCTTTCACCTGACCACCGCCCCTTTCGCCGAGGACATCTTCCGGCTGTACAATGCCGAGGGTGCCGTGCTCAGCAAGGCGGTGGACTACTTCCACATCCGGTCGATCGGCTTTCCGCTCTCGCTGGCCACCTTCGCCATCACGGGCGCCTTCCGGGGCATCCAGAACCTCAGCTGGAGCATGTGGATCAGCCTGCTGGGTGCGGCGGTGAACCTGGTGCTGAACCCCCTGCTCATCTTCGGATGGGGTCCGGTGCCGGGCCTGGGCATCGAAGGTTCGGCCTGGGCCAGCGTGATCGCGCAGGCGGTGATGTGCGCCACGGCCCTGGTGATGCTGCGCACCCGCACGCCGTTCCCGGTGTGGCCCAGGCGCTGGCATCACCCCGAGCTGAAGGCGCTGTGGCTCCTGAGCGGCAACCTCTTCGCCCGCACCATGGCCCTCAACGCCTGCTACTACCTGGGCAACCGCTACGCCACGGGCTACGGCGAGGCCCACATCGGCGCGCACAGCATCGCCATGCAGATCTGGCTCTTCAGCGCCTTCTTCATCGACGGCTACGCGGCGGCGGGCAGTGTCCTGGCCGGAAGGCTCAACGGCGAACGCAACTGGCGCGACCTGTACCGCATGAGCTGGCAGGTGGTGCGGGTCAGCGTGCTCATCGGTGCCGCGCTGGCCACGCTCTATGCGCTCGGTTACCGCTGGATCGGTGCGCTCTTCACCGACGACCCGTCCGTGCAGGCGCTCTTCAATGGCGTGTTCTGGCTGGTGGTGCTCACCCAGCCCATCAACGCGATCGCCTTCGCCTTCGATGGCATCTTCAAGGGACTGGGCGACGGCGTGGCGCTGCGCAATGTGCTGCTCTTCAGCACGCTGCTCGTCTTCGTGCCGGTGGCCTGGATGGGGCACGAGGCCGGCTGGGAGCTGTACGGGGTGTGGAGCGCCTTCCTGGCCTGGATGATCGCCCGCGGTGTGTGGCTCGCGGTGCTGTTCCAACGCCGGCATGGCCCCCACGGCAGCACCGGAGGGGCGCGTACTTTTGGCCCATGAGGTCAACGCGCACCGGCCTGCTCCTCCTGGCGTTCGGCCTGTGGTCCGCTGTGGCGGCGCAGGACTATGTGGACACCACGGCCACCCCGCGCAAGCCCACCTCGGAGCAGCCCCGCACCCTGAAGGACCGCATCTGGTTCGGGGGCGGGCTGGGCCTGGCCTTCGGCTCGGTGACCAACATCGCCGTGGAGCCCCTCGTGGGCTACAAGATCACCCGCAACGGCAAGCTCTCCGCCGGCCTCGGCATCAGCTACCAGTACTTCCGGGACAACCGCTTCGCACCGGCGTTCGAGACCAGCGTGTACGGTGGGCGGCTCTTCACCCGCTACCGCATCATCGAGCAGCTGTTCGCCCATGTGGAGTACAGCCAGATGAACTTCGAACTGTACGATCTCTACCAGGACCGCTTCTTCCGCCGCTGGGTCCCCTTCCTGTTGATCGGCGGGGGATATTCCGCGCATCTGGGCGGGGGCACCTACCTCACGGCCACGGTGCTCTTCGATGTGATCCAGGACCCCTTCAGCCCGTACGCCGGGGGCGAGCCCTGGATCGGGGCCGGGGTGGGCTTCGGCTTCTGAGCGACCGCCCCCCTGCGGCCCGGTTAGCTTTGCTGCCCCCGATGCCGCGCCTGTTCCGCGTCCTGCTCACCCTGCCCCTGCTGCTGATCGAGCTGCTGTGCGCTGCGGCCTTCGCCCTGCTTCCCCTGTTGATGCTGGACATGCAGCTCACCACGCCGCTGGCCTCGGGGGAGACCGCCGAACTGCCGGCCCGCGAACCGCTCGGCGAGGGCGGGTGGCGCACCGCGAACGGCTGGCTGGCCCCCACACCGGACGGGCTGTGGGAGGCCTACGTGCAGGGCGGCGACCTGGAGCGCGGGTTGGCCATCGGTTCCCTGGCCCGCGAACTGATCCGCAAGCAGGAGGAGCTTTTTGTGCAGCGCATCCGCCTGCTGGTGCCCGACGAGGACAAGCTGGGCTGGCTGCGCCACTTCATCGGCTTCTTCAACCGCGACATCGAGGAGCACGTGCCGGCGGAGTACCGCCGCGAGATCTACGGGGAGAGCCGCGCCTTCGACCCCGCCTTCGACATGATCGGCACGGGCTACGAACGTGCGCTGAACTACCATGCGGCGCACGACATCGGGCATGCACTGCAGGACCTGGCCTTCGTGGGCTGCACCAGCTTCGCCGCGTGGGGCGAGCGCACCGCGGACGGGCAGCTGCTGATCGGGCGCAACTTCGACTTCCACCTGGGCGAGGAGTTCGCGTGCGACAAGCTGGTGCTGGCGATGCGTCCGGACAGCGGGCATCCCTTCGTGATCGTCACCTGGGCCGGCATGCTGGGCGCGGTGAGCGGCATGAACCTCGAGGGCCTCACGGTCACCATCAACGCCTCGCGCTCGGCGCTGCCCACCGGAGCACGCACGCCCATCAGCCTGCTGGCCCGCGAGATCCTGCAGCACGCCGCCACGGTGGACGAGGCGGTGGCCATCGCCGCGCGCCGGGAGGTCTTCGTGAGCGAGAGCATCCTGGTGGGCTCGGCGCGGGACGGCCGGGCGGTGGTGATCGAGAAAGCGCCGGACGGCATGGGCGTGCACGACCCCGGCAACGGGCTGGTGGTGTGCGCCAACCACTACCAGAGCGACGCCTTCTTCGGCTCGCCGGTGAACCAGGCCAACCTGCGCGAGAGCGACAGCATGGCGCGCTTCCGGCGCATGCGGGCGCTCACGGTCACCGGTCCGCCGCTCGCCCCGGTCGATGCGGCGCGCATCCTGCGCGAGCGGCGTGGGCCCGACGGGCAGGACGTGGGCCTGGGCAACCCCGTGGCCATCGACCAGCTGATCGCCCACCATAGCGTGATCATGCAGCCCGGAGACCGACGCCTCTGGCTGGGCACCGGTCCATACACGCTGGGCGCCTTCCGCTGTTACGACCTGCGGACCATCTTTGCCCACGACACCCCTGCGGACATGCCCCTGCATCGCCCCGAGACCCTGCCCGCCGACACCCTGCTCGGTTCGCCCGCCATGGGCGACCTGGTGTGGCACCGTGCGATGCGGGCGGCCCTGCTGGAGCGGCGCATCACCGGGCGCACCTACCGCCTGAGCGCCGAGGATGAAGCGGCCTATGTGCGCACCGACCCGCACAACGCCATCACCTACAGCGACCTGGGCTTCTGGTACCAGGCCTTCGGCGACAGGGGGCTGGCGGCCCGGTACTTCCGCGAGGCGCTTGCGCGCCCGGTGGCCAGCGTCGCCGAACGCCGCGAACTTGAGAAGGCCCTGGCCGCATGCGACCCGAACTGATGCTGCCATCCGGCCTCGATGAGGAGGCCGTCATCGCGCTGCAGGACGGTCTGCTGTGCGCACACGTGCACCGCCTGGCCGAACGGTCCCCCCACTATCAGCGGCTCTTCCGCGAACTGGGCCTGCACCCCGGCGACATCCGCGGGGTGGCCGATCTGAGCCGGCTGCCGTTCACGCGCAACACCGACCTGGAGGCGGCCGGTGAGGCGCTGCTCTGCGTGGGCCGCCGTGCGGTGATCGACCATGTGACCACCTCGGGCACCACCGGAAAGCCCGTGGCCCTGCTGCTGGATGAGCCCGACCTGGAGCGCCTCACGGCCAACGAGCACAACTCGCTGGTGATGGCGGGTGTGACCGCCGAGGATGTGGTGCAGCTGATGACCACGCTGGACCGCCGCTTCATGGCGGGCCTGGCCTACTTTCTGGGTGCCCGGGCGCTCGGGGCCGGCGTGGTGCGCGTGGGGCCCGGCGCGGCCGCCCTGCAGTGGGACAGCATCCACCGGTTCGGCACCACCACCCTGGTGACGGTGCCCAGCTTTCTGGTGAAGCTGATCGACCACGCCCGCGCCCACGGCATCGACCCGGCGCGCAGCACGGTCCGCAGGGCGCTCTGCATCGGCGAGCCCATCCACGACCCCGACGGCGGCTGGAACAACCTGGGCCGGCGCATCAAGGAAGGCTGGGACATCACGCTTCTGGGCACCTACGCCAGCACCGAGATGGCGACGGCCTGCACGGAAACGCGCGAAGGCAGCGGCCACGCCGTGCAGCCCCAGCTGATGCTGGTGGAGGTGCTCGATGAGCAGGACCGGCCGGTGGCGCACGGCCAGGCCGGCGAGGTCGTCGTCACCCCCTTCCACGTGAGCGCCATGCCGCTGCTGCGCTACCGCACGGGCGACATCTGCGTGCGGTACGAGGGGGCCATGGACGGCGGCGGTGGCGGCCTGCACCTGGGCCCTGTGCTGGGCCGGCGTCAGCAGCGCCTGAAGGTCCGCGGCACCACCCTCTTCCCCGCGCAGGTGCTCGATGCGATCAACGCCATGCCGGTGATCCCTACCTTCGTCGTCGTCTGCACCACGGACGAACTGGGGGGGGACGACCTGGAGGTCCTGGTCGATCTGGAAGGTGACGCGTTGGAGGCCCTGCGCGAGCAATTGCGGGCCACGTTGCGGGTAGCCCCCCGGATGACCACCCTGCCCGGCGCGGCCATCGAGACCTTGAAATGGCCGCGGGACAGCCGAAAGCCCCACCTCTTCATCGACCGCCGCACCCCACACCGCCACCTGCCATGAGAACCCTATGGTCCGCCCTGCTCCTCGCCACCCTGCTCCCCGCGGCCAGCGCCCAGCAGAACACCCTGGCGGACATGCTGGCGGACAAGGTGGGGCTCACGTGGATCGGGGTGGACTACTCCGCGGCCCGGTTCACCCCGCGCTACGAATTCGGTCCGCTGGACCAGGCGGGCCCCACCTTCTTCAACCGGTGGAACATGCTCTTCGAGAGCGAATCGGCCAAGTACACGCCATGTCCGCACATCAAGGTGAAGGACTGCGAGATGTTCACCAGCTACGTGGAGGCCGTGAACATGGCCGTGACCGTGCCCGAGGTGTGGAACAAGCCCGAACTGCAGCCCGAGGGCGTGCAGGAACTCGTGTCGCGCTACAAGACCGATGACCGGCCCGGTGTGGGCATGGTCCACATCGCCATCACCTACGACGGGAAGGCCCTGAAGGCGGACTACTATGTCACGTTCTTCGACATGGCCACCCGGCAGGTGCTGCACATCGAACGCGTGAGCGCCACCCCCGGAGGGGCCGGCCTTCGCAACTTCTGGGCGTCCACCGTGATCAAGGTGAACGAACAGCTCAAGGGCATCCGCAAGAAACTCCAGTGATCGGACCGGGAACATGACGAAGGTGGCATCCAAGGCAAAGCCGGCACGGACGGCAACGAATGAATTGACCGCGGTGGAGGCGAAGGCTGCCGCCCAGCGCATCGCCTTCGGGCCCATGGTCTTCCAGGCCTGCTGGATCATGCAGCGGAAAGGGCTGTTCGATGCCCTGGCCCAGGCCGGCACCAGGGGCCTCACCCGGGAGGAGCTGGCGAAGGCCTCGGGCCTGTCGCCCTATGCGGTGATGGTGCTGACGGACATGGCCCTTACGGCCGATGTGCTGGCGGAGAAGAACGGCCGGATGGTGCTGACGAAGACCGGGGTGATGCTGGCCTTCGACGACATGACGAAGGTGAACATGGACTTCACCGGCGACGTGTGCTTTGCCGGGCTCGCCCATCTGGAAGAGGCGCTCGTGGAGAGCCGTCCGGCCGGGCTGAAGGTCTTCGGCGACTGGCCCACCGTGTACCAGGGGCTGGCCCACCTGCCGCAGCATGTGCGCAGCAGCTGGTTCCACTTCGATCACTACTACAGCGACCATTCGTTCCCGCCTGCGCTGGAGATCGTGTTCCGCGACCACCCGAAGGTGGTGATGGACGTGGGCGGCAACACGGGCAAGTGGGCGTTGAGCTGCCTGCGCCACGATGCGAACGTGCGCATGATGGTGGTGGACCTGCCCGGTCAACTGCGCGAAGTGGAACGCAACGTGAAGGCCGCCGGCTTCGGCGACCGCCTCACCACGGTGGCCGCCGACATGCTGGACCCCACCAGCAAGCTTCCGGAAGGTGCGGACGCGATCTGGATGAGCCAGTTCCTGGACTGCTTCGGCGAGGACGAGATCGTGGCCATCCTGCGCAAGGCCCGTGCGGTGATGCGGCCGGGCATGCCCTTGTACATCATGGAGACCTTCATCGACCGGCAACGGTTCGAGGCGGCCTCGTTCTCGCTGGCGGCCACCTCGCTCTACTTCACGGCCATCGCCAACGGCAACAGCCGGATGTACCGCGCGGAGCACTTCGCACCGTTGGTCGCCGCCGCCGGCCTGCGGGTGGTGAAGGAGCACGACGACGTGGGCCAGGGCCACAGCATCTGGCTCTGCGAGCTGCCCTGAGATCCGGCGTCTCCGGATCCGGGATACCAGGCTCTGGCCTCCAGCTTCCGGCCACCCGCCACCAGCTTCAGGCCGCCAGCCTCAGGTCTCCAGCTTTCCGCCGCGAGCCTCCGGCGAAGGAATGGCCCCTGGCCACACCCGCCACTTGCTCCCTGCCGGCCGCCACCTGCTCGGCCGGGCTCACGCTACCCCCGCTTCCGGGCCTTGCTTTGGGTCACCAACGAACCCCGACCCACGCCATGACCCGCACCGCCACCCTCCGCAGCCTTCTGATCCTCGTGAGCGTCCTCACCCTGGTCCAGGGCACCTTCGCCTCCGCCCCCCGCAAGGCCGCCAAGGGCAAGCCGGTGCGCACCGAGCGCCGCATGGTCGCCCCCTTCGTGGACCCCACCATGGACCTGGCCGCCTGGACCGAGCAGCAGCGCGCCGCCCAGGCCGCCACCGTGCGCATGGCCAAGTGAGCGCGACGCTTCGGGATGTTCCGCTGCTCGCCGATGGCCGCTGCCTGGCTTCCCATCCCTGCGCCCATCGCGTGAGCCCATGTCCACCGCGGCCGTCAGGTCGTCACCCGTCTTTCTTCTTGCTTCCTCCTCCTTGTTCCTTCTTCCTTTCTCACCTGCCGCCAGCCTCCGGCCCCTGCCCCTGCCCCCTCAGCGTCCTCTTAGAAGCCGGAATTCCACCGGGACACAATTTGGAATTCGACCGGGACGCTTTTCGGCCCCTGTCGGCCCATTAGGGCTCCAAGAATGGTCAGGCTACCTCCCAGGGGCTGCAGGCGCTCAGGTCGTAGCTCAGTCGGGTGCCACTGAGGTTGCTCAGGGTGGCCACCCCGGCCGTGGTGATGAGCAGACACACACGCGCGTTAGCCGGCTCGCCGCCATAGGGGAACAGGTCACGGCTGATGGCCTGGGCCGGCCTATAGCCAACCGGCAGCGTGAAGGCATGGGTGGAGGTTGAGCTGGTGCCGAGGATGATGCCCTGGAGGCGCACCAGGCTACCCGGCTCCCTGCGGAACCTTGGTGGGTTGCCCGAGCTGGCCACCCAGTCATTCAGTAGCGGGGGCTGACCCAGGGTGTCCAGGACATTCCAGTCCGCACGCATCTGGCGCGACATGAGCCACAGCCGGTCCACCAGCCGCGGCCCGATGATGTTGCAGGCTACCGGCGGAAGCGGCCCCGGTGGGCTCAGGGCAATGCCCGCACGCCGGCGCTCGTAGGCGTTCTGGACAGTCAGGTCTTCAAAGACCTCCGAGCCGGTCGGGTCGGTGTCGATGAACGGAGTGAAGTAGGTGTTGTCCGGATTGATGCCGCCAGGTCCATAACCGGCGAACTCGTAGAGCTCACCCTGCATTACCACCACGCCGGGGGCGATGGTGTACTGGCCAGGGCTTGGCTGGTCCACCTCGCAACCGCTCAAGATGTAGCTGGATCCGAACGCGTCTGAAATGCCCTTAAAGGCCCTTTCATACGCGTGGAACTGCCAGCGCAGGTCGTCCAGTTCGAGGGGGAAGCCGCCGTAGAGGAGGGTGTTGAGCTTATCCATCAGTAGGTCATGATCTTGTAGCGCTTGCCAGCCGCCTTGTACCGGTTGATGAGCGCACGCATTTCGGGCACGTCGAAGGGCAGGAGCACGGGCACCCAGACAATGAAGTCCACAGCCTGCAGGCTCTCCAGCTTGTTGATGAGGATGAACCGTTCGCTATGGAAGGTCCAGAACGGCGAGCCTAGCACCGGGACCTGGTTGCTGTGCACAGCGGAACAACGCCACACGCTTTGTCCATACACCGCGAACTGGCCTACCAGGTACGCCTGGTCCTGCGACCACTTGTTGTACAGGTATGGCGCTGGGCGCAGCTCCACCTTGTTGTAGATGTAGAGCTGCGTCAGGTCGGCCAGGTTCTCTATGTAGATATCCCTGTTCAGGGGGTCGAACCGGTCGTTCAGGGCCTTCTCCAGGTAGATCGTCTGCCCGGTGATCTGCATGGCATAGAGCGTGCGCGATCGCAGCTCCACCATCGTGGCGTGGAGGTCTGCCACCGGGCTCACCAGCACACGAAGCCAGGTGACCATCGTCACCCTACGCCACCAGTGCGGGATCAGGCTCTGGAGAAAGGCTGGCCAGTTGACGTTAAACACCGTAGGGGATGTAGGTGATGCTCGTGGCCAGCGGGAAGAACGGGTCCACGGTCATGTAGCCTGCGTAGGCCACATACTGCACGTCGATCGCCTGGAGAGGGAACCCCCCATAGCGGGCTTGCGCTTCCCGCAGCACCGGGTTCACAACGCCCTGTGCGGCTTGGATGCTGTCCACGAGCGCAGTAAGCACCAGCGCGCCATTGAACGGCAGGCTGGCCAGGTGCGCATTGATGGCATCCTCCACCGGCTTCACGCCTCCGTTCAAGATGAGACTGCCGTCGGGTGCCATTACCAAAGGGTCGTAGTACACGTCCACCAGGAGCTTGAGGTAGTCGGGACCGGCCGTGAGGACGTTCACGACGGTGCCGGCCATTTTGATCTCATCGATGTACGCCTCGAAGGCATCGCGCTCCACGGTATCCAGCGGCTGCAGAACACCGGCGGCCTCTTTGGCCACCTTGAGCAGCACCGTACCGCCCTGCTCCACCACGGCCGCGCGCTTCACAATGCGCGCCACCTGGTCGTCGATCGAGTAGGTAAACACCCCGTTGATGTCCTCCAGTGCGTAGCCGTGCTGATACTCCAGGCTCTTCTGCACGTACCAGCGCGGCGTGCCCACGTGGCTGGCCTTCGCGAGTTCTTCCACTTCGGCACGGAACACGTCCCAGAGCTTTTCGTGGGCCCACACGCACACGGCCACCACCCAGAGCATCAGGCGCCACTTCGCGACCTGGCTCGTGCTGTCCAGGTCGTTGAGCAGGGTCTGCGACGTGTCGATGTCCGGCTGTAGCGCGGAAAGTTCATTGAACGTGCTCTTCTCCAGCGCGAGCGCGTCGTAGATAGCGGTGAGCGATCTGGCCATGGTTACTCAAGCAGTCTGAAGTTCATTCGGGCGTCCGCGACCATAACGTGAGCGCCAACCTTGACGAGCTTGAGGACCATGCTTCTGCTCGCGTTCAGGCCCACGCCAACAAAGTCAACTACTTCGCTTGCGCTCGTTAGCCAGCGCTCGACCTGCATTGCATCCACCTGCTGGGGGTCGGTCGCGTGCGTGTTCTTCAGCACCACGGTGTAGACCACACCATCCTGCGCGTTGGCCCAATCCAATATGGTGATCGGGCTGTTGAATTCAACCACGAGGTAGGGATAGCTCAGATCGAGCACGAGCGGACCTTCGGAGGTGTGGCTCACGTTGGTGACCTTCTCGGTCACCACGCCGATATTCAGGCCCATGGTGCTGGTGTCGCCGCCGAGCCCAAGGATGTAAGGCAGGGTCAGCACCATCGGGAAGCTGTTCCACGTCGTCCCGTCGTACCAGAACATGTCCGTGGGCGACGCGAACACGTGCACCATGTCGCCACGGGTGGGCGTGGTGAACACCCAGGCCGAGCCGGACCACTCCGCCAGCTTGAGGTCCTGGCCGCTCCACGCACCACTGGCGCCCACGCCGACCATGTGGCGCTGGCCCGTAGCCGGGGAGCCGGGCGGCGCCGTGAGCACACTTGTGACACCCTTGTGGTAGTGGCGCGTCAACGCCGGCGCCACGTCGTCCACCATGGCGAACGTGCCGCTCTTGTCGGGCAAGGTGAACGTGCGCGACGCGGTCAGCGCAGCGGTGGTGATGCCCGCATTGAACGCGCCGCTGGCCAGTCGCAAAAGCTGGCCCTCACTGATGATGATGTCTCGCGCACCGGTGACGTTCCCCTCCTGTAGCACACCGCTCAGCGGCGGCCTGGGCGTGCCGTCCGTGGTGAGGTTCAGCGCGCTGTCGATGATGTCGATCAACAGGGCACGTAGCACCGCGCCGGTGATCTCATTGTTGTTGTTGCTGGTGATCTTGTTCGTCGTGTCGTTGATCAGCGCAGCGCGTGATTTCTGGGTCATCCTGGAAGCTGGTTATTGAAGTCCTCGGAGAAGTCCTGGTTGAAGTCGCCCGGCACGGTCACATCGATCACCGGCCCGCAGACCGGGTGCAGGTCGTTCGTTCGATAGTAGGTGGCCACATCCTGGTCCGCCGGTGCGCTCCTCACGTCGATAAGGGTGCCGGCACGCGGAGGAGCGCTGATGAACTTCAGGATGGGGTTATCGGCCATCAGCAGGAACAGGCCCTCCACACTGCCGTACTCTTGGATGGCCAGGTTCACCGGCCACTGGAACTGGAGGATCTGGACCTTACGCATAGCTGGCTTCGAGGTCAATGGCACCAGGCTCTAGCCCGCCTTCGATCCGCAGGCGATGCACGCGTAGGCCGTCCCGCTCCATCTCGCGTTGGATGATGAGGCGGATGCCGGCCTCGCCCTCGCTGTTGAGCAGCTCCCGGAAGATGCCGGCGCCGATGAGCGGGAACTGGGTGAAGTCGCCCTTTTCGGCCACCAGGATATCGCGCACGTGCTGGAGCGTGCTCTCGCCCACGACGATGTCGCCGGCGTCGAACCAGAGGTCGCCGTTCGCGTCGAAGAGGAAGTCACGAACCGCTGCCATGCTTGGTTTTGGTGCTCGTGATGTTCTGGAACTGCGGCACCTGCTGCGTGGCCAGCAGGCCGGCCATGACCGCCTTCAGCGCTGCGCCGCCGTCCTGGCTGACGGGCGACCACGACTGGAAGCCCTGGAGGATCGCCTGCATGAAGTTCTTGAGCTTGTCCAGATCGGACTTCAGGTCATCCCACTTGATCACGCCGCCGTAGTCGTCGCCGTTGAGCTTCACCAGGCCGCCGGGCTCGATCTCGATCCGCCCGTCGCCATCCACATGCAGCACGATGCGCTCGATGTCGTCTGCGCTGATGAGGACCGGCATATGCGTCGTGTTCTGCAGCATGGCCACCACGCAGGGACTGCCCACCTTCGGCACCAGGTACATGCCCTTCTCGCCCTGGTCGATCGCCGCACGCAACCGCACGCCCACCAGCTCGGCGCCGCCATCGGCCGGAGCTACGTCGCAGCTCTTGATGCCATCCACTGAGGTCACCTTGCCGGGGACGAGCACAGCGATCCGGCGTCCTTCAAGGGCGCGCCGAAGGGCTTTCTGTACGCGCTCGCTCATGGCTGTTGCTCACTGTTGCCGGCACGGCGGCCGAGGTGCACCTCACGCCGATAACCGGATGGGCCATACATCACCACCACGCGGTCCACGTAGTACTGTCCGGCGCGCGTTGGGTACTTCGCGTCCTGCAGGTCCACAATACTGCTGTGCGCGGTATTCGGGAAGCCGAACGCGAGGAACGAGCCCTTGTATCCGTCGAACTTCAGCAGCTTCAACTTCTCCTCTGCCTGCTGCTTGAGCTCATCCATGCTCAGGTCGAAGAAGTGCAGCGTGTGCTGCTCTCCGTCCGCGTCGCCGGCCTCGAACGTCAACCTGCTATTGTCCGGCCGCACGCTGATGGCCTCCACCTTCACGCGCACATCGTCGGCCCGCCGGTACTCCAGGTTGTTGCCACTGGCGACGTTCTTCTGCATGTGGTACAGGTTAACGTTCGGCTCGCCCTCGATGCCATAGGGCAGGCCGGCGTAGAGCTGCGGGCCCACGAAGTAGATGGCCAGGCCGAACTGGTCCTTGATCACCTGCAGAGCCTCGTATTTTGTTATGCGGTCGAGCCTGAAGGGCTTGAGCTCGATGCTCGGGACATCACGCAGCAAGGCGTCGGGCACCAGCTCGCTGAGCACATCGCCCAGTGTGGTGCTCTTCCACGTCTTGGTAATGCTGGTCTGCTTGAGGTCCCACATGGCGTCCTCGCATTCGATCCGGATCGGATACGATGCGCTCAGCCTGGCCACCTTCCCCCGGAACTCCTCAACCAGGAGGTCGTCGTAGCCCAGGCTGATCACCACCTCGTCGCCGGCTTTCACCTTCTGGTCAAGGCCGTCGATGTTCGGCACCTCGATCGAGGCGGTGTCGCCAAGCGTCTGCCAGCTCGCGTCGATGTTCACGCGGCTCACGCGGTCGAGCTCGTAGTCACCAAGGATGATATGACTGCGCATCGTTCTCATCGCCTGCGCAACCGTAGGGGGAACTCCTTATCGCTCAAGCATCGCAGCTCGTAGCGCTGCATGCCGATGCGGCCTTCCTCGGCCGGCATGCTGTAGTTCTCAATGGCCAGGTATTCGATCCCGAATAACGCCGTGAGACGGTTCACAACGCGCACATGGGTCTGTCGCTCGATGATGTTGCGGATGGCCCGCACCTGGTCCTCGGGGTAGTCATCCGGGTTCTCCTCATCCACGCAGATGCCCCGGATGGTCACCTGCCAGTCGCCGGTAGCGTAGAGCTCTTTGAACGTCCCGCTGTTGCCATCGATCTGCGTCTTCACGATGAGCTTCTCGCCGGCAATATCGATGAGCGGCTCGTTCGGCAGGCGCACATCGTCCAGGTCGCAGGGCAGCATGATCGGCGCACCAAGGAGGCCGAGCGCCGGCGGCGACGGCTCACCGGGCGAGTTGATCGTGTATTCCTCGGCTCGCTTGATACGATCCAGGGCCTTTCGGCGCGCCCAGCCGGGCGCGATGAACCCGTAGGACGTGTTGTAGAGCTGGTCGATGTCGAGCCTGGCCATCAGTCCGCGGCGATTGCGAGTTCGGCACCCTGCACGGCACGGATGAGCGTTTCCTCAACGGCACGCTTGATGTCCCCAGTGCCCTCGCGCATGTTCGTGGTCTGCACCACCAGCTCCTTGACCAGAGCCTCGATACGCACGTTGATGTTGCGGACCTGCTTGCCTCCGCCCACGACCTCGCTCACGCCCTGGCTGATGGCCTTGTCCGCCTTGCCCTTCTTCCCGAACACGCCGGCGTAGGGGTCGGCCTGTGGCCCTGCCGCCTGCGCTACTTTCTCCTGGGCGGTGGATGCGGCGGTCTTGATCGGACCGAGGCCAACAGGCTGCAGCGCGGTGCTCAACAACGGCATCTGCGCCGGCTGAGGCACGGCCTCGTCCATCTTCAAGAACTTCACCGGCACGTTGATCGGCTTCTGCTGCGCGCCGATGTCGTTGTATGCCTGCTTCCAGGCCGCACCCACGTTGCTGGCAAGGTCCGCCACGTTGCCGAACAGGTCGCCAACACCGGATTTAAGCGTCTCCCAAGCGGCGCCGAAGTTGCCTTGAAGAGCCTCTCCAATGGCCTTGATCGGAGTGATGATGATCGTGAGCCCCTGTTTGAACGCGAACACGACCGCCTCCCAGCCGGTCTTGAGCATGGCGAAAACGCCCTCCACGGCGGTCCGAACGATCATGCTCTCCTGGTACATGCCGCGCAGCCAGCGCACCACACTCGTAAGGTTCTCGATGGCAGCGCTCAGCCCCTGATTGAATGACACGACCAGCGGAAGCGCCACCTGGCCGAGCTTCACCAGGGCGGCCTGGACCTGGCCGCTCAGCTTGGCCTTCACCACGTCGAGGTCGTTCTTGGCTCGCTCGATGGCATCGTTCACGCTCACGTTGGCCTGGTCGAACCCATCGAGCACCCGCAGCACCTCCGTACCGCTAGCCTTAGCCATGTCCAGCAGGCCGCGCAGGCCCTCGCTGCCGCCGATCTCCTCTTTCAGGGTGGCGAACGTGCGATCGCTCATCTGGGCGAACTTGGGCACCAGCTCGCGCAGCACCTGGTCGGCTTGGCGCATCGCCCCGTTGGCGTCGAAGATGTTCACCCCGATCTTCTTCAGCGCGTCCACCGTGTCCTTCTTCCCCAGGTCCTGGAAGCTGGCCTTGGCCATGGTGGCCGCGATGTCGGCGTTCTTGGTGTTCGTGGTGAGCAAGGTGAACAGCTTGTTCGCCGTGTCCACCGTCTGGTTCGCCGAGGCAGCAGCCCCGGCATATTCGGTCTGCACCTTGCTTAGCTCGTCATAGCTCACCACGCCGAGGTTCACCGTTTTGGCGTTGCTGGCCATCAGCTTGTCCACATCCGTCAGCGGCATTCGGAACTGGACCAGGGCCTTGCTGATGCCGCTCACGGCGGTGCCGAAGTCCATGTCCAGCGCGCGCGACGCCTCACCGATGCGGGCCACCATTTGCTCGACCTCGGGACCAAATGCTCCGATGGTGCTCTGCACGTCGGCAACGCCGGCCATCACGGTCGTCGGATCGAGGCCCTTGCTGAACGACAACTTCAGGACGCGGCGATTCACCTGGTCGAGCTCCTCCTGGGTCTTATCCAGGTTCAGGTTGCGCAGGTAGCGGAACGGAACCCCATACGCCTCCGCAGCCTGCACCCCCTTGGCCAGGCCAAGGGTCAGCGCCCCGGCCGCAGCTACGGCGATACCGATGGGGCCGGCCAGGGCGGCCAGGCCGCGCGAGAGCTGGGGGGGAAGGGGCAGCGCCTGCGTGAGCTCATCGCGCAGCTCCGAGCCGGCACCCTTGAGCACGTCGCCTACGCCGGTGAAGCCGCGCTTGATGCTGTCGCCGATGCGACTGATGCGGTCCTGTGCCCGCATGAAGCGGGCGGCCGTGCGGTCAGCGGCGCCGCTGATCTTGTCCAGCGGGCCGGTGACCGCATCGCTCATCTTGAGCCGCCATTCATCCAGCCTGAGCGCCATGGTTCAGTGTTCTGGCCTCTTGTTTCCGTGCCCACTCCAGTTCAGCGAACAGCCTGAGCAGGGTGTGCTCAGGCAGCCGCGTGATACCGGGGTCGCGGTAGTGGTACCGCAGCAGAGCGTACATCTGCGCGATCGGCGAGGCATCCAGTCGCGCGCGGTGCCGCTCTAGAGCTTTTTTACCTCGGCCTCCTTGACCTCGACCAGCTCACCGACCGAGGTGAGCAGGGCCAGCTCGTTCTCGTCGTTCTCGCGCATGCCCGGATCCAGGTAGAGAGCACAGTTGCCCACGATGTTGCGGTTGAAGTCGAACGGCTTGGCGTTCGGCTTGCGGCTCACCTGCTGGGCGCGCTCCAGGTCCAGCATGCGCGGCTTGCGCAGGATGGCCAGCTTGCCGTTCACTTCGATGCTGAAGAGGCTGCCGTGCTCCTTCTTCCAGGCGGCGACCTGTTCGGGGGTCGGGCGCCCCTCTTGGGGCTTCTGTTCGTTCTTGCTCATGGGTGTCGTTCTGGGTGTAGCGTGTGCTTGTCGTTACCGCTTCGGGCTCGGTCCTAGGCCGCGCCGTACTTGATGTTGAAGATGGCCAGCGGCAGCTCGATCTTCATGTGCGTGTCGTCGCCCGTGATGCCCTTGGGCACCTCGGTGATGCGCACACCCTGCAGCACGTCCACGCGCGGCGGCCCCACCTCCGGGGCGTAGGCCACCGTGATGCTGAACGGCTGCCGCGTGGTGAGGCTGCGCGTGCCCAGGGCGATCTGCATGGCCTCCAGCTCGCTCTGCAGGATGGTGATCTTCCCCTCGTAGTCCTCCTGGCCGCGGCCCATGCTCACGGGCCGGTTACCGCGCCCCCGGATGTTCTCGTGAACCTTTTTGCTCACATACTCGATCCCGGTGACGCCGATGAGCGGGATGCTCTTGCCCTCCACGACGATCTGGAGGTCCTCCCAGGCGTATTCCTGTCCGTTGATCATGGCGTTCTGTCTTGCGGTTGCGGTCGTTGTTCAGCCGTGGCTTAGGTCGTGATGCTGCGCGCGTAGCTCAGCGCCACGCTGATGTTCTTGGCCAGGCCGCGCGGCACGATGTTCAGCTCGATGTCCACCTCGTCGTCGCTCAGCACGTCCTGGGCGGGGTCCACGTAGGCGCCCACGCCACTGATCTCACCGGCCATCTGCGTACCTACGGCGGCCTCGATGATGGCCTCGTAGTTCTTCACCACGGCCACGGCCATGCGGCCCGTGTTCGGGTCCAGCTCGATGTCATCGAGCAGCTCGTTCACGTAGGTGGTGTACGTGATGCGGGCGGCCTTGTCGATCACCCGGCAGCGGCTCATCAGCGCGTAGTCGTCCGTCTCCGGGCACGCCATGCTGTCGCCGTTCCAGAACTTGCCCGCCACGCCGGTGATGATGCGCATGAACACGTAGCCCTTGTCGTTCAGCGCGTTCAGGTCGGTGGTGGTCATGAGCTGGATGGCCGTGCCGTTGCTCAAGCCCACGTTGTCGATGCTCAGGGCCCCGCTCTTCACCCGCCCAGCGCTGTGGTGGACGCGGCTCCGGGCCAGGGTGCCCAGCATCAGGCCCACGGCCGCGCTCTTGGCGGCGGCAGCATGTGCGGCCGCCATGTCGCGGTCCTGGCCGATCACCACCATGGCCACGTTGCACGTCACGCCGGCAGTGTCCGTCAGGTCCAGCGAGGTGCCGGCGTTGCCCTGCCAGTCCCGGCCCTCGACAACGAAGCGGACAGGGCGATGGTCCGCGAACTCCTCAGCGAAGAGGTCCTTCAGGTTGCCCAGCGCATCGGTGATGTCCGTGTCCAGGCCGCTGTCATAGGTGGGCGTGTAGCCGGTCTGCGGTACGCGGGTGAGGCCGCAGATGCGGATCTTCCCACCCGCTGCGGTCAGCAGCTTCTTTGCGTAGGCGTTGGTGTTGAGCGCCTGGTCGGTGAGCGTCACCGTCTTGGCCACCACCATCACCCATAGCGGATTGCCGTTGCCGGCCTCCTGGAAGAACGAGTTGATGTGATGCCAGGCCAGGCACGTGTTCGTGATGTCGTACGCCTGCGTGATGCCCTTGGCCTCGGCATCCTTGATGCTCAGGAAGGGGCCGAGCACATCGCCCAGGGCGAACTGGCCGCCTACGGCGACGCCGCTCACGATGATGCCGGCAACGCCGTCCTCGCTTTGCGCCAGGCGGCCGAGGTTGCCGTTGCCGAGGGTGATACTTACGTCAGGCAGAGGGGGCATTTCAAAGGGGTTTGGTCAGTCGTTTACGCAGCAGGGCCACCAGCACCACCAGCACCGCCAGGCAGGCGAGCACGAGGCTCAGGCCCTTGGCCCATCCGGGCATGGCGTCGTCGTTGCGCTTCTTCTCCAGGACATCCTCCAGCACCTGGATGCGCTGGTCGCGCCGGTTGATGGTCGTAATGGCATCGTTCAGCACCAGCTCCATGCTGTCGCAGGTGGCGGCGATGCGTAGGCTGTCGTCCCGCAGGCTCACAGATAGCTTGGCGTTGTTGCGGCCGCGCACCACGTGCGGGCGCCGACGCACCTCTTCGATCAGTCGCCTGAGCTGGGCCAGGTCCGTGCTCACATCGAGCTGCGCCTGGTCCCCGGGCACCATCACGACCGTATCACGCCGGTGCACCTCCACGGTGCTGTGGGTGCTGTCCGTCATCACGATCACGGTCGGCTGGGGCTGCTTGCACCCGCCCTGCATCAGCACGACCATCGCGGCCACGAAGAGCACCAGGAGGAGCGCGAACACCTCCTCGCCCTTCAAACCGCGTCGGTTCTTCTTCAGCAGTGCCATCGGCTCACACAGTAGAGTTGGTCCGCCAGGCGCCGGCGGCGGTACACGCCGTCCCCATCGCGACTACCGCCGCTGGAGGTGTTGCCTTCAATGGTGATGACCGTGGCGCCCCAGCGCTCCACGATGCCCACGTGGCCGATCCGGCCGAGCTTGCTGTAGTACACGCCAAAGACATCGCCTGGCATCGGCAACCGCTGCCCGCGCCCCTGCCAGCGAGGGTTCACCCCGCGGCTACGCTGCCACACCCGCCGCTGGGCGGGGTGCCAGGAAGGGGCCCAGGCGAATTGCCGGGCCCCACCCGGCAGGTCCACACCCGCATCCGCGCACCCGACGTACACGAACGCCCCGCACCAGGAGTATCCTGGCCCGAGGCCAACGCGCCCCAGGATGTGCTCGACCTGCTCACCGTCGTTGCGGCCCGTGGCCTCGCGCACGCCGATGTAGCCGGCGGCCGCGCGCACCACCGCATCCCCGCGCTCCGCGCACGGGTCGGCCGAGCTGGCGACGCTGCTCAGAGAGACAGCGCCAGCAAGCAGTAGGCTGCCAAGTAGGCGATGAAGAGCCATACGCGATCGTTGCGGTTGTAGGACTTCCCTTCGTAGAACCAGGCCAGGTTCACCCGCGTGGCGAACCGGGCCAGGCTGTTGGCCACCAGCAGGTGGACGAGCACGACGGCGATGCCCTGCAGCACGCCGGCGTCGTACAGTGCGGAGCGCGGCTCCAGCACGCGCAGGGCCACACCGCTGGCAAAGAAGAGCACCAGCGCGATGGGCAGCCCGATGAGCTCCTGCCAGTTGGCCAGCAGGCGCTTCCAAACGTCGTTGAACAGGCGTTTCAGTTGCTGCATCACTTGCCCTTTTTGGTCTTGGTGGCGCCCGCCGCAGCAGCCTCGTGGGCCTCGTTCTGCAGCAGCTCCAGCTCGGCCACGATCGCCCCGTGGCGGTCGCTGTCCTCAAGCTCGTTCCAGTCCTCCACGCTCAGGCCGCTACGCTCCAGGGCGCGCTTCACCAGGTCGGCCACGGCCACCTTCGCGGCTTCGCCTTTCTCATCCGTCAGCTCCATGTGCTCGCCAAGGCCCGCGGCCGTGCGGGGCTCCGCAGGAGGAGGAGGAGGAGGAGAAGGAGGGGCGGCTTGGTCCATGACGCTCTCCCGCGTCATGGCCACCACGCCCTTGCGGGCCAGGTGGCGTTCGTGCTGCCGCGCGTCGTGCTCGCTCACGAAGCACTGGCCGTCCGTGCACACGTGCAGGGTGGTCACCGAGGGGTTGCTCTCGAACACCTCGCGCACGGTCTTGATCAGCTCCTTCTGGTTCATGCGGATCGGGTCAGGTGGTTCGTCTTGGGTGTGCGTTCCGTTCGTTCGTTCGACCCGCTTGGGGGTGGCCGTTGCAGCCACCCCCTCACGGATCCCGCCATCACTCATCAGGCCCCCGCCGTCTGCACGATGCTGACGACACCCTTCCCATCTCCGCGGCGTTGGCGACCGCCGCAGCGCACCAGGAAGCTGTACACGTCACCGTAGTGCAGCGGGTTCTTCAGGTCCTCGAACACTTCGATGTCGCCCAGGGCGCGCGCCACATACGTGGGCCCGTAGGCGATCGCACCGCCGTTGTCCGTCGCTGCCTCAGCGGCGGCCGGGTCCTTCTTCACCGGCGTGCCGGCGTTGGTGTAGGTCACCACGCGGCTGCGCTCCATCACATCGAAGCCGTACAGGCGCACCAGCGTGCCGGCGCGCAGGTCCACCTCCTGGGCGTTGTCGCGCGTCAACAGCGCGCTGTCGCTCATCAGCTCGTCCAGCATGTTGCTGTCCAGCACCAGCACGCGGCCCTCGTAGGCCACGTCCTGCTTGTTCAGGATCTTCCGGGCCGCGCGGACGTCCGCCAGCGTCAGGATCTTCCGGGTGCCGGTTGCCGTCGCGTTCGGCAGGTTCAGCGCGCTGTCCGCACCGGTGGTGCGCACGATGTTGGCCGCCGCGCTCGCCGCCCACTTCCAGGCCAGGTCATCGGCCACACGGGTGCGGAGCTGCTCCATGGAGGTCATCATCACGCTGGCCGTCTTGTCGTAGCTCAGCTCCGCTTGCTCGGCATTGCGGATGCGGATCGGGTCGGTGCTGTACTCATCCAGGTCGTAGGTCACCTCGGTATCCGTCCGCTCAGCCGCGGTGGCCGGGAACGAGGACCGGTTCTTGACCACGGCCGGGTGGCTGCCCGCCTGCGGTAGGTGCACCGTCTTGCCGCCGATCACGTAGTCGCTTTCGTTGTAGCACCGGTCCATGAAGGAGTTCTTCGGGAACAGCGCGTCCATGATGTAGTCCACCCACCACTCCCGCGTGATGGCGTAGGCGTGCACGTTGCGGTGTTCGCTGGGCGCGAAGCGCTCAGCGAGCTGCACACCGAAGATCAGCGCGCTGGTCACACCCCACACCAGGCCGGGGTCGGTCATGTCCGGGTGGGCCGAGGCGTACAGGCCGCTGAGCAGCCCGCCGACCAGGATGGAGCTCACCGCCATCAGGGCGATCAGCGTGAAGAGCCGCAGGCGGTTCAATCCCCTCTGTTTCATCGTGCGTTGTTGTTGGTCTTCCGTTTGGTGTTGATCTTCTCCAGGATGCGCTTGCTCAGGTAGGCGCCCACGCCTCCGAAGAGGCCCAGCAGCAGGCTGTTGCCGGCCTCCATCCACCACTGGTGGACCTGGAACCAGCCCAGCATGTCGGCCACCACCGCGAAGGCGGCGCCGGTCACCATGGCAAGCACATCGTCGGCGTGCAGCATCTAGCGGTTGTTCACGCCGGTCACGTACGCCGCCTTCAGCGCATCGAATTGCGCCTTGTTCTCAGCCTGCATGCGCTGCAGGCCGCGCGGGTCTTCCTTCGCCCAGCGCTTGTAGTCCCAGCCCTCGCGGCCGGCAGCGGCCTGCTGCGCCCCCGTGGCGGCGCCGGCGGCGGCACCGGTGCGGAGCTGGTCCTTCACCGGCTGGTGCGGCACCGCGGCGTTCACCACGGTCTTCACCATCTTCAGCGCCATGGCCGGCGCGGCCTTCACCTCGCCCTTCAGCTCGTCGGCCTGTTCCTTGGTCAGCCGGTTCTGCTGAAGAGCCGTCTCGATCAGCGCGGTGGCCTCGCGCTCCGCATCCTGGTCGCGCTCGCGCTGCATGTCGTCGGCGCGCTTGGCTTTCGCGTTGAGGTTGTTGATCGCTTCGTTCACCTGCGCCTCGGTCGCGTCCTCCGGCAGGCCGAGCGCCTTGAGCTGTTCCTTGTTCATGGGCTTGGGTTGACCGGCCGCGCCGGTGGGTTTCTTGATGCAGTTCGTCCACGACGCCAGCAGAGCCTCCGGGTCCGCCGCCTCCTCCAGCTCGCTGTCCTCCGGCGCCCGGTACAGCAGGCTGCCGCTGGTCACCTTGTCCACCAGCTTGGCCTTCAGCGCCTGCTCGGCCGTCAGCCACGTGTCCTTGCCGGTCACCATGTACTGGGCGCGCACCTCGGCCTCCTTCAGCCCGGTGCGCTGCGCGATGATGGCCACCAGCTCATCCTCCACTTCCTGCGTCTGCTGCGCGTACTGCGTGATCTGGTCGGCATCGCCGCTCACCACGCCCTGCACCCGGTGCAGCATCAGCCGGCTGTGCTTGCTGGCATGCACCTGCGCACCGGCCAGCATGATCGGCACCGCCATGCTCGCACACACGCCGTCCACCACCATGCGCGGCTTCAGCGCCACCAGGTCGTGGTACATCGTGGTGCCTTCGTACACGTTGCCGCCGTACAGGTTGCGCAGCACCACCTCCAGGGCATCGCCCTCCTGCAACTCGGCCAGTCGCTCGGCCAGCAGGGCGCTGCTGTTGCGGCCTTGCACGTCGATGATGCCGCTCATGACCACACGCAACGTGCGCCCCTTGCGCTCAGCGCTGCATTGGAACGGATACCGGCGGGCGTTGGCCATGTCGAACGGGGCAAAACTGACGCCGGTCGGAGGCCCTCACAAATCACTAATTCCTTATGTCCAGCCCTTGCCGCTCTAGGCACCGACGACATCGGACAACCCGCCGCGATCACTTTCGGCGGCACCCCGCGACCGGCACTTTTGTCGTGATGTCTACGCGGGCCAGAATGGCAGAGCGGCGCAAGCACGCGCGCCAGCTCTTCGTGCACCACAACCTGCAGCAGAACGAGATCGCCAAGCTCTGCGGCGTCAGCGAGAAGACGATCTCCAAGTGGAAGCTGGAGGAGGATTGGGACCGCCAGCGCGCGGCCATGGTCACCACCAAGGACCGCGAGCTGGCGCGCCTCTACAGCATGCTCGGCCAGGTCAACGACGCCATCGAGCGGCGTGAGGAGGGCGCCCGCGTGCCCAACGCCAAGGAGGCGGACACCATCAACAAGCTCGCTGCGGCCATCCGCAAGCTGGAGGACGACACCGGCATCGCGCACAAGGTCAACGCCTACATGGACCTGTTCAACTGGCTGCGGCGCAGGGACCTGTCCAAGGCCCAGGAGCTGAGCGCCCAGGCCGATGAGTACATCAAGAGCCTGCTGAGCTGAGCCATGAAGCCTGACGACCGCCAGGCCCTGGGCCGTTGGGAGGAGTACCGCAAGGCGATCGCCGCGGCCACCGCCGTGCACGACCTCGAAGGGCCCGAGCAGCGCGAGCAGCGCAAGGCCGCGCTGCGCGATGATTTCGTGGCGTTCTGCCGGTACTACTTCCCCAACTACACCACCAGCCCGTTCGGCAAATTCCACCTGCGCCAGGTGGAGGCCGTGGGCGCCAACCCACGCGGCGTGTTCTGCTGGGTCATGGCGCGCGACCACGCCAAGAGCATCGTCCACGGCGTGTTCGTCCCCCTTTGGCTCATGGTGCGCGGCGAGCTGCGCACCATGCTGCTCGCCTCCTGGAACGAGGGCAACGCCATCGACCTGCTGCAGCCGCTGCAGGCGCACCTGGAGGCCAACGATCGCCTCATTCGGGACTGGGGCCCGTTCCGCAATGCCGTGCGCTGGGAGCGCGGCAACTTCGTCACCATCGGCGGCGTCAGCTTCCGCGCCATCGGCAGCGGCCAAAGCCCGCGCGGCGCCCGCAACGACGAGGCCCGCCCGGACTTCATCCTGGTGGACGACTTCGATGAGGACGAGCAGAGCCGCAACCCCAAGCGCGTGGACGAGGCGCACGACTGGCTGATGGGAGCGCTCTTCCCGGCCATGTCCGTCACCGGTCGCGGCCGCTTCGTCGTCGTCGGCAACGTGATCGCGCCGGACACCGTGCTCACCCGCGTGGAGAAGGTCGCCGACCATACCATGCGCGTCAACCTGCTCGATGCCCGCGGCCTGCCCACCTGGAAGGAGCGCTTCTCCCTCCAGGACTGCCAGTTCATGATCGAGCGCATGGGCACGCGCCTGGCCCAGCGGGAATACTTCAACAACCCCATCACCGCCGGCAAGGTCTTCAAGCGCGAATGGTTGCAGTGGGCCAAGCTGCCGCCCCTGCGCGAGTTCCGCGTCCTGGTCGGCTACCTCGACCCAGGCTTCAAGAAGACCAAGACCGCCGACAGCAAGGCGTGGGTGCTCGTGGGTGTGCACCAGGGGCGCATCTACATCGTGCGCGCCTTCGTGGCCGTGGCCAGCATCAAGGAGATGATCGGCTGGGGATACGAGCTCAAGGCCCTGTGCGATGGGCAGGGAGCCGCCGTCCGCCTGCTGATGGAAGAGGTGTTCCTCCAGGACCTGCTCTACGAGGAGTTCGCCCGCGACGCCGCCGAGCGCGGCGCACCGCTGCCCCTCAGTGGCGATCGCCGCAAGAAGCCCGACAAGGACGCGCGGATCGAAGCGATGAGCGGCCACTTCGAGCGCGGCAACGTGTACTTCAACGAGGCGCTCAAGGCCGACCACCACATGCTGCGCCTGCACGAGCAGCTCCTCAACTTCCAGCCGGGCGCCAATGTGCACAAGGACGGGCCCGATGCGCTGGAAGGCGCCATCCACGCCTTGGGCACCGCCGCCGCCGAGGGCGCCATCACCGTGGGCGCCCGCCAGCGCAGCAAACACCGCATCTAAGGCATGAGCACCTTCGTCACCACCGCCGACTACGAGGCCAGCATCCCCGCCGACCTGCTCACCCGCATCACACGCGGCAACACCGCCATCCTGGACGATTGCGAGAACATGGCCATCGAGCTCATGCGCGGCTACCTCAGTGCACGCTACGACGTGGCCGCCATCTTCGCCGCCGCCGGCAGCGCGCGCAACCCGCTCATCGTGAAGTACGCCGTGGACATCGCCCTCTACTACGCCTACCACCGGCTGGAGACGGACGAGGTGCCCGAGATGCGCCGCCAGAACTACGAGGCCGCCGAGCGCTGGCTCCGCCGCGTGCAGGAGCAGGAGATCAACCCGCCGGACCTGCCCCTGATCACCGATGGCACCAAGGACTACGTGCTCTTCGGCGGCAATGCACGCCGCCAGAACCACCTCAACTGACCCGCCCCTCGCACGCCCGCGCACACATACGCGACCCACCGACCAGCCACAGCGACACACCCCCAGAACCCCGATTTAGACCCGTTTAGTTTTTTACATCGCCTGCCCGGTCGCCCCAACCCCCACCCCCGGAACCGATAGCCCCGCAAATCGAAGATTTTGACCATGAGCCAGAACGCCCGCATCGGTCGCCAGTACTCCATCACGTCACAGCTCACGGTGGCCCGCATCAGCCTGCGGGCGCACGACGTGGGCGACTGGCAGCAGGCCGTCAACAGCGCGCGCAACGAGCTGCTGCCCCGCCGCAAGGCCCTCTACGAGCTCTACGACAACCTGGTGCTCGATGCCCACCTGGCCGCCGTCATGGCCAAGCGCACCATGAACGTCACCAACAAGCGCCTCGTGTGGCAGCAGGAGGGCGCGGGCGATGCCCTGCTGCACGCCATCAACACCGACGTGCTGCGCACCCCCTGGTTCATGCACTTCGTGGAGGGCAGCATGAGCGTGGTGTCCCACGGCTCCACCGTCCTGGAGCTGCGCCCGGAGGCCGGCCGCGTGGCCGCCTGCGACATCCTGCCGCGCGCCAACGTGGTGCCCGAGTTCGGCTACATCGCCGCCGATGCCGCCGCCATCCAAACGCCGTGGATCCACTACCGCACCGACCCCTACTACAGCACCTACCTGGTGGAGGTGGGCCGCCCCCGCGACCTCGGCGCCCTGGTCATCGCCCTGCCCTACGTGCTCTGGAAGCGCGGCAGCCTGGGCGACTGGGCCCAGTATGCCGAGCTCTTTGGCATGCCCTTCCGCGTGGGCCAGTACGACCCCTGGGACGAGGCCACGCGCACCAAGCTCAACACGGCCCTCAGCGAGATGGGCGGGGCCGGCTACGCCGTCATCCCCAAGGGCACCACCGTGGAGTTCCACACCCCCAGCACCGGCGGCAGCAACCAGGGCGCACTGTACAAGGACCTGGTGGAGCTCTGCAACGCGGAGATCAGCAAGCTCTTCCTCGGCCAGACCATGACCACCGACCAGGGCAGCAGCCGCAGCCAGGGCGAGGTGCACAAGGAGGTGGAGCAGGACATCACCCTGGCCGACATGCGCCGCGTGGAGTTCCTGCTCAACTGGGAGCTGCGTCCCCGGCTCATCAAGCTCGGCTATCCCCTCCAGGGCGGCGAGTTCCAGTTCGACCAAACGCGCAACCTGCCCCTGGAGACCCGCATCGACCTGGACATCAAGGTGGCCCAGCAGCTCGGCGGCCAGGTGCCCGACCGCTACTGGTACGACACCTACGGCGTGCCCATGCCCGGCAAGGGCGATACGGTCAAAGGCCGCGCGCCTGGCGACGAGCCCGACACCCCGCCCGATGCACCGCCGGCCACCAAGCCGGAGCCCGAGCCCGAGGACGAGGACCCCGAGCCGGCGCCCACCAACAGCATGCTCGCCGCGCTGGACAGGCTCTATGCCGGCACCCACCACCATGCGCCGCAAGCGGCCGCCCGCAGCGGGCCGCCCGAGCACATCACCGAGCGCCTCATCAAGGCCATCCGCGCCGGCCAGCTCACCGAGGACGCCATCGACCCCGAGCTCATGCGGTGGACCGCCGACCAGCTCCTGCAGGCCACCGTGCTGGAGGTGCGCGACCAGCAGGCACCGGACCGCGCCCAGCTTGAGCGCTGGCTCGACCACAACGTCTACGTGTTCAGCGCGCTCAAGACGCACCACCAGCTCAAGGCCGCCAGCGATGAGCTGCACGACGACAAGGGCCAGGTGCGCCCTTTTACCCAGTTCAAAGAGAGTTTCAAAGCGATCAACGACCGCTTCAACGTCCGCCACCTGCGCGCCGAGTATCAGCACGCGGTGGCCAGCACCCAGATGGCCGAGCGATGGCTGGACATCCAGCGCGACAAGGAGGTGCTGCCCAACCTGCGCTTCGACACCGCCGGCGACGACCGCGTGCGGCCCGCGCACGCCCTCCTAGATGGCATCGTGCGGCCCGTGGACGATCCGTTCTGGGACACCCACTACCCGCCCCTGGCCTGGGGCTGCCGCTGCGATGTGAACCAGACCGCCGAGGACGTCAGCGGCGAACTGCCCGAGGGCCTGGCCAGGGTGCCCGCCATGTTCCGCGGCAACGTCGGCAAAACGGGCATCATCTTCCCCGAGAGCCACCCCTACTACCAGGTGAGCGCGCGCACCCTGGAGGCCGCCAAGGCCGCCGCCGAGGCCATGAACAAGCGCGCTGCACCGGCCGCCACCAGGCCCATCGGCACACCGGTCAGCGCCGGCATGGACCTGCGACGCCTCAAGCCGGCCGAGCGAGAGAAGGCCATGCACGTGCTCAAGCTCGCCGACCAGGTGCACGGACTGCCCGGCAACCACGGCGTGCCCATCATGCCCTGGCGCGATGGCGTGCAATGGGGCAGATACAGCAACACCCTGGACCGCGACCTCGGCATCGCGATCTTCGTGGACTGGAAAGACCCGCACGCCCTGGTGCACATGGCCCACGAGCTGGGCCACCACATCGACAAGGTCGCCAGCATGGGGGGCACCCCGGCCAGCAGCTACGATAACAGTGTGCTGGCCCCTGCCATGAAGGCGATACTGCGCAGCCCAACTGTTCAGCGCATTCAGCAGGTGTATGACAGCCAGTACAACCGCACCGGGCCGGTCATCAAGGGGCTGGACGGCCAATGGCACCCCCTCATTCAGCCGGAGCTGAACGCTATGGAATACTGGCTTCGCAAAGTGGAGCTGTGGGCAAGGGCCTATAACCAGTACATCGCCCTCCGCTCTCGCGACGAAGAGCTCCAGCGCCTTACTTTTGGCTGGTCTGAGCGTCGGCGTATCCACACACTGACGTGTCAGTGGCCACAGAACGAGTTCCTGCCCATCGCCCGCGCGATCGACACCTGCTTCAACAACCTCCAATGGCTGACCACGGCACGCTGAGCAAGGAGGAGTTGGTGGACCAGGCGCGCAAAGGCCAGCTCACCCAGGAGGAGGCGCTGCAGTACCTCATCAGGGTAAGGGGCTACAGTCGCAAGGATGCGTTGTATATGATGCAACCACCTCGCGCGAGCGTGTTCACCGCCACTGACATCGACCTCGATTGAGCAAGCGCTTCCCGCACCCCTTCAGTGCCATGGCCGGCCGCTACCGCGCCTACTGGCGCACGCTGCCCACCGCCGTCAGCGCACTGGCCGCCGCCGACTTCCGCAGCAACTTCCGCCGCCAGGGCGTGCGCACCTCCAAGAGCGCCGTGGACAAGTGGAAGCCCCGCCAGGGCGGCAAGGACCCCGGCCGCGCCCTGCTCATCAGCTCCGGCCGCCTGCGCCGCGGCATCAGGCCGGCACCCCTGGGCAGCGTGGCCCGCGTCATCAACACCGTGCCCTACGCCGCCATCCACAACCGCGGCGGCTCCATGCGCGGGCAAATGCGCGCCGCCAGCACCAACCTGCGCACCAGGCTCCAGCGCCTGCGCCGTAGCGGCCACGCCGCACAGATGCCGGCCAGGCCCTTCATGGTCACCACCGATCCGCTCATCGACGAGGTGCGCGCCCACATCATGGAGGGCCTCAACAAGGTGTTCAACGTGCCCAGCTCATGACCATCGACAACGCCTACATCGCCATCCGCGATCGCCTGCTGGCCTCCACGCCCGAGCCGGCCACAGGCATCCTCACCGTGGACTGGGACAATGACCACGCTGCCCGCATCGAAGCGGGCGACAGCATCGACGGCCTTCGCCTGCCCGCCGCCGTGGTGCGCTGGGAGCCGCAGGACTGGAGCGGCCTGGGCCACGACCACAACCACACCGACGCCCTGGTCTACGTGGACATCCTGCAGAGCGTGGTGGGCGAGCGCCTCACCAGCGATCGCGACCCCGCCCGCACCGTCGAAGCGCGCGCCCAGTTCGAGCTCGCGCAGCGCTGCGCCGTGCGCCTGCACCGCCTCAGCGGGCAGGGCTTCGGGCCCTTCAAGATGGTGCTCAGCCAGCAGGACCACAGCTACCAGCGCCTGCACGTCTACACCCTCGGCTTCCGCACTCGCCTGCACCAGTACCTCGGGCCCGTGCTGCTACCCCACAACGCACCCGATCCCGTCATCATCCCGCAGGTGGTCACCGGCGTGGGCGGCGACTATGGTCGCGACTTCGGTGCCGACTTCTTCAACGCCCCTGTGGTATAGCCATGGCCGCACAGGGACCAACGCAACACGGTAGGGTGGCCCGCACGTACAGCGTGGGCCGGGATGTGGCGGCAGCGATCGAACGCCTTGCCGCCGCCGACCATCGCAGCGCGAGCAACATGCTGGAGCTGCTGTTGCGCAGGGGCATCCCGCGCGAGCGTGAACGCATCAAGCTCGCTCAGGCTCCATATATCTACAGCCCACACCAACCCTGCACGCCCCATGAACCAAGGACGACTTGAACGCATCAAGATGCACCTCCTGGACGCCAAGGACCGGGAGAGCTATTCCGCAGGCCGCATCGATCTGTTGGTGATCAGCGTCTCCGGCGCAGGCGTCTACCTGGTGTTTGAGACGCTCAAGTTCCTCATCGCCCAAAAGCTGCACGTGGAGCAGGATGTCCTGCTCTGCGGTGGCGTGTGCTTCGTCGTGGCCACCCTGGTCAACTTCGCCTCGCAGTGGACCGGCTATTACACCAACCGCCACGAGGTCTGTTGGGCCCAGTACGAGCACAAGCGCATGGGCGACGAGCCCATGGCGGACGATGAGCTGCAGAAGCAACGCAAGCACGACGCGCAGGTGCGGCGCTACGGCTGGTGGACCAGGCGCCTCAACCAGGTGTCCACCGGGGCCATGCTCCTGGGCATTGTGCTCCTGGCCCTCTTCTACCTCACCGCTTTGCCGGCGGCCTAGGCGGCTCTTCCTTGCCCTCCTGCCGCTGCGGCTCCCTGATGGTGGGGCTCCGCTCCGGCCTGTGCGCCGGGGCCGGTGGCTTGGGGGGCTGCGGGGTCGGGCGCGGCGGGGCCTGCGGTGGTGGGGTGTTCGGCCCTGGCACGGGCCGGCGTTCGTCGGTCATGGTTCCTGGAGTTAATGCTCGGTTCTGATCGGCCGCGCTACATTGCGGCATGTACGCACAGCGGGATAGGCTCAAGCAGGCGGCTGTGCTCTTCATGGTGTTCTGCTTGGTCTTCGCCGTCTACACCACGGCGCGCAAGTTCTGGCGAGGCGACCCGGTGCAACAGCACCACGTGGTGGTGCCGCCACCCCGCGGCCGGTAAGGCACGCAGGCGAATTCGCAGACCCCGGCACCACCGGGCGCATACCCCTTCAACTGTCCTTTTTCCTACCGGCGGGCCGGAGCTGCTTTGCTCCGACACCAACAGCCGCCCCATGAAGAAGATCCGCATCCTAGTGTTCACCACCTGGCTCGTGCTCCGCACCGCCCTGGTCCAGCTCCCGGTCCCGCGTCAGCCGGTCGGGCGCCAACACGAGGTACGCCGCATCCCGCACGCCCAGCAGCAGCCACCGCACCCCTAGCCATAGCAGCCTCATTGCGGCGGTCGGCATCGGTGGCAGGGTTCGTATCCCGCTTCCTGTGCATCCGCTAGCGTGGTGGCCGTGCGGCTCCGTCGCAGGCTGCTACAGCCGCTCCGGTGGTAGTGGTCGCCTGTACGTGTCGTGTACACCGTGGTCGTTTGTCGCCGGTCCTCTTCCGGCTCTGCCACGACTGGCGCGGGCTCCGGTGTGGCCACCGCCGCCGGTGTTCCCATCCGCTCCACGGCGTTGGGGGCCTGCCCCTGGCTGTTCTCCAGCGGCATCGCGGGGGCCGCCATCGGCTCCACCTGCTGGGGCGTGGTCACCTCAGCCTCCTTCTTATCGCCATCCCCGAACACCGCCATCAGCACCGCGCCCCAGAACATCAGCACCAGGTAGCCCGCACAGCCGAGCCCAAGCCACTGCTTCCACGTACGCCGTTTGCGAGGTGCTTCTTCCATCACGAGCTCTTGGTGGTGGCCCCGCCGCTATTGGTGCTCGCCAACGCGCCGGGGCCTAATCGTCGCGACTGTTCCAAGCGCTCCAGCCGCACCAGGATGTTCGCCAACAACTCCTCCACGCGGGTGGCGTCCGGCGCCCTGCGCCCCTTGCTCCGCTTCCCGCCGTAGGGTGCCGCCGGCTCGGCCGCCATCTGCATCAGGTACGGCGCTTCGTCCTGCCCCGCAGCGCCTCCCTTCTTCACCCACGCCGGCGGCGTGCGCAGCATCTGACCCTCGCCCAACAGCAACCAGTCTGGGTCGAGTTCGGGATAGGCCCTTAGAACATTCTCCAGCTTATCACTGCCTAGGGCTGACCTGTTCTTCACGGCCTTCCCGAGCAAACCCTGGGACCACCCAACGCGCAGCCGGAATGCATTCTCCGTGAGCCCGATGCTCGCGATGAACTCACTTATTCGATCGGCCGCTGTGGAAAACTTTCCCAATTGGAATTTGCTCTAACCTTAGAAGATGTTCTAACATTGCTCCCACTATGGGACACACAAGTGTACGAACTCCCTCCACAGGGTATACCCCCGCGGCCAAGGCACGCATTCTGCGCGGCCTGCGCCGGGGCGATCAGGCCCGCATCGCCGAGGCCCTGAGCTGCGCGCCGGAGTATGTGAAGCAGGTGCTGCGCTACCGCACCGGCGCCAAGAGCGCCCTGGCCATGCGCATCTGGCGCTGTGCCGACCAGCTCCTCAAGGACCGCCAACGCCTGGCCAACGTGGCCTGATGTCCATGCGCCTGCCCGCACCACCCACCCCCGTGCCCGCGCACTACGACCCCGGCACCCGCGTGCATGTGCTGCACCAAGGCACGCCCCTGCCCGGCCGCGTGCTGCGCCGCAAGGACTACATCCTGGAGGTCACCCTGGACGAGCCCCACCCCGCCACCGGCACCACCACCTGGGTGGGTAGCCTGCTGGTCTGCACCCTCATCACCAAGTGATGTTGAGCGCCGGCGATCGATGGGTGGACACCGCCTGCCTCGTGAGGGCGGGGGTGAGCCCGAGCACGCTGCGCAACGCGCGCCACTACGGTCGTGGCACGTACCAATGGAAGGAGGACCCCGCCGACCGGCGCCGCGTGCTGGTGCGGGTGGACAGCCTGCCCGATCGCCTGCGCTCCAAGGTGGAGCACCTGCTGGCCGCGCCGCCGGCCGCCCTGGCCGGGGTGGTGCCAACGGACGCGGACGTGGCCACCCTGCGCGCCCACCTGCTGCCCGGCGGGGTGCACCTCACCGAGCGCGAGGTGCAGCGCGCCGCCCGCGCCGCCGCCTACCTGCGGCACGGCACCACCACCGAGGGCCGCGCCATGCTCGGCCACCTCATCCAGGCGGCCGATGCCGAGGGCCTGGGCCTGCCCACCTCGCCGCGCAAGTGGCGCGCCCGTGCCACGCAAGTGCTCGCCACCGGTGTGCTCGCCCTGGTCAACGCCCGTGTGGGCAACCAGAACCGCCGCAAGATCGGCCCCGCCCAGCACGATTGGCTGGTGGCCATGGCCGCCCAGCCCAACAAGCCCGACTTCCAGGCCGTGTGCGATCGCTACAACGCGCACGCCACCACCTGCGGCTGGCCCCTGCTCAGCGAAAGCGCCGTGCGCAAGCATCTCCTGCGCAAGGATGTGCTGCCGGTGTGGACCATGGGCCGACACGGCACCGAGGTGTGGCGCGCGCAATACGAGCACACCCTCAAGCTCCGCGGCCCTCGTTGGCGCGACAGTGTGTGGTGCAGCGATGGCACCAAGCTCAACTACTACTACCAGGATGCCGGCGGCCAGCAGGCCCTGGCCAAGGTCTACCTGGTCATCGACGTGTACAGCGAGGTCATCCTGGGCTACGACCTCAGCGACCGCGAGAACTTCCTGGCGCAGTACCGCGCCTTCAAGAGCGCCCTCAAGTGGGCCGGCCACAAGCCGCACCAGGTGCTCTACGACAACCAGGGCGGCCACCTCACCGGCGAAAGCCAGGGCTTTTTCGACCGCGCCTCCCGGCTCCACTTCCCGGCACAGCCGCACAACGCCAAGAGCAAGCCCATCGAGAGCCTCATCGGCCGGCTGCAGAGCCAGGTGATGCGCGACCGCTGGTTCTTCACCGGCCAGAACATCCGCAGCCGCAGCCTCGACAGCCGGCCCAACATGGAGTTCATCCTGGCCAACCGCCACCTGCTGCCCGGCCGCGACCAACTGCAGCACTACGTGGAGCAGGACATCCTCGCCTGGAACAACGCGCCACACCCCACCAGCGGCCGCAGCCGCCTGGACACCTACCTGGCCAGCACCAACCCCGAGGCGCGCCCGGTGCAGTTCCTGGACCTGGTGGACCTGTTCTGGCACTGGGCCGCCAAGCCCGTCACCTACACCCACCAGGGCCTGCGCCTGCAGGTGGCCGGAACCGCCTACCACTACGAGGTCTACGGCGCCGATGGCCTGCCCGATATGCAGTTCCTGCAGCGCTGGACCAAGGCCCGCTTCCGCGTCAAGTTCGACCCCGAGGACATGGCCCACGTGCGCCTCTACCAGGAGACGCCCGATGGCGACCTGCGCTTCGTGGCCGGCGCCGACACCAAGCGCGCCTATGCCCGCGCCGTCACCGACCTGGTGGAGGGCGAGCGCGCGGAGATCGACCGCCTGCTGGCCATGCGCAAGCAACAGCGCGAGGCCACCGCCGCCGAGCTCTCACGCACCCGCCGGCAAAGCGGCATCGACCCCCGCATGCTCCTGGAGGCCGGCCACCTCCTGGGCGACAAGGAGGCCGCCGACCTCGCCGAGGTCACCGCCGAGGCCCTGCCCTCCATCCCGCCACCGCCCGCCGCGCACTACCCCGACGAGGAGGAGCTCGGCGACATCGACATCATCAGCCAGATCTGACCACACACCACACACCCGACACCATGAACAGCAAGCTGCCGCCCAACACCCTGTACCTGCGCCGCCGCGTGCCCGGCGCCACGCTCATCGCCTGGGGCTACACCCACTGGAAGGGCGCGCCCATCAACCCCGTGGAGGACTACCGCGCCGACGTGCTGCCCTGCGCGCCGCTCGCTGTGGTCGCTCTCCGTCCCGCACACGCCGTCACCATCCACTGATCCATCACACCCGACACCATGGACCAAGCACAGAAACACCGCGTCGCAGAGCTCGTGAAGAAGGCCGTGAGCACCACGGGCTCTCAGAAGTCGTTCGCCAGCAAGCACGGCGTCAGCGCTTCCACCATCAACTTCGTCATCAAGGGCAACTGGGGGCTGGTCAGCGACAAGATGTGGCAGCGCCTTGCGGCCGCCACGCAGTTCATCGGCGCATCTTGGCAGTGCGCCACCACGGCCAACTACAAGGCCATGCAGCAGGCGTGCCGGCTGGCGCAGACCGATGGGCTCAGCCTGGCGGTGAGCCACGATGCCGGCGCCGGCAAGAGCTACGCGTTGCAGATGTATGCGGCCAACACGGCCAACGCGTTCTACGTGCAGTGCGAAACGCACTGGACGCGCACGCAGTTCTTCACCACGCTTTACCGCGCCATCGGCAAGGACCCGCGCGGCATGACCACCGCCGAGCTGGCCGAGGAGATCATCATCGAGCTGCGCACGCGAACCAACCCGCTGCTCATCCTCGACGAGGCCGATAAGCTGCGCGACGTCTGCCTGCTGTACTACATCACGCTGTACAACCAGTTGGACGGCATTTGCGGCTTCGTCATGTGCGGCACGCCGCACCTGCGCCAGTCGTGGGAGAGCGGTGCACGCCGCGATCGCCGTGGCTACAAGGAAGTGCACAGCCGCATCGGTCGCCGCTTCATCGAACTGCGCCGCATCGGCCGCGCCGATGTGGAGGCCATCTGCAAGGCCAACGGGGTGGCCGATGAGGGCGACATCAACGCCATCTGGAACGAGGTGCAGGCCGACCCGGACCTGCGCCGCGTGCGCCGCGAGGTCGAGAAGCTCACCAAGCACAACGCGGCCAAGGCCGCCTGATCACCATGGCCGCGCGCGACCACACCGCCGAGCTCGTCCAGCGCACCCTGCGCCTGTCCGAGGACGAGGTCAACAACCTCTTCCTGGACCAGGGCCTGCGCTACGTGCGGCTGTACATGCCGGACGATGCGCGCGGCCAGGACATGCTGCTAGGCCTGCCGGAATACTGGGCCTGGTGGCGCCGCACCTGGCGCCAGGTGGACCGCCGGCTGGTGACCGAGCAGCACCTGGGCGACCCCGCCTATGTCGTGGACGCTTGGGCCAGGGCGCAGCTCGTGAGCCTCTGGCGCCTGCGCCACGATGCCGGCTGCCTGGGCCTCACCCCAAGCCGATATGTGCACCGCCGCCTGGATGCGGCCAAAGCCTCGGCCCGATGAGCACCAGCGCCACCCGCATCGCCGACCGCATCATGCGCCTGCTCATCGGGGCCGACCTCGCCGATGCCCTGCGCGCGGACGACCTGCCCAGCCGTGAGGCGTGCGGCACCTGCATCATGGTGCTGGAGGCCCTGCACATCGACGCGGCCGCGGTTTACCGCGCCCACGACAAGCAGCACCACGTCTGGACGCGCCACTACACCATCGGCCTGGAGGTGTACCGCCGCGCACCATCGCGCTTCCGCCGCACCTACGACCTGCTGGCCTACGAGCTCGGCATCACCCATGGAAACACCACCGAACGACCTGCCACTGCTGGAGATCCGGCTGGCGAGCATGCACCAGGAAGCCGAGGAGCGCGAGAAGGACATCGAGGCCCGCATGCAGTGGCTGGCGCTCAACGTGCGCCATCCGGACTGGGAGCGCGCGGTGCACGACCTGCACAGCGCTCGCGTGGACCTGCACCTGCTCCGCCGGCGCATCACAAACCTCCAGGAGGGCGAGCCTGAGTATGGCCACGCCCTGCCCACCGCACACGATCCACGACCGAACAACAACCCGCGATCCCATGTCAACCGAACGTAAGCCGCAGTCCAGCAAGGACAAGTCCTGGAAGGACGAGAAGGGGAACAGCATCCCCTACACCCGCACCACCGCCTTCGAGCGCCTCACCGAGAACAAGGCCACGCGCCTGCTCAAGCGGGCCCGCGCCATCGAGCGCGAGCTCGCCGAGTTCAAGGAGGAGGTGCGCGACACCCAGCGCGAGGTCTACGCCGCATTCCTCAAAAGCAAGGGCGTGGACATCAGCCAGGCCGGCAAGGGCAACCACACCTGGTACAACTTCGACCGAAGCATCAAGGTGATGGTCGATGTGCAGGAGCGCATCGAATTCGACGACCTGCTCATCACCGCCGCGCGCGAGCGCTTCAGCGCCTTCCTGGCCGATGCCGTGCGCAGCGATGTGGAGTTCGTCGGCGAGATGATCAAGGATGCGTTCGAGACGACCAACGGCAAGCTCGACCCCAAGCGCGTCATGGGCCTGCTGCGCTACAAATCCAAGGTCAAGCACGCGATCTTCCAGGAGGCCATGGGCCTCATCGAGGAGAGCATCCGCCGCACCCACAGCAAGACCTACTTCAGCGTGTGGGAACGCCAGCAGGATGGCAGCTACCAGGCCGTGAAACTCGACTTCGCCGCCATCTGATGAAAGCGCTGGAGAACCTCGGCTGGTCGGTGTTCATCGTCGGCCTCGTGCTCGCCATGATCGACCTGTTGCTCGCTGCCGTGCTCATGCTCAGCGGCCAATGGCACTACCATGCGGCTCCGGTCCAATGGGTCCTGGGCCTGGCCATCATCGCCTTGTGCGTCGGCTTCATGCTCATCGGCATCGGCAGCACCGCGCAGCACATCAACCGCAACTGACGCACAACACGCATTCAAACACCCGATACATGTCCGATACCAAGACCATCAACACCTGGGCCATCGTCGAGCTCCTCGGCCACAACCGCATCGCCGGCCACATCACCGAACAGACCGTCGTGGGTGTGCCCATGCTCCGCGTCGACGTCCCCGCCATCGGTGAGCTGCCCGCCTTCACCCGGCTCTTCGGCGGCGCCGCCATCTATGCCATCAATCCCTGCGACCAGGAGACGGCACTGCAGTGGGCCCGTGCGTGCAGCACCACCAGCAACCCGATCATCTCCTTCGAGGGGCGCCGCCTCATCGATGCTATGGTCACCAAGCACGTGGCCGCGCTCAACGCCGGGACCACCGCCGCCGAGCAGGAGGAGGACGACGACCTGCACGGCAACGACGACTGAGCCATGGCGCGCAAACTCTTCACCATCCACTACGACGACACGGTGCAGCACGTGCTGGCCACCACCTACGCGCAGGCCATCACATGGGCAGAGGGCCATGTGCCCCGCATCGCGGACAGCCAGGTGCTCACCATCGCGATCAACAAGGACCTGGTGGACCTCACGGCCGGTGCGAGCAGGCCCGCTGCCGAGCCCGCTGCCGATCGATCGAGCGCCCGGCCGGCCAATACCCCCCCCCGTGCGACCAAAGCGCCCAAGGCGGCGAAAAGGGCCACCGCGAAGCCCGCGGTAGAGCTCGCGGAGGATGGCCTGCCCAAGGGATCCATCCTGTTGGCGGACCTCGCCCTGGAGTACGACCTCACCCGCGAGGGCATCAAGTACAAGCTCAAGCGCGCGGGCGTCGATATGGAGCGCATCGCCGGGCATGGCCGCCCGCTGGCCGCCAACGAACGCGCTGCACGTGCCGCGCTCGATGGGCGCCCCCTCGAACAGGTGAGCAAGGCGCCCGCCGCCAAAGGCCCGGCGACCAAGCCGGCAAGTGGCCGCATGCTCCTGGTCGAGAAGGCCGCCATCGAGCTCGGCCTCACCGATGCGCAGGTGCGCGAGATCCAGAGGAACGGCAACATCAAAGGAGGCAATGGCTGGGTGGATATCGATGGTCTGCGCGCCTACATGGAGAGCGACGACTACGAAGCACCCTTCACGAGCAACTGACCACACCCCAACACCCGATACCATGTCCGATCAGAACCACATCAAGAAACCCGCTATTCCAATGCCAGCGCACGAGCTCATGAAGCAGCTCGTGGAGGCCGATGGTGCGCGCGTGCGCGCAGCCATTGTGGTGCGCATCAGCTTCGACGGCGCCGTGTGTAGCTCCAGTGTCACCGTTGGCATGGAGGAACAAGCCAGCGACTTGCTCACACGCGAGTTATCGGCCATCATCACACAACCCATCATCGACTTCCTGCGCGACCGCTGCGGTGTGTCCACAGCGCGCTGTGGGTGCAGGGTGTGCGAAAGCCGCAGGAACGACATCGCGATCACGCCCTCTATGGGTGGTCCCAAGGCCGAAGCGTGATGCGCGCGAAGAGGGAGACATACGAGGAGGGGCTCTTCGCGCTGGTCGGAAAGCCGCTCATCGGCCGCCACATCATCGGCGAGCTCACCGTCGAGTTCACGCACCGCACCTGGTCGGTGGCCGACGCCAACGGCAACCGCTGGAGCGGCCGCGCTACCACCGGCCACGGCCTGCGCGAAGGCGCATCAAAGGCCGTACGCAAGTGGCTCAAGCTCAACCCCCCATTGGCATGACATTCAAACGCCAACAACGGTACTGGGTGCGGGCCCTCAAGAGCAGCGCCTGGCACTACCTCAACGCTCAGGGCCGGGTCACTATCCCGCCCCGGAAGTTCAACGAGACATGGACCAACGGAGAGCCCGGCGCCTGGACCTTCGACCAAGCCTCCAAGCGCTGCCACACCGCCAACTGCAAGGGCGGTGGCCTCACCTGGGTCCTTCGCATCACCGGCCCATCCTTCAACGACTAGATCGCACCACGTGAGCCACCTCGCCTCCAATCTCAAGCTGCTCCGCGCTGGCCGCGGCCGCCACTACACCCAGGATGTGGTGGCCGCGGCCCTGGGCATCAGCCGCCAGCGGGTCAGCACCTACGAGAGCGGCGGCGCCGAGCCGGACACCGACCTGCTGCTGCGCATCGCACGCCTCTACCGCGTCAGCGTGGACAGGCTCATCGGCCAGGACATGGCCATGCTCACCCCCGCCCAGCTCCGCGAGGCCGTCAGTGGCCAGGACCACAGCGTGCTCAGCAAGGTGCTGCACATCCCCGTAGCCTGATGCCCCGCTTCCAACATCCACCCTCAGCGCTGCGCACGATGCAGCAGAACAACAGGCTCTTCGGCCTGCTCGCCAAGCTGGGCCTGGGTGGCGACGACCGCGCCGACCTCTGCCGCCAGTTCAGTGCCGGCCGCACCAGCAGCTCGCGCGAGCTGCTGGCCCCGGAGGCCGACCTGCTCATCGCCCACCTCGAACGCCTGGCCGAGCATGGCGAGCCCGGCAAGCTCTACCGCATGCGCCGCAAGGTGTACAGCCTCGCCCACGAGCTCGGCTGGGAGCGGCCGGACGGCACCGTGGACGTGCAACGCCTGGACGCCTGGTGCATGCACTTCGGGCGCACCAAGAAGGACTTCCACGAGCACACCCTGGCCGAGCTCCGCGACCTCATCACGCAACTGGAGATCGTGCTGCGTAAGACCGACGCCCATGGATAAGTTGCGCCTGGTCCTCATCAACATGCACGTGCACGATGTATGTGGCTTCCTGGCCGCATACTGCGATGCCCACAGCGCACCGGCCGTGCGCATCAACACGGCCGGGAAGCCCATCGCCTCCAGGGTGATGGCACGCATGCTGCCGCTGCTGGCCGCCAGGCTGCTCTACCGCCTGCGCAAGACCAGCCTCATCATCAAGAACGAGTATCGCCTCCACGTGCCTACCGAGGAGGCCCTGGCGCTCCTGGCCGTCTACGCCATGCACATGACCAAGGATGACATGCGCCGCTGGCCCGGCGTGCTCGTGGTCTGTGGGCACATCGACCAGGCCACCGCATGATCTACGAGGTGCGGCATAGCGAGCACGGTACCGAGCGGGCGCGGCTGCTCGTCGATGACGGCACAGGCACCATCCGCAGCGTCTACCTGGACGGCCGCAGCATCGCGGCGCGCCTGGCGCCGATCCTGGGTAGTTGCATCGCCGGCCTGCAGCCCCGGGCGGCCATCCACTGGGAGCCCCTGCGGGTCGAGCTCCTGGACGCCGGCTGCGTCATCACCGAGGCTGAACCGGTCATGGCGGCCAACAGCAAGGTGGCGCTCTGGTGCCGGCTCTACGAGGAGCACAAGGGCCTCAAGTATCGCGTCAACAGCAAGGATGCCGGTATGCTCAGCAAGCTGCCGGTGAACGAGGACCTGCTCGCCTGGTACCTCAACGACAAGGACATGCCCCAGAACGCCACCACCTGGCTCTGGCGCGGCAAGCAGAGCGTGGCCAACCTCGCCCGGTATTGGAACGAGGTGCGGGCCGCCATGGCCGCGCCGGCCGCCAGCCGCTGGCCGGACCATTACAGCAAGGAGTACGAGCGCAAGCTCAGCGGTGAGGACATCACCGCCTACCGCCGGCACCTGCGCAGCCTCGGCCTCACGGCCGTGGTGGGTCGGGATGGTGCCATCATCGACTTCAAACCCGCCCACTGATGCCGGTACGCAACCACCAGGAGAGGAGAGATCGCGACATCTACCAGTTCGTGATGGAGCGCATGGAGGAGCGTGTCAATGGGGTCCACAAGTACCGGTACGCGGCCGTCCTGGAAATGGCCTCCACCAAGTTCTACCTCAGCTCCCAGTACATCGCCAAGCTGGTGAGCCGGTACAAGGCCCAGGCCGACCAGGAGACACCCGCCGAACAGGGTCGGCTGGAGTTCGGGGAGGGGCCGGAACAGGCTCCTGGGATCCCAACATCAGAGGGATCTAAATGAGGGATCTAATAGGGATCTAATCGCCGGTTGGAGGCGGTCAAGGGGGAGGGCCTGGGGGCCGCGGTAGGGCGCGGTCCCCGGCTTTCCTTCGGCCCCTCGGCCTGGCGGTTTGTTCAATTCTGGCGCGGCTTTGGGCGCTTTCAGGCCGTTCCGTCCGGCCACTGGAAGCTGGGTACTCCCCAGGGGGCCCCGTCCGCTTCAAACTCCACGAGATCGCACCCTGATCGTCCCGGTGGAATTCCGGCGGGGTGTCGCCGTTTCCGGGCTTAACTCCCTGACAGCGTGTTGGATGCGCCGTTTTCTGGCATTGCCCGTTTATGTCCCTCTGGAATTCCGCCCCCTACTCTGCACCTCTGCGTGAAGGGCACTCCTCTCCCGCAGCCTCCCCCTGGCCACACCCGCCACTTGCTCCCTGCCGGCCGCCACCTGCTCGGCCGGGCTCACGCTACCCCCGCTTCCGGGCCTTGCTTTGGGTCACCAACGAACCCCGACCCACGCCATGACCCGCACCGCCACCCTCCGCAGCCTTCTGATCCTCGTGAGCGTCCTCACCCTGGTCCAGGGCACCTTCGCCTCCGCCCCCCGCAAGGCCGCCAAGGGCAAGCCGGTGCGCACCGAGCGCCGCATGGTCGCCCCCTTCGTGGACCCCACCATGGACCTGGCCGCCTGGACCGAGCAGCAGCGCGCCGCCCAGGCCGCCACCGTGCGCATGGCCAAGTGAGCGCGACGCTTCGGGATGTTCCGCTGCTCGCCGATGGCCGCTGCCTGGCTTCCCATCCCTGCGCCCATCGCGTGAGCCCATGTCCACCGCGGCCGTCAGGTCGCCTCAGCCTCCCGACCGATCAGACTCCCGACTCAGCCGGCTCTTCACTCTCCCGACTCAGAGGACTCGGCAGACTCCCGACTCCCTGGACTCCCGACGCAGCAGACTCCCAACTCGCACAGAACCCATTCCCTCGACCAACCCTCCGGCGCAGGCGTCCATCTTTCTTCTTGGTTCCTCCTCCTTGTTCCTTCTTCCTCCATGTTCCTCCTTCACTCCACCCCTCCTTCGCGCTAGGCTACAGCGGATATACCACCACCCTCCCCCCGCTCAGTCACCGTGTGGCATCCAGCAGGTGCACATCCGGCCCTGTGGACGTGTACCCGAACACCGAGGGCCGCCCCGCGAATGCGAAGCGGCCCTCGGCCAGGGTTCAACGCAACGTTACCGCCCCACCTTCACCGCCTTCTTCACCACGAAGCTGTCGTTGAGGTACAGCGTGACGTGGTAGGTGCCTGGCGCGAGATCCGTGGTGGTCCAGTCGTGGGCGTAGGCACCGGCTTCACGCACGGCCTCCTCCAGCACCTCCAATCGCTTGCCACTGGCATCGCTCACCTCCAGGCGCGTGCGGCCCGGCGTGGCCACTGTGTACCGCAGCTGCGTGTGGTCCGCCACCGGGTTGGGCACGATGAACAGGTCGGTGCGCAGGGCCTCACCTGCTCCTGCGTTCGCATCGCCGAAGCCTTGGCGAAGGTGTGCCCCTGCGCCTGGGCTCATGCTGCGCCCATCCGTGCTGCCGTGCGCCGCGCAACAGGTGGCCAGGTCTTGTTGCAGAGTGGCGATCTGCTGCTGGAGCTGAGAAACTTGGTCCTGCAAAGTGTTCAGCTCGGTCGTGTGTTCGTTGCTCGCCCCAACGAGAATAGGGATCAGACCGTCGCTATTCACGGCCTTAAAGCTCACTGCTGGGTGGATCACATTGCCCAGCGTATCCAACACGGCCGGATGGTTCACGGTGCGCACCAAGTTGGGAAGTACGGCTTGGAGATCGCCGGCCATGATACCGTCATGAGATCCCTCGGGCAATCCCAGTTGCGGATAATCTCCTGTCCGGAACTGGTAGCGCTTAGGCTGCAATTGGGCCAGGATATCGGACGCATTCAGGAGGTCCGTAACATTCTGCTTCAGCATGGCGTCAGAGGTCTGCCAAACGCCGGCCGTGTGGAGCCCTGCACCCACGAAGTAGGCCGCCCATCGGTTGGGGTAGTTCGCGTGTTGCACGCTCCCGTACACGCCGGCCAACAGCACAGCGCTGCTCGAGTCGGTCGGCGTGGTATGCACGTAGCCATGTACGCCGAAGCCCTGGGTGGTCGGCAGCCCACTGCTATAGCCTTTTACACCGTACGCATTGGTGGCCTGCCCCGAGCCGTTCTCCGTGTCCCCGTGGACACCCATGTTGTCCGTGGTGGTCTTGCCGGTATTGAGCCAGCCCCGACCATATACACCGTAGTTCTTCCCTGCCCCGTCGAACGCCCGAGAATGCACACCGTAGTGCTCGTTGCCCGAGGTCTGTCCGCTGGCGGTCTGCACCCCGCATTTCAGACCGATGTTCTCGGTGCCGTTGTTGTCACCATTGGTGTAAACCTGCAACCCAAGGTCATTGGAGGAGGTATAGTTCCGCAGCACGTCCAGTTTGGCTTCGGGCGAACTGTCACCGATCCCAACGTTCTCGGCATCGTCAGGACGCGCACCGTTGGCCGCACCCACTGCGGTGATCACGTGGTTCGGTGATGTGCTGCTCATCGTCCATTCGCAATTGTCAGCAGCCACTGGTAGTGAACTCACTGCGCGCCAATGCAAACGGCCATCCGCATCCGTCACCACCAAGCGGTCCAGCTGGCCATCCTCATAGTCCGGCACCAGCCTGCGGATCATGATCGTGCGGTCCAACACGTCCAGCCGTTCATCCGGCGTGGCGCTCTGGCCGAACCAATCGCCGATGCCCACGAACACCTCCGAACCGCTGTCGTGCGGATAGAGCTGCATGGCCTCCAAGCCCTCCATGGAGTTGCTACCGGTGGGGTTGGAGCTGCTGTACTCCGAGGTGAAGATGAAGCGCATGCGATCGCTGAGCCAAGTACCCGGGTTGTCGCTCCACTGCACGATGGCATCGGTATAGTTGTTCAACTCACCGGACTCGGGCTCTTCGGGGTTGTCGTAGGTGTACTTCTGCCCGATGTACATCTGGTCGCTGTTGCCCGTGAAGGTGACACCGTTGCGCATCCATGGCCGATAGCCAATGCTCTCGTATCCATAGGCACCGGGCTCCGCCAGATGCAGCCGGCTGAAGGGGCCCGGCCCATTGTCCCAGAAATAGCTGCTGGGGCTGATACCCACGAAGCCCATTGTAGGGATTGAAGAGAAGCTCTCTATGGTGTAATTGTCCTCCTCGTTTACCACAAGGCGAAACTTGTCGTATGTGCGCAACGTCAGTCGCACATCATCAGTGGTTCCAAGAAATTCAGTGGTCCAGTCCGTTCCTGTATTACCAGACTCCATCCACTGACCCCTAACGGTGAAAGTGCTCAGGATTAATATTCCGAGCAGTACGCTGTTCTTCATCTCTTCGGGTATTACTGCCCGAGAGCATCCATTCATTTGATGAACTTCAACACAGACGTTCCTGTGGATGAGGTCGCCCTTGCGATGTATGGTCCCTCGGCCAGATCAGGTGGCAACGGAATACTGCCTTCGTTTCCTGGTAGCGGATTGACCTTGAGAACAAGTCGTCCACGCGGGTCCAAAACCAGCAACTCCCAAAGTGCCGAGTCGCCTTGCCAACCTATGTATCCAGCAAAAGACCATAAGCGAACTGTCGAAGCCATTGGCGAGTTTACCGCCTGTTCTGCGACCGCTTCTACCGCAACAGCGTCAATGTAGTAGTAGGCATCATCTGATGGCCACAACGGCATCAGATCGATTCCAATCACCTCATCATCGTTCTGAAACGTACCAAACACCATCCAACGTTCGCCACCCACTGCCAGAAAGGTATCCACGAGTTGGGTCCAAGCCGTGTCAACCAGATAGGGGCTCATCGGATCACGAAGTTCCACTTGTGGTATAACTGGCAAGGCCGTGGTGATTTGCGTATGGATACTGTCCGGGCCGAAGTAGACACCGATGTGGTCAATTGCACGTCGATGGCCCTTCGGGCGTGCACAATACATCGACACACGGTACGCCTGGCCCGACACAAGTTCCGTCTGTAACCGGGTGCTCAAGTACTCCCGAGTACCAGCGGTGCCTCCAGGTCCATACCAGTGAAATCCACCAGCAAATCGAGATCCATCAAATGCGGCCTTGTAGCCTTTTACCTGGATTCCTGAGTCTGTTTCATCCATGAATCGACCACATGGTGCTATGGTGTCGCAATCCCAGATATCAGGTGTGGCCAGGTTGGCGCTATACCAGCCGACCGCCTCCTCGTACGGCGGTTGATACAGGGAGCAATGGGTGGTATCCTCGAAGCTCGGGTTGGGCACGAGGTTCTGGGCCGTCGCCATCGCGGCGAGGGCCAGGTTCATCAAGTGAAGAAGGAGTGCTCTGGGCATCTACGTTCTCCTTACTTGTTGCGGCGCTCCTGGCCACCAGGAAGACAGCACACCCATTGGATGCGCTGCCTTCCCGCACGGATCGGCCTTGGGCCATCCGTTGCGACCGGCACCCCAGGGGCCATGCGCCTGCTCCCCAAGGGTCTGTACCTTTGCGCTAGCTCGTGTTCATGTTCCTATGCCTTAGGGGGTGAATGTTGAGCGACCAAAGCCCTCGGTGTTTGCGCGCCGGGGGCTTCATTCATCGATGGTTGGTGAGGTTAACTTGGTAGGTCCCAGGCTTGTCGGCCTCCTGCCTCCTGCCTCCTGACTCCTGACTCCTGCTTCCTGTCTCCAGTCTCCTGCTTCCTGTCTCCAGTCTCCTGCTTCCTGCTTCCGGCCACCTGCCTCCAGCCGCAGGCCTGTGGCCCGTTCACGTGCGGTCCGCGTTCACTGGGGGTGTGGTTCCCGGCAGGCATGGCAGGTCGAAAATAGTCGACGACGAGCCAGTTGGTGCTACTGGTTGAAAACTTCATGTGGGCTTTACCGATCAGCTCGTACGACGGAGCCAGGTGCCCGGGTTGTCGCTCCACTGCACGATGGCATCGGTATAGTTGTTCAACTCACCGGACTCGGGCTCTTCGGGGTTGTCGTAGGTGTACTTCTGCCCGATGTACATCTGGTCGCTGTTGCCCGTGAAGGTGACACCGTTGCGCATCCATGGCCGATAGCCAATGCTCTCGTATCCATAGGCACCGGGCTCCGCCAGATGCAGCCGGCTGAAGGGGCCCGGCCCATTGTCCCAGAAATAGCTGCTGGGGCTGATGCCGACAAAGCCCGCTGTGGGGAGCAGACTGAAGCTGCCGATGTCGTAGTTGTCTTCCTGGTTCACCACCAAGCGGACCTTGTCGTAAGTCCGAAGAGCAAGCCGCTCAGCATCGGTGGTGCCTAGGAAGTCAAGCGTGTAGTCGGTTGTTCCATTCCCCGAAAGGAGCCAAGGAGTCTGGGCCACGGCGGTAATGGAACCAAGTATCAACGTTCCTGCGAAAACTGTCGTTCTCATGGTCTTGGGGTTGCGCCCAAGGCCCCTTCTTACTTGATGAACCTGACGACCCTTCGTTGCCCACCCATGTACGCGATGACCGTGTACAGGCCTTGCGCCAAGCTGCTTGGAACCAGTACGCCACCCTCTCGGCTCGCGGATACGCGCGGCTGCCAGACCAACCGGCCGGCCGCATCAATGACCAACAAGGAGCGCAAGGGTTCGCTGCTGATCCATCGGATCATCTCGGACGTCGCCGATAGCTCTGCATACCCTGCCAGCTGCTCCTCAACCGCCTCAGCATACAGCGGTACCACGGACACCGCATCAATGTAGTAGTAGGCCTTGGGCTGTGGGAACAGGGGGGGCAGGTCGATGCCGTTCACTTGTGGGTCGTCCAGGAAGGTGCCGATCACCAGCCAGCGCTCGTTGCCTTGCGCCATGAGGGTGTCCGCCAGTTCGACCCAATTCGTATCCAGCAGATATGCGTTGTTCGGATCACGGAGCTCAACCTGTGGGATGAGAGGAAGCACCGTGGTGTGCGGTTCGTGAATACTGTCCGGGCCGAAGTACACACCAATGTGATCGATCGCGCGTCGGTGCCCTTTTGGTCGTGCACAGTACAGGCTCACCCGGTAGCTTCTTCCGGCTTCGAGTTCGGCCAGCAGCTTGGTGCTCAGGTAATCCCGCGAGCTGCCTGTGCTGTCTGTCCCATACCAATGAAATCCGCCGGCCAATCGGTTCCCGTCGTATGCGGTCCTGTATCCCTTTGCCTGTATTCCAGTGTCCGTAGGGTCCATGAAGGTACCACAAGGATCCACCGTGTCGCAGTCGAAGATGTCCGGTGTGGCCAGGTTGGCGCTATACCAGCCGACCGCCTCCTCGTACGGCGGTTGATACAGGGAGCAATGGGTGGTATCCTCGAAGCTCGGGTTGGGCACGAGGTTCTGGGCCGTCGCCATCGCGGCGAGGGCCAGGTTCATCAAGTGAAGAAGGAGTGCTCTGGGCATCTACGTTCTCCTTACTTGTTGCGGCGCTCCTGGCCACCAGGAAGACAGCACACCCATTGGATGCGCTGCCTTCCCGCACGGATCGGCCTTGGGCCATCCGTTGCGACCGGCACCCCAGGGGCCATGCGCCTGCTCCCCGAGGGTCTGTACCTTTGCACTAGCTCGTGTTCATCTTTCGTCGTAGTTTGGTGGGACATGAGCGGCAGAGCCCTCGGTGTGTCAAGCGCCGGGGGCTTCTTCGTGGGGGTGGTGGCGGGGCCACTTACCTTGATCGATCGGGGTTGTGTCGGCGTGTCGGCGTGTCGGCGTGTCGGCGTGTCGGCGTGTCGGCGTGTCGGCGTGTCGG